>NZ_AP026683.1:2307373-3055665 GCF_025997995.1 Sediminibacterium sp. TEGAF015 | reverse complement strand
GGGTTGCGAATATGTATACTTTATGTTGAAAAAAAAATTTTTTTATTCGCTTGTTTTTCTCATTATAACTACAGTATGGGCTTTCGGCGATTTATTTCTTTTTGCTTCCGAAAAATTATAATCCAAACGCCCCATTTGTATCCCTCCCCACCCCATCTGGTTCACCAAAATATCCCCACCATCCCTGTTTTTATACTTTCTGGGTTGATCAAAAAAGCGGTGGGTGTGACCACCAATAATCAAATCGATGTTTCGACTCTCTTTCGCCAGGATTTCATCGCTTACTTTGTTATCGCTGTATTTGTCTCCCAGATGTGACAAACAAATAATCAAATCACATTTTTTTTGCTTTAATAAATCCGCTGTCTGATTTGCTGCAACAATCGGATCATTGTATACTGTACTCCCATACAGATTTTTAGGAACCAATCCTTCCAGTTCAATGCCCACACCTAAAATACCAATACGTTGTTTCCCTTTTTGAATAATGGTATAGGGTTTATACAAAAACTCCATAGGCGTTCCCTTAAAATCGTAGTTGGAAATCACCACAGGAAAATTGGCATGCTGCAACTGATTGGCAAAATTTTCAATGCCCGCATCAAAATCATGATTGCCCATCGTAACTGCATCGTACTGCATTTTGGCCATGACTTTTATTTCAGGTTCCCCTTTGTACAAGTTAAAATAAGGAGTGCCCTGAAAGATATCACCGGCATCCAGCAGTAATGTTGCCGGATTTTCTTCCCGGATTGATTGAATCATAGATGCTCTGGCAGCTACCCCTCCCAGTCCCTGGTTTCTGCTCCCGTCCATGGGAAAAGGTTCCAGTCTGCTGTGCACATCATTGGTATGCAGAATGGTTAAAAGCGACTGTTCAGGGATTGACCCAATTGATTGTGCTTGTAAAACTCCTTTTCCAGCTATAGCAGTGGTTGCCAACGCTGCACCAGTAAATGCCGTTTGTTTTATAAAATGTCTTCTATTCATTGTTGTTGCTGCTTACACGGTTTTCAATTTTTGGATCTAAAGGTTTGCCACTCGCAGTAATTGCCATTACATAACTGATTAGTGCATCCCGAATCAGATACCCTTTGTTCTGAAAAGGAAAGGGCTTTAACATAGCGGCATCGCTCCCACCCTGTGCCACATAATCTGAATTGGCTACGATATAAGTGGCATTTCTGTCTAATGGCTTTCCATTCACCACTATGTCCACAGCTTTTTTATTCTGAATTTTAAAAGAAGACCCTTTTGAAATGGGCCAGCCCCCATCTGTAGCTATGTGTTGAAATAGTGCTTCCAGCACCGATCCCTTCAGTTCCTGAATCACCAGTAAATTATCAAAGGGCATTAACTCATAAATATTTCCAACAGTTATATTTCCTTTATTTAGAGAGGCACGAATTCCTCCTGAATTCATAAAAGCTATATCCACCGGAACAGCAAACTTCTGAGCTGCCATTTCCTGCATACAATCTGCCATAAAATTACCCAACCCACTTTCTGGCAAACGCTTGGTTAATGTTGTTGGTGTAAATCCAATCACTTTGTTCATGGTCCGGTTAATTTCAACCGAATAAGGCTGAATCAGATTCAACAGGGCGGTATCCTGCTTTTGTTTGCCCGATACAGACAAACCCTGATAATTCACAGAATTGGGAACCTGAATGGTACTACAGGAAATAGATAAGGAAATGAAGAAAACAAGCAGAAAAGTAAGTCGCCTCATAATGGTCAGTTGTGAACGAAGAAAGGTACAATTTTAATTGGAAAAAATACACCTACTTTTGTTCAAAATAAACCGTACACATGAGTTATGAAATTATAGGCAAGCTGGTAGCCAAATTTGATATTGTTCAGCGCACAGAAAGTTTTAAAACCAGAGAATTTGTGATTGAAAAATCAGAAGATATTAATGGAAGAACCATCACCAATTATGTAAAGTTTCAGTGTGTACAGGATAAAACAGCAATGCCCGACAGATTCAATTTAGGCGAAGATGTAAAAGTGCTTTTCAATATCAAAGGCACTAAATGGGTGAAAGATGGAAGAGAAAATTATATTACCAATCTGGATGCCTGGAGAATGGAAACTGTAAAGCTTGCTTCTGAAGGCGATATGCCACCATCAGCATCTTACAACGATATGCCTCCGAGCGACGAAGTGGTTGACGATTTACCATTCTAATACTTTTTACTTTTTAGGATCAATACCTGACAGTATGCAAAAAAATATCTCGCTTAAACTAAAGCCCGAAGAAGCGGCCAATCCAATACTTGTGCAATCCATGCTGGCTGCTGCACTGGGTACATCCGTTGAAAATATTACCGGATATAGCACGCTCAAACAATCCATAGACGCCAGAAGCAGGCAACAGGTATGGATCAACCTTACCCTGAATGCTTTTGTGAATGAGCCATTTCAAGAAAGAAGCAACAAAATTTTCTCATTTCATTCTCTGCCAAAGAATGCAAAAAAAGTGATTATTGTAGGGGCAGGACCAGCAGGCTTGTTTGCTGCGCTGGAACTTTTGCAATTGGGTATTCAGCCCATTATCATCGAAAGGGGAAAAGATGTAAAAGCAAGAAGAAGAGATCTGGCTGTATTGAACAAGCAAGGCATCATTAATCCGGAAAGCAATTATTGTTTTGGCGAAGGTGGGGCAGGTACTTACAGCGATGGTAAATTATATACAAGAAGCAGCAAAAGAGGAAGCATAGATAAAGTGCTGCAACTTTTTTATCAGTTTGGCGCTGAAGAAAAAATTCTCTATCAATCGCATCCGCATATTGGAACCAATAAATTGCCTCAAATCATTGCTGCCATGCGCGAACAGATTGTTGCTGCAGGTGGTGAAGTGCATTTTGAAACCAAACTGATTGACTTTGAAATACAAGGCAATAAAATCCTTTCACTGAAAACAGCAAATGGTGGCAGCTTTGCTGCTGATGCTTTTATATTGGCAACAGGACACTCTGCAAGAGATATTTTCAGATTATTGTTTCAGAAAAATATTGAAATAGAAGCCAAACCTTTTGCATTGGGTGTAAGAATTGAACATCCACAAAGCATTATTGATGCTGCACAATACCACTGCAATACCCGGGGCGAATTCTTACCACCTGCCTCTTACAGTTTAGTTGAACAAGTAAAACAAAGAGGCGTATTTAGTTTTTGTATGTGTCCCGGGGGGATTATAGCCACTGCTTCCACTGATCCAGGCGAACTGGTAGTAAACGGCTGGAGTCCAAGCAAACGAAATAATCCATTTGCCAATAGTGGCATGGTGGTTCAAGTTGCCGAACAAGACGCGCTGAGATATTTTAAAAAGAAAGAGGTTGACCCGCTATTGCTTATGGATTTTCAACAATCTGTAGAGCAGAAAGCTTTTACAGCCGGCGGCGGAAACTTTGTAGCTCCTGCACAAAGAATGGTAGACTTTTGTTCCAATAAAATTTCTCAGGACTTACCTGGCTGCAGTTATTTACCAGGGTTACAAGCCGCAAACCTCCAAACCGTTTTACCCGATTTTATCTATCAATCTTTGCAAGGTGCCCTAAAAATGTTTGGCGCAAAAATGAAAGGCTACTATACCAATGAAGCCGTGCTGGTAGCAACAGAAAGCAGAACTTCTTCTCCTGTAAGAATACCCAGGGATCCTGAAAAGTTAACGCACCCGCAGCTACAGAATTTGTACCCTTGCGGTGAAGGAGCAGGCTATGCAGGGGGAATTGTGAGCGCAGCGATGGACGGTCAAAAGCTGGCACAGCAAATTGCAACAGTATTCGCCTCCTAAAAAATAGCTGGTTTGAATTAAAGGAACTGATACTATTTTTTCTTTGCCTCTAACAAATTGTCGGTAATCAAACGGTTGCTTTTGTATGCTTCCATTTCTGAGGCAAATGTTGCTTGTTTTTCCGTACTGTTCTTAAACAAATTACTCAAATCCGGTTTTCCCGCATCTACCCATGCAGTATACCAGAAATCGGCAATCAATGCTGCAGAATGTAGCAGTTGCTGATTAATGGTTGGTTTTAATTGGCTGGCATATGCTTTAGCGAAAGTACTGGTATAAGAGCGGGATTGTTTCCCATTGCGCATTTGGTAACGATACTTGGTAGAGTCCGTAAAAGCAAGGGTTAGATTTTTTTCCTTTTCGAGCATATCCGGCAATAAATCGTGCGCACGCTGCATGGCTCTCTGAACCTCGCGCATAGGGTTGCGCAAATACCGGGCTTTATGACCGCTAAACAAATTATAAGTTTCCATCTCCAGCTCAGGAATCATCGACTCCCACAAACTGTGCAAGCCAACCTGATTGGTTAATTGTCCATCATAGTTAATGGTGGTATGTAAAGGCACATTGGCATCCCCTATATAGTGCCCCAGGTCTGCTGCATAAAAAAGAATAGAGTCTTTATTTTGGATTTTAAAAGCCTCTGTAAGCTTGTCTTTCATCACAATAATCTGATAGGGAACATAGCCGTATTGTTTTAAGCTATCCCAGCTGTAACGCTGAATGGCTTTGTTGAAATTGTCAGGCAACTGAAACGCAGTTTTAACTTTGTAGGGTTCCAGGTCCATGAAATGTTTGGGTGCTTCCGTACTATCGGTGTTTCTACGGGTATCTGCTCTGGGGGCATCGTATACCAGTTTGGACATATTGCTGTGAAAAAATCCGCTCATTTCCGATGGCAACTGATAAATAGCCAATTGATGTATGGTACGGTGAACAAGAAACCCCCAGCTTGACAATCCAGTTAAAAGTACAAGCATCAATCCAACTACCCCACACTTCTGTATACCCTTCATTTCTCTATTTTTAAATAATGCACAAAATTACTCAAAAAACCTGCCCATTCTTGTAATATTATGTTGAATGGTCGTACTAATTCTTACATTCAGCAAATAAATAAGCTTATGAGTTCAATCTTAGAATTAAAGAATCTGAAAAAATATTATGCTACCCAAAAAGCGGTTGATGATATCAGTTTCAGCATAGAACAGGGAAGTATTTTTGGATTGCTGGGCCCCAATGGAGCTGGCAAAACAACCCTACTGAGAATGATTACCGGAATTTTTTATCCGGACAGTGGAGAAATTAAGTTGGAAGGAAAAACTTTCGATCCATTGAATGATATCATCAAAATTGGATACATGCCGGAAGAAAGAGGCCTGTACAAAAAAATGAAAATTGGTGAACAAGCCATGTATCTGGCTCAGTTAAAAGGATTAAGTAGGGCGGACGCCATGCAGAAAATAAAGTATTGGTTTAAGAAGCTGGAAATGGAAAGCTGGTGGAACAAAAAAGTTGAAGACCTGAGTAAGGGAATGAGTCAGAAACTTCAATTTGTAACCACTATTTTACATGAGCCCAAACTCATTATTCTGGACGAACCATTCAGCGGTCTGGATCCTTTGAACGCCAACTTAATTAAGGAAGAAATTTTTGCTTTAGCCAAAAGAGGCAGCACCGTAATATTCAGTACACACCGAATGGAGCAGGTTGAAGAAATCTGCGACCATATTGTATTGGTGAACCTAGGTAAAAAAATACTGGATGGTACCGTTCATGGCATCAAACAACAATTTAAAGAAAACAAATTCAGTATTCGTTTATCCGATGTTTCCGGCAACTTAAGTTCTCCTGCATTTAATGTGGTAAAAGTAAATGACCAGGAACTGATTCTTCAGATTAATCAAGGCTATAAAAGCAACGATATCCTGAATCACTTTCTTCAAACCCCTTGTACCATTGAATCCTTCAATGAAATCCTGCCTACCTTAAACGAGATATTCATTAGTCAGGTAGAAGGAACACACGCAACAGCAAGAGCATTTCAAAAACTAGACAACTAAACGTATGAATAAGATATTAATCATTATACAAAGAGAATACCTCAGCAGAGTAATGAATAAACGTTTTCTGTTGACCACCATTTTAACCCCATTAATCATGGTGGGATTTATAGCAGGTGCAGCATTGCTATCTTCTACAGGAAAAGAGAACCATAAAATTGCAGTGATTGATGCAAATGGATTTTTTAAGGGCAATTTAAGAGATGCCAGTGATATAAAATTTGAGTTTCCTGCGAATGTTGACACTTCCAACTATGTGAGCAAGGGTTATACAGATATTATTCTGATTCCTAAGTTTGAAGGCACCAACAAAACCACTTATATTATCCGTTCCAAAAAAAGAATCGGACTGATGCTTCAATCTAAAATTGAAGACAGAATCAACGATGCCATAGAAGATCAGATGTTGCAGGATGCAGGAATTGATCGTGCACGCCTTGACTCCATTAAAACCTCATCTCAGTTTGCAGAAATGAAATCGCTGGAAGAAACTGGCGATACGGTAAAAGAAAGTAGTGCTGCCCTCTCCTACGGTATTGGATTTGGCTCTGGTATGTTGATCTATATTACCATGTTCATCTACGGAGCAATGGTAATGCGCGGTGTAATGGAAGAAAAAACCAATCGTATTGCGGAAGTGATGATTAGTAGCGCTAAACCATTCCAGTTAATGATGGGCAAGATCATTGGCATAGGAGCAGTAGGCCTAACTCAATTTTTTGTTTGGATTCTTTTAATATTCGGATTCATTGCTGCTTCCCAGTTCTTTATTCCTCAGGATGTTTTACAACAGGTTGCAGAACTGCAAAAAGCAAACGCTCAAATGGGACCAGGTGCTTCCATGGCACAGGCAAGTGAAACCGCACAGAATATTTACAAGTTCCAGAATACCATGAGCACAGCCAACTGGCCGTTAATTATTGGTTGCTTTATCTTCTATTTCCTGGGAGGATATCTGTTTTATGCTTCTCTGTTTGCAGCAGTAGGTTCTGTGGTAAACGAGGATCCACAGGATGCACAAAGTTTGATGTTGCCCATTACCATGCCAATCATTTTCTCTTTCATTATCATGAGCCGTGCGGTAGAAGATCCCAGCACCAGTATGGCTACCTGGGCTAGTATCATTCCATTCAGTTCTCCAATGGTAATGATGGCCCGAATAGCGTATGGCGTTCCAGGTACCGTTCCTTACTGGCAATTAATAGCAAGTATGGCAACACTAATTGGAAGCTTCTTGCTAACCACCTGGTTGAGTGGTAAAGTTTACCGAACCGGTATTTTAATGTACGGTAAAAAAGTAGGCTGGAAAGAAATTGGCAAATGGGCTTTTCGGAAAAACTAGCACAGTTAAATAAGCTTGAAAAAGCAAGGGTCGGCAGTAATAAACTGTTGACCCTTTTATTTTAATCTAATTTTTCATTGCTATTCCAACATATTTCCTATACAAGTATCGCTATCGCCAAGGCAATATTATTGCGCCAATGAAATCCGCACATTAATACCAGCACGTGTATTGGTAATAGGTGCAGAAGTAGAAATATAAGGAGTCACTCTTCGTTGATCAAAGAATAGTTTCACATTTATTCTGCTGTTGACTACATAATCAATGGCAGGCTGAATAGTAATTTCTTTCTGTCCACCCGTGCCATAGGCATTGGTCTGATCTAGGCGGCTATTACTGATAGAAACATCACGTACAGATACATCCAGTTTCAAATTGAGGTCGTTTTGTAAACCCTTACCAACTATGCCAAACGGCAATTTAAATCCTCGCTTTCTCCAGTTCAGTCCTACAATCCATTCTGTACTTCTGCTTTCACTTAACTGATAATCGATCAGGCTCATGCTCAGCTGTCTGCTCTTTCTGAATTCCAAATTAAAATTGAACTGACTAATGGTAGTAAAATCTATTTTCAATAATGGTTCAAATCTTTCAGACATGCTAACATTGGGCACAAGGAAGAAAGGAATAAAATTGCCACTGGTAGTATCAATAAATCCAGGAGCATTCAATCTGAATGGATCCTGATACAGCAAAGCACTGCTGAAACTGTTCATGCTCAGTTGACCATTGTATCCATGACTAATGGTAAAGTTTTGGAATACAGCAGCCAGTGCAGGAATCTTGGTTAATCCGGTATAAGTTACTCTCCAATTGGGTTTAGGTATGATCCCGCGGAATGGATTGGCACTGATTTTACTGGACCCTTCTTTAATCAAAGCAATGGTATTCGGATCTTTTCCAGTGTATGCAGCAAGGAAGGAAGGAATCAATACGTCCTGAGAATAACGGCCATACCCACGCGCATATCCATCACTGGTAAACTGCTGGTTAGCCGGAAGTTGCTGCCAGTAAGGATTTAAGGAAGCTACCCTTCTTGAAACCACCAGACGATTGGCTTCAAATTCTTTAAAAGTAGCAGACAATTCATTAGGATTGCTTTTGCCAAATAAAGTATTGAAGGCAATATAGGATACACTGAAACCTCCACTGAATAAAGGATTCAATTGTCCGAAATTATTTCCAGTACCAGTGGTGTCTTTAATTAAAGCAGTATAATCTTTAGTAAAAGTTTTATCGAGATTTAAATCGATGATTAATTCCCGAATGGGTTCTATCTGTGCCGTTATTTTCAGGCTTTGCTCAAAACTCTGTCTGTATAAGAAGTTGAACGTGCTGTCCCTGGTTAATAAACCTCTGCCAATTTTGTCATTGATCCAGATGGCGTCTGGTTGTTTACCAAAAACATAATCCAGTCCCGGTGCCATGCTTTTAAAATTCTGCCCAATAAAGCGGGTACTGTCCATATAACCTGGCAGGCGGCTTCTGTAATTCTCACTATAGTTTACCGAGATATTTTTGAACATGGTAAGGAACTTACCTGCTGATCTTTCCAGTGCACCCAATTCAGGTGTAGTAGCCTGGCGCAACATTTTTTCTGCATTTCTGATATCGCGGCGTTGTTGTCTCCACTTTTTTATCGCTTCTGTTCGCTTCTGACCTGTTAACCCTGCAATTACTTCTTCTTTAGAAGGGAAGACAGAACCCAGTGGGTTAGCAGCTGGTGCGGCATTACGCGCATTCTTGGTTTCCCCTTTTGCTCTTGGCGGAGGAATATTATCCAATGCCCGCATCCATCTTGACTTGGCATATAAGTTGCCAAAGTTGAACTGCGCATTTAAATTATTTTCCTGAGAATTTTCAATGGTATTACCCAAGTTCACAGCAATTCGGCTGGCGCCAATCCAACTGTAAGAAGTTCCATAACTATAGCGTGCCGTAATCCAGTCGGCAAATGGAAACTTGTTCAGCGGAATATTATAATTCATGATGGCTTTCTGCTGATACAATGTATTTCTTCCCCCTTTTAAGAAATTCGTTCTTACCGTATCTTTCTTCTCCTTGGTATCAATTCTTCCAAATGGCTCATCTATACGGGCATTATTGGTTGCATTAAAGTCAAAGTTAACCGAGCGGGTTAGATCCCATCGTAAATTATAAAAACGATCAAAAGTGAAGTACTTATCATAAGTGGTATCTACCCTATCCACTTTACTGCTGAACGTATTCACCATACGCGGAATGAATTCGCCAAACTGACGATTGATATCTGCTCTGAAACTTATAAAAGATGGCTTCAGATTAAAATTGGCATCTCTCACAAAAGCCAGCCAAGGGCTCTTCCCTTTAATCAGTTTTTTAAATGGTTCTACAAAATTGTTCTGCCCAATATAAGTGTATCCAAAACCACCGCGATGTCGGGTTACTTTATTCTGATTAATTACAGGACTCGTATGTTCTGTTTGTGTAAAGGAATAACTAATATCAAAATTGCTGAGGCTGAGTAATTTGGCCCGTCCTTGTCCCTGTAGTACTCTTACATTATTAAAGTTCAGTGTTTTAATAGTTGTTACATCGGCTGCTGCTCTTCTAATGGAATCCCTTTTATCTGGTGCCGCGGCATTCAGTTTCTGTTTGTAGTTCACGTCCAGATCGTAAGGGTCAAACTCTGGTGTTAAAGTAGAACGATTGAAGCTTGCATAAATAGGCACAGAGAGTCTGGCTTTTTTAGGAACCAGTTTGCCCGCATCAATATTGGCCGCAATATCAAATTGCATTAAATTATCTTTTGCCCGTTCATTCACTCTTTGTTCCAAAGAACCAAATCCTTGTGTGTATTTATTGGCAGATACCGATAAGGTTCCTAAGTCGGCCAATACAAGATCTACTCTTCCTAATGCAGCATAGCCTCCTCTTTCGTCTAATCCCGACAACCTCAATTCATTGGCCCACATTTCTGCACTAATAGCTGTACCATTGGGTCTTACCGGATTTTCAATGGCAACCAGCACCCCTCTCACTTCACCCAGATTGGGATTACCCATAATGGAGAATGTTTTATTGCCAATAATTTTACGGTAGATAGACGCAAGAGATGCTCCTGAATTATTCCGTTCCAGTTTCAAATCAATTAAATCCCGAAGCAGAAAATCAATATTATTTTCTACCGGCCACACACGGGCTTCCTGTCCTTTCGGATATATACCTGGTGGTGTAATTTTCAATGGAATCTTGACTTCGTAATAGTTATTCAAAAAGTCCTGACCAATTCTGATAACTGCCCTTACTTCATTGTCAGCAACGGGACGCTGCCCTGTTATAGATTCAGCATGCAAATACATCGACATTTTTGCATACCTGCGAATATCCAGATTGAGTGTTTTAAAAATACCTCTGGCATCACCGGGCTGTAAATTATTTACACGCATCGCAATCGCCTGTTCATTTTGTTGCAGGTTCACTCCATTATTACTTAATAACTGCACCCTTTCCACATTTGGAGGCATCAAATAATTCACAGGTGTTCTACTGCTGTTTTCTTCAAGGTTTACCGCCAGTGTATTGAAAGCAGTACCGGCAGTATTGTTAATCGGCGTGTATGATCCCGTAGTATCTAAGTTATATATAAACTGACGCCACTGATTTCTTACCAGATCCAATCTTGCCAATCGCACCACAACTGAATCTTCAAAATCGGTCATGTACAAACGCACAAATCGAATCGATTTAAAATCAGGGATATTACCAATTTTTCTGGTATAATTTTTAATGGGGACCCTAAACAAATACCAGTCTTCCGTTCTGGTAATACCATCCGCTGAATTAACAGTTACACGCTTTTTATCGGTGATATATGGAGTTCTACCCACATCCATTCCTGGTACCAGCGCCAACTCATATTCATAATATGATTCGGACTCATTTAAGGTATTGTCTCTGTTTAAATCTTCATTATCCGGGAACAAAGTAGCCGCCGAAGTAAACTGTCCTCCCGTAGTTGCTACCGGTGAGTTGCCCTGCGGATTATTGAAATTTTTATACCGGCCCAAAATACCCGTACCCGTTGCATCATACGCTGGATCACGGTACCATTGGTAGTTATCATTAGAAGGATCCTGCAATGCTCTTTGATACACTGCAGAAGCGGGACCAAAATTATTGGCCAGTTGATTCAGGATATAACTTTTTTTGCGACGCTCTGCTATATCATCAATACCATCAAAGCCCACATCCTGAAAAGGCCTGTCGTTAGGATCATTACTGAATGCCTGAGTAATCTGTATCGGATTCACAGGCGTTTTACCCCATGTATTACTGCTATCAACAGAGGCAGGAACAGTAGGGGTATTCAGCCCATTCTCATAAAATCTACGACCATCTTTTAAAATATCTTCGCTGATATTACCAAAGTTCAAAAACAACTTACCTCCTCTGCTAGCAGGGTTAACTATAAATGGATTCTGTATCCAGAATTCTACAAATTCAATGTTATTGGTTTCAAAATCGGTTTGATCAATGGCTCGCATAATACCACCCCAACGCGAAGCGGGATTACTTAACCGCCCATTGGCATTGATTTGTCCGGGACGGGTTTCAAAGTTGTAAGGACCTTTTTCCGTTGGATAAAAAGCCAAATCAAAAGTTGCTGCCTGTACATCTGTGATATTGGTTGTTCGTTGCGGAAACAACTCATTCGTAAATACCTGTCGTACTCTTGGATCACTTAACTCAGTCAGGTTTCTACGCAAAGGATTATTCGGACTGTTCTTGTCTTGTAAATTGGGTTCAATATTATACCAAGCTAGTTTGGCCCTGTTGAAATTATAATTGATAGAGTCTGTTAAGGTAGATTCAGGAAATTTAGGATTACCCTGTGGTGTAGAAGCCAATGCCCAAGATACAAATGGAAAACGTAAATCTATAGATGCCCGCGTTCCTTCAAAGTCATCAATAAAAATTAATCCCTGATCGCCTCTTCCAATTTGCGGCGGATGCCCTGGTTGTAAAACAGCAGCTTCTCCATAGGCATTGATAGAAGACTTTGCCTGTGTAGTGTAGAAAGGAAGTTTATCGAGTAACCTTGTTAATCCGGGCAATTCAGACCTATAACTGAAATCCATTCCATACATGGTGTTGCGAATGGGATCATCGCCATACCCCATTTTGGTAAAGAAAGGTCTTTCACCCAGTTTCACCATAGAAGCACCTATCGATAATTTTTTACTGGCCAAATAGTCTACCCGCAATCCGGCAAAACCCCGTTGCTGCATTCCAAATCCAATATTGTTTTCAAAATTTACTTTCACTGGAATATTGGCACTCAGGATACCCTGGTTCAATATTTTTACGGTACCCAGATTATAGTCAACAATAAAGTCTGCGCCTTCTCTCAGCACCTGTCCTCCTGCTGTTACAGAAACAGAGCCGGGAGGAATATTAAATGTATTCAGATAAATCTCTGAACTTCCACCTGAACCTTTTACCTGACCCTGCATCACGAATCGATTCACATTCGCAAAAGTTTGTGCAATCGCTTTGATAGAATCATACAACTGGTAGTAAATATATTTTTGTTTGGTAGCAATAGGTAAGCCGGAGAATGCCAGTGTATCTAGATCTCTACCAAAAGGTTCCAGCACAGGAAATACTACCCTTCCCATCTGCGGCAAGATGGTAAAGCCTTCAATATAATCGAAGACCCCATCGGGTTGCGGATCATTTCGGTTATTAAGTCGGTCTAAATTCAAAATGCGAAGCAAGGGTTGACCCTCAACAGCAGCTGATGTTTCCGGTAAAAATCTTTTTAAACCACCACTCGGCTCTTCGTATAAAACGTTCAGTTTAAAATCTGTCCTTTCAATTCCTCCAAACAAATCCAGTGAATAAACGTTCTTCATCATCCATTGCCAGATAGGCAAATTGGTTCTTTGTGAAGTGGCTTTTAATAATTTCAGGAACAGTACTTTCTGAACGCCTCTGTTAGAATCAAGTGATATATCCTGTGAAAACTCACCTACCTGAAATACTCTTCCGTTATACGTATACTGAAAGGCAACTGCCAATACTTCATCGGCCTGCAACTGCGTGTTAACCGATATAAATCCCGCCTGCGGATTAAAATAATATTCGTTGGGAGATAATTTTCTGGCAAAGGTTTTTTCAAAATCATCTACCGGACGCAGTCCCTTACTTAGCAATAAGCTATTGATAAATGCAGGGTTTCTGGCATTAGGATCCCCTGCTAATGAAGCATACAAATTATTAGCTCCATTTGCAGGTAAATCACTGTTGGTTAAAGATTGAACAGATGGATTAAAGGGTCTGGGTTCTCCCAGATCCATCAAACCCACAATATCGCGCGCATCTGTTGTAGCACCTGTCCTGTTGGTAACCCAAACTTCCATCCGCTGAATCTGCACCTGAGAGTTCACAACAGGCAAACTGCGCATGGTCTTGTTAAAGTTATCGCGGAAATATTTTCCCAATAAGAAGTGTCGGTTTTCTTCGTAGTCATCTAGTTTTTTCTGGAAGGATTGTAATGCTGCCCCACCTTGTAAGTTTAGGCTTTGACGGGCAGACCGCTGATTGGCCAATGCACCGGTAACAAATAGTTTTCCAAATTGCAATTGTGCTTTTACCCCGAATAAATTCTGTGTACTAGGTATTAATGTACCCTTAGATTGAAAAGAGATATTACCAGCTTCAATGCTCTTGATAATTTCATCATCCATTCCCTTGTAATCTAGTTTCAATTGATTGTCGAAACCAAGATTGGTAAGCGTATTGTAGTTGATAGGAAAGCGAAGCTTATCTCCAATATTTGCATTCAGGTTGAGATTGGCATTCATGTCAAAATCAAAACCACCATTCTTTCTTGCTCTTTCCGGTAAAGTTGGATTCTTGATATTCTGCCCCTGATAACCTGCCATTACATTCACTTCCCCTGCAGGCCTGATATCTACTTTTAAATTCTGTCCGGTTAATCCAAATATGCGATCAAATAATTTGGGATAGGTTTGAAAAGCCGGTCTTTTGGATTTTTGATTTAAAAGAAACAAAGCATCTGCTCTCTTTTTAAAATAATCGCTCTCCGCTTTTTTGCTTTCCAGTTTCATCAATTCATCAAAACCCAGCACGGTTGGTTTGCGATACCAGCTGTTTCCAATTTTTTCTGAAATGTAAAAGGACTTTGTTTTGGGATCGTACTCTGTTTTCCTTTTAATTAATCCGGTATCTCGAATATCAAAAGGATTTTTACTAGGGTTACTAAAAGCATCTCCACGACGGTCTGTAATGGGATAGCGCAACGTATCTTTCGTTTGGGCAAAAGAGGGCAGATACCACAAAATGGTCAATAGTAATGCTAATAGTCTTCCGGAATAATTCAACAACAGTCCCGCTTGGTTAGGTAAAGCTCAATTCGATGGCTAGAGGTTTTTGAGTGCTTGTTTAATAATTTCTTCTAATGAACTGCTTTCGGGGGTGGTTTGCATGGTCTTTTTAACGGCTTGTTCTGCCATCACTCTTCCAATGCCTAATGAAATTAAGGCATTTATTGCATCCGAATCCATTTGAGGGGTAACAAATCCGGGTAAAATATTTTCATTATGCTGTTTAGCCAGTTTATCGCGCAGCTCTACAATCAGTCTTTCTGCCGATTTTTTACCAATTCCTTTGATGCCTTCCAGCTGTTTGGTATTGCCCTGCACAATGGCACGGGTAATTTCTTCGGGCTTCATACCCGATAGCATCATTCTTGCAGTAGAAGCACCAACGCCTGAAACACTAATCAGTTGCAAAAACAAGTCTTTTTCGGCCAGGTCGGCAAAACCAAAAAGTGTATGGGCATTTTCGGTAATATGCAGATAGGTAAAGAGCTGGCCGCTCTCCTGATTGCTGATAGCAGAGAAAGTATTCAGGCTGATCTGAAGATCATAACCTACCCCATTCACGTCTACTACTACGCGGGCTGGGGTTTTAACTGCAAAATGACCTCTTACAAATGCTATCATAAATGAAGACGAAAATAGCAAAAAGAAAGCAATTAGCTGTACCTTCAACCTTTTATATAACCCTCTTATTACATGAATAAAATTAGTGCAGCAATTACCGCAGTAGGCGGATATGTTCCCGAAACAAAACTGACCAATTTCGACCTAGAGAAAATGGTAGATACCAATGATGAATGGATTAGAACAAGAACTGGAATTGAAGAAAGAAGAATCCTAAAAGAGCCGGGTAAAGCGAGTAGTGATATGGCGGTTAAAGCCATTGAAGAAGTATTGCGCAAAAAAAATATGGAAGCAACAGATATCGATTGCATAATCTGCGCTACCGTAACGCCTGATATGGTATTTCCAGCAACGGCCAATATTATAGCCGATAAAATTGGAGCTACCAATGCCTGGGGCTTTGATATGAGTGCTGCTTGCAGTGGTTTTTTATATGCTGTTACCACAGGTGCCATGTTCATAGAAAGTGGGCGATACAAAAAAGTAATAGTAGTGGGTGTAGATAAAATGAGTGCCATCATTGATTATACCGATCGTGCAACCTGTATCATATTTGGTGACGGCGCAGGCGCTATATTGCTGGAGCCTACTACTGAAGACATTGGAATTAAGGATAGTATTTTAAGAAGCGACGGAAGTGGCAGACAATATCTACACATGAAAGCGGGAGGTTCCTTAAAGCCTGCATCGGTAGAAACAGTTATGGCGAAAGAACACTATGCTTATCAGGAAGGGCAGGCCGTATTCAAATTTGCCGTGAAAGGAATGGCTGATGTTAGTGCAGAATTACTGGAAAGAAATAATTTAACTGCAGATGATATTGCATGGCTGGTTCCACACCAGGCTAATCTCAGAATTATTGATGCAACCGCAAACAGAATGGGGCTACCCAAAGAAAAAGTGATGATCAATATTCAAAAATATGGTAACACCACTGCAGCTACACTCCCACTTTGTTTATGGGATTGGGAGAATCAATTGAAGAAAGGTGACAATATTGTATTGGCTGCATTTGGGGGTGGATTTACCTGGGGTGCAACTTGGATCAAATGGGCGTATTAAAAAAAAAATTCAAATGAATAAAAAATACAAAGGAGTTGGTACTACTGCCATCCATGCATCTGGCCATAACAATGCCAATCATGCGCATTTGACGCCCATACATGCCAGCTCAACTTTCACTTTTGATTCAGCAACTGAAGGAAGTGAAAGATTTGCAGGAACAGATAAAACAAAAATCTATAGCCGTTGGGGCAATCCAAGTTTTACGGTTGCAGAAGAAACCATTGCAGCACTGGAAAGTTTCGGATTAAAAAATGAGGCCGGTGAACCCTTACAGGTAAAGGCATTGCTGCATTCCAGCGGACAAGCAGCTCTAACCACTTTGTTTTTAGGCTTACTAAAAAAAGGGGATGCTGTATTATCCCATCATGCATTGTATGGTGGCACACACGAGCTATTACACAAAGTACTTGCAGATACAGGAGTAGATACTATTCTAATTAATCTGAATGATGAAGCTGCAATTGAAGAAGCACTACAAAAACATTCGAATATTCAGCTAATACATATTGAAACACCTTCCAATCCAACCCTGCGTTGCATTGATATTCAGAAAGTATGTGAGCTGGCCAAATCAAAAGGTATCAAAGTATCTGTAGACAACACAGCAGCTACGCCATTTTTACAACAACCCTTTAAGTGGGGAGCAGATTTTGTAATGCACAGCACTACTAAATTTCTGAATGGACATGGTACCGCCATCGGTGGAATTTTAATAGGCAAAGACCTTGCATTGATGCATGGGCCTATCTGGAAATGGCATGTTTTACTGGGAGGCAACAGCAATGCATTCGATGCATTTTTACTAACCAACGGATTAAAAACGTTGGAGTTAAGAATGGAGCGACACTGCAGCAATGCAGTACAGGTAGCCAATTTTCTGGCACAACATCCTGCCGTAGCCAAGGTAAATTTTTGTGGATTACCTACACACCCCGATTATGCAATTGCTCGTAAACAAATGAAGCAGGCAGGTGCATTGATGAGTTTTGAATTGAAGGGCGGATTAGAAGCAGGAAAAAAATTCATTGACGCATTACAAATGGCAGTAAAAGCCATTTCATTTGGGACACCAGATACGCTCTTATCACACCCGGCCAGCATGAGCCATATGGGATTAACAAAAGAAGAAAGATTGCAATTCGATATCACCGATGGCCTAATCCGATTGAGTGTGGGTATTGAAAATATAGAAGACATTATTGCCGACTTTGAACAAGCATTGAACCAATTATGAGTATTCAAATCAGAAGAGCCGAAGCAAAAGACTGCGCTAGAATTCTTGAATTAATCAAGGAATTGGCCCTTTACGAAAAAGCACCAGATGAAGTAACAGTAACACTGGACCATTTTATTGAAAGTGGATTCGGCGAAAAGCCTGTATGGTGGGCATTTGTGGCGGAACAAACAAAAGCCGATGGAAGCAACGAAATACATGGTTTTGCACTCTATTACATAAGATACAGTACCTGGAAAGGCCAAAGAATGTACCTAGAAGACATATTGGTTACAGAAAAAATGAGGGGCAAACATATTGGTAAGCTACTCTTTGATCGTTTAATAGAAGAGTGTAAAGAGAAGGGCTTCAAAGGAATGGTATGGCAGGTATTGGAATGGAACGAACCAGCCATCAATTTTTACAAAAAATACAATGCCAACTTTGATCCGGAATGGATCAATTGTAGCATCAATTAAGGAGAATGAATAAATACTTTGCAACCATACTATTAATGACCGCCATCTGGCTGACTGCTTGTACCAAATCAGGCTCTAGTCCAGACCCGGTGATCGGCCCCAAGGGAACGGCAGTGGATAAGCTGGCAAAAGGCATTAATTTGTCTAACTGGTTCAATGATTATTCTGACCCCTCTCAATTCAGCATCCGATTTAACAGTGCTCATTTCAAACAAATAAAAGATGCAGGGTTTACCTATGTGCGACTTCCCATTGGGCCTTCTGTTTTATGTGGTAGTTCTAAAATTGAAGAAATTCAAACAGCCAATTTGATTCATGTAGAGAATGCAGTAAAAAATATACAGGCAGCCGGACTTGCGGTAACCATTGAAATGCATCCTTATGGAGATAATTTTGAAGCAAGACTAGCGATTGATCCTTTGGCAAGACAATCCTTCAGACAATTCTGGAAAAACCTGGCCAATCATTTCAAAGCATATGATACCAGTAGACTCTTTTTTGAAATTTGGAATGAACCGAATATTGGAGCAGAAAGACTGGTATCTGGAATTGATAAAAACTGGTGGGCTCCATTTCAGGAACAGATTGTTGGTTCTATCAGAGAAGCAGCTCCCAATCATTATATCATTGTGACTGCGGAAAACTATGGCAGCTGGAGCGAGTTAATACAACTGCCCATCATCAATCAGAAAAAAATTATTTACAATTTTCATTTTTACGAACCATTTACTTTCACACACCAAGGAGCAGACTGGATTAGCGGACCTTATTCCTTATTGCGTTTTTTACCCTATCCGGCCAGCCCCAGTAATGTAAGTACATTAGCAGCCAATGCCAGTAACCCGTCTGCAAAAGCCCAGATAGAATGGTATGGCAGACAGCAGTATGCAGCAGACTCCATTAATAAAGTGATGCAGCTGGTATACAACTGGAGTGTACAGAAAAAAGTAGATGTAATCTGTAATGAGTTTGGCGTCCACAAAAAAGTAGCTCCCCCAGAAAGCATTATCACATATTTATCAGATGTAACAACCTATCTGAATAAATTTGGTATAGGCTGGGCAGTATGGGATTACGACGATACATTCGGAATCGCCTCCTACACAACAGGAACAAGAGCCGTCTTACCTGTATGGGACAACGGTGTACTCAAGGCACTTAAGATGAATTAATTGGGGTTGCCCTACATTAGCTAACGCCACTTGTAGTAACGCTTGCACCAGCAATTTTGCCCACCAATCCCTGTAAAACTTTACCTGGACCACATTCAGTAAAATTGGAAGCACCATCAGCAACCATTGCCTGAACGCTCTGTGTCCATTTAACAGCACCAGTTAACTGGTTAATCAAATTGTTTTTGATTTCCAAAGGATCGCTAACAGCTTTGGCAACCGTGTTCTGATATACAGGACAAGATGGAGAATTAAAAACAGCAGATTCAATAGCAGCTGCCAATTCCGCTTTAGCAGGTTCCATTAATGGAGAATGGAATGCACCTCCAACAGGAAGTACCAAAGCGCGTTTTGCGCCAGCTTCTTTCATTCTAATACAAGCAAGATCGATGGCAGTAATCGAACCGCTGATGACCAGCTGACCCGGGCAGTTGTAATTGGCAGCAACCACCACTTCTCCTGTTTCAGCCTGAACAGCAGCACAAATTTCTTCTACTTTTTCATCAGGCAAATTTAAAACAGCTGCCATGGTAGAAGGATTGGCTTCACAGGCTTTCTGCATAGCCTGCGCACGAATACTAACCAGTTGCAAAGCTTTGTCAAAAGACAAAACTCCATTAGCAACCAAAGCAGAAAATTCTCCCAAAGAATGGCCTGCAACCATATCAGGATTAGCCCCTTCAATGGTTTTGAATGCAGCTACAGAGTGAATAAATATAGCAGGTTGAGTAATATTAGTTTGCTTCAAGGCTTCATCGGAACCAGTGAACATGATATCACTAATTCGAAAACCAAGTATTTCATTGGCTTGTTCAAACAAATCTTTTACAGAAGAATGTGCATCATACAGGTTCTTTCCCATTCCAGAAAACTGAGCTCCCTGACCGGGGAAAACAAAAGCGTGCTTTGCCATGAATTAAAAATTTATGGCAAAGTAAACGATTTTTTAAAACTCAGTCTTCAATTCTAAATAACGAAGGAATTCTTCTTTGCGTTTATCTTCTTTGAACTTACCTCCGTAGAAAGAAGTAATGGTAGAAGAAGTATCATCTTCCACACCTCTGCTCGCAACACATAAGTGTTTGGCATCAATTACAACGGCTACATCTTCCGTGCCTAGTTCTTTCTGCAATTCTTTGGCAATTTGTACAGTTAAACGTTCCTGCACTTGCGGACGCTTGGCAAAGAATTCAACCAGGCGGTTCAATTTACTTAAACCAATTACTTTACCATTGCTGATATATGCGAGGTGGGCCTTTCCAATGATGGGAACAAAATGGTGTTCGCAGTTGCTGTAGAAAGAAATGTTTTTTTCTACAAGCATTTCATTGTACTTGTATTTATTGTCGAATAAAGCAACAGCAGGTTTATTGGCAGGATTTAAACCGCTGAAAATTTCCTGCACGTACATTTTAGCAACACGCTTAGGCGTTCCTTTTAAACTATCGTCAGTTAAATCCAATCCAAGGGTTTCCATGATGACTTTGAAATGCTCCTGAATGATAGCGATTTTCTCGGCATCTGTTTTTTCAAAAGCAGTTGGAACCATAGGAGTATCTACAGAAGTACTCACATGATTATCTCCCATCTCGTCAATCAAGTCATCATCGTTAAAAACGATTTTATCACCATTCAGTCGGATATTCGACAAAATTTCGTTCTGTTTCATACAATCTGATTTTTAAGGTATATTTCTCTTCCAGCTTCGCTCTTAACAATTGGTAAATAACCACTGCAATATTTTCTGCTGTTGGATTTAAGTTTTTAAATTCCTGGGTATCCAGGTTTAAATTTTTATGATCGAATCGGTTTAACACCTCATCTTTAATTAAGTCGCTCAGTATTTTAAGATCAATCAGGTAACCAGTTTCTGCATCAATTTCCCCACTCACCATCACAATCAATTCGTAATTGTGGCCGTGAAAGTTTTCGTTATTGCACAAACCAAATACTGCCTTGTTCCGCTCGGCCGACCAAGTGGGATTATGCAACCTGTGGGCAGCATTAAAATGTTCCTTACGGAAGACAGTGATTCTGTTGTTGTTCATATTAAATCCTTCTTGAGCTACGCTGAACTTTTATTAGTTTGGTACTGTTTCAGAAGTGTGCTGATCAAGTGTCCAAACGAATTGTTCTGTAAACCTATCCAATTACGTACCATAAACCAAATCAACCGTAAAAGGCAGAAATACGATATAATAACGCAGAAGCAAGACATTTGTTTAAACATTATTCAAAATGATTAAACAACAGCCTCAAAACCACCCTGACAGTTTAACAGTTATCCGAAATATTCCACGTAAATACGAGGTGTTTCATAGAGTTTGATGCAGTGTAGCTGTACAGGAGCAGGCAAATGAGGGGCCAGTTGCTCCCAGATAGCCATGGCCAAGTTCTCTGTACTGCACATTTTTCCTGCCATAAAAGGCACGTCCATATTCAGGTTCTTATGATCCAGATGGTCAATCACATGGGTTTTGATGAGCTTGCTCAGGGCTTTTACGTCAAATAAAAAGCCAGTATCCGGGTCAGGTGTACCTTTAATAGTAACATAGAGGTCATAATTATGCCCATGCCAGTTCTCATTTGCACATACCCCGAACACCTGCTCATTGCGTTCTTTGCTCCAGGCAGGATTGAATAATTTATGGGCTGCATTAAAATGTTCTTGTCTGGTCAGGTACACCATTCGCTCAAAATTTTTGCAAAGGTACAAAAATGAAGAAAGTTGCGTGTTTTTCGTCAACTTTACGTTTATGAGAGTTGTAATTACAGCAGCAACCACCGGAGAATGGATGCCGGCATTCGTGGGGATCAACGATCTCTAC
Organism: Sediminibacterium sp. TEGAF015; assembly: GCF_025997995.1. GTDB lineage: Bacteria > Bacteroidota > Bacteroidia > Chitinophagales > Chitinophagaceae > Sediminibacterium. The sequence continues at coordinate 3,033,692 of NZ_AP026683.1, read as the reverse complement.
ACTGGCAAAAGTCAGCGCATTAAAGTACAATTTTATCAGTCAGGGGTGGGATTATTAGCCGCTGCGGTAGCCTTAACCCGACTTGCCATAGAAGAAAGGCCCGATTTAATTATCCAAGCAGGAATCGCAGGAAGTTTTCACAAAAAAACAGCACCCGGAAAAATCGTGGTCATCAACAATGAGCAATTGGGTGATACAGGTGTAATGGAAAAAGGACATTGGAAAGATATATTCGATCTAAAGCTGGAGAAAAGCAGCTATCATCCTTTTGAAAAAAGAAAGCTCCCCAACCCCTGGTTAAAAAACTACAACCTATTAGGACTACCAGAAGTAGATGCGATAACCGTGAACCAGATCAGTACTGATCAGACCCTTATTAAAAAGCTCGAAAAAAAATACAACCCCGTAACAGAAAGTATGGAGGGTGCCGCCCTGCACTATGTTGGTAGAGAAACAGGCATCCCGTTTATACAAATCCGAGCCATATCCAATTATGTGGGCGAAAGAGATAAGAGCAAATGGCTGATGAAAGAGAGCATTGAGCTACTCAACAAAACACTCCTGCAATACGTTGATAAACTATATCAGTTGAAATAACCTATGAAATGTACACTGGCCTTTTCACCCTGCCCCAACGATACTTTTATATTTGATGCATTGGTCAATCAGAAAATTGACACAGAGGGAATCATATTTGAAGTATTCCTCGAAGATGTGCAAACCCTGAATGAATGGGCCATTGCAGGCAAAATGGATTTTTCAAAAATTAGTTATGGGGTCTGGAGTAAAGTGAGAGAGCAATACCAATTACTCAACAGCGGAGGCGCATTAGGAAAAGGGGTTGGTCCATTGTTAATTACCAAACCAGCTAAATTATTGGATTACAGCCCTGACGCCATTAATGAAATGACCATTGCCATACCCGGTGAAAACACTACCGCACATTTGTTGTTCAGTCTGGCATATCCAAAGGCAAAAAAGAAAGTGTTCAAAGTATTTCATGAAATTGAAAACGCCGTATTAAACGGAGAAGTAGATGCGGGCGTAATTATTCATGAAAACAGATTCACTTATGAGTCAAAGGGCTTAAGAAAAATAATTGATCTGGGAAATTACTGGGAACAAACCAAGCGATTGCCCATCCCTTTGGGTGGAATTATTGCAAAGAAAACGCTGGATGCCGCTCTGGTAAAAAAAGTAGATAGCTTAATTAAAAAAAGTATTGAATTCGCATTTAGTAATTATCCGGCTGTATCAGACTATGTTGTAGCTCATGCGCAGGAAATGAGTGAGGATGTAATGCGGCAGCATATTGACCTTTATGTGAATGATTATTCGCTTGACCTTGGAGAAGACGGGCTTGCTGCGGTAAACGTATTAACCTCATGAGTAAATTTCCCCTCCTCGCGGCAATCCTTCTTCGAAGTATTAAATGCTCGTCAGGAAAATTTACTCGTGAAGCATCTACTATTACATGGCAATTCCCTTTCAGAATTTTAAATGCTCGAAAAATATATTTAAGCAAATCATTTCTTCACACATTATTTGAAAGCTAATTAATCGGCATCAATATGCATGTCAGCTAATTTTCAGAGAAATAAAAAACTGCCCAGAACGCATCAGCGAGGCAATTGATTAATCTTAAAAGACAGTATTAGATTGAAGATTGGGCTGAAATAATTTTTTTCTGAGCATTTAATACTTCGAAGAAGGATTGCAGCGAAGAAAAAAATTATTCCGCCCAAAAAAACTTATTTAAGATTCTCAAACTGCAATGCAACAGTGATGTATTCCCAAGACATTTCAATTCTACCATCTTTATCAGAGTTCTTAATAACCTTATAAGTTAAGGCTTCTGTTAAATCCTTATTGATGGTTGGCTTTACTGTAATTCTGAATGCGTCATTTTCAGGCTTGTATGCATCCGCTAAATGCATGTCCCAGTCTTTACTCAATATAAGCACCCACTCGTCTTTACCAGGGATAGTGAAAAAACCATATTTCCCTTTCGAGATTTTTTTACCCTCAAGCATTACGTCAGTTGAGAAATCAATCCATGTGGCTTTGTGTGCACCAGTAGCCCACACCTGATTGTAAGCAACCAAGCCATTCCATATATTTCTGCCACGTACACTAGGGGAGCCATAATCAATATGTACATGATTCTTTCCAACTTGAGCCATAGCTGTTTTGCGCGGACTCTTAGCCTGTGCATTGGTAGAACTTACAGGAGTAGTATGATTTTCATGTTGCGCTTGAGAAGCAACAACTGCAAAGAAACCAAAAACGAAAAATATCAATTTCATAATGAACGATTAATTAAAACGCTAAAATAGAAAAGAAAAGCTTAAGCACATCTGCTGCGTTGAATGCCGTATAATCTAATGGCTGTGTATATAAAAAAATTCTTCACATTTAAGACTTCAAAAAATGTTGCAGCGAAGTAAGCATTTTATGATGGAATGTCTGGACACACAAAATCTGCTCATTTAAGACCCTGAAAGGGGATTGCAGAGCAGATTTTTGTGTCAGGCATTCCTTTTAAGCAGGCTTCAACGCAGCAGCATAAGTTTCAAGAACGCGCTTGCGTGCAATTTCGTGAATCACAATCGGCTTGGGATAGGTAAACTCCTGAAACTCCGGCACCCACTTTTTAATGTATTTGAATTCCTTGTCAAACTTTTCGGTTTGCAGGTAAGGATTGAAAACGCGGAAATAAGGTGCCGCATCACAACCGCTGCTGGCTGCCCATTGCCATCCGCCATTGTTTGCTGATAAATCAAAATCGAGCAACTTGGAAGCGAAATATGCTTCCCCCCAACGCCAGTCTATTAATAAGTGCTTGGTTAAAAAAGAAGCAACAATCATACGAACGCGATTGTGCATAAATCCGGTAGTATTCAACTCTCTCATGCCCGCATCCACAATAGGATAGCCAGTTTTTCCCTCACACCACTTTTGAAACTCTTCTTCGTTATTGCGCCATTTTATTTTATCATACTCAGCTTTAAATGCATGCCCTTTACCCACTTTAGGAAAATGCCATAGTATCATCTGATAAAAATCTCTCCAGATTAATTCATTTAAAAAGGTTTCGTTCAACCCTGCCGCTAACGTAGCAATTTTGCGAATACTTACGGTACCAAAGCGTAGGTGCACCCCCATTTTAGATGTTCCATTATCCAGTGCAGGAAAGTCTCTGTTCTGACTATACTTCATTACAATTTCCTGGTTTAATTCCCTGGAAGGATATACGGCTTCCACTGCTTCAAAACCCATAGAATTGAGACTCGGTATAGCCACTGGAGCTTGCTGAAAAAAATGCTTGAAATATTTTTCTGTGGGATACGCCTTTAAATAAAAGGCATTCAGTTTTGCTTTCCATTTTCGGGAGTAGGGGGTAAAAACTGTGTATGGTTTCCCATCGTCTTTGGTCACTTCCGATTTTTCAAAAATCACCTGGTCTTTAAATGTATTGAACCCAATTGATTTTTCTGAAAGTAAAGAAGCAATGGCAGTATCCCGCTCTATGGCATAAGGTTCGTAATCATGATTGGTAAAAACAGCACCGATAGTATACTGCTCAAACAGTTTCCCGAATACCTCCATGGGCTTCCCGTAAAATACCTGCATGCTCGATCCCATTCTCACCAACTGAGTCTGCATTTCAGTAATAGCCCCGTGAATAAAAGCCACACGTTTGTCTTTTTTATCTTCTAACTGATCCAAAATATTTTGGTCAAAAATAAAAACGGGCAATACCGGGATGCCTGCACGCAAGGCATGGTATAAAGCGGCATTATCAGAAAGTCTCAGGTCTCTTCTGAACCAGATAATGTTTACAGAGGGCTTCATTAAAACGATTTGTCATTCAACAGAAACCAAGCAAAAAAGTTCACATAACAGTGGGATTTCCAGAATTGAAATCGCAAGAAAATCCAATAGCTTAATGCCTAATGAAGTAAATATTAGAACATTGGCTTAATGATTTCTCTATACAATACAGGTACCAACTGGTGGTCGTAAGCATTTTTTTCGCACTGCTTTACCCAGCGCATCCCATAAATGGCATTGGTTAAAAATACTTCAGATGCATTAGCCAGGTCTTCTGCAGTAACTATCCCCTCTTTTACTTCATATCCTTTTTCACGAAGCTGCGTCAGTACATATTTACGCATAACCCCTCCTACCGGACCTTCCGACAATGCAGGGGTTGTAATCAATCCATTCTGTACTAAAAAAATATTGGCAATGGTTGCATCCGCAATATTGCCCTGCTGATTCAACAACAATGCATCATTCAAATGATTTTCCTTTGCCCACAAAGCGGCCATGGCGTAGCCCAGATAATTATTTGTTTTTAATAATGAATAGTGGTCGGCCTGTTTCACCGCTTCTTTAAAAATCCCAATGGTCAACCCATTTTCATTCAACTTATTGTTCGATTCATTCAGTTCCCAGCTCTGTATCAACAGGTGCGGAAAATGATTCTGGGGATCGTAAATACCGCCATCTCCACGGTAAATGGTTACGCGGATTCTAGCCAAAGCATGGTGTTGGTTTTTTTTCACCAGTTCCTGTATGGCTTCAAAAATATAGTCTGAAGTAAAAAAGGAAGGTGGCTTAAACTTTAATTTTTCGAGCGTAGTCATCAAGCGTTCGCTATGCAATGACTCCAGCAAAACCTTTCCCTTACACCATTTCATCGTTTCAAAAAAACCATCACCGTAACGAAAAGAACGGTTATTGGGAGAAATCAGGAGCTTGTCCTGTTTCAAAACTTTGCCATCACTAAAAAGAAAATGTGCATCTGCCATAGCGAAATAATAGAAAACGAAATTCGGGGAAAGTTCTTAACCTATCGCTAAATTCGTTCTATGAAAATCCTCGAAATAATCCGATCGCTCGAAAGCTTCGCCCCACTAGCTTATCAGGAGTCTTACGATAATGCCGGTTTAATCACAGGCAATGCGCAATGGGAATGCTCGGGCGCAATATGTACCCTGGATGCTACGCTGGAAGTATTGATAGAAGCCAGGGAAAAGAATGCAAATCTGGTAGTAGCGCACCATCCTATAGTATTCAAAGGGTTAACCAAAATAACCGGTAAAAATTATGTAGAGGAAGCCATTATTTATGCCATAAAAAATGATATTGCTATCTATGCCATCCATACCAATCTGGATAATGTTTGGGGTGGAGTGAACTCGGTGATTGCAGAAAAAATTGGCCTTAACAATTGTAGCATCCTGCAACCAAAAACGTCCATTCTAACAAAACTCATCACTTTTGTTCCTACCCCGCATTTGTCACAAGTTCAGGAAGCATTGTTTGCTGCAGGGGCAGGTCATATAGGAGAATATGCAGAAACCAGTTTTGGTTCTGAGGGGATGGGAACTTTCCGCGGATCAGCGCTCTCTAACCCAACCATCGGCACCCCGGGTATTCGGGAATCGGTAGCAGAAACCCGACTTGAAGTTATTGTACCCAGCTATCTGGAGTCGCAGGTGGTGGCTGCCATGAAAGCCGCTCACCCCTATGAAGAAGTAGCCTACGACCTGGTTCCTTTAAAAAATGTAAACCAAAGAGTAGGGTCTGGCATCGTCGGACAGTTGCCATCCCCCATGGAAGAAAAAGCTTTTTTAAGTCATATTTCTCAGGTTTTTGGGCTAAAAATGGTCAAACACACCCCGTTTTTGGGTAAAAAGCTCCAAAAAATCGCTATTTGTGGTGGAGCAGGCAGCTTCTTGATCAAGGATGCCATTGCAGCCGGAGCCGACTGTTATATCAGTGCAGACATTAAATACCACGAGTTTTTTGATGCAGACAAAAAGCTAGTTCTTGCCGATATTGGGCACTGGGAAAGCGAACAATATACGATTGACCTGCTTTTTTCGCTAATAACCGCTAAATTCCCTAACTTTGCCGTCCTTAAAACCACCGTGCAGACAAATCCTGTACGATATTTTTTAGGATAAACTTTATAACTACCAACACGATATGGCATCTGTAAAAGATTTCTCCGTTGAAGAAAAACTAGTAAACCTATTACGTTTACAAAAGATTGACAGCAAACTAGATGAAATTCAGGTATTAAAAGGTGAACTTCCAATGGAAGTAAGCGACCTTGAAGATGAAATACAAGGGTTAACTGCCCGTCAAACTCGTATCGAAGAAGAAATCAACGGTATCAGCGAATTCATTGAAAGCAAGAAAAATGCAATCAAAGAAAGCGAAGCCCTGATTGCCAAGTACGAAAAGCAAAGCGAAAACGTAAAGAACAACCGTGAATTTGAAGCTATCAACAAAGAAGTTGAAATGCAGCAATTAGAAGTGAAGCTTTGCGAAAAACATATCCGCGATGCCAACGAAGAATTAGCTGAGAAAGTAAAGCAATTGGAAAACGCCAAGAAAATGGTTGCAGTTAAAGAGGGCGTTTTAAATCATAAGAAAGGTGAATTAGAAAAAATCATTGCAGATACAGTAAAAGAAGAAACTGAATTGAATGGCTTCAGTGCCGATGCAAGAGCACATATTGATGAGCGTTTAATTTACAGCTACGACAGAATCAGAAACAGCTACAGAAACGGATTGGCCGTGGTTGCAGTTGAGCGTGATGCATGTGGTGGTTGCTTCAACTCTATTCCTCCTCAACGTCAAAGCGAAATCCGTTTACACAAGAAGATCATCGTTTGCGAAAACTGCGGACGTATCCTTGTAGATGCTGATTTAAATGACAGCGTAGAAGCAAAATAAAATAGTGCATTTAACATACTTAAGGGCAGTCAATTGGCTGCCCTTTCTTATTTTTAGGGGGTGAGGCAACCCATACTTTTCCTGGCATTCTTTCTTACATCGCTGTTTACAGCAGGTGCTCAGCAAAAATTTGATTTTAATGCAGCATGTCTCCAGACGTATCAGGAAATCAATAAACTCAAAACTGAAACAGCAGAAGAACAACTGCAAAAAATCAGCCTTCAACAACCCGACAATCTAATTCCTCTATTACTAGAGAACTATATTGATTTTTATACCCTGTTCTTTAACGAAGACCCCGGCTATTACACCAGGCAAATGGGGCTTATGCAAAATCGACTGGATGCCCTGGCCAAAGGAGACAAATCAAGTCCATTCTATCTGTATAGTCAGTCGGTGATTCGTTTACAAAGAGGGGCTGTTCAAATTAAATTCGGAAACTTCTGGGATGCCGGATGGGATATTCGCAAAGCCTATTTACTCATCAAGGAAAACCGTAAAAAATTTCCAAAGTTCAGCCCCAACGAAATGGTATTTGGTGCGCTGGAATCGGTAATGGGCACCATTCCCAAAGGCTACAAATGGTTAACAAATTTACTGGGCATGCGAGGTTCTGTTACAGAAGGAATGCGGAAGATGAAGGAATTCACCAATAGCAATGAGTACTGGGCCAAACAGTTTTCTATTGAAGCCAGTTTTATATACCCGTATTTATTATTTCATATTGCCAATGAAAAGAAAGAAGCGCTGGACTTTGTAGAAAATAAAAAGTTAGACCTGGTCAACAATCATTTACATGCATTCATGGCGGTCAATCTTTCCCTTAACAACAAAGAAGCAGCAGCATGTAAATCCATCATTCTGCATAGAAATAAATCTGCTGAATATTTAAGTACTCCTGTGTGGGATTTTCAATTGGGGTATGCCAATCTGTATCACCTGGACCTGAAAGAAGCGATCCATCATTTTGAACAATTTACCAATCAGTTCAAAGGAAAGTTTTATCTGAAAGATAGTTATCAGAAAATCAGCTGGGCATATTATCTGTTGGGTAATTCGCAACAAGCAGAAGCATTTAGAAAATTAACGATAAACAAAGGGTCAACGCTTTCCGATGCAGATAAAAAAGCCAACCGGGATGCCAAAGAAAATAACTGGCCTAACCCCTTGCTATTAAAAGCCAGATTGTTAAGTGATGGCGGCTATCATACCGAAGCATATAAACTGTTACAGGGAAAAACTTCCAATGACTTTATCAATACAGAAGATAAACTCGATTTTGCTTATCGTGCAGCCAGGATCTTTGACGACTTGGGTCGCAAGGACGATGCCATCCGGAATTACCTGGTAGCCATTAAACTGGGGGAAAACAGAAGGGAACATTATGCTGCAAGGGCTGCCTTGCAAATAGGAATGATCTACGAAGAAAGAGGTGATAAAGCCACTGCCATCAAGTATTATGAACAATGCATGAATATGGAGGGGCATGAATACAAGGATTCACTGGACCAGAAAGCCAAATCAGGTATTGCCCGCTGCAAAGGGAACTAAATCCCCCTTTCAGAACAGTTATAATTTCTGCTTTTTTTAGCCAAAAGTCTAAGCCCAATTTGGGTAAGCTTCGTTAACTTGCCCCAGTAAAAAGAAGAAACTTGCTGCAGGAATTAACGATACAAAATTATGCCATCATAGATGAACTGACTATTCAGTTTAACGAACAGCTCAACATCATTACCGGAGAAACAGGTGCGGGAAAAAGTATTTTGATGGGCGCTTTGAGTTTAATCCTTGGCGAAAGAGCCGACACCAATGTTCTCGTAAATAAGGAGCGCAAATGCATTATAGAGGGCCAGTTTCTGGCAGGTCAAAAAAAAGCGGTCAGCGAATTTTTATCTGCCAATGATCTTGAAGATGTCAATGCTTCATTTATTACCATCCGCAGAGAAATTGCCAGCAATGGAAAATCACGCGCATTCATAAATGATACTCCAGCCACTTTACAGCAATTAAAAGCACTGGCAGGTTTACTGGTAGACTTGCACCAGCAATTTGATACGCTTGAATTAGGGGACAGCGATTTTCAAAGAATGGTGATTGATGCGTTGGCAGGCAACGAAGCCATCCTTCAAACACATCAGCAATACTTCAGGGAATGGACGCAGGTATTGGCCGACTATAATGCCTTGCAGGAACAGAAAGCTGCACTGCAAAAAGAAGCCGATTACAATCAATACTTATGTAATGAACTGGAATCACTTGCCTTAAAAGAAAATGAGTTGGAGCAACTGGAAGAGGAATTAAAACTATTAACCAATGCCGAAGAAATAAAAACAGTATTGGAAAAAGTTTCTTTCGAAATTGCCAATTCCGAAGAACCCATTGTTGCCCGTATCAAACAATTGAATAATAGCTTACAATCACTGGAAGCCTTGATTGCTGAAGTTCCTGCATTATCTGCCAGATTAAAAGCCAGTCAGATTGAATTGCAGGATATTGCCGATGAACTGGAAAGAATTAATGATCATGTTCATTTTGATGCAGCAAAAATTGATTGGGTAAATCAGCGCATTAGTGAGGGATATAAACTGTTGAAAAAACATGGCGTAACTACAACTGCCGAGTTGCTGGAAATTCAGACAGCATTATCGAATAAATTATTTGAAGCCGTTGCAATTGATGAAGCAATACTTGCGAAGCAGGTTGCTGCCAACGATTTAATGCACCAGTTAAAACAGACGGCCAAACAAATTACTGCATCCAGAAAATTGGTGATAGAAGGATTTGAAAAATCTGTGAATGCCCTATTGAAACAGGTAGGCATGCCGAATGCACAAATAAAAGTAAACTTGCAAACCATTCCTTTGTCGGCTTACGGAGTAGAAAATGTAGAACTCCTTTTTGATGCCAACAAAAGCAATCGCTTCGAGCCCATCCGCAAAGTGGCCAGTGGAGGTGAATTGAGCAGACTGATGCTTTGCATTAAATCGCTGGTGGCACAGAAGATTGATTTGCCTACCCTGATTTTTGATGAGATTGATACTGGTATATCCGGAGAAGCAGCCAAACAAGTGGGCATTATTATGCAGGAACTGGCAGGTAACCGTCAGATTATCTGTATTACCCATCAACCACAGATTGCAGGTAAAGCCAATGCACATTATTTTGTATACAAGGAAAACAAAGACAATCAAATCAAGACCAATATTAAATTACTCAGTACCGAAGAACGCATTCATGCCATTGCGCAGATGCTGAGTGGCGAAAAGCCTACAGCAGCAGCCCTGGAGAATGCCAAAGAAATGATTCGTATATTCGGCACTTAAATTAAACTTGTATGGCCTACAATTTATTAAAAGGTAAGCGTGGTATCATTACCGGAGCGCTTGATGAAAACTCAATTGCGTGGAAAGTAGCAGAGAAAGCACACGAAGAAGGTGCAACATTTGTACTAACCAATGCTCCTATTGCCATGCGCATGGGCGAAATCAATAAACTGGCTGAAAAAACCGGTTCTCAGATTATTCCTGCCGATGCAACCAGCACAGAAGAACTAACAAATTTATTTACGCAGTCACAGGAAATCCTGGGTGGTAAAATAGACTTTGTACTACACTCCATTGGTATGAGTGTAAACATTCGCAAGAAGATTCCTTATACTGAATCCAATTATGATTATTTCATGAAAGGTATTGATGTATCTGCCATGTCTTTTCATAAAATGCTGGCAGTTGCCAAGAAATTAGATGCCATTAATGAATGGGGTTCTGTTGTTGCACTTACTTATATGGCAGCACAAAGAACCTTCCCTTTCTATACAGATATGGCAGACATTAAAGCAATGCTTGAATCCATTGCCAGAAGTTTTGGATATCATTATGGATTAGAAAAGAAAGTACGTATTAATACCGTTTCACAATCTCCAACCAAAACCACTGCCGGTACTGGTATCAAAGGATTTGGCGACTTCTATGATTTTGCAGAAGCCGTTGCTCCTTTGGGTAATGCAAGTGCAGAAGATTGTGCCAACTACTGTATTACCTTGTTCTCAGACTTAACCAAAATGGTAACCATGCAAAATCTTTTCCACGACGGAGGATATTCTACAACTGGCGTTAGCATGGAAGTAATGGAAAAATTAGGGATTGCCAATCAAGAATAAACAACAAGCAAAAGAATAAAGCAAAACCAATTAATATCAAACGTATCCATAAGGATACATCAAATGAAGTGTATGAATTTAGTAGATCTGTTAGGATATTTTGGAGCTTTCTTAAGTGCTATCACATTTATGCCGCAGGTTTGGTTGGCATGGAAAAGCAAAAGTGTTGGTGATTTAAGTATCTGGATGATACTTATTGTAATTACCAGCTGTATTGTATGGTTAATTTATGCAGTTAATGTAAAGAGTGGACCAGTATTGGCAGCCAACATGATTGTACTAGCACTTGCATTGATGTTATTCTATTTCAAGATGACATTCCCTGCAAAGCCCAAGCAATAAAGGATTGCATACAAGCAAAAGATGGCTATCTGACGAATCAGTTAGCCATCTTTTTTTATACGTGAAGCGTATTATTAATACTCGTCTTCGTTAAACATAAAGTCTTCCTGACTTGGATAATCAGGCCAGATATCTTCTATGCTTTCGTACACTTCTCCTTCGTCTTCTAATTCTTGTAGATTTTCTACCACTTCCAATGGCGCACCACTGCGGATAGAATAATCGATCAACTCATCCTTGGTAGCAGGCCAGGGAGCTTCTTCTAAATAACTTGCTAATTCTAATGTCCAAAACATAGTCTCGATTATTTTTGCAAAAGTAACCGTATAAATGATACCACCAAAAAAGGTTAATTTACGGATCTTAAAAAAGCCCAATACATGCTGAAAGCTACAGCCATTACCAGAAAATTCGGAAACCTTGCAGTGTTAAAAGGGGTTGATATCAGCATCCAAAAAGGAGAAATGGTCAGTATTGTAGGTTCTTCGGGGGCTGGCAAAAGCACCCTGCTCCATATTTTAGGGACCCTAGATCGGCCGGACAGCGGAAAAATTATGGTTAATGAGCAGGATTTATTGGGCATGAATACACAAGATCTGGCTCATTTCAGGAACCTGAACATGGGTTTTATTTTTCAGTTTCACCATTTGTTACCAGAGTTTGATGCCCTAGAAAACGTAAGCATACCGGGTTGGATAGCCAATAAAAGCAATGCAGCAGTAAAAGAAAGGGCATTACAATTATTAGATTTATTAGGGCTGAAAGATCGTACCCACCACAAACCCAACGAACTCTCCGGCGGCGAACAGCAGCGGGTGGCAGTAGCCAGGGCCTTGATAAACGAACCTTTGATAGTATTTGCAGACGAGCCTACAGGCAATCTGGATAGTACCAATGCCAGAGAATTGCACCAGCTGTTTACCCGCATCAATCAGGAGATGGGAACCAGCTTTTTAATTGTTACACACAACGAAGAATTGGCCGGGCTAAGCCACAGAACCCTGCACATGAAGGACGGCCTGATTATTTAAACGCGCGGCTTCCAGGGAATTTCAGCCACACCCATCTGATGTCCGATGTATCTGGACAAAACAAATAAATAATCGCTTAACCGATTCAGGTATTTAATTACAAGGGGTTCAACAAATATATCCTGCTCCTGCATGTTCACGCAGCAACGTTCTGCTCTGCGGCATACGCAGCGTGCTACATGCGTTTGAGAAATAGCCAAATGCCCTCCAGGTAGTACAAAGAATTTCATGGCAGGTAAACTGTCGTTCATCTGATCAATCTCTTTTTCCAGAAAAACAATGTCTGATTCCTTTAAGTCAGGAATTTTCATCAGGGGTTCTTTCTCCGGGTCACAGGCCAACGAAGAGCCAACAGTAAACAAACGATCCTGAATTTCTTTCAGGACCACTTTAATATGTTCATCGGGTGTAAGGTCGCTCACGACTCCTATCCAGGAGTTCAATTCATCCACCGTTCCGTATGTATCTATTCTGATATGACTTTTGGGTACTTTGGTACCACCTATTAATGAAGTCTTGCCTAAATCGCCTGTTTTGGTATATATCTTAATCGCCATAGTTTGTACGCTGAGGAATCATTACAACAGAACTGCTCAAATGTTCGGCAATATACTATTTTGTTGTATCGCTCTCCACTAATCCATCTCTTAAACGAACCACTCTACGTGCATAAGCAGCAATATCTTCTTCATGGGTTACCAATACCACCGTATTACCAGCTTCCTGTAATTTTCCGAAAATATGCATTACTTCAACAGAAGTTTTGGAGTCTAGGTTACCGGTAGGTTCATCGGCCAATAGTATGGAGGGATTGTTCACCAAAGCACGGGCAATCGCCACCCTTTGGATTTGTCCGCCGCTGAGCTCATTAGACTTGTGGTGCGATCTTTCGGCAAGGCCTACTTTTTCTAATGCAGCCATTGCTCTTTCATGTCTTTCTTTCTTGGATACACCAGCATAAATCAAGGGAAGTGCCACGTTTTCTGCCGCCGTTAAACGAGGCAATAAATTGAACTGCTGAAACACGAAACCAATTTCCGTATTTCTAACCTCGGCCAGATCATCATCTTCCATCTTACTTACGTCTTTCCCGTTCAGAATATATTTTCCTCCTGTAGGTGAATCCAAACAGCCAAGGATATTCATCAGGGTACTCTTACCACTACCAGAAGGTCCCATCAGGGCTACGTATTCGTTTTTGAAAATATCCAGATTAATTCCCTTTAAAACAGGAATTGCCTGGTTACCCATGAAATAACTTTTTTCAATTCCTTCTAGGTGTATGATGGATTCAGTAGACATAATTAACATTATTTTTTAATGACCTTGGGTACAATAAAATAAGGGGAATGAGATACAGGTGCATTTTGCAACGCCTCATCCAAAGCAAGGCTCCCTTTAACGCTATCCTCTCTTAACACAGAAGAAGCTGTTGTAAAGGAAGCAGATGAAGCTGTCATATCCCGAAGCGGAGCAACCCCTTCGGTATCCAGTTCGTTGAGCTTTTCAATAAATGCCACCATTTTCTGAAGGTCTTGCTGGTATTGCTCCATCTGTGATTCAGCAATATGCAACCTGCTCAGGTTGGCCAGGTGAGCAATTGTATTGGCTTTTATCTCCATTTCTCAAAAATACGTTGAACACAATGAAAGAAAAGGGCAAAATTTTAAATGGCAAAAATCCCCAAACAGCGGTTGATAAATCGTTTGTGCACCCATCCTTTAATCGTTTCTACGGACACTATGAACAAAACCTTGCATTTTTTGGTTAAATATTAGAATCATTGCCATGCATTTGTCATTTTCCACAGATGTTAACAATAAATATTGAAACTGAAAAGAATTTCTATATAAATTAGTAATCAAAATCCCCCCCGATTATGCTAGTATACGTACTATTAGCAGTTTACCTAGTTTGCTTGTATTTTGCATACAAAGGTGCTGCCGTATCTGAAGAGTGACCTCAAAGAAAAACCAGCTTATTAATATCAAATTTTTCAGTCAGAAAGATTTGATATTTTTTTTGCCCATAAGGCTCAAGGGCTTTAACGATATTTTTTTTCTTATTAAAGTCCCTTCGGTAAAAATTTACCTTATCTTCGGAAAATAGTTGCATAGCTAACTAATTTCGCCATAAATATTTCAACAATGAAACGTTCTATCAAAAAAGTTGCCGTACTCGGAAGTGGTGTAATGGGGTCAAGAATTGCCTGCCATTTTGCAGGGATTGGACTACCCGTATTATTGCTGGATATGGTTCCAGCAGCTGCAGCAGAAAGTACAAAACCAGCAGAAAGAAACAAGTTGGTAAATGATGCGTTGGCATCAGCTGTTAAAAGCAACCCCTCTCCTGTTTTTACCAAGTCTGTGGTGAACAGAATAACTACTGGCAACTTTGATGATAACCTAAAAGACATTGCTGGTTGCGACTGGATTATAGAAGTAGTAGTTGAAAGACTAGACATCAAGCAACTGATTTATGAAAAAGTAGAAAAATTCAGAAAGCCGGGAACCCTTATCACTTCCAATACTTCAGGGATTCCTATTCATATGATGGCAGAAGGCAGATCCGATGATTTTAAAAAGCATTTCTGTGGAACACACTTCTTTAATCCTCCGCGCTACTTAAGATTACTGGAAATTATTCCTACGCCATTTACGGATCCTGAGGTAGTCAATTTCTTAATGCACTATGGTGATGTACACTTAGGAAAAACAACTGTATTGTGTAAGGATACGCCTGCATTCATTGCCAACAGAATTGGCGTATTCAGCATCATGAGTATTTTCCATATTATGGAGAAGCAGGGATTAACCGTTGATGAAATTGATGCATTAACCGGCCCAATCATTGGAAGACCTAAATCGGCTACATTCAGAACTGCGGATGTAGTAGGTATTGATACATTAGTGAAAGTAGCCAAAGGCGTTGCAGACAACTGCCCGAACGACGAAGCAAAAACCATTTTTACCATCCCTTCCTGGTTAGAAAAAATAACAGCCAATAATTGGTTGGGAGATAAAACTGGTCAAGGGTTTTTCAAGAAAATCAAATCTGCTTCCGGCAAGGAAATTCTTACCCTGAATTTGCAAACCATGGAATATGGTGCACGAACAAAGCCAAAATTTTCAAGTCTTGAAGCAGCCAAACCTGTTGAAGATTTAAAGCAAAGAATAAAAATGTTAAGTGCGGCACCTGATAAAGCGGGTGAATTTTACAGGGCTTTTCATTTCTCTTTGTTCTCTTATATTTCATTCAGAATTCCTGAAATCAGCGATGAATTGTATAGAGTAGACGACGCCATGATGGCTGGCTTTGGATGGGAAATCGGCGCCTTTGAATCATGGGACACAGTTGGGGTTGCCAAAACCGTAGAAGCCATGCAGGCAGCGGGTTATAGCGTTGCACCATGGGTTTCAGAAATGCTCGCAACTGGTGCTACCCATTTCTACAAGGTAGAAAATGGAAAACGCATGTATTACGATGTAGCCAGTAAAATGTACAAAGCCATTCCAGGCGGCGAATCATTCCTGATACTAAAGAACCATAGCGATAAAATCATTTGGAAAAACAGTGCCTGCAGAATGTATGATATTGGAGATGGAGTAGCAGGATTAGAATGGAGCACCAAAATGAACAGCATGGGTGGCGAAGTACTCGAAGGCGTTAACAAAGCCATAAGCAAAGCAGAAGAAAGCTTTAAAGGGCTGGTAATAGCCAACGAA
The DNA here is from genome assembly GCF_025997995.1 of Sediminibacterium sp. TEGAF015. Taxonomy (GTDB): domain Bacteria; phylum Bacteroidota; class Bacteroidia; order Chitinophagales; family Chitinophagaceae; genus Sediminibacterium. The sequence continues at coordinate 3,017,679 of NZ_AP026683.1, read as the reverse complement.
GGACCTAACTTTAGCGCAGGTGCCAATGTGGGTATGATATTCATGTTAGCGATTGAACAGGAATACGATGAGCTGGATATGGCTATCCGCATGTTCCAAAACACCATGATGCGTTTACGTTATTCCAGTGTGCCTGTTGTTACTGCTCCCCATGGACTTACACTGGGTGGAGGTTGCGAAATGAACTTACATGCAGACAAAGTTTGTGCGGCTGCTGAAACATATATTGGTCTGGTAGAACTTGGTGTGGGCTTAATTCCTGGTGGTGGCGGAACCAAAGAGTTTGCATTAAGAGCCAGTGACGAATTACACGAAGACGAACCGGAAACCAATACACTAAAGAAAAGGTTCTTCTCTATTGCAACAGCCAAAGTGGCCACTTCGGCTCAAGAGGCATTTGAAATGGGCATATTAAGACAGGGGCAGGATGAAGTTGTGATGAACATTGGAAGGAGAATTGCGGAAGCCAAGAAGTCTGTATTGGAATTACACGAAGCAGGTTACAACACACCTGTGCAAAGAACCGATATTAAAGTATTAGGTAAATCTGGATTAGGTGCTATGCTAGCGGGTATCAATGGTATGTGGAGAGGTGGATATGCAACCGATCACGATGCATTGGTAGCTCGTAAACTGGCTTATGTAATGTGTGGTGGCGATTTAAGTGCACAAACACTGGTAAGCGAACAATACTTACTCGATTTAGAAAGAGAAGCTTTCTTAAGCCTTTGTGGTGAAAAGAAATCACTGGAAAGAATTCAAAGCGTATTGAAAAGCGGAAGACCTATTAGAAACTAAATAAAAAAGTATTTGCAGCTTATCTAATTGAATAAACAATCCAGTTTTCTGTTTCAAAGACCCGGTTGGACCTTAGGTTCAACCGGTCTTTCATTACAACCATATTGTACGCGTTCATCGCTGTAAAATTGTGCTTTAGATTGTGCCGCTTAGCAATTAAAATGTACTCTACTGACAATGCAGGGTTTTCAATTACTGTAATAAAATTCTTCTGTAATGGCATTACCAAACCATCTAAGGTTGGTAAATAAGCTACCACACCGTATGCCGCCGCATCATCAATCAACACAGGTCTGGAAGGAGATTTAACAGAAGCTATATAATCGGCTAGCTGTTTCTCTTCTGAATCCTTTTTAGCAGAAAACCATTCCGATGTGTTCGTTACCATTTTCACAAAACGTTGTTCTTCAAAATCGGATGTTTCACTAAAATAATAGAAGCCACCAATTAACGTAAGAAACGTACCAACCAGAATAATAACTGATGACATAAATCTGTTTAGTTTAACCATACTGGCAAAACTAAATGCAACAAAAGCCATTACAGGTATCAGTACATAATACTCGATTGTCATGTAAAATTGAATATCAATCATTACGATGGATACAAATATCAAAGGAGTAAATAAGGTTAGTAATTCATACAGTTTCCCCTTGAACAACATGAGCGCAGAAAGAAAAATAGGAGCAAGTAAAACAGTAAACAATGGAAAAATAATCTGAGTCTGTTTATTCAGGTTATCTCCATATCCCCTTTCTAATATATTGGTAATGGATGAGACCCCGGTAACCCTCCAGTTAGAATACTGAGAACTTAAGAAGTAAGTAGGATCGCCTGCATGAGATTCATTCAAAACACGGAAAAGGAAAATAGCCGCCAATGGCAATAGATACAGAATAAAATACAGGGAAACCGTCCTGTTCACCAGTTTACGACGAAGTGACCGATTGTTCAGCGCCTGAAAATATTGAAAGACCACTGGTTCTCCCTTGGCAGTTTTAATCCCTTCAATCCCTACCAAAACTACAAAAGGAAGAAAGCCCAGAATTAACCAGAGAAATTTTACTTCAGAGAATATCAATGCACCTAAATACAAACTTGCAAGTGATAAATAGTAAGTAGTCTGGTTTTTATAATAAAAGAATAAACTTCTAAACAGCATGTACGTGAAGAGCATGATTGCTGCAATGTTTCTTCCGCTTGTTGCCGCAAAAATAAACTGCGGATGAACCAAGAACAAAACTAGCAAAGCAAACATCAGGGTACGCGAAGGCAACTCAGAGCCGTTGATGTCTTTGGCCATAAAGAAAAACAGGAAAGACATCAAGACAATGGAAGAAGCCACCGGCGCAAATAAATACCCGAAAGGAGTAAAAAGAATATTGATTAAAAAAGAAGTTGTAGGAAAAGTTGTACCGAGGGTTAAAAGCGTATTCTCGTTATACTCAAATAAGAGCTTTAGTTTTTCGGCATAGAACAATCTTTCTGAGTGTTCAAATCCAATTCTATTAAACAGCCAGGCCAGGATCACATAATAAATGACCAGCAGCAAAGAAATAATCCGTATTTTCTGACTACTAAATTTCATTAGGTTTCATTGGCATTGGCTACCACGGTTGCAGCAGCGGATGAATGAGATACTTTCGTTAATCCATGATTGGTTTTTTCCCAGTAAAATGGCTTATAAATCAACTGCCATAATCCTTTGTACGCTGCAATAGAGTGCATTAACCAATAAAAAGGATTTACAAGGGCAAACAATATCAACTCATAAAATCTGCGCTTAAATACGGCTAGCATATTTACATAAATCATCAATGTATTCCCTGCCACAAAGTTGAAAATAGAAATATACAATACCCAGTCAGGGAACAAAACGCGAACAGTCTGCAAATCAAAAACAAGGTATACAATATAAAATCCAAGCAATACAGGATACAATAAGAAAGTAATAGGAGTAAAACCTACGAAGAAGTTGAATCCGAAAAATCCTCTCCATCCAATTTTACCTACCAGTTTGGCAGGATTTCGCATATGCACTAATAAGGTTTGCATATACCCTTTAATCCAGCGAGAGCGTTGACGAATCCAATTAAATGGCTCATTGTTGGCTTCTTCTAAAGTAGTACTATTTACTACACCCACTTTATATCTTTTCTCAAATACGCGCACCCCTAAGTCGGCATCTTCTGTAACGTTAAAAGGATCCCATCCACCCAGTTCCTTCAGTTTGTCTAATTTAAAGTGATTCGATGTACCCCCCAATGGAATCGGAACGTCCAGTGATTGAAGTCCCGGCAACATGTAATCGAACCAATAAGAATATTCCAAAGTGAACATGCGGGTCAACAGGTTCTCATTCTTGTTAAAATAGTTTAAAGCTCCCTGCAATACCACATAGTCTTTGGGAAGCTTTCTGAATAAAGTCACTACTTTTTTTAATTGATCTGAATCTGGAACGTCTTCTGCATCATAGATGGTTAAATAGGTTCCTTTGCAAAAGAACAATCCGTAGTTACAGGCTTTGGGCTTTGTTTTTGGCATGTGGAAGGGAACCACAATCGTTTCAAAGTTAGCCGGAAAATCCAGGTTACGTACGGCATTCAGGGTTTTATCATCGTCTTCTTCAATCAGCAATTTAACGTCGAGCTTTCCTCTTGGATAATCCAGGCTTCGAAGATTCCAGATTAATTTACGAATCAATTTATCTTCCTTATAAACTGGCAAAAGAATCGTGTAAACAGGAAGGGTGTCACTCTGAACAGCTTTTACTTCTTCTTTGGTAACCACTTCCACCAATTCGTACTTAGACCCTTTTAATGCGATGTATAATTTAAATACAATAGAAAATAAAAAGACAAAACTGAAAAACAGGTTAAAGAAAATAAAGCTGTTGACAAAATTGTAAGTCAATAAAATGAAAGCGATGGCGATGGCAATAAAAATAAACACCAACTGCGCATCTGTAAAAGTAGTTAGTCCAGAACTATCCGGATCCTTGCGCATCAAGCTAAACACCGACTCTTTTACATAATACTCCCCTCTTAGCTTGTGCACCATCCAGGTAATATCCAAATCGGAAGCTGCAACCAGTTTAATCTTAGAATTAAACTTTACTTCCAAATAGCCCTGAAGTCTTTCATCCATTGGATCGGCAGCCGCCACAAGTAAATTACCTCTGCCATCATTCCGCATTGGTAAATATAAAAAAGCGTTCAGGTGCAGCAGGTCACATTGCTCTACAAAGCTTTCATCTAAAACTTCGTTACGAACGTCAACCAGCGGAAAACCTGAACGCTCTAGAAAAGCTACATAAGCCTTACGGGTAAGGTACCCGAAATTCAGTGCAGCTTTAATTTGTGCATAGTCAAACTCATCAGCAATCACATCAATTTCTTCCAGTTTGGCCGTGGTAAACAAGCCCACACTAATCATATTATTCAAGGCACAAACAGGCATAGATGCTACGGATTTTTAAGAAACCAATTATACAATCTCCTGTGATTTTTTCACACGCTTTCTGATGAAGAAGAAGCCAAGTACCAATAAGATACCCAAACCTGCCAGCATAAAATACTTATACTTATTCCAAAGCAGGGCCATATTGTTTTTATCGCCTCTATAGGTAACCAATCCAGCATTGTCAGGAAGCTTAAAGAAGAAGTTACTCTTACCCTTACTGTTGGCAATACATACGTTACTTTCAATAGCAGAGTACTGAGAACCAAAGCTCTTGATTACTCCTTCGAATGCATCACTAATACTAGAGTCGCCCAATGCACTCACGAGCAGGAAGGTAGAACTACCCTGTCGGAAAATTTGTGCGATACCAGAATTAGAGAAATCATTAATTGAGTAGGAAGTTTCTCCACTAATATCTTTATACAACTGGAAATCTCTATTGAACTGTACGGGTAAATTCTTTTCAAAGTTCTTGATCAAAGGATCGTTTCTGTGCAATAATGCAATGGCATTCATATTTGCCATATCATTCAAATTGGCTTTGTCAGAAGTTACCAACTCAGGAATGAAAAGGTAGTTGGCAGCCAGGGTTGCTGTGTTCAACTGGAATACCAATTCACCCAGAGACGGCGCCAGATAAGGCATCAAGCTTGGGGTAACAATACAACGAAGGGCTTTCTTTCTGAACTCTCCTGGATAGTTAAAGAAGTTATAGAACTCATTTACTTTTTCACCGGAGAAAACAAGATTAGACGTTTTAGTATCAATGAAACCAAAGAAGTTAGAGAAACCTTCCTTACAAATACCACCCTGTCCATGGAAACGCATTTCCACCACCAGTGAGTTATTCTTTGTAAGCAAGTAGGGTTTCAGCTCAATGTCTCCATTGAAACTGGTTTTATCGTGTAAGTCGGTACTGAATACCAAGTTATCATTCAGGTAAACGTTTAAGAAACCACGGTCACCCTCTTTCAGCAAGGAAAGCATGGCTTCCAGGTGAAAAGTAAGTTTCTTAGGAATGGCGTTGTAATCGGCCAAAGAGAATGCATAGTTGGTTTTTAATGCACCAATACCTTCCATCAACTTAGGCGTACCTCCCAGTTCTTCCAGTGAGAATACCACGGGTAACTGATTCTTGTCAAAGTACGCCGGCTGTCCTGCATCTACCAACATGGTGTACGAGAAACTACCGTTGATAATCTTATAATTCGTGAGTGTATAAATTGCTTTTTTATATCCCTCCTGATCTTTGCCCGTAATCACCAACACATAATCACCATTGGGGAAAATACAATTCTTGATAAGCCCCTGACCGTTTTTAAATTCAGGCAACTGAGACTGAATATAAGCAGGTAGTTTGCTGTATAAACCAGTTACAATAGTAGTTCCAACTGATGAGTCTGTATTTCTGAAGTTATTGGTAACAATATCTTCCAGACCACCCTTCTGCTTTAATAAAGCAAAAAGAATAGCACCACTGGTTAAATCATCCAGGTCTGCATTTACAGGTGTTGAAACTGAATTGTATTCAGAAATGGTTTCTTTTAAACTATGATAGTAAGTAGCACGATCTTGTTTAATTACTTCTAAATAAGAAGAGTTACGGATGGTAACCCAGATAGCCGGATTGTCCACGTCTTTACAATATTCGTCGGACATCGCCATCTTGGCATCAATTCTCAACTTAATAAAACGACCGTCTTCCTGAACATATCTTTTATTCAGGGGGATTACAATCGTCATTACAGAGTCAATGGCGTCTGCCACCAATCGGGTGGTATATACAGGCTCGTCTTTTAAAGAAACGGTAATGGTAGACATGTCTTCTCTTAATACTTGAGAAGGCTTTACCTGCAGCACTAAGTTCGTACGGTCAACATCGTCTCTTGGCTGTAGTTTAAGGAAATAGGAAATTGCACCATTAATCCCCATGATGGATTCATTCCGGTAACCCATTGCTTCCAAAGAGCGGGTCTTGAAATCCTGGGCAATAATACTACCAGCTATTAGCAGGAAGAGTACGAGCAGGGATGATTTTGTTTTCATGATTTCGGGTATTTAAACTAAGCCAGTTTGAATTTGAGTTTAAAATAGTTTCCAACTGTCACATTGCTTTCGTAAGTCAGCGAACCTCCCATGTCTTCGGTTAGCTGCTTAGCAATAGAAAATCCCATGCCTGAATGGTTGATGGCCACATCAGACTGGTTAGGATTGGTTAGTCGGCTAAAATATTCATCCAGTTTTTCCATTCCGATAGGGTTGTTTGTCTTATTGATAATCTCAATAATACAAGCCCCGTCAAGGTCATTGGCATGAATACTAACCGAAGAACCCTTTTGGATAAACCTAATAACGTTAGAAAGTAGCTTAAATAATATATGACGTAAAAATATTTTGTCAATATTGACCATTACTTCGGATGGAGAGAGGTGAACCTGAAGGTTAACCTGCTTAATACTGGCTGCATCTACCAGGGTAATGGCCGCTTTTTCAACTTCCGGAATAATATCGAATTGCTCCATCCGGTAAGTAATTTTACCCGAATCGGCTTCTGCAGACTCAGCCAATTTCTGACTCAGGTAGTGCAGTTTTTCGTTACCCATGGTGATATAACTCAAAATTTCCTTCTGATCAGAAGTAAGGTTGCTGCTCTTTCTGTTAATCAGGTCAATGGAAATCTGATTAGACCCGATAAAGTTTTTCAGGTCATGGATCATGATGTTCAATGTATTCTGGCGGTAGTCACTCAATTCTTTTAACCGACGGTTCTTCTCTTCAATAATATGGTGCTGGTCATTAATTTTTTCGTTCTGTTCCAGTAGTCTTCTGTTAGACTCTTCAATAATCAGGTTTTTCTCTGTTTCACGCTTTACAATCTGGTAGCGGTTATAGGCAATAACAATAGAAAAAATAGCTACTAAAAAATATACCCCACCACCATTGGAAATCAAGCTGGCATAGCTGGCTGTTTCATTGTTCAGGGAGTACATGAACAAGATAATGGTGAAGGATATTGCAGCATGCAACTGCGCAAACAGGGGTCTCCAGAATAAAATGGTATTTAATAACAGCATCATGATAGCTGCCAGCAAATAGTAAGGCAAACCAGTAGTCACAGGAACAATTCCACAAATCATGGAGACCAATGCAATATTTATACCTACGACTAAGTTTAATATCAATTCATAGCCCCATCTTTTTTTGGTGCCGAAAATGTAAAAGAAATAAGAAATGGAAAAGAAGATAATACGGATGACCAATAAGAACATCCAGTCTTCTTTCATGAATAAAACATCCAACAACCAAAACAAAGGAAGTGAAAACATTAAGGTCCACACAGCCACATTCGCATAGTAAGCACCCCGCTTTACCAGCTCGTTATTTAGCTTGGAGCGGTCTATATTTACATAAGGGATCCGATGGTAATCAATCATGGGTACTTAATATCTGCTACTGATAAAATATTAATCATTTAACTGTAAAACGTGTTGCGAAGAACTTTAGTACTCATCAGTTGCTTTTTCCTACTGGAATCAGCCCCGGTTTCCGCTCAAAATCAAGAAGCACTCCGCAAGATCTCCCTCTCTTTGGGTCAAGGGGTGAATATTTCATTGTTAGAACAATACTGGGCCAACCAACAACAATTGCTAACAACTGAAATTCGCCCGATGCTGGAATCAATTGCCGCTGCCGGATTCGAAACAGTTCGTTTGCCGGTGGCTTTTGATTACTTCATGAGGGAAGGATCCACCCAATTAAACGAAGCAATTCTCCAAAAATTGCATGACACCTATATGAACTGCCGGAGATTGAACCTAAAACTGGTAATTGTTTACCATTATGGTAAGTTAACCGACCAGAACAAGGAAACTGAGGCGGACAGGATTATTCAGATCTGGAAACAGGTGATTCAATACTTAAGGGAGTTTTCCAGTGAAAAACTGTTTTTTGAACTTTACAATGAACCCATAAGCAGTGCTGAAACCTGGAAACTTACAGCCAATACTATTATCAAAGCACTCAGGAAAGAAGACCATGATCGAATATTCATTATTGGAGGAACCAACTACAACGGTATTAATGAGCTGTTGGCCATGGGCAAACTACCAGTAGACGACGGAAAAATCCTGTACACTTTTCATTTCTATGAGCCTTACGTTTTTACACATCAGGGGGCAGATTGGACCAAGGAGAAAACTTATATGACCGGACTGCCCTATCCTTTTCGGAAAAGAAAAATGCCGGAACTGAAAGACGCGGCACCCGATTCAGAAGTAATAAAAGAGTTTGAGCGGTTCCCAAGGGAAGCGAATTACAATTATTTATACAGCAGAATTAAAAGAATAAAAGCAGATGCTGATAAGCTGAATTTACCGCTTATCTGTACAGAAACGGGGGTTATCAATTTAGCGAATGCCAAATCAAAATCTACTTATCTTAGAGATATCACGCGTTTAATGCAGCAGTTTGAAATACCTACCATGCTATGGGATTACAACGATAAGTTTGGTATATTCAAAGACGAAAAAGTAATGAAGCAACTGAAGAACTGGCTGAAAGACTAATGTCTTACGATTAACTGAGGCAGTTTGCCCAAAATAAAAATGATGGAAAAAGTATTGCAATTAATGGAGGTAAGTAAATCTTACGGTGCCGTCAAAGCATTAAAAGGAGTTTCCTTATCCATTCCCAAAGGCAGTGTATTTGGTATTTTAGGTCCTAACGGAAGCGGCAAAACCACACTCATGAGTATTGTCCTAGATGTGTTGGGAGCAGACTCGGGAACTTACCAGTGGTTCAATCAGCCACCCAGTGCCGATGCCAGAAAAAGAGTGGGCTCTTTGTTGGAGACCCCCAATTTTTATCACTATTTGTCTGCAGTGGACAATTTAAAAATTACTGCAGCCATCAGTGGAAGGGGATCAGATGCAGACATAGATGCTGTGCTAGAGATTGTAAAACTCACGGAAAGAAAAAAATCAAAATTCAGTACGTATAGCCTGGGCATGAAACAAAGACTGGCCATTGCGGCTGCCTTGCTCGGCAATCCGGAAGTGTTATTGCTAGATGAACCCACTAACGGTTTAGATCCCGTAGGAATACTGGAAATAAGAGAATTGATTAAACGATTGGCCAACAATGGCATCACCATCATTATTGCGAGCCACTTATTGGATGAGGTAGAAAAAATTTGTTCGCATGTTGCCATATTAAAAAGAGGAACGCTGTTAACCAGTGGGCCGGTGGATGAAGTGCTAAGCAATGAAGACATTGTAGAAATAGGCTCAGCTGATGTTGCAGCACTAAAAGCATGTCTAGCCAATATGGAACAGGTGTTGTCCATTAAGGAAGACAACAACCGCTTACAGGTTCACTTTCCTGCCGGAACTGCCAATATGGAAGCAGTGAATCAATTCTGCTTTAACCATGGCATTACACTCAATTTCCTTTTAAACAAGAAAAAGAGTTTAGAAAGCAAGTTCTTTGAACTTACCAACGACTAAAAACATACACAATGGGCGCACTGATAAATATAGAATGGTTAAAAATAAAAAAGTATCCCGCTTTTTGGTGGATGCTGGTCATTGTAATGCTGACTTATCCCAGCATCAATTACATGTTTTATAATGTGTATCAACAAGTAACACAGGGACAGGAAATGTCTAACAATATTGCTAAAATGTTATTGGGCAATCCATTTGCATTTCCGGAAACCTTTCATACGGTTGCCTATTTCTCTTCCTTCTTTGTAATTCTGCCGGGCATTCTGGTAATCATGCTTATCACCAACGAATACAACTACAAAACCCATAAGCAGAATATTATTGACGGATGGAGCAGAAAAGAATTTATGACAAGCAAGCTGATTGATGTAGCCATCATTTCCTTTGTGGTCATGTCAGTGTATATGCTGGTTGCCATGGGATTTGGCCTGTATGCAGATCCTGATAATTTGGGCAGAATTGCGGAACAACTGCATTTTATTCCCATGTTCTTTTTGCAGACATTCGCACAACTATCTATCGCTTTCCTACTTGGCTACTTAGTAAAAAAAGCATTTATTGCCCTGGGTATTTTTGTATTCTACTATCTGGTTGTTGAAAATATTCTAGTAGCCTATTTAAAATATAAAAAGATCCCCATCACCCGTTTTTTGCCAATTGAAGCTTCTGACAATATATTGGTAGCGCCAGCATTCACTGGCAATTTTGGAAAAGACTCTAAAGAAGCTTATCAGCTGGCCATTACACTTGTAGGAGAACAAGTGGTCATCACCTGCTTTTACACTTTACTTATCTGGCTGATTTGCTTTAAAGTGCACAGCAAGAGAGACTTGAACTAAGTTGTCCAGTGCTTTTTCAATAGTGGGATATTGAAAAGTGTATCCTGTCTGCTGTATTTTTTTACTGCTTACAGTAGCACTCTTTAACACTTCAATACTCATTTCGCCCAATACTATTTTGAGTACAAAAGCAGGAACATAAAAAGGAATAAAGAAAGACCCGCAGATTTTTTTGGCAAGGGTTAAAGTGAGTTGCTTGTTATTAACTGGATTTGGCGCAACGGCATTGTATACACCCTGCAGCGCGCTGTTTTCAATAGCATACATAAATTGATAACACAAGTCATCAATATGAATCCAGCTAATCATTTGTTGGCCATTACCTAAGATGGCGGCGGTTTTAGCTATTAGTGGTTTTTTAAATTCTACCAAGGCTCCACCGGCATTGCTCAATACAATACCTGTTCTTAGAATCACCAATCTTTTATTCATAGCAGCAACAGGCGCCATACTATCTTCCCACTGTTTACAGGTAGTTCCCAGAAAATCTGAATAAGCTGGTGCATCTTCTGAAAAACCAGGATTATTGGCGGGATCAGGACCGTACCAGCCAATAGCAGAAGAACTAACTACCGCCTGTACTTGATTCGGAATTTCTTTTAACGCTTTTACCAGTAAATTGCCAGACTGTATTCTGCTATCTGCAATTTCTTTTTTCCTGGCAGTAGACCATCGCTGATCAGCCACTCCGGCTCCAGCCAGATGAACAATAAAATTTGCCTCCCGAATAGCCCATTCATCAATGGTCTGATTGGCTATATTCCATTGAGCATATCGCAGATTCGTATTTGCATTACCGGTTGTATCAACCACTTTTTTATGATTGCCCCCTCTTCCCACAATGATAACTGAATATCCCTTGTGCATTAATAATTCAGTCAAACGAGTGCCCACTGTTCCCGTTCCACCGGTAATCAAAACCGTTGCCATATGCTATCTTTCTATTATAACAAATATATATTTAAAAGGTTTGCAGCAAAAAAAGCCCCACTCAAGTAAAGTGGGGCATCCGAAAATATAATGGTGTCTCGTCCTAGTATATCGATACACAAAATGTAAAATATGCAGGACAATCAAGAGAATCAGTATGTTAAGCGAAAACAAAGTGATTACCCTTTGTCGCTAAAATTAGAGATTATTCAAGAAATTGAACGCGGTAAACTATCCACTAGAGGGGCCATGGTCAAGTATGGGGTGCAATCTAGGGCAACTATTATTGCCTGGTTAAGAAAATATGGGAACTTTAACTGGGAAAACCAAACTCCCTCGTATATGCCCAAAACCCCAGAGCAAAAGCTGCTCGAGATGGAATTAAAGATTAAGCTTCTGGAAAAGCAAAAAGCTTTTTTAGAACATCAAGTAGAGCAGGCAGATAAAAAAGCCATGATTTTCGATATGATGATCAATTTGGCAGAGAAAGAATATAATATTCCAATAAGAAAAAACTCCTCACCCGAACAATCGACCAATATCGATCAGAAAAAAAAGAAACGCTAACAGCTACCTGTGCGTTGTTCGGGTTAAGCAGACAGGTCTATTATCGCAGAATTAGGGCTACCAATAAAAGAAAGACACTAGCTCAGGAGGTAATTGATTTAATTGTTCCTATACGTAGAAGAATGCCACGAATTGGCACAAGAAAATTGTATTTCTTACTAAAGCCTAAATTGGAACTACTTGGAATTGGTCGAGATAAGTTATTTGCCATTATGAAAGCCAATCACCTAGAAGTAAAGCCTGAAAGGAGTTACAGGATAACAACTTTCTCTCACCATAGGTTCAGAAAGCATAAAGATCTGGTAAATGGATTATTTATCACAAGACCAGAACAAGTATGGGTGTCCGATATAACTTATATGCAATCTGCCATTGGACACCACTACCTTGCATTGGTTACGGATGCCTACTCAAAGAAAATAGTTGGGTATGACCTATCGAATAATTTACAAACGGAAGGGGTTTTAAGAGCAATGAAAATGGCTATTAAAACAAGAAAATATCGAGAAGCAGTACTCATACATCACTCAGACAGAGGCCTACAATATTGCTCCAATGAATATCAAAGGTTACTTAGTAATCATAAAATCACTTGTAGTATGACGACAGACTCTGACCCCTACTCAAATGCCATAGCTGAAAGAGTCAATGGAATCATTAAAAATGAGTTTTGTATCGAAAACTACAAAGTTGACCTAACTACTCAACAGCAAATTATTAAAGAAACCATTGACATCTATAATCAAGAAAGACCACACTATTCTTGCTCCTATTTAACCCCCAATCAAATGCATTGTCAATCTAAACTTCCTATTAAAACCTATAAAAACAAAAAAGGTAGCAGGAACGCTCCTGCTACCTTTGAATAAACTACTTTTATACTTTAATAACCGTATCGGTTATTTAGGACGGGTCATGGTTGGGTTAGTAAACAAACTAGTCAGGCTTTTTACCATCCAGGAAAGTGTTGATGGTATTAATCTGCGTTTGGTTATTCTCATCCTTCCCTACTGTGTACTTACTATAAAAGTTTTCTACAGAAGTTAAGGTGTTGCCAAACAATTCCATATTTCTTCTTACATAAGCAGGAACAGCATCAAACTCCCCATTTAAATCAGAAGAATTATTCATGTTAAAGGAAAGGTTGCGCAGCTTTTGAATTCTTTCTGCCGCTCTTCTTTTCTGTTCTTCTACATCGTCAAAATAATCACCGCTGTTATCAGCAGATTCATTGGAAGGTGCAGCACTCATAGTGGCCTGAGGAGCACTATACCCTTCTGGTTTTTCAACCAGTTGCATGTCAAACAGATTCGCTTCCTCTTCAACAGGAGGTGCTTGTGGCACAGACACAACAGGAGGCACTTGCGGTGTAGCAGGCATTTCTGATGCGTAAATATTGGCAGGCTTACTTAAAGCAGAACCTGTAAAAGTAGAATGAATAGCAGTTGGAATAGGAGGAAGTTTCTCTTCAACTTCTTCCTCAAAAGTATGCACAGCAGGAGGCGTCTGCATCACTGGCTCAGCTGGAGCTAAATCAAAAACGATAACAGGAGAAGCAGTTGAAGGCATTTCCAATGTCTCGTAAATTTTTTCTGGAGCTGGAGTGGTTTCTGCAGGTGTTGCAGGTTCAGGATTCACCGTTGGTTCTTCTGCAACAAAAGGAATTAGACTCTCCGCAAAAGTTGCTATTTGTTCCTTTGCAACTTCAACAACAGGAGCAGGAGCTGGTTCAGCTATAAACGCATCCTTGGTTGCAGTAATAACACCTGTTGAAACAGCTGGGTGATCTACTTTCAAGGTCATCACAATTTTTTCAGGTTTGGCCTCTTCCTGCTTCACCACTTCTGGTTTTGCAAAAGGATCTTTTTGTTTAAATCCAGTAGCCACCAATGTGATACCAATCTTTTTATCAAGGGTATTATCATAACCCATACCTACAATTACATCGGCATTTTCACCGGCCTGTAAACGTAAATGGTTGTTGATGATTTCCAATTCATCCATGGTACACTCGTGTTCACCTTCGGCGCTATTAATATTGATTAAAATCCACTTGGCACCTTTGATATCACTATCATTTAGTAATGGAGAAGACAATGCTTCTTCAATAGCCAACTGCGCACGATTCTCTCCTTCTACTTCGGCTTTACCCAAAATAGCAACGCCACCATTTCTCATAACGGTACATACATCCGCAAAGTCTACAATGATATGTCCACGGCTATTAATTACATCGGTAATACATTTTGCCGCAGTAGCCAATACATTATCTGCTTTTGAAAATGCTTCCTTCATTTTCAAATTACCATACTGCATGCGTAACTTATCGTTGCTAATAACCAGCAATGTATCTACATAAGGCTCTAATGCCTTAATACCTTCTTCTGCTTGTAACTGTCTGCGCGGACCTTCAAAACCAAAGGGAGTGGTTACAATCCCAACAGTTAAGATTCCTAAGTCCTTACAAATTTGCGCAATGATTGGGGCACCACCCGTTCCGGTTCCACCACCCATACCTACCGTAATGAATGCCATTTTGGTATTCACTTCCAGTATACGTTTAATTTCTTCCAGCGACTCTTCTGTGGCACGCTTACCTACTTCAGGATTAGCACCGGCACCAAGGCCTTGTGTTAAATGGGGTCCTAACTGAATTTTATTAGGCACTTTACTTTGCTCAATCGCTTTGGCATCGGTATTGCAAATGATGAAGTCAACCCCTTCAATGTTTTGTTCGAACATGAAGTTTACGGCGTTGCTTCCACCACCACCAACACCCAGTACTTTGATGATGGAAGATTTTTGTTTAGGAAGATCAAAATGAATCATAGTGGACGGTTTGGGTTAGTAGGGATTAAGGTTCGAGTTTTATCTTATTACTTGGTCTTCTTCTTCTTTGAATAATTCAATCAGGTTGTTTTTGAATTTGTCCCAGAATTTAATGCGTGGGCCCATATCAACTGTTTTCTTTTGTGCTTCAGCAACAGCTTCATTTTGAGGTGTAGCTGCAACTGGTGCTTCAGGCGTTACTTCTACTTTCTTCTTCAGATTAGCAGGCACTTCCAGTTTCACAAAACGCTCTTTGAATTCCTTGTGATGCTGATCGTAGTCGTTGTATCCTTTTAAGATCAAACCAATACAAGTTGCATACATAGGCTTATTCAACTCATCAATATGATTGGGAGCTAGGTGTTCGTTAGGCAGACCAATGCGGGCGTTTAAACCGGTAGCATATTCTGTTAACTGAATCAGATGCTTCAACTGAGATCCACCCCCTGTTAAAATGATACCACCATTCAATGCACGGGAGTCTAATCCAACCTGCTTTAAATGATAAGTAACAAAATCAAGGATTTCACTCATTCTTGCTTGAATAATTTGAGCAAGACTCTTTACACTGATTTCTTTCGCAGGCATTCCCTTTAAACCAGGAATGGTAATGAAGGAGTTAGTTTTTGCTTCGTCAGCCAAAGCAGAACCAAACTGAACCTTCATGGCTTCCGCCTGGGTTTTTAAAACGCCCAGACCTAAGCGGATATCATTGGTAATATTTTCTCCACCAAAAGGAATAACGGCAGTATGTTTTAAAATGCCATCATAAAATACAGCCAAATCAGAAGTACCACCTCCAATATCCAGGATGGCAACACCTGCTTCCATATCCAGTTCACTCATTACCGCACTAGCAGAAGCCAAAGGCTGTAAAACAAGATCTTTGGTTTGTAAACCACTTCTGGTTACTGCACGATTGATATTGCGGATAGCATTTCTGTCACCGGTAATAATATGGAAGTTTGCTCCCATTTTTACACCATTGTATCCAACAGGATCCTTAATGTACTGGTTGCTGTCTACGTGAAAATCCTGTGCAATCACATCAATGATCTGGTCACCTGCAGGAATAAATGTTTTACGCTGGTTGTTGATTAGCTGTTCTACTTCAGCTCTGCTGATTTCAATATCTGCGTCCTGGCGAACAATATCACCTCTTGTTTGCAGGCTCTTGATATGATGACCGGCTATACCAACATATACTTCATTGATTTCTAAATCGGGATTGCTCTGTGCACAATTTTCCAAAGCGGCCTGAATGGCTTTAATGGTCTGGTCAATATTCAACACCTGACCATGTAGTACACCACTGCTGTTGGCGCGACCAAAACCAAGAATTTCTAACTTGCCATATTCGTTTTTGCGGCCGGCAATTGCGGCAATCTTGGTGGTACCAATGTCCAGTCCAACAATGATAGGTGCTTCATTGTGATTCATAGAGTATTTCTTTTACTTGTTAACGGAATTTGAATCGATATATTGTTTTCTGCTACTACATTTTTTGGTGATTCTTTAATAGCTACTACCTGCCCCTTATATTCTAGGCTGATAATTTTATATGTATTTATTCCATGCTGCAACCAGGCTTTTTGGTAGAAAGCTTTTAACCGGTGGAGCTTATCCGCCGCCAGTGAAGAGTCGCCAAAAGCAACCAAGTGTTCTCCTATCACAGGAATCATTTCAAATTTTTTATTGGCAACAATATCTACTTGTGCTATTTGTGCGGTCAAAAAAGAATCGGCATTCATTAAACGGGAAAGTAAAATGACAGACTGCAATAAAGTGGTATCTAGCTTTTTGCTTGCAGGATAACCAGTGAACACAGGCACTCTGGCCGTAAGCTTTGTACTCAGGGGCATTCGGTTCATGGCCGAATCAATATAGTAAGACTGTCCATTGGTTTCAAAAATTCGGGCTATGGGTTCTCTCTCTACAATACTTACTTGCAAAACCTGCTGGTTATCAAAATACATTTCGGCATTGTTCACCCAAGGATTTTTCTTTACCTGCATTTCTAGCCTACGCAAGGGAACCGAACGCATAGGACGACCCGTTACCGGAGCGGGGCTGTTAACCAATTGCAAAACATCCTGCTCATCAATAAACATATGTTTTTCTGCCCCTCTTATTTCAACCACAACCCCTTTCAATTTTCGGTTGTTTTTCTGGCGGATGGAAGCACCCAATAACACCACTACCCCTACGGCAGCCAGTGCCCAAAGTGTAATGATGAATATTTTTTTCCAGTTCAACTTTTTCATGGGTGGGTTCTAAATGATTTTACATTAAATAAGCGGGTGATTTAATAGGATTTCTTTTGCAGGATTTACTAGGGTATCGATATCACCGGCACCAGCCATTACCAGCAGTTCTGGTTGATTGGCTTTTACCCAATCCAGGAACGCTGGCTTATCCAAAACCTGCTTTTGATTCAGATGCATATTGTTTAGCAGCATTTCACTGTTTACGCCTTCCATGGGCAATTCTCTTGCCGGATAAATGGGTAACAAAATCACTTCATCAGCCTGGTCCAGTATAGCTGAAAACCCAGCTGCCTGATCCTTTGTTCTGCTGTATAAATGCGGTTGAAAAACCAGGGTTAATTTTTTATCAGGGAAAATGCTGCGAACACCAGACAACAATGCCTTCAACTCATCCGGATGATGCGCATAGTCGTCAATCACAACATGCTCAGGCGTATTCATTGCATATTCAAATCTTCTGCGAACTCCTTTATAATCGGCAACAGCAGCAACAATTTTTTCAGATTCAATACCCAATTGTTTGGCAACCGTAATCGCAGCAATCATATTGTCAATATTGTGCAGGCCACCCATATTCAGTACTAGGTTGTCAATAGACCAATCAGGTGCCTGAACGCCAAAATGATACACACCATTCACTACTTGTAAATCTTTCACATGTATATCCGCCGCCTCGTTTTTATGATCATAGGTAAACAAGTGATCTGCCCGTAACTCGGCGGCTCTGCTCAATCCATGCTTGGCAACGATGGTTCCGCCCGGTTTTAATTTTCCCGCAAACTGAACAAAAGCATTCTCTACTTCTTCGGCAGTACCATAAATATCCAGGTGATCCGGATCCATAGAAGTAATCACTTCCACATTCGGTGCCAACTTCAAAAAACTGCGATCGTATTCATCAGCTTCCACCACTACTACATTTCGTTCATGGCTCCAGAAATTAGTATGATAGTTGGCAGAGATCCCACCCAGAAAAGCATTGCAACCATAGCCGGTATGACGCAACAAATGAGCGACCATGGAAGTAACAGTTGTTTTACCATGGGTACCTGCCACACAAATATTGAAACTGTTTTCGGTAATCCATTGCAGAATATCACTGCGCTTCATTACCGTAAAACCATTGTTGATAAAATGATTCAATTCTTTGTGGTCTTTAGGAATAGCAGGCGTATACACAACTACATCAGGGTGCTGTGGCGCCAAAGCTATATCATCGGTGTAGTGAATATTTATTCCTTCCTTCTCCAGTTGATTCGTCAACACCGTAGGAGTTTTATCGTAACCACTCACTTTGGCGCCCTTCGACAAAAAATAGCGCGCAATGGCACTCATGCCAATGCCGCCAACGCCAATGAAATAAATGGTATGTATAGTAGTCAATTTACTCATGACAAGGATTGTATAATTTCTTTAGCAACAAATTCTGCAGCATTGCGCAAAGCCAGTTTGCGAATAGCCATTTTCATCTCTTCCTGTTTCATCACTTCTTTCGAAAGTGCTACCACTTCTTTAACCAGATCAGTTTTTGCTTTATCATCTTTTACTAAAATAGCAGCACCATTGTTCACCAATTGCATGGCATTGGCTGTTTGATGATCTTCTGCAGCATGAGGAAAAGGAACCAGCACAGCTACTTTACCTGTGATGCACAATTCGGTAACCGCCATGGCACCAGCACGGCTAATAACCATATCAGCAGCAGCATATCCAAATTCCATTTGGGTAATGAATTCACCTACCCATACATTGGCATATTTGGCGGCAGCATTTTTATAGACTTCACTATTGGTTTTACCCGTTTGCCATATTAATTGCAAATCGTTGTTGGCAAAAGCATCCAGTTGCTCCATCAATGCATTGTTAATGCTGGCTGCACCAAGGCTACCTCCAACTGCAAGAACAGTAGTCTTGTTCGGATCAAGTTGAAAGAAACGAAGTGCATCTTCGCGCTGAATAGCATTACGCACAATGTTTTCGCGCACCGGATTGCCAGAGACCAGTATTTTTTCTGCCGGGAAAAAACGCTCCATACCAGGCGTCGCTACAAAAATTTTCGTAGCGTTTTTTCCCAATAGCATATTGCTCTTCCCTGCAAAAGAATTGGCTTCGTGAATAAACGTAGGTATACCCTTACTTTGGGCATATTTTAAAACAGGGAAAGTAGAATAACCACCTACCCCAATCACGGCAGTTGGTTTAAAGGAAGAAAAAATACTTCGCACCTGCACAAAACTCTTTACCAGTTTCCAGGGAAGAGAAATATTCTTGAGTAGGGAACTTCTGTTAAAACCTGCAATATCCAGCCCTTTGATTTCATAGCCAGCTTGCGGCACTTTCTCCATTTCCATTTTTCCTTTGGCGCCAATGAATAAAATTTCAGAACTGGGCTGCACATTTTTCAGGGCGTTGGCAATGGCAACAGCTGGAAAAATATGACCACCAGTACCCCCACCAGCTATGATAAAACGATTAGGCATTCGCGTGCGGATTTTGGTTAGAAGAAAAACTTTCGCGATTCACCAGACCCGCCCCCCCTTCGGGGTTTTCGTCCACAGGAGCCACCCCTGTTTCCAGCGGCGCTTTTCCTTCAAGCTGCTCTACGTTGCGACCCACACTTAACACAATACCAATGGCTGCACAAGTAAACAGGAAGGAAGAGCCACCCATACTTACTAGTGGAAGGGTAACACCGGTTACAGGAACCAGATTCACGTTCACGGCCATATTAGCTACAGCCTGAATTACTAAAGTAAAACTTAAGCCCAACGCCAGAAATGCCCCGAAGGCATAAGGGCATCTTCGGAAAATATTGATGCACCGGAACAGGAACACCAGATAAATAAATATCATGAAAGCACCACCCAGGAGTCCGTACTCTTCTATAATGATGGAATAAATAAAGTCATTATACGCTTGCGGCAAAAAGTTTCTTTGCTGACTATTGCCCGGACCCAGCCCAATTAAAATACCACCATTCGAAATGGCAATTTTTGCTTGTTGCACTTGATAAGGTATTTCGCTGTCTTGGGCATACATGAAGTCCTGTACCCTTTTTACCCAGGTACCAAATCGACCCACCGATTTCATTTTTTCTGCTGCAACCGGTTTGGCAATATCTTCTGTTTTCTTTCCGTCATAGGTAAGCACGGCCACTGTTACAATGAATGCTACAGGTATCATTGCTACCATGATGGTCAATAAAATATGTTTAAAACTTACCCTGCCAATAAACATGAGCAACAAAGAAGTGGCTCCCGTTAACAAAGCATTCGACAAGTTAGCCGGCATAATCAACGCACAAATAATGATAACAGGCGTAACCACCGGAATAAATCCTTTTTTAAAGTCCTTGATAACTTCCTGCTTCTTGCTCAGCATTTTAGAAATGTACATGAACAAAGCCAGCTTGGCAAAGTCACTGGTCTGAATAGTCAGGTTGATGATGGGCAATTTAATCCATCTACTACCCTCGTTAATTTTAGCACCAAAGAATAAAGTATACAACAACAGCGGAATAGAAACCAGAAACAAGATGGTGGCTACCCGAGAGAAAAAAGTATAGTTCACCCGATGCAAAAAGTACATGATAATCAAACCCAGTATAGAGAAGGAAAGCTGTTTGAATAAATAGATATTGGTGTTGCCCTTATATGTTTTATAGGCCAGCGATCCGGTGGCACTATACACTACCAGAATTGAAATAAGAGACAACAACAATACAATACCCCAGATATATTTATCGCCACGGGTGCGGGTAAGCAATTGCTTGCGTACACCTTCTACCGAGGGGATTTGAGAAAATAGGGTATCTTTTATTTCGGACATAGTTTTTCCTTACTTGTAATAGATTCTAACTTCTTACAATTCCTTAACAGCTTCTTTAAATTGGGTTCCTCTGTCTTCGTAGTTTTTAAATAAATCGAAGCTGGCGCAAGCAGGGCTTAATAAAACCACTTCGTCTTTTCCAGCAGCTCTAAAAGCAGCGTTCACCGCTTTCTTGGCACTATCCGTTTCTATGATGGTTGGTACAATATCTTTAAAGGCAGCAATGATTTTGCTATTGTCTGTTCCCATACAAACAATGGCTTTCACTTTTTCTTTTACCAATTCGGCTATTAAAGTATAGTCATTCCCTTTGTCAACACCGCCTAAAATCAATACAGTCGGCTTATTCATGCTTTCCAAAGCATACCAGGTACTGTTAACGTTGGTAGCTTTGCTGTCGTTAATGAATTCAACACCACGTACCATCGCCACAAATTCCATGCGATGCTCCAGGCTGTGGAAGTTCTTAACAGCATCCCTGATCTTCTCTTTTCGAATGCCAATGGTTGCTGCTGCAATACCCGCTGCCATTGTGTTGTACTGGTTGTGCTTCCCCTTAAGGGCAAAATCATAAATGCTCATGCTTACTCTTTCTTCTTGGATGCGCAGCATCATCTGGTCGCCCTTGATGTAGCCGCCTTTTTTTACTTCTTGTTTCATAGAGAATGGTAGTGGGTTAGTATGGATAGTTAGTAATGGGAGTTTTTGTGCGATTACTTCGTCGTCTAAACAGAAGATGAAGAAGTCTTCTTCTGTTTGGTTTTCGATGATGCGAAACTTAGAGCGGATATAATTATCAAATACATAATTATATCTGTCTAAGTGATCTTCCGTGATGTTGAGTAATACACTCACATTGGGTCGGAAGGTTTTAATATCATCTAATTGAAAAGAACTGATCTCGATAATGTAGAGTGGCTTGGGATCTTCTGCCACCTGACGGGCAAACGAATAACCAATATTGCCCACCATGGCACAGTCTAATTCAGCGGTTTTGCAGATATGATAAATCAAAGCAGTGGTAGTGCTCTTGCCATTGCTACCTGTGATGGCAATAATTTTACTGTCACCCTTATAGCGATAAGCCAGTTCAATTTCACTGATTACCGGAATTCCTTTGGCACGAATGGCTTTCACCATTTCATTCTTCTCCGGAATACCGGGACTCTTTACCACTTCGTCTGCTGCTAAAATTCTTTCTTCGCTATGACCACCTTCTTCAAATTCAATTCCGTTTGCACGCAATTCCGCTTTGTAGATTTCTTTCAGTGAGCCACCGTCAGACAGGAACACGTTTAGCCCCTTGTGCTTTGCCAATACCGCAGCACCTACTCCGCTTTCGCCTCCGCCTAATATGATAATATTATTACTCACTTTTTCTTATCTAATTTTTAAGGATACTACACTCATCACCACCAGCATAATGGTAATGATCCAGAAACGAACGGCAATCTTGCTTTCATGAAATCCTTTCTTCTGGTAATGGTGATGCAAGGGACTCATTAAGAATACTCTTCTGCCTTCACCGTATTTCTTCTTGGTGTATTTGAAATAACCCACCTGAATCATTACACTTAAATTCTCTACCAGGAATACGCCGCAGAAAATAGGAATCAACCATTCTTTTCTTACAATGATGGCCAAAGAAGCAATGATACCTCCCAGGGCAAGACTACCTGTATCGCCCATGAATACCTGGGCAGGAAAAGCATTGTACCACAAGAAACCAATACAAGCCCCTACAAAAGCTCCCACAAAAATGGTGAGCTCACCCAGATTTGGGATATACATGATATTTAAGTAATCGGCAAATATGTAGTTGGAACTAACATAAATGAACACCAGCAAACCCGCACCAATAATGGCACTCACGCCGGCAGCTAGTCCATCCAATCCATCTGTAAGATTGGCGCCATTACTAACCGCCGTAATAATCAAAGTCACTATCAGGATATACACAATCCAGGTATATTTTTCAGCACCATTGCCCATCCAGCTGATCAGCTTACTGTAGTTGAACTCATGGTTCTTTACAAAAGGAATGGTAGTGATGGGGGTTTTTACTTTTACGAATTTTCTTTCCAGTCCGTTTATTTCACGAACAATAATGGTTGAATCTTTTGCAAACCGCTCTCCTTCCTGTAACATAGAAACTTTACGGGCAGAGCCAATGATTTCTCTTTCTACGGTAACCGCATTGCTGAAATACAAAGTAGTACCAATGATAATCCCCAATCCAACCTGACCAATGATTTTAGAAATACCGGCCAATCCATCAGAATCTTTTTTCTTGTAGGTTTCGCCTTTTTGCTGCGCTGCTTTTCTGGCACGAATCTTAAACAGATCATCCAGAAAACCAATGATACCGAGCCAAACCGTACAAAGAACCATCAGTCGTACATATACTTTATCCAGATTGGCAAATAATAAAGTGGGAATAAGAATACTCAACAGAATAATGATACCACCCATGGTAGGGGTTCCTTTTTTCTGCTCCTGTCCTGCCAATCCTAAGTCTCTAACCGATTCCCCAATTTGCTTTTTCTGTAAAAACAGAATGATGCGCTTCCCATAAACAGTTGCAATTACCAAGCTCAATACAATTGCCATTGCAATCCTGAAAGTCAGGAACTGAAACAGCCCGGCTCCGGGAATATCGAAGCTTTGTTTTAGCCAGTTAAATAATTGATATAACATAGAATGGGTTTATTGAGGATTGGTTGAAAATGCTTTTTGTAAAACTTCTTTATCGTCAAAAGGATATTTCACTCCGTTGATGTCCTGGTATTTCTCATGCCCTTTTCCTGCTACCAGAATAATATCTTCTGGCTTAGCCATTCGCACTGCTTCTTCTATTGCTTGCTTGCGATCTATCAGCGTGATGTATTTTCTTTTTGCCGCACTGCTTAGACCTGCTTCCATATCACGAAGAATAGCTTCAGGATCTTCCGTACGGGGATTGTCACTGGTTAAAATCACACGATCGCTCCAATCGCAGGCTGCTTGTGCCATTACAGGACGTTTGGTTTTATCTCTGTCTCCGCCGCATCCTACCACAGTAATGATTTGTTCGTAGCCCTTGCGTAACTTTTTAATGGTGCTCAATACATTTTCCAATGCATCGGGTGTATGCGCATAGTCTACAATACCAATAATATTATTGGCACTGATGATATAATCGAAGCGACCTTCTGCACCGGTAAGCATGCTTAATGCAGTAAGTACTTCTGAACTTTCAACACCCAAACAAACAGCAGCACCATATACCGCCAGCAAGTTGTAAGCGTTAAAAGTTCCAATTAGACGAAAATGCACTTCCTGGTCGTTGATAGTCATTACCAAGCCTGTCAATGCATTTTCTAATATTTTTCCCTTGAAGGCAGCCATGGTTTTAAGGCTGTACAAGTATTTGGTAGCATTCGTATTTTGTAACATCACTTCACCGCGCTTATCGTCTGCATTCGAAATAGCAAAAGCATCAGCCGATAAATCATCAAAGAATTTCTTCTTTACACGGATGTATTCATCAAAGGTTTTGTGATAGTCTAAATGATCATGTGTGATATTGCTGAACAAAGCACCGGCAAATTGTAATCCGGTAATGCGGTGCTGATGAATGGCATGACTGCTGCATTCCATAAAAACATAAGAACAACCTTCGTCCACCATTTTACGCAACAAGGCATTCAGACTAATAGCATCAGGTGTTGTATGGGTAGCAGGAATAATGGTATCGTCAAATTGGTTCTGCACCGTACTGATTAAACCACAGCTGTAGCCCAACTGACGAAACAACTTGAATAATAAAGTAGCAATAGTTGTTTTACCATTGGTACCCGTAACCCCAACCAGCTTGACTGCTGCAGATGGATGATTGTAAAACTCAACTGCCATACGCGCAGCTGCTTCTCCACTGCTGGCAACTTTTACATAAGTAACACCCTCTACTAATATAGTAGGAAAGGTTTCACAAATAATCGCAACCGCACCCAACTCAATGGCTTTGCTAATGAATGCATGCCCATCACTTTGCGCGCCTGTTATGGCAACAAATGCCGCACCCGCTATTACTTTCCTTGAGTCAATCTCAATGGCAGTAATATCCTTATCCAAAGCGCCAGAAATTTGCTGCGTTTTAGTTTGAATAAGAAGTTGCTGAAGGGTTTTCATTTGGGTTAGGTTTTGTTTATGTTTCGTTATTGTTCATTTATATTCAATTGAGACTCAATTGTACCAGCTGTCCCTTCGCAATCGGCTGTCCGGGAACAATGGATTGTTCGGTAACTTTTCCTCTTCCTTTCACCTGCACCATCAATCCCATTTCTTCGCAGAGATAAATGGCATCTTTTAATCCTAGCCCTTTCAAAGGAGGCATAGCATTTTTGTCCACTGGTAATTTCTGTAGTACTGCTTTCGCACTATTCTTGTTAACACGTGTCCACTCATCTGCTCTTCCGGTAGAATCGGCAAAACCTATTTTCAATTTCTCAGTCAGGTACATCAGATCTGCTTTGTAACCATTGTAAGCAAAGAAGCTGCTGTCTTTTTTATTGGTGCCAGCAATTAAGGTTTTGTTTGTCTTTATATAAGTTCCATACAAACGATCAGCAATTTCTTTAAACACCGGACCTGCTACAGATGCACCATAAAAATTGGCGGCAAATGGTTTATTCTTGATCACTACAACACATGTGTACTGTGGATTGTCAGCAGGAAAATACCCAGCAAAGGAACTCTGATACACATTGGTAGTATACCCATTCTTTCCATCAGCCACTTTTGCAGTTCCTGTTTTACCAGCTACTTTATACGGTGTACCTGCAAACAAAGACTTCGCAGTACCTGCAATACAAACCCCTTCCAAACTGGCTTTCAGCATAGCTAAGGTTGAGGGACTGCAAATTTGAGTATCCAATACTACCGGTGGAATTTCTTTTAACAACACCCCTTCTTCTTTAATGCTGCTTACCAAATAAGGACGCATCATTACTCCATTGTTCGCAATGGCATTATACAACATTGCGGTATGCAATGGACTGATGGCGAGGTTGTATCCAAAACTCATCCAGGGTATGGTAGTTGGACCGTATAATTTAGAACCCGGGCGATAAATTACTGGCCTGCGTTCTCCCACTAAATCAATCCCTGTAATGGTATCCAGGCGCATTTTACGTAAGTGCTTCAGGAACTGCTGAGGATTATTTGAATAATTCGCTACCGCCATTTTTGCCATGGCCACATTCGAACTCAATTCAAAAGCATGCTTCACAGTAACAATATTCTCCGCATGTTTTTCAGAATCGTACACAGTTTGACCTGCTACTCTCCACGCACCATTTTCCAGATTAATGGTTTGATTGAGGTTTACTTTTTTATCTTCCAACAAAGCCATCAGGGTAGCCAGCTTGAAAGTAGATCCTGGCTCACTGGGTGTAATGGCGTGATTTAGGTTTTCCCAGTAAGAACCGTCCGACATTCTACCCAAATTTGCAATGGCTTTTACTTTTCCTGTTTTGGTTTCCATTACAATCACACAGCCATTTTCTGCTTCGTTCTTCACCATCATTTTCATCAAAGCCGCTTCTGCTATATCTTGAATAAATACGTCAATGGTACTCACAATGTCTTTACCTGTCTCTGGTTCTACCAGGTAAGTATCGTCTACGGGCACTCCAATTCCACCAGCAATAGAACGAACGGTTTGCTTACCGTTTCTTCCTTTCAATATGGCATCATAGGTTTTTTCCAATCCCACTTTGTTGGAATCGCGCGCCAAACCAATGGTTCTGAAAGCCAGCATCTGATAAGGATTCAATCGAACAGTACGCTCATTGGCAATCATCCCGCTTTTGTATCGACCCAGTTTAAACAAAGGAAATTTGCGCAAAGAATCGTACTGAGTAAAACTGATTTTCTTTTTCAGAGGAAAATAACCTTCCTGTGCCTTATACGCCTGTTGCAATACTCGCTTGTATTCCACCGGACTCATGTCCTTAAATAGTTGCGCTAAACAATAACTCAAAGAATCTATATTCTCTCTAAAACGCTGTCCGTTTTTCTCTCTCAATCCCGCAACGCGGAAATCAATGAAAATATCAAACTGCGGAATAGACGTACTTAACATTTGACCGTCTTCAGAATAGATGGTACCACGCTCTGCTTCAATTTCATCAATACGCTGGTGCAAACTATCACTCATGCTTCTCCACTTAGCACCTTCTACTTGCTGAATGTAAACCGCTTTGCCAAAGATGGCGATACAGGCAGCTACCATCAGGATATAACTGAGGTACACTCTCCATAATATGTCGCGTTTTACTTCCATTATTTCTGAATTCGCTCCGGCATTTCGTTGCTAATTTTTAAACCCATGGGTTCAACCAGTTTCACAATCTGCGACTCTTCTGTTTTGTACATCAACTCACTCTTTAAAGTCTTGTAGGTAAACTGCAATTCTTTTAATTCGTTGTTGATGCTATTAATACGGCGTATGGTTTTGTCGGCCATATGTCCGTTGGCTATATACAGTACTGCTAAAACAGAAAGGAAAAGGAAGAAACCAATGTTCTTCACAATCCACTCATAGTTGAGCAACCCCTTAATGGGGTTCTTAGGATTTGTTTTGTTTTCGGGCACGGTATATATATTATAAACGCGCGGCTGCACGCAGCTTTGCGCTTCTACTTCTGCTATTTCTTTTCAACTCTTCTGCTCCAGCCGTAATAGGCTTCTTATTCACCAGTTGAAAATATTTTGGTTTCTCAATCGACAACAGTGGATGATCAACTACTTCTTCAAAAGTTCCCTGTTTAAAAAAGTTTTTAACCAACCTGTCTTCCAGCGAATGGAAAGTAATGATGGCAGCAATTCCTCCGGGCTTCAACACTTTGGTTAACTGCTCTAACATTTCTTTCAGCGCTCCCATCTCGTCGTTCACTTCAATTCTAAGCGCCTGAAAAACCTGGGCTAAATATTTATTGGGATTTCCTTTTACCACTGCACTAATCAATGCTTTAAATTGATCAATCGTTGCAAACGGCAAGCGGGTTCTCTGCTGAACAATATGCGCAGCAAGGGTTTTGGCATTGGTTACTTCACCATACTGTTCAAACAGTTTGTGCAATTGCTGTTCAGTATAGGTTTTAATGATGTCGGCAGCAGTTAGGATTTGTCTTCTATCCATCCGCATATCCATTGGACCTTCAAAGCGAATAGAGAATCCACGCTCCCCTTCGTCAAACTGATGCGAACTCACACCCAAATCGGCTAACAGACCATCCACCTGATTAATTCCATGCAAACGCAAAAAGCGATGCAGGTGACGAAAGTTTTGCGGAATAAACAAAAGACGAGGTTCGTTTTGAATATTTTGTTGCGCATCCGCATCCTGATCAAATGCAATCAGTCTACCGTTTGGCCCCAACTTTTCCAAAATACCTCTGCTATGTCCACCTCCACCAAATGTGCAGTCCACATAAATTCCATCCGGAACAATGGACAACGCATCCAGTGTTTCATAGTAGAGCACCGGAACATGATAATCGCTAGCAGGTATTTTTTCCATGCTATTATTTATCTTGTTTTTTATCTGCTTCTGCCATCACTTCCTGCGCCAGGCTACTGAAAGCCTCCGCTGAGAAATCCTCAAAGAGCTGTTTGTACTTCGCTGCATCCCAGATTTCAAAACGGTCCATAGCGGCAGCAAGTACAATGTCTTTGGAAAGGCCCGCGAATTCTTTTAATGAAGCAGGCAACAACATTCTGCCGGCTGCATCTAGTTCAATCTCGGTAGCACCTCCCAAAAACTGACGTCTGAATTGACGTACTTTTGGATCAAAATCATTTAACTGGCTAATCTTAGAAATAATGAGTTCCCAACTTTTGATCGGATACAGGGTGAGGCATTTTTCGAAACCACGACCCAGAATAAAGCGCGACTCTCCTTCAGGCAATTGCTTTCTCAGCCCGCCCGGAAGGAGGAAACGCCCTTTGGCGTCTACTGTTGCTTCATATTCTCCGTGAAATCCGATCATAAGTGAATAAATATTTCCAAGTTTACCACTTGTTGACACAAAATAACACTTTTTCCCACTTTTAACCCAAAAATGGGGGTCCTGTATTTATCCACAAGATTTAAGGCGCTGCAATCCTTTACTATATTGCATTCCAGACGAAATGGCATAAGAGGCACTGTATAACCTGTGAATTGCTGTGGATAAGCCGTGAATAACAATGAAAATCGTATGAAACACCCGTCATTACTGCATATAGAAGACTTTAACTACGACCTTCCAAACGAGAAAATCGCTAAATATCCGCTGAAACAGCGGGATCAGAGCAAGCTGCTGATTTACGGAGGAACTGAGATTAGAGAGTCAATCTATGCAAACATAGCGGAAGAACTCCCCCAGGGTAGTTTGTTGGTATTCAATGATACCAAGGTTGTAGAAGCCAGATTGCTATTTCAAAAACCCACGGGCGGTCTTATTGAACTCTTCTGTTTAGAGCCTGCAGATCATTATGCAGATATTACCACAGCCATGCTACAAAAGGGTTCTGTGCAATGGAAATGTTTGGTAGGAGGAGCAAAAAAATGGAAAGAAGGGGCTTTGCATTTTACAACGGAGGCTTTATCAATAGACGGTTCCAATCCCCCCCAAAAACCGTTAAAAATCATTGCCAATAAGGTAGAAATACTTAGCGATTGTTTCATTATTGAATTTAGCTGGGAACCAGCAGCACTAAGCTTTGCAGAGGTGCTGCATTTAGCAGGAGACATTCCCCTTCCACCCTACTTAAACAGAGAAACAGAAGAAGCAGATAAAGAAAGATACCAGACCATTTATGCAAAGCACGATGGATCTGTTGCTGCGCCCACAGCCGGTCTGCATTTTACCCAACATGTATTCTCACAATTAGAGAAAAAACAGATTTACAAAGGATATGTAACCCTGCATGTGGGAGCCGGCACATTCAAACCCGTGAAAGCCGCACAGATGAAGGATCACGAGATGCATGCAGAATTCATAGATGTGAATCGTAGCACGATTGAACAATTGTTAGCGCATGTTTCCTCTGGTATTATAGCAGTGGGAACAACATCGCTACGTACACTGGAAAGCCTATATTGGATTGGCGTTAAGACCATTCACAATCCTTCTTTGGCTGCAGCAGATTTGCAAGTTTCGCAGTGGGAACCTTATGGCGATGCCGATAGATATGATGGAAAAAATAATAAAGAAGGAAAAAATACTTCGAAAGTATTTTCAGCTGAAGAATCATTAAGAGCTTTATTAGAATGGATGAAAAAAAACAATGCAGACAGAATCATTACCAAAACCCAAATCATCATAGCACCCGGATATACATTCAGAATCATTAGCGCGTTGGTTACTAATTTTCATCAACCACAAAGCACTTTGTTATTATTGATATCAGCTATTGTTGGAGAGGAATGGAGACGCATTTATGAATATGCATTAACACATGACTATCGTTTCCTTTCTTATGGAGACGGGTCGCTGCTTTGGATCAACAACCACAAGACTAATCTTGCATAAGTGGCACTTCAATGGTAAAGGAAGTTCCCTTGCCAATTGCACTGTCCACTTTTATTTTACCCTTGTGGGCATCAATCACCGTTTTTACATAGCTCATGCCGAGCCCAAAGCCTTTTACATTGTGTAGGTTGCCGGTATGAGCACGATAGAATTTCTCGAAAATTCTTTTCACCGATTCTTTGTTCATACCAATCCCATTGTCTTGGATACGCATTACAAAATAATTCTTGGTGCTGTGCGAAGAAACTACAATGCGTACAGGGTCCTGAGAATATTTAATGGCGTTGTCAATCAGATTCGAAATCATGTTTCTGAAATGCGTATTATCTGCACTGATGGCATCATGAGATGCATTTAGGAGAAAATCAATCTGACCATTTTTATCCTGAAGCTGCAATTCAAAAGTGCCAGCCACTTCACGAACCATTTCGTGTACAGACACTTTAGACAAATTCAGATTCAACTCCTGCTTTTCTAGAAAAGCTGCCTGCAGAATCGTTTCCACATGTTTGTTCATGCGGATGTTTTCTTCCTTAATAATATTCGTAAAATAAGCTCCCTTTTCTGGATTTGCTTGCACTTTAGGACTTTTGAGCGCATCCACTGCCAGCGAAATGGTAGCCAGTGGCGTCTTAAACTCATGGGTCATATTATTAATGAAGTCAGATTTAATCTGAGATAATTTTTTCTGATTCAATAAGGTCTTTACCGTTACATAGAAAGCCGCTAGAATAATGAGAAAGAAGGTGACCGCTCCCACTAAAATCCAACGAAGTGAATACCAAACTTGATTGGCAAGGTCTGGTACTATGATTATCAACAGTTCATTGGCTTCATTCAAAGCCAGATTATCTGTTTCCCTAAGAATCGGATAATAATTGCGTTTGTTATTGATTGTATCCCAGAATTCCTGTTCGTATCCGGTAGAATAAAATTCATAGTCGCCCTCTACATCAGAAATAGCAAATTCAAACTTCAGGTTATTTAGTTTAACCCGCTGAAATTCTTTGGAAATTTTTTCTCTTACTTCTTCCATCGTGAATCGCTCTTCAACGGTAGGCTGACGAAATAGTTTAATTTGTAATTCGGTGCCGAGTAACAATCCACCTCTTCTGTTTAAACGAAGCGGTTGCGAAGAACGAGTAGACTTACCAATGTCATCCGCAACATTAACCCCCACCATATTTATTTTCTCAATCAACTGCGTCCTGGTTACTTCCATTAGGTTATCAAACCAGGAGGCCTGCAACAGGAATAAGCCGCAGAGTGAAAGTGAAATCAAAACAACAATAATGGGAAAAGTTCTCTTCATGCGGAGCAAATATATATTGAAAATATCCAGACCCGCAGGTATCTACCCCAAGCCAGACTTTTTTAACGAGAATTTTTAACAATTGCTATGAAAAATAAATATTATTCTTATCTTTTGTATAACAATGGAGCTAAATAAAGGAATATTATTATTGTCGGATCCGTTTTTAAAGGACCCAAATTTTATCAGAACCGCCGTGTTAATCTGCGAACACAATGAGGAGGGCGATGTTGGTTTTATTCTCAACAAAAAGACCAATCAATACCTGGGAGATTTAGTAGAAATGGCGGAGGGATTAGCATTGCCTGTATTTGAAGGCGGCCCTGTAGAGCAACACACCCTGCACTTTATACATCGCAGACCCGATATTATTCAGGAGGGAATAGAAATTACCAAAGGGATATATTGGGGTGGCGATTTTGATGTAGCTGTTGCAGCTTTACACAATAAAGAAATTACAGAAAATCAAATTCGCTTTTTCATTGGGTATAGTGGATGGAGCAGCGGACAATTACAAGAAGAGATTGATGAGAAAAGTTGGATCCTTACACAGGCTGATCCGGGCATACTATTTATTGACGAGTCACATCAAATCTGGAAACGCAGCTTACAACAGCTGGGAGGCGAATACGCGCAAATGACGAACTACCCTATTGATCCACAGTTGAATTAAAATAATCGGAGACATTGATAGGCAATATCTCCGATTACGAAAATCAGACTTTACTGGTATAGAATTGACCAATGATTTCGTCTATAAACCATGGCGATTGGAATTTATATTCTTTATCATCGCCATCCTCTGGAAAATACTTCTGCAAATAATAAAACAGTAAGAAGGAAAGCTGGAAGGTGATAAACCAAATACAGGAATAGGTAAAATCAATGCTGAAATTGAAAAACAGCGTTGCGATTACAGGAAATAAAAAATTCAGAAGTATAATCGAGATGATGGTTGCGTTTAGCATTACGCGTCTAAAGAAAGCATTTGCAAACAGCTTCAATATTTTCCGATGCAATAGCACGAGAACTGGAAACTTTTTTAAATTTTTAATTAATTGAATATTATTGCCATTACCTGAATTTCTTTTAGAGATATAGTATAAAAATTGCCAGGTCAAAAGATTAATACAGATGGACTTTACCCATTCACTTAGCGTTAAACAATTGAGATTATTCCATTCTGAAAACAAATAAAGAATTGGGAACAAAATAAAATTGATTACAATACCATGCAGTAGCAGAAATATAATCAGCAACATTTTCTTTGATTGATTTTCCATGAGTTGAGTTTTTTTGTTGGTTAATCCATTGACTCTTTATACATACAAGAAGAAAAATCAATTACCGTAATAGCCAAACCAATGTAACCCATGTTCCTCGCCATAAATGCCGCAAAAGTTGTCACTACCTTTTGAATGCCTTTCTTTTGTGCTAATGCATGCAAACCAGCAATGCCGAGCATACTTCCAGCACCAAGGCCAACGGCTTCTTTTAAACAGTCCCAGATTTCATCTGCAGTTATTGCAGTACTTTTTATAATAAGACTATTGGATCGAAAAGTATTGTTGCTCTTTGACCCTTTTAATAAACTAACACTTTGCAGAATGATAGACCAGAACTCATTTTCAGTATAATTCAATAAATCAGGCTGATCATTGTACAACTTTAGAATGGTTTCATCAAGTAAACTTTTACGAAGAATTATTTCTTTAAAACTCATTCCATATTTAACATGAGCTGCTTCAACAAGGAACTCATTATTTCCTGCTGACTTTATTTCCTGTACGAAGGACGCTTTGTTATTCAATAATGCAGGCGTCTGATAATAATCAGTCAGATACTTGAAATTCTTAGCAAAGGACCCAGCAAAATCAACAAAATCCTTTTGGGTGTAAAGTTTTTTCGCC
This sequence comes from Sediminibacterium sp. TEGAF015, assembly GCF_025997995.1. Classification (GTDB taxonomy): domain Bacteria; phylum Bacteroidota; class Bacteroidia; order Chitinophagales; family Chitinophagaceae; genus Sediminibacterium. Next base: position 2,983,873 of record NZ_AP026683.1, on the reverse strand, counting down.
ATTTCACTTGTAGTAAGCTTCTCCGGGGGAGCATCATTTTTCTTACAAGCCATAAATGATCCCACTAGGAGAACCATCATTAGAAATCTTAATTTAAAAATCGTTTTCATGATTTACGTATTAGGTTGTTTCCGAACTTAAAAATTCGACATCGGAATAATTCGACTTGTTGCAACAAGGTTTTGTTCTGAACAGTACGAAGGAACCAATAAGGCCAAGTAAACGAAAAGGCAGTTCTATCCTAAAAACCAAGTTATTTAACGGTGCTAGAATTTTAGCTATGAAAACACGAAAGAGCAATTGAATCATAATGATGATACTTATGATACAATAAAAGAAATTAATATCAAGTATTCTAGCGTACTATTACTAGATAAAGACCGTGATTTAACGGTCAAGCAATACCCCACCAACAGCCTATTTATCTAATTTTAAGCAGTTTAGCACCCCAAAAAGGCCATTTTTTGCCTAAATTTTGCGATATCTTTAAGCATAATCCATTGTATTTTGAAGTTAAGACGGTCCATTTTAAATTTTATTCAGGTTAGAGAGTCGGAAAGCAAACTGGTTCAAAACTTATTCATTTTCGAATTTTTCCAAGGCTCTGCCATAGCACTATTTTTTACTGCAGCTATTTCTATTTTCCTAAATCAATTGCAAGCCAATAGTTTACCCAAGGTTTATATTCTAAGTTCTTTTTTATTATGGGGCATTGGATTGCTATACCATAATATGGAGCACCGCTATAAACTCAAGAAGCTCATTTTTCTGGTTGTCTCCATTAACACAATTTTGATCGTCCTATTTAGGGTAGGCCATATTTATTTTAAATTAGAATCCTGGTATCTCTACCTTTTTCTAGCTTCATTCAATATTCTATACCTATTGAACAACTTAGAATTCTGGGGGCTAGCCGCGCAAATATTTGATGTAAGACAGAGTAAAAGATTGTTTGGGGTTATTAGTGCAGGAGATATTCCTGCTAAAATGATTGGCTATTTCTCTGCCTATCTAATCATCCCTTTTATTGGAACGGAAAACTTATTAATTGTAGCCGCCGCGCTATCTGCTACCTCCCTTTTGCTATTGAACAAGCTGTTCAACTTTTCTACCCTGAAACATTTGCAGCTTCACGATCATAAGATCCATACCACGCATAGCATTAAAAATATTCAATCTGCCCTGGCAGGAAACCGCCTGATTCGCAAAATCGCTATTGTCTCTTTTTTCTCTTTTGCTATTTATTTAATCGTAAACTTTATTTTTTATGGTTACGTAAAGTCAGCTTTTAAAACGGACAAATCGCTGGTTAGTTTTTTTGCGATTTTCTTTGGCGTAACCCGATTGGTTACTTTAATCATTAAAATTGCTTTTGCCAATAAAATGGTAGATAAAATGGGATTGCGGAATGCCTTAATGGTATCGCCCCTCATTTTATTCGTGATTTGTTTCACTGGACTATTTGTGATCTGGGTATTTCAAATTCAACATTTTACTTTCTATCTTTTTGGTGTATTGATTGTAATCACCGATGTATTGCGATCTGCCATTCAAACGCCGGTATTACTTTCCATACTACAACCGCTCCCTGTTCACCAAAGATTAAATGGACATACCATCATTAAAGGATTAATGGATCCCTTCGCGTTTCTGGTTTCTGGCATCATCTTAGTTTTATTCACTTCCACTTCTTCTATTTTCAATTTTGAATACCTCAACAATGTATTGATAAGCTTGATTTTGCTTTGGGCTTTCTTCACTTGGTCGGTGGAGCAAGACTATCTCAAAACCTTACAGACCGCTATTATCAAAAGAAGCCTTTCGGCAAGAGACCTCGAGATTTCAGACAGAGACACCATTGATTATTTGCTAAATAAATTAAAGTCTGGCTCAGAATCTGAAGCCATATCCGTACTAAAACTAGTAACAGCGCAAACCATTGAAAAACACTCGTTTTATATTGCTGGATTGAATCATCCTTCAGAACATGTTCAAATGCTTACACTAGAACATATTCAACACTTCCACGAGACTAGTTTATTACCTTATTTAAAAAATATTCTCAATGACCCGCATGAGGAATTGGTAAAGTCGGAACTAATCAACACCATCTCTATTCTTGATAAAAATTTCAATTTTCAGGATTTCATTGCACATCCCAATGCCAATATTGCTTATCAGGCAATTTTATCCAGCTTACCCAACCTTAGCAAAAATAATCCCTCGGAAGTTGAATCGGTTCTGTATCAACAACTCCACTTTTATCCTAAAGACAACAAGGTAAACGCACTTAAAATCATCGGCAAATTAAAGTTGTTAGACTTTGAGCATAAGGTAATTGAGTTGATGAATCACCCAGATAGAGACATAAAAGAAGCTGCCAGGAATGCAGGTGCTTCATTGGGTACCCAGGCAATCATTATTAAACTAATCGACGATTTCAAGCACGATAAAAATGACAATCAAATCATTGAATCACTCGATAAAATCGGAGATGCTTCAATCCCTCATTTTCAATCTTTGTTATTAGCGTCCGATTGTTACGGGGCCAAATCTAGAAAACTAATTAATTTATTGGGGAAGATCAATAGCCTATCGTCTAAAAACCTACTAGAAAAACTTTTAGATGAATTTACTGAAAACAACGACGCAATCATACAAGCACTCTTCACTATTGACAACAATAGCAGCAGAACAGCAGAGGAAATCAACAGCGAAATAGAAGAACTTTTAAAAGCAGCTGTTGAAATCCTTTTCCAAATCAAATATATTGATTCCCAAAACAGTGTATTACCAGCTGCCTTAGAATTAGAATTAAAAAATATCCGTAATAAATGTCTGTACTGGATGTATAATCTCTACGATCGGGAAACGATTTTAAAAATCAAAACAGGACTTACCATTGGAACCAAAGAAACCGTTGCAAACGCATTAGAATTGGTACAAATGGAGGTAAATAATGAATCAGGCAGTTTGTTCTCTTTGTTATTTGAAAATTCTTCGCTCGAAGACAAATGTCTTCAGTTGGAACAGCGTTTTCATTTTTATCCAACATCGGAAGTAACCATCGGAAAAAATATTTTATACGATGTTAACTACCATTACAATAGCTGGACCAAAGCCTGTGTATTGTACAGCATCAACTTAAAAAATAACTTTTTAGAACCCGCATTTATACAACCCTTTACTGTAGCAAAAAGTGAAGTATTAAAAAATACGGCAGCATACCTATTTCATCAACAAATTCATACTCAATAGCAATGAAAGAGAAAAGACATGAACGCCTTATTTTAATTGAACGCGTATTGTTATTGAAAGCCGTTTCTATTTTTTCAGAAACACCCGAATCCATTTTAGCCGAAATTGCTCACCTAATGGAAGAGCAAACCTTTGAGCCTGGTATTAATATAGTAACCGAAGGGGAGATAGGGAACTGTATGTATATTATTTTCCAGGGACAGGTAAGAGTGCATAAGGGGAATCAGACATTAGCCGTATTAAAAGAGCAGAATTATTTTGGAGAACTTTCTTTATTAGATACAGAAACCCGCTCAGCAACCGTTACTTCAGAAAAAGAATGCATTTTATACAAAATAGACCAAGAACCCTTTTTCGATTTGATTGATTTTAGACCCGAAGTTATGAAAGCGGTTATGCAAAATTTATGCAAGCGACTGAGGGATGCCAATCATAAAATTTTTGAATTATCGAAGCCCTCTTAATTTTTCAAGATTAATTTTCTTCTGAGGATTGCGATGCTGTTTACTAAACGGCGTAAAATAGTCATGTGATTCCATGAAAGATTGTTGCAGGGTATGCCACTCAGCCTCTTCGCCAATCATATGATGGGCAGCTAACTCCGTGAATAATTTATGTGCAATATGAAAATACTCTTCTCTGCCCAGATAATCCAGATCTGCATCTGCAATAATTTTTTGTAATTGGGTAGTAGGACTTTGGGGTATCTGGGTTGCCATAATGATACCACAAATGGTATCTATCTGTTCTGTAGAAAAGTCCCATTTAGGCAAATCAGCTCTGGCATATTCACAACTCTTTAATTCATGTCCTTTATAGATTTCTAAAAATCCCGCATCATGATAGGCAATGGCAACTCTGAGCAAACTAATATCTTCGTTTGAAATCTTTTCATCCTCTGCAATAAGCATGGCAGCATTTAATACATCAAGGGTATGATAATAGCTATGGTAAAGTAAATCTGCAGATAAGTATTCTTGCAGTTTTTGCAGAATTTGCTGCTCTGCTTTAAAATATTCAGGCATGCGATAGTATTAAAAAAAGATTAAAAACAGGATTTATATTAACTTTTCTTTAGGCTTTGTCACTTATTCTTCATAGCTTATACCCCAGACTTTGTGCGTCAGCCCCCTTGTGTCCCCCGAGTTTATCCAATATCTATTAAAATTCCCACCCGAGGTTTACTATTTCGTATTGTGAATATAATGCATATAGGCTTATGCCTATTGGTCATTTTAATCTAAATCTAAGCTAATGAAAAATAGCCTTTTAGTACTGTTTGTCGGTATATTATTATTGCCATCAGTACAACTATCCGCCCAAGTCCAGCAACTCCAGATGAAAGACTTTGTCATTTACAGTGCCAAGGAATTAAAGCTGAACGACAAAACGTCTATTAAACCGGATACAGCCACCAAGGGGAATATTGGGAGTAAAGAGAGTATCAATCTAAAAAAAGGCTCAACCATTACCGCCAATCTATTCAGTAGAAGTACCATTGACTTAGACAAAGAGATAACGATTGAAGGCGATATTAGTGCGAATAACTATAAAAAGGAAAATGGTGAAATACTAAAAGGAGACAAAGGAATCAAGATCAAAGGGAATTTACATATCAATGGTAATATTAAGCTCACCAATGAAGGAAGCACTGTTCAGGGTGCTGTGAAACAATCCACCGGCTCCAGTTATAGCGGTCCTACTCCCACTGGTGGCATTACCAGAAGCAATTTAGTATTACCCTTATTTCCTGTACTACCCGTAATCAATTATTACACAGCTGGCGCAGGAAGTACCAACAGTTCTATTAGTTTATCCCCAGGAAATTACGGAAATGTCAATTTAAATAGCGGACAAACCTTAACCTTAAATGGAGTGGGCACCTATACTTTTAAATCCATTACCAGTAAGGGAAGTGGGAAAGTAAATATTGTCTATAATTTCAACAATGCCCCTACTGGACATTTCAGGATATTCGTCACCGAGAAAATACAATTAAAAAATATTAGCACCAGTGCCATTAATGGAGGAAGCGCCAAAAGAATTTTCACAGAAGTTCATTCTTCCAGCTCAACAGACAATGACGGGGACGATGAAAACAATGCCTTCTTTCTATCTAATGAAACCACAGGATCTGGAACAATTTGGATGGGAACTGTTTGGGTTCCTTATGGGAAAATAAAAATCAAGTCTATTGAAAAAGGAGGCACTTCCAGATTCATTGGAGCTATTTGGTGTGGCAATAAAATCATTATTGAAAACAATACTGAAATTGTTTATGCCCCATTAAAATTTGATCCCAATAATATCTCACCGTATTATCCGCCTCCCGAAACAGGAAAAACCACTGACTTAATTGGGGCAGAACTTACACAGTTAACAACCAATGTTGGACCTATTACTAGTATTCCAGCTAATAATATTTTTACCATTGACAATACCAATGTAACTATTGAAGCGGTAGCTATAGAAGGACAAGAAGCTGCATTGTTAACCTATTTACAGAGTCAGGGATTGAGTAATACCGTTAACAATGGTACAGGCTCTTTAACCATTACGGGATCATTGCCCATCAACAATCTATTAAATTTAAATCAACAAACATCGTTACTTCGTTTTTCAAGACCCTTGTATCAACCCTTAACCAAATCGGGTTTAACTACTTCTCAGGGTGTTTCCGCTATTCGTTCTAATATGGCGAAGTCGGGTTTTAAAGTGGAAGGCAGTGGGGTAAAAATTGGGGTACTTTCCGATAGTTATAATACCATTCCAAATGATCCGGCACTAGCAGATGTAGTGAATGGGGATTTACCCGGCGTAAATAATCCCAACGGAAACACAACTCCGGTGCAGGTTTTATTAGATTATCCTTTTAGTAAAAAATCGGATGAAGGAAGAGCGATGTTGCAAATTATTCATGATATCGCTCCCAAATCTTCACTGGCTTTTAGAACCGGATTCATTAGTCCCGGAGATTTTGCACAAGGCATTAAAGATTTAGCCAACAATGGATGCAATATTATTGTGGATGATATTACTTATATCACAGAGCCCTTTTTTAAAGATGGGATTGTAGCTAAAGCGGTAGATCAAGTGGCCGCTGCAGGTGTTACTTATATTTCTGCCGCAGGCAACTATGGTAGCAAATCGTATGAAAACACTTTTTCACCTACCACACCACCCATAGGAACGGCAGGTCAAGCACATAATTTTGGAAGTTCCATTTATCAAAAACTCACATTGGTTCCTGGAACCTATACCATTGTATTGCAGTGGGAAGACAATGTGTATTCGTTGGGCGGAAACAATGGTGCACAAACCGATTTGGATATTTATTTAGCCAATAATGACGGCTCTACTTTGTTTGGATTCAACCGAAATAATATCAATGGAGACCCAATTGAAGTATTGCCTTTCACTGTAAATGAAAATACAGAAACCAATATCCTAGTAACCAAAACAGCAGGCAGCAATGTAAAATTCAAGTATATTATTTTCAGAGGCGAAGCGGTACTTGAACCAATTACGGGATCAGGTAAAGGAACCATCGTTGGACAGGCTAATGCAGCGGGAGCTATTTCTGTAGGTGCTGTATTATTTACCAATACCCCACAGTATGGAGGGGTACCTACTGTTGCTTCGTTTTCTTCCAGAGGAGGCATCATGGTAAATAATGTAAACAGAAACAAACCTGATATTGCTGCTCCCAATGGAGTAAATACCACCGTAAATATGGGTGGACAGAATATTGATGGAGATGGATTCCCTAATTTCTTTGGCACTTCGGCTGCTGCTCCACACGTTGCGGGTGCTGTGGCATTATTAATTGAAGCCAAACAAAAATTCTCCAATCAAAGCATCACTCCTGCGGATATCAAAAATATTATGCAGAGTACAGCCTATCCCATGTATGGGGGCAGTCAGGCATATGCCTCTGGTGCAGGATTAATTCAGGCAGATGCTATGCTCAAAACCTTTGCAAAGCCTACCCCTAAACTAACCAAGTTAGAATCAATGGGAGATTCCAATTTTGTGTCGCTATCAAGGTTAAGAGTAAAGGGTGAAAACCTAACCAGGGAAACCAAAATTAAATTCAGAGGTGTAGAAATCCCTACCAACTTTATAGATGAGAATACGGTAACTGCGCAAATTCCAGCGTACACAGGGGGGAATCCAAGCATTCAACTCTTTACTCCTTCGGTTTCAATCAGCCAATTGGATGGAGGCGGTTCCGACACACTGAGATTCTTTGATATTCCTAAAAAAACCATTAGGGTCATTGCAGACAACAAAGTGAAAAAATACGGTGAAGCATTGCCAACGTTCACATTTAAAGTAAGGGTAGATGGGGTTTCGTTGGATTCAACCAATCTAACGCTTGCTGCATTAAAGTTGAACAATTTGCAATTCAGCACACCCGCTACGGATATGACAAATGTGGGTAAATATTATATTAAACCCGTTTCTCCTTTTAATAGTGCCAACTTATCTCCTGCAGATATGGCGCTATTAGAATTGTACAATTATGAATTTGTAGATGGCACTTTACAAATTAAAAAATTAAATATCAAAGTAACACCACAAGATAAAACCTTGGTGTACGGAGATAGAATTAGCAATATACAATTCAATTATGTTATTGACCCAGAGGCCACCATCAATGCCTCAGTGAAAAATAATTTAACCAGTTCATTGAAACAATCGCATGATGCCATTTTAGATACCAGCGTAATTGCATTGGTAGATTCCAGAGCTATCGTGAATTCAAGAGCCATCGTAAACTCCAGAGCCATTGTGAATATGGGCGTATTGGTAAGTAGTAGAGCGATAGTGAATTCAAGAGCCATTGTAAACTCTAGAGCCATCGTAAACTCCAGAGCCATTGTGAACAATGTACCTGTTTACGATACCACCATTGTAAAAGATACTACGAAAGTAATTGATGTGCCTGCTTCAGTAGTGCTAGACTTTAACTATGATGAATCCACGCAAACATCCTCATCTACTTTAACCAGTAGTAGAGCCATCGTAAATTCAAGAGCGATTGTGAATTCAAGAGCCATTGTGAATAGCAGAGCCATTGTAAATTCAAGAGCAATTGTAAATGGAACCTATAGCGGTGAGCCATTGGCAAATAGCAGAGCCATTGTAAACACCATTGCAGACGTGAACAGTAGGGCTATTGTGAATGCGAATACAGTAGCAGGTGAATCGGATACCAGCAATATCAAAGTGGCTGTTATTATAGATCAAACCGATGTTGATTTCAACAGAGATGAAACACTTATGCAAGATCCAATTGAAGCATTCAAAGCGGTTAGCATGATTACAGGTACCACGGTAGGTCAACACTTCATTGTTCCAGCCGCATTAATGGCAGAAAATTTTGAAATCACTTATGAAACAGGTATTCTAAATATTACACCTGCCACCCTAAAAGTGGTAACCAAAGACACCACTGTAAATGCAGGTACAATACCAAGCTTCACCTACTCTATTAGTGGATACCAGTACAGCGATTCTGCTGCAAATGTAATTGCAGGTCCGGCTAGCTATGTGGTTAAAGATGGTACAGGAGCAGTAAGAGATATCAATACATTAACGGGTGGAAATTATACGGTAACTACCCAACTCAATTTAATAGCTCCGCCTCCGGTTGATTTCTATACAGGATTATTAGGAAGTGATTATGAAATTATTTCAGATCCAACAAGACCATCCAACTATATAATAGAACAAACAGACGGAAAGCTAACTATAGGAACTTCAGCCTTTACGGTTACTCCATCAGCCCCTGTAACTGTGAACAATTCACCAGGATTGTGTTCTGCTTGGGTACCTATTAATAACCCAGTCATTTCCAATAGTACAAGTGCTATAACCAGTACTACGAATAATGCTCCAGGTGTATTCCCTGTAGGAACTACTATATTTACCTGGACGGTTATCAATGCTGCTGGGGATACGGTTCGTGCCAATCAGCAAGTAACAGTTGTAGATACGGAAGCACCTGTTATACTTTCTGGTCCAACGAAATCTTCAGATATATTTTTCCCATCGGGAGGTAGTACGCCTAATTCCTCATGGGCTCCTCTGATCAAATACTTCACTGATCCACTACCTGCGGGATCCGTTGTTACTGGAGCGAAAGTGGTATTTACAGCGGTTGATCAGGGATGGGGCTATTCAGGGGGTGACGCAAGAATTCATATAGCTGATACGTATATCGGGTATGGCATCTTACAACATTATTCAACCACGCATACCATTAGTTTCAACGGTATCTTCCCCAACTATGTATATGGCGGACAAAATACCTTGAAAATGTATTTCATTGGCTATCCTGGATGGGAAGGATTCTGGCAAGGCGGTACGGTAACTTTATATTATAGATATGGTGGTAATTTAGATAGCATAACAGTAGCCACTTCCAACTTGGTTCCACCTCCTGATCCAACACAGGTATATGCTAGAGATAATTGTACGGCAACAGTGGTGCACGAATCGGATGCAAGTACAGCTGCGTCCGCAACTGGTGCTTATGAAATTAGAAGGACTTATAAAGCAACCGATCCTGCAGGTAACACAAGTTCGGTTTCACAAATCATAACGGTAACTGGCAAGGACATTATTGCCCCCACTGCCATTGCTCAACCGGTTACGGTTACCTTAGATGGAACAGGAACTGCTACGGTTACGGCTACACAAGTAAACAATGGAAGTTTTGATAATTTTGGAGGACCATTAACTTATAGTTTCTTACTTCCTGGTGCCAATAACAATGGCCAAAGAGTTACCACTGTAAATAGTGGTACAATTGCGGGAAGAAGTATTACTGGATTAACGTATACGCACAATGGGCAACAGAAAACCATTACTCCAGCGAATGCAATAAGGTCTACCCTTGTGTTATCAACCCTTACAGCAAACCCAGTACCGGGAGGTCAGGCCAATCGCTTCTGGGATTTATCTGCTAACGCCATGAGTGAATCTGCTGCTTTAAGAGTATTGGGAGATTTTGATATAGGCACGGCGTTTCAAGATTGTGGAGATGTAACTCCGCAAAATCACCAAGTAGTATTTGATAATCCAATTGTACCTGGGGCAGGTCCTGAAATTTTCATTGTGCATGGTGGATTAGTGAATGATATACAAATATTGGACGTTGCCGGAAATGTAGTATTAACCATTCCTGCAAGTGAAATCAATAACAGTTCTTCTGTTTCTATGGCTGCGGGTAGTGTGTTTAATGGATTCTATTTAAGGAATAAATCTCCCTTTGTTGTAGAACACTTAGGTACGCATTACAATATCCAATCAAGAGTGTTGGCATTGGATATCAATTTTGACGAAATACCACAAATTGGTGGTATCCGATATGGTGGAGGGTATTCTGGAAACTGTAACTATGTTTACGAAATATTTGGTATACAACCTCCTGCTTCTACCGTATCACAAATCGTTTACACCAGTGCAAATATTGGCGCAAACCCTGTAACCTTACAAGTAACCGATGCAGCTGGCAATAGTGCTATTGCTACTCAAACCGTTACAGTGGAATGTAATCCAACGCTACCTTGCCCTGCCAATATTAGTGTTAGTACGGATGCCAATAGTTCTACAGCTGTTGTAAATATCCCATTAGCCACCACTACTCCTTGCGGACCCATATTGAGTGCAACCCTTCCGGGTTATACCTATATAGGTGTTCACAAAGGAAGTGCCTATTATCTGTCTAATAGCCCAAGTACTTTTGATGTTGCCAATACAAATGCAACCGCTCGAGGTGGGCATTTGGTTACCATTGGTTCAACAACTGAGAACCAATTTTTAGTGAGTAATGTTCCCTCAGGTGCCTATTGGATAGGGTTAAATGATATTGCTACAGAAGGCAACTTTGTATGGGCAAATGGAGAACCCGTAACCTTTACCAATTGGAGCTTCATCTATGGCCAAGAACCCAATAATTATCTTGGGCTGGAAGATGCAACCATCATAGGTATTGGTGATCCCAATTCAAATGGCAGATGGAATGATGTACCAGTATCTGATAACTGGAGACATATTTTGGAAATCCCCAACATTGGGGGCGTAAGACAACAAACGGCTGGTATTGCAAGTGGTAGCGTCTTCCCACTGGGAATAACTAACAATACTTATATTAACACGAACGCAAATGGTGTGCAGACTACCTGTAATGTAACTATAACAGTAGTAGATAATATTGCACCAACTGTTAACTGCCAACCCATTACCGTTGTATTAGACAATAGTGGAATGGCTACGATTACGCCTTCTCAGGTGAACAATGGCAGCACCGATAATGTAGGCATTGTAACAACTAGTTTGAGTAAATCAACTTTCTATTGTTCAGACCTAGGTAATGCTGCCATGAAATTTACCCAAACCCCTGATGTAGTAGTTACGAATAATGCTGCCAATCTTCCACTAGGTAATAGTGCAAGAACCATTAGTGCCTGGATCAATCCAAGTGTTATGCACAACAACTGGGGCATTATAGGGTATGGTCAGGGAGCAGTATATGGTGGTAATGCGAATGGTGAACTATTTGCTATTGGCTTACAAAGCGGCAATCGATTAACATTCTGGGGTGGATATGCAGATTTTGTTTCACCGGCCGTAGTTCCTATGAATACCTGGACCTATGTGGCGGTTACATTTGATGGTTTCAGCGGAGTGCTTTATATGAATGGCCAGTCGTATCCGTTTAACCCAACTGCTTCTCATGGGTACCAATTGTTCACGCCAGCAAGTAAGTTCTTTGTAGGTGCCGAAACCACTGATAATGGCGCAACATATCGATCTCAATACGAGGGTTCAATAGATGATGTAAAAGTCTATAGCAGAGCCTTGACGCCACTTGAAATTGCATTGGACATGCAAGGAACTAGTCAAACCAACCTGGTATTAAATTATACATTTAGTGAGGGATTGGGATCGGCTATAAACGATGCGGTTAACAATAGCAATCCGGCTACATTGCTCAATGGTAGTGCATCCAATTGGATCAATAGAAATCAAGTGACAACTACATTAACCTTAACAGATGCAGCTGGCAATACATCCTCTTGTACAGCAGTGGTTAACGTAACCGATCCAGGCGGCTATTGTGCTGTATCAGGTGCTACTGTGGTGAATACAGCCAAAGTAGTTCCATTGGCAGAGTTAATTGTTCCCATTAATCAATCTAAAGTGTATCCGAATCCTGCACGGGAAAAGATAGTAGTTGAGTCTAAATATGCTTTAACGAGTACGCAACAAATTATATTAGTTGATGCTGCAGGCAGAATAGAGCCACAAAGCAGAACCAGACTATTAACGCCGAATAGAGCTGAAGTAGAAGTAACGAAACTATCTAAAGGAGTACATTATATTAAACTTGTAAGCCAACACGGAATAGAAACACTTAAATTCATTAAATTGTAATAAAGCGAAAAGAATATATGACAATAAAAAGGAGTTTACTGGTCCTATTATTATTACCTTTTTCCATTGCCTATTCACAAAAAGACAGTCATAAAATTTTTACAAAAGAAGACACGAGCAGGGTAAACCTGCTTTTGTCTTTGAGTAAAAGCAAGTTTAGCGAAGCGCCCGACTCTGCCATACAGATTGCCACGCAAGCCAAAGAATTAGCAGCAGCTGTTAATTATAGGGAAGGATTGGCCAATGCGTTAAAAAATATTGGCATTGGTTATTATTATCAGGGCAAAGACGTGGAAGCCTTAGATTACTGGAAGCAATCACTGGAAGTATTTAAATCAATCAAAGACGAAGTAGGCACATCCAATATTCTAAATAATATCGGTGCCATTTATTTTAATCAGAAAGATTTAACCAATGCACTTACCTACTATTTACAGTCTTTACAATTAGCAGAAAAGACAAAAGATAAACTCCGCATTTCATCGGCACTAAATAATATTGGGGGTGTTTATTTTGAAAAGCCAGCAACGCACGATAAAGCATTGACGTATTTTTTAAAATCGCTGCCGATTAGTGAAGAATTAAAAGACAATGAATCAATCGGAACCACGGCCGCCAATTTAGGAGAAATCTATTACGTAAGAAATCAGGATAGTCTGGCATTGTTTTATTTTAACAAAGCAGTAAAAGCATTCAATGATTCAGAGAATAGCCCTTATGCCTATAACAACTTAGGCAAAGTGTACGATCGGCAAAGAAAATTTAACCTAGCGATTTATTACCATCGAAAAGCATTAGAAATTGCCCGCAAACTGAATGGCACATTGGATATTGTGCAATCCTTAATGGGTTTGGCCAAAACCAATATGTCTATGAAGAATTGGTCGGCGGCATTGGTGCATTTAAAGGAAGCAGAAAAAATTGCTTTTAAACACCAGTATTCTGGAGAATTAAAAAATGTGTACGAGTCTTTTGCTAGCGTGTATAATCAAACCAGCGATTACAAGAATGCATATGTATATCAATACAAGTATGCAGCCATTAAAGATACGTTGTACAATATAGAAACAGACCGAAAATTAGGAAGCTTACAATTCGATTTTGAAATACAGAAAAAACAAAGTGAGGTAGATTTATTAACCAAGGACAATCAGTTACAAGAAGAAAATATAAAGCGACAAAAATTTGCCAAGAATGCATTTTTAATAGGACTCTGTTTAATCTTGATCATTGCTATCATTACTTATCGCAACTATTTAAGAAAAGTAAAGACCAACAAATTATTAGATAAACAAAAAGATGAAATTGAAGGATTGCTCTTGAATATTTTACCTGCAGAAGTAGCGAAAGAATTACAAGCCACTGGAGAAGCAGAGCCCAGACATTTTAATGAGGTAAGTGTTTTGTTCAGTGATTTCAAGGGTTTCACAGCACATGCCGAAAAAATGAGCCCACAGGAATTGGTGAAGGAACTAAACAATTGCTTTGTTGCATTTGATGAAATTGTAGGTAAGTACGATTTAGAAAAAATCAAAACCATTGGGGATGCCTATATGTGTGCGGGGGGTATTCCGGTAGAAAAAGAAGGACATGTAGCCAATATTGTAAAAGCCGGAATAGAAATGCAGGAATGGATACAACAGAATAATGAACAGCGACAAAAAAGAGGATTGCCCGGATGGGATTTACGAATCGGAATTCATGTAGGACCATTGGTAGCGGGCGTGGTAGGTAAAAAGAAATACGCTTATGATATATGGGGGAGCACCGTAAACATCGCCAGTAGATTAGAGAGCAACGGCGAACCAGGCAGAATCAATATTTCCTCGGCCATTTATAATCAAATTAAATTGGACTACTCCTGCACTCACCGAGGAAAAATTTACGCCAAAAATGTTGGGGATATAGACATGTATTTTATTGATTAAGTAAACGAAAATGTAGTTCTTTCAAGAAAATAAAGCTATTTAATGTTGCTTTTTTACTTATGCTGTAAATTTCCTTATTCTACTTTCAAAATTTTTTGCACGGATATAATTTCTTTTTTTCTTATTAACCTGAATGATTTCCAAGAAACCAAATTTAACTAAGCTATTCAAATCAGCTCTGGCTGTAAAATTAGAAATACTGAATCTTGATTCTATTTCTTTAATGTTTAATATTCGTTCAGGATCATCATGAATTAATTTAATAATTTGAGCCATTCTTTCGTTTACACCTGGCAAAGACATAAACTGTGCTGCTTGAAAGACTTCTTTTTGCTTTTTATTGATATAAACTTTTAGTGCATCAAAAGATTTTTCCAGCGTTTTAATATGATAGGTTATAAAATAACTCAAATCATTACCATCTATTTCTGAATATAAAAATGATTTCTCGTATTGTGCTTTTGTATCCTTTATGATCCGAGAAATAGATAAGTACTCTGTGAGCCAGTATCCCTGCTTTAGCATATACCAATAAAATAATGCACGAGCAGTTCTACCGTTACCATCTACGAAAGGATGAATCCATCCTATCATAAAATGTATGATACACCCTTTGATAATTGGATGAATAAAATATTCTGATTCTTCATTACAAAAATCACATAGATCTTTCATCAATAGTTCCAGCTCTTCATAAGATGGAGGTTGATGAACCACTTCACTTGAACTGTGATCTACAACAAATACATCATTGGAATTTCTAAACTTGCCCTCTTCCTCTTTTTTCTCTAGTGTGTCTTTAACCATTAATTGATGCAATGCAAGTATCCTATCTGATGTTACTGATTGATTTTTATGCTGAACAATATGTTTCATCGTAATAAAATTATTCAGAATCATTTGTTCAGATTTATTCGTAGGCTTTTGTTCTCGCTGAATCATTTCTTTTGCTTTCTTTCTAGTTGTATTTGCACCTTCCATTTGACTGCTAGAAATAGCTTCTTCCATTATTGAACTAATAATAAACTTGTTTTTATCCGTTTCAGCAATCCCTATATTACTACTTAAATTGCCTCCGATATTCAAATCAAAATGATGCAACGCACGCTGCATAAAATCAGTTACAACAAAACTGAATGTATAATTTCCAAAAGAAACACTTGTACTTCTTAAACGTCTGTGCAACTTAACCGCTTTCCATACTTTCTCAGGATCATATGGTTTCGATTTATATTTTATCTTATCCCAATACAGATAATCATCTTGAAAAGTCTTCAACAAACCCTCAAAATTCAAACTTACCATTAACTCGATGGTATCATTATCTTCAATATGATTAGGCGCTTTCTCAATCATGTAAAAGTAAATATGGATAAAATTAGTAAAAATTGCGAGATTATTGCAATTTCTCGCAATTTCATCAAAAATGAAATTCTCTGATGAATTTCACAAAACATGAAACTCAATTAAGTCAAGGGAATACTTAATCGTAATGAAACCGACATTGAAGGATAATGCATTTTTGATCCACGCCTTTTTTCCCATCCATTTTCAGTGAATTCAAAATGCATACCTACAAATCAAATTTTCTTGTTTGACCTTTTTCTATTTGATCTATAGATTCACGAAGTCTGTTTCTATTTGCAGCCGTAGACAATAAGTGACCTGTTTCTGTAAGAGAATTATATTCTTTTAGCGAGAGGATTACAACCGCCTCTTCTTCAGCTGTTCTTGACACAATTAAAGTGTCCGATGAATTGGTCACTTCATCTAAATACTTCTTCATTCATTTTGAAATACTATTGGTATATTTTTTCCGCCATTTTTCAAAAAAACTATAAAGGCCTCCCCCTCAGTGGAACACCTTGTGGAACAATCCCACAAAAAAACAGCCCCTCAAAACTGAGGAGCTGTCAAAATATTTATTTTTAGAATCGAGATTATCTCGCGCTAGAGCTGAACGGCACCTTCCACAAGCACAGTAACCTTATTATTCAAAACCTCTACAAAACCGCTCTGGATAGAATATTTCTCTATTTCTTTTTTATCCTTCAAAATTTTCAGGTTACCCTTACCCAAGGCACTCACCAACGGAGCGTGCTTATCAAGGATTTCGAATAAACCACTTATACCAGGCAACTGTACACCGTACACTTCCCCACTGTATAATTTTTTTTCAGGTGTTAAAATTTCAAGAATCATAAATTACCCTTTAGCTAGTTCAAATTAACCTTTCTACTCTAATTATCCTTTTGCTGCTTCAATCATTTTCTTACCCTTCTCAATAGCATCATCCAAAGTACCTACTAAGTTGAAGGCTGCTTCAGGATACTCATCCACTTCACCGTCCATGATGGCGTTGAAACCTTTGATGGTATCATCAATGCTAACGAAAACCCCTTTCAAACCAGTGAACTGTTCAGCTACGTGGAAAGGCTGAGATAAGAAACGCTGTACTTTACGAGCACGCTGTACGGTCATTTTATCTTCTTCGCTCAATTCATCCATACCAAGGATAGCAATGATATCTTGTAGTTCCTTGTAACGCTGCAAAATCAACTTCACACGGTTAGCTGTTTCGTAGTGCGCTTCACCCACAATAGCAGGCGTAAGGATACGAGAAGTAGAATCCAATGGATCCACCGCAGGATAGATACCTAAGTCGGCAATCTTACGGCTTAATACAGTAGTCGCATCCAAGTGAGCGAAAGTAGTTGCAGGAGCAGGGTCAGTCAAGTCATCCGCAGGTACGTAAACGGCCTGTACAGAAGTGATAGAACCATTCTTGGTAGAAGTGATACGCTCTTGCATCAATCCCATTTCAGTTGCAAGGGTTGGCTGGTAACCTACCGCTGAAGGCATACGACCTAACAACGCAGATACTTCAGAACCTGCCTGAGTAAAACGGAAGATATTATCAACGAAGAACAAGATGTCCTTACCTTTTCCAGTACCATCACCATCACGGAAGTATTCCGCAATAGTCAATCCACTTAAAGCCACACGAGCACGAGCCCCTGGAGGTTCGTTCATCTGACCAAACACGAAAGTTGCTTTAGAATCTTTTAGACCTTCTAAGTCAACCTTAGAAAGATCCCATCCACCTTCTTCCATGCTATGCTTAAAGCCATCACCGTATTTCATGATACCCGCTTCAATCATCTCACGCAATAAGTCGTTACCCTCACGCGTACGTTCACCCACACCAGCGAATACAGAAAGACCACCGTGACCTTTCGCGATATTGTTAATCAATTCCTGAATCAATACGGTTTTACCTACACCCGCACCACCGAACAAACCGATCTTACCACCTTTTGCATAAGGCTCAATCAAGTCGATAACTTTAATACCAGTAAACAACACTTCTGTTGCAGTACTTAGGTTTTCGAAGCTTGGTGGCTTAGCGTGGATAGGACGACCATTACTCTTATCTAACTGAGGAAGACCATCAATTGCATCTCCAGTTACATTAAACAAACGACCGTTAATGCCTTCTCCAACTGGCATAGCAATGGCCTTACCTGTATCTACTACAGCCATGCCCCTTACTAAACCTTCTGTACCGTCCATTGCGATGGTACGTACACTGTCTTCACCAAGGTGTTGCTGAACTTCAAGAACTAGCTTATCGCCATTTTCCTTGGTTATTTCTAAAGCGTTATAGATTTCAGGTAGTCCTGCATCGTCCTGAAAATGAACGTCTACAACCGCACCGATAATTTGTTTAATCTTCCCTGTTGTTGCCATAAATGGTTGATTTGGCCGCAAAGGTAAGGGTAAGGCACAAAAAAGGCGAAGGAACTAGGCCTTTTTTTTCTTGAAAAGTGAAAAGAGGGACTGAGCAACGGGAACCAGTTTTAAAATATTCCATGCTCCGGCAAGGCTGGCCGTGGTTAAAACCGCTGGAACAATGGCTCCGGAAGCCTTTTTAAAGAGTTGGTGGGGGATTTTAGCCGCCCGCTCACCCAGGTCTTTCTCCTGACTGGCCAGGTGCCCTTTTAGCTGGGCGATGGCATTCTGGAGGTCTTGCTGGTTATTTATGGAGGGGGTAGAAAAAACAGACATAGCTAAGAGTATATAATTGGTAAAGGAAACGCGATTAATTGTGAGTTTGAGACGGTAATTTTATTGAGTACTATTTAAAAAGATTCTTGATTATAGAATTTCGAACCGAAGAGGCAATGGCTTTTCGAAAAATCAGCACTACCAAGGCCAATCCCAGGAAAAATGCAGCCACATACCCGAAGCCCTTCACCAAACTACCAGTGAGGTCGGTTAAATAATAGGCAGCCATAATCCCACCGAAAATAAGGGCAAAAACAAACAAAGTACCCAATATGCCCATCAAGGCACCGGCAGCCAGTTTGTCGCTGACTTTGTCTGCCACTTGCATTTTGGCCAACAGGATTCTGTTCAGGATATAATCTTCCAGTTCTTGTTTGGCGTCGGTAAAAAAAGTATTGGTATCTGACATGGCTATGCTTCAGAAATTTTGTTTTCTAATTCTTTAACCAACTGCTTGGCTTTGGCAAGCAGCTCTTCCACATTCTCTTTGGCTTTGCCATAGGTTTCCTGCATATCTTCCTGTATTTCATCGGTATCAATATTCATATTGGCCAATAATTCTTTTCCCTTATCGGAGGATAAGTATAAAGCCAATGCTGAACCAGCCAACACTCCCAGTAATAAGCCGGAAATGAATTTATTGTTCTCGCTCATAAATAATACATTTGATACAAGTTACGAAAAATGCACCAAGACCATAAGATAAACCGCTACATTTTTCTAGGCGTCATGTTATTGTTCGCTGCGTTTTTGTTTTATACCCTAAAACAATTTTTCACTGCGTTCCTTGCTGCCACTATCTTCTATGTATTGAGTAAATCCACCGTAGAAAAATTGGTAAAAAAAAGAAACTGGAGCAAAACAGCTGCTGCTGTTTTAGTGATTGTGGTTTCCTTCTTTATCATTCTCCTACCCTTCACTTTTTTAGTGGGAATGATATATAAAAAAGCCTTATTAATTGCCGGAAATACGGATGCTTTTTTAGCTCCCTTACAAGACTTAGATCAGCGATTAAAGGCAGACTATCATTTTGAATTGTTATCGGCTAAAAACTTAAGTGGCATGCAGGGATATGTCACTGATTTTATCAGTGGTTTATTAAGCCAAGGTTTGAGTTTATTAAGTGCTATTGGCATGATGTATTTCATTTTGTTTTTCATGATTACAAATCTGAACAGAATGGAAGCAGCCATTGTATTTTATTTGCCTTTTAAGCGCGAAAAAATCATGTTGTTCGCGAATGAATTGCAAGCGCAAACCGTAAGCAATGCCATTGGGGTTCCTTTGATTGCATTAATACAAGGTGGATTGGCCTGGCTGTATTATTTATGGGTGGGATTACCAGAGCCTGGTTTCTGGGGCGTACTTACAGGATTGTCATCGGTGATTCCTATTATAGGTGCCGGTTTAATCTGGGTACCGGTAAGCGTTTACATGATGGCCAATATGGGATTGGGATACGGCATTGGACTGATTTGCTGGGGAACTTTTGTAATGGGCATTATGGACAATGTAGTCAGATTTGTACTGGCTAAAAAAATGGCAGATGTGCATCCCTTGGTAACGCTATTGGGCGTAATTATGGGCTTACAATATTTTGGTATTACCGGATTAATCTTCGGGCCACTACTGATTTCTTATTTCCTGATTTTATTGAAAATCTACTACCAGGAATTTCAGCACGACCCTACTATCATCAAGAAAAAGAAAGTAACGAGTAAGCAGTTCAAGCTTCCGTTTATGAAATAAAACGAGGCTCTTGAATGGAATTAAATTTTTCGTACGAGAATACTATTGGAGCAAATTGAAAATGAACCCTGCTGCCAATGCTCCTAAAATTGGGCCTGCAATGGGAACCCAGGCGTATCCCCAATCTGTGTCGGCTTTGTTTTTCATCGGCAAAATCATATGCATCATACGAGGACCCAAATCACGCGCAGGATTAATGGCATAACCCGTTGGGCCGCCAAAACTCAAACCAATTCCTAACACTACTAAAGCTACGGGTAATGCATCTAAAGACCCGAGTGCCTGCTCTCCTTTTGTGATGAATAAAACAGCAATCATAAAAATCATCGTTGCTAAAAATTCAGTGATGAAATTTTGAACTGGATTGCGAATAGCAGGATCGGTGCAGAAGCAAGCTCTTTGTGCGAGTCCTTCGCTGCTATTAAAATGATCTTTGTATATAAGGAACACTGCCAATTGACCTAACATGGCACCTAGCAATTGCGCCAGTAAATATTGCGGCACCATGGCCCAATCAAACTTGCCTAAGGAAGCCAATCCAACTGTGACTGCTGAATTCAAATGCGCACCACTAGAAGCCGCCGCCATATACACGCCAATAAAAACAGCCATACTCCAGCCAACTGTGATGGTAATTAAACCTCCATTGTTTCCTTTGGTTTTGTTTAAAACCACGTTGGCTACTACGCCATTGCCGAAAGCAATGATGATGGCCGTACCAATTAGTTCAGCGATAAATGCATTCATGGTTTGAATTTAGGGATAATTCTGTTGAGTTGCGCAGGCGCTGAAATTTCAATGTATTGAAATTTCAGTGGACGATGTATTGTTGGGCTAATTGAATAAAGGATTGAATTTGCGCTTCTCTTTGTGCATCGGACCAGTGCAATTCTTTTTGTAAAATTTTTGCGACAGCAGGAGCCAATTCTATAGCTGCTCTAGCATCTAGGAAGAGCAGTCTATTGCGGCGCGCTAGAAAATCTTCCACGGTTTTAACATAGTTGCAGCGCGCCGCAACAACCACATCCACTACACGAATAGCGGAAGCTTCATGCGCTTGCGCTGCATTCGCTGTCGTCAAATGCGTCGCCACATAGGCTTGCCCAACAGCTGCTGGCAACAGTACTGCCCCCATCGCAGGATCTGCCGCCACCAACTGCTCCGCTAATTTCTTCGAAGCCCCTAAATCCCCAATCGGAAGTTCTTTTGTAATGCATTTTTTTTCAACAAAAGGCTCCCCCTTTTTTGCAGCCAATTTTTCAGCAGAATTTTTATCTAATTTTTTTGCGGCTTTCCCCCCTTCTAATTTTCCTACAAACACAGCATTGTTCACTGCATCTTCCGCCATTTTGCGATAGGTAGTCCACTTCCCTCCCGTGATGGTAACCATTTTACTCGGAGACACCACCAAAGTATGATCGCGAGAAAGCATCGACGAAACCGTTGTGCCTGCTGCTTTTACCAGCGGTCTTAATCCCACAAAAACACTGAGCACATCTGCTTTGGTAAGTTGCGCATTGCAATAGCGATTGAAATGATCGAGTAAGAAAATGATTTCTTCAGCTAATGGCAAGGGCTCTACATCAATATGATCCACATGGGTATCGGTGGTACCCACTACCACTTTGCCCTGCCAAGGAACCGCGAACAGAACTCTTCCGTCATCGGTCTTCGGAATCATTAAGGCATTGGTCCCCTTAAAATGTTTGGCATCAATTACAAGGTGAATGCCTTGCGAAGGATAGACCAAGGTGTCGGCATGCGGATCATCCATTTGCAAGACCGCGTCGGTAAAAACGCCCGTCGCGTTGATCACCGTTTTGCAGCGCACCACACGGCGCGCCTTAGCCTGAGGCCCGCCATCCGCAACATCATCTGCACTCGCAGCAACACCAGCAACCGCGATACCCGCCCCCAGCATGTCTTCCAGCTCCACTCCTACAATTACTCCCTTCTCCTTAATAAAGCCCACCGCCTTTGTATAATTCATTACTTCAGCGCCATGACGCACGGCCGTATGCACCAAATCAATACAGAGTTCAGCATCATTGAATTGACCATCGTAATACAAAATGCCGCCCACTAGTTTATTAGGATTCAATGCAGGCAATAACTCCAGCGTTTTCTTCCGAGAGAGTAATTGGGTTTTGCCTAGCGATAATTTTCCTGAAAGAATATCATAGACTTTTAGTCCAACACTATAATAAAATTTTTCCCAGAGGCTGAAAACCGGTACCACAAAGAGTTGCGTACCCGTTACATGTGGCGCATTTTTGAGTAACCTACCGCGCTCGGCTAACGCCTCGCGCACCAATTTAATATTCCCCTGTGCCAGGTACCGCACACCCCCATGCACCAACTTAGTGGAGCGGCTGGAAGTTCCTTTCGCAAAATCATATTGCTCAACTAGCAAAGTTTTGTATCCGCGCGAAGCTGCATCTACCGCGGCGCCGCAACCCGTTGCGCCGCCGCCAATAATCACGATATCGTATATAAGATTCAAATCATTCATAGACGCAACTAGAAATAGGTATTCACTGCAAATTCAAATTGATTGATGAATATATTTTTGAAAGGAGATATATTATTTAGTTCATAGAATACCAACATCGCTTTCTTATACTCAATAGAATCTACCGTTCTAAAAGAAATGGGACAGTACTGATGATTCATCAAAATAGCATTGCTAATGATTCTAGCCGTTCTTTTATTGCCATCCGCAAAGGGTTGTATATAAGAAATCAATACCAGAACCAGTAAAGCTTTTTCAAATACATTTTCTTTTTCATTGATCAAAGCACACATAGCTGTCAATGCCTCTTTAATTTGAAATGCATTATCCAATGGCTTATAATTGGTACCAGTAATACCCACTCTACCGTTTCTAATATTTCTTTTAATGTCTAATTCCTTCACCAAAATACTATGGATATCTTCAATCGAAGAAACAGTAATAGGTTCAATATAATTCGTATGCTCAATAATGAAATCTAATGCAGCTTTATGATTCAGCAACATGGTCGCTTCCTCTTTTGTTTTGCCGGCAGCTGTTTCTTTGTCTTTCAACAATCTTTCTGTTTCTAATAAAGAGTAAGTATTTCCTTCAATTTGCGATGACTTCCAACTTAAATCAATGGCCAACCTTTCCATCTCTTTGTTGTACTCTGTTTCAGACAATTTGGATATATTGGATGCAAACTTTTTCTGTAAAATATGTAAATGATCTAGCTCTGCTTTTGTAAAAATTGAAATCGCATGAAGTGTTTGGCTAATCAAATCGATATTGAATTTCTCCAAAATATTTCGCTCGTCAATTTCTTTTTCAAAATATTGTTCAAGATGAATGGGTCGAATCATTTTATAAGCAGGACTCATTTCATATCGTCTGCTTTTCAGTTCTCCAATAAGAACTATCAACTCCTCTGCTACTAAATCTTGAAGCTTTCTGCGCAAAGTAGCTACACTTATTTCTAGCTTTAACCCATCCAAAATTACCTGTGAAGTACAATTGGGATGCTCTTGAATAAATTCAAGAATCTCTTCTTTTCTATTTTCAGATTTTTTGGGCATTTAATTTTATCAATCATAAATATATGATTTATCAATCAAAAAATCGGTCAAATGATTGATAAATTGAATTCTATTGATTGATAAAATAGAAGTGTGTTTATAATCAATTGATTAATCTTCCAACTTTCTGAAGCTATATTCAACAACCAACCCTCTGGAATCAGTCCATCAAAAAATGGGAATAATCTTTTACTAATATATGGCTGCTTACGAACAGGCATAGTAAAACTGACAAACAAATCAGGATGATTTTTTGCATGCTTTTAAATATAAAATTACAAAATCATAGATTGCACCGCTGGCCCTAAAATCCGCCCGTCTCCTAATAATTCATCGCCGCACCTACCGCTTTTGCCCAACCCGCAGCTAGTTCGTCGCGTGAAGCCAAAGACATAGAGGGAGTAAATACTCGATCACGCTCCCAGATACTTTGAATCTCTGAAACAGAACCCCAGTAGCCAACGGCCAGTCCGGCTAAATAAGCCGCACCCAGTGCCGTGGTTTCCACCGTAGTAGGACGTACCACCGAAGTTTGTAATAAATCACTTTGAAACTGCATTAGGGTATTGTTAACCGTTGCTCCACCGTCCACGCGCAACTCTTTGATAGAAATACCTGCATCGGCTTCCATCGCTTTCAACACATCCATGGTTTGATAGGCAATGCTTTCCACTGCAGCTCGCGCAATATGCGCTCGGGTAGTACCGCGTGTAATCCCCACAATCGTACCGCGCGCGTGTTGATTCCAATACGGCGCTCCCAATCCCGCGAAAGCCGGCACCACATAAACGCCATCAGCAGAAGACACTTGTGCAGCAAGGGTTTCCACTTCTGCAGAAGAACGAATGATTTGCAAACCATCGCGCAACCATTGCACCACGGCCCCTGCAATAAATACAGAACCTTCCAATGCATACTGCGTAACACCATTGATTTGCCAGGCAATGGTAGTTAGCAATTGATTGGTAGAACGCACAGGTTTCTCACCTGTATTCATCAACATAAAACAGCCCGTACCGTAGGTATTTTTTACCATGCCCGGCTGGGTGCATTGTTGACCAAACAAAGCGGCTTGCTGATCACCTGCAATCCCTGCAATCGGCACGGGATGCGAAGTCAAAATACTTTGTGTAGTACCATAAATTTCACTGGAACTTTTTACTTGGGGGAGCATGGCTGCCGGGATATCGAAGAGCTCGAGTAATTCGCGATCCCACTGCAAGGAATGAATATTGTAAAGCATCGTACGCGATGCATTCGACACATCGGTAACATGTACTTGACCGTTGGTGAGTTTCCAAACCAACCAGGTATCAATGGTACCCATGATGAGTTCACCCTTCTCAGCCAAGGCACGAGCACCCGAAACATTATCGAGTATCCACTTCACTTTGGTAGCAGAAAAATAGGCATCTATAATCAACCCTGTTTTCTCTTGAATCATCGCTGCATGACCTGCAGCTTTTAAAGAGTCGCAATAATTGGCGGTTCTTCTATCCTGCCAAACAATGGCATTATACACAGGAACCCCCGTAGTTTTATTCCAAACCACAGTGGTCTCACGCTGATTCGTAATACCAATAGCTGCAATATTTTGAATGCTCAAACCCGCTTTGGTAATGGCTTCTGCGGCAACACCAATTTGGGTACTCCAGATTTCATTGGCATCGTGCTCTACCCAACCGGGTTGCGGAAAAATCTGTGTGAATTCTTTTTGCGCGGTAGAAAAAATCGCCCCGTTTTTATCAAATAAAATGGCACGGCTACTCGTGGTTCCTTGGTCAAAAGAAAGGATATACTGTTGCATAGAAAGCTTTGCAACAAGATAGGAAAAACATAGTCAATTTAGTTTTTTGAATTTCGCCTTTTTTTGTACAGATTAATAAAGAACACAATTGTAGTGCTGATTCCAATAATACCCACCAGCCCATAAACAATACTGATCTTTTCCCTTACAACAACAAGCATAACAATCGAGATTAACAATATCGTTGGTACTTCATTCCATAGCCTCAATTGCTGGCTAGTATAAGGAAACCATTTTCTAGCATGATGCTGATAAATTACATGCAAGGATGCTTGGTAAAGAAATAAGAGTAAAACGAAGAAAATTTTGAGCCATAACCAGCCGGGAATGAAAGGATAGTATAAGAGAAGGGAAATACCCAGTACAAAAGTTATAACAGCAGAAGGCAATGTTATTGCATATATAAGCCGTCGAGTCATTATCTCAAATTGAGCAAGCAATATGCTTTTTTCATCCACTGGCTTATCAAATGCCTCACGTTGATAAATAAACAGTCTGCATAAATAAAACATTCCGCTGAACCAGGTCACCACAAAAATGATATGCAAGGCTTTTATATAGAAGAAATTCATGCTACTATGTATTTATCAAATGAGCAATGGCATCTATCCACAAAGCATCCGTATTTAGGCAAGGAACAGTAACATAATTTTCACCACCAGCTTCCTCAAACTCTTCTCTGCCTTCTACATGTATTTCTTCCAATGTTTCTAAACAATCACTTACAAAAGCAGGTGATACAACAATTAAATTTTTAATCCCCTTTTTAGGAAAAGTTTTTAATTCCGCTGCAGTATAGGGTTGCAACCACTTATCGCTACCCAAACGTGATTGGAATGAAAAGCTAAATCTACCTTCGGGTAACCCTAAATATTGTGCAACCATTTCTGTGGTAACTTTCACTTGATGACGATAACATACTGCATGTGCATCAGAAGCAATTTCACAACAATTATCACATTTGGCACAATGATTTTTTGTTGGATCGGTCTTTTTGAGATGGCGAACAGGTATACCATGGTAACTAAATAATATATGGTCATGTTTCTCTTTCAAGTATAGACGAATGGATTCTGCCAATGCTTGAATATATTTTTCATCCTTATAATAAGGCTTAATAACTGAAAGACTAAATGCATACCCCCCCCTTTCATGATTAGATATTACATGCTTAACTGCAGTTTCGTAACTACTCATGGCGTAGTGCGGATACAAGGGAAGGAAAACTACTTCTTCCGCATCGGGATGTTCCCGCTGAATGGCATCTAAGGCAAATTTCGGCGTTGGATTTGCGTAACGCATACAAACATACACAGGTATATTTGTTTTTTGATGTACCAAATTTGCCAACTGATTGGTAATCGTGATTAAAGGGGATCCTTCTTTTGTCCAAATGGTTTTGTATTTTTTGGCACTCTGTGGAGCCCGGAAAGGAACAATAATTCCCTTGACCAATAGGTATCGTATAAAATAAGGAATATCAATTACCCTTTCATCCATAAGGAATTCATCCAGATATTTCCTTACATCTTTTGTAGAAGGGGAATTAGGGGATCCCAAATTTCCTAGCAATAGAATTTTCTTGGCCATAACATTATAACGCTTTACTGAATTGTTGTTTTGCTGTACCTGTTTTAAAAAGGTATTGATCTATAACAGCTGTAATGTTTCTAATGAATAATCTTCCTTCAGGTTGAACAGTTAGGTTTTGATCATTCCAGCGAACCAATCCATCTGCTTCCATTTCACTCCATTTTTGCTTAATGAAAAGAAGATGCTCCGCTGAAAAATGGGAAGAATCCAGCACCAATTTACCCTGACACATCAAGTCTAATATCAATCTGCGAATCTGACCATCTAATGCCGATAATACATGTCCATTCACAAAAGCCCAGTTCCCGGCATTGATTTTATCTTGATATGACTCAACTTCTTTATCATTTTGGGCAAATCCTTCCCAACTATCACTAATACTAGATGTACCTAAGCCAATCAGTAATTTGTTATTCGTGGTAGTGTACCCCATAAAATTTCGGTGCAAACTCCCTTCATCATAAGACTTGACCAATTTATCTGAGGGCAAAGCAAAATGATCCATACCTATACTTTTGAATCCTGCTTCACTTAACATGGCATTCCCCAAACTATACATAGCAATCTTTTCTGCCGCAACCGGTACATCAGCATCGCTGTATCTACGTTGGCCTTTAGACTTCCAAGGCACATGTGCATAGGAATAAAAAGCAATTCGATCTGGCATCAATAATTTTGTTTGCGCAATTGTATGTTCAATAGAAGCCAGTGTTTGTTTGGGCAATCCATAAATCAAATCCAGATTCACGCTTTCAAAACCCAACTGACGCGCTTGATCAATTACTCGTTTTGTTTCTTCAAATGTTTGAATACGATTGATAATATACTGAACATCATAGTTGAAATCCTGAACACCCAAACTGATACGATTAAACCCAACAGATCTAAGTGCTTCTAAATGCTCAAAGGTTGTATAATTGGGATGCACTTCAATACTGAATTCATGATCTTTTACCACTTCAAAGTTTTTCACCAATCCTTGGATCAATTGTTTCAAATGTTCGGGTGAAAAAAAAGTGGGTGTTCCTCCGCCTAAATGAATTTCACGAATAATGGGTTTGCCAGGAAAGACATTCAAATACATCTCCCATTCTTTTAAAACAGCAGCAAGATAGGGGGCTTCTGTACCATGGTTTTTTGTGATTCTTTTATTACAGGCACAATAGGTACACAACTCTTCACAAAAGGGCAAGTGAATATAAAGGGATAATTCATTTTGTTCCTTTACAAATCTGTTATTGATTGTTTCTAACCATTTATCCGTAGTAAACTGGTCCTTATTCCAATAGGGTACCGTTGGATAACTAGTATACCTAGGTACGGGTACATCATATTTATTTAATAGTTCAATCAGATCTTTTTTCACTTACATAGTTTTTATGGCTTGAATCGTTTTTTCAATTTCTGCATCTGAGATAGCTGCAGAAACAAACCAGCTTTCAAATGCTGCTGGAGGGAGGTAGATACCCTGATCTAGCATATGATGAAAGAATCGATTAAAAAGGGGAATATCCGTTACGGCTGCCTCTTCAAAGTTGCGAACAGGATGTTCTGAAAAGAAAACACTAATCATGCTGCCCAATTGATTTATCACCACTGGTATTCCTTTACTTGAAAACGCATTTTTTAACCCTGAAGCCAATGAACTGGTTGTTTGTTCAAGTTGATGATAAATAAAAGTATTATTCTTTAAGATGGATAGGGTTGCTATACCTGCAGCCATCGCCAATGGATTCCCACTTAGTGTACCTGCCTGATAAACTTTCCCCACAGGAGCTAAACATTCCATTATTTCTTTTTTACCTCCAAATGCTCCTACGGGTAGTCCTCCTCCAATTACTTTACCAAATGTTATAAGGTCTGCCTGCACATTCAATTTTTCCTGCGCACCTCCGGCAGCCAATCGAAAACCCGTCATTACTTCATCAAAAATGAGCACAGTATGATGGGCTGTACAAAGCTTTCGCAAACCTTCCAAGAAGCCACGCTCAGGTAATACACAACCCATATTTCCTGCAACAGGTTCTACAATAACTGCAGCTATATCCTCTTTATATTGGGCAAACAATGCCATCACACCCTCCAAATCATTATACTTTGCCGTTAGTGTATCCATAGCTGCTCCGGCAGGAATACCCGGTACGGTCTGAATATCAAAAGTTGCCAATCCACTTCCCGCTTTCACTAAAAAAGGATCTGCATGTCCATGATAGCAACCCTCAAACTTGATGAACTTATTTTTACCTGTATACCCCCTTGCCAATCGCAAAGCACTCATACAAGCTTCTGTGCCACTGCTCACAAAACGGATGAGCTCAACATTTTGAACCAATGACTTTACGAGTTCTGCCATTTCGGTTTCCAGTTGTGTTGGTGTACCAAAAGAAAAGGCTTTCTCGGCTTGCAATTTTACCGCTTCTACTACTGTGGGGTGATTATGTCCCAAGATCATAGGACCCCATGAATTTATATAATCAATATAGCTGTTTCCATCTGCATCATACAAATAAGCCCCTTCCGCCCTTTCCATAAAGACTGGATTCCCACCTACACTTTTAAATGCACGAACGGGAGAATTCACGCCACCTGGAATGGAAAGCTTAGCATTCGCAAATAAAACTTCACTCTTTTGCCTTTTACTACTCATTTTCATTTTATGCATTGTTTATTAAGCGAACAATATCTTTAGCAAAGTAGGTGGCAATTAGGTCTGCACCTGCTCTTTTTATGCTTACTGTAGTTTCCATGATTGCCTGATCCTCATTCAACCATCCTTTTTGAGCAGCCGCTTTTATCATCGCGTATTCACCACTTACATGATAAGCGCTAACCGGAATATGGGTAGCATTTTTTACTTCGCGAATAATATCTAGATAAGAAAGTGCGGGCTTAACCATAACAATATCTGCCCCTTCATTCACATCTAAAAGAACTTCTTTAACCGCTTCTAAACGATTGGCTGGATCCATCTGATAGGTTTTTTTGTCCCCAAATCCGGGAGCAGAATCAAGCGCATCTCTAAAGGGACCGTAGAAACAGGAAGCATATTTTGCGCTATAACCCATGATACCTGTATTTTGATAGCCTGCAGTTTCTAAAGAGTGGCGAATTGCAGCAATTCTCCCATCCATCATATCGCTGGGAGCAACAAAATGAGCCCCTGCTGCTGCATGACTAACTGCCATTTTTGCTAATATGGCTATGGTCTCATCATTAATAATTTCTTGCTCTTTTACAATTCCGTCGTGACCGTAACTAGAATAAGGGTCTAATGCAACATCCGTCATGATCAACATACCAGGCATCTGCTTTCGAATGGCTCTTATAGCCGTCTGCATCAATCCATCTTCACGAAGTGCTTCTGTTCCTTCATTATCTTTTTTGGAGTCAGGGCATTTAATAAATAACAAAACCGAACGAATGCCCAACTCGTAAAGTTGAAACACTTCCTCCAATGTTTTATCGAGGCTTCTGCGATAATAACCTGGAAGGGATGGAATATCTTCTTCCACATTTTCACCCTCCACAATAAAAAGGGGAGCAATTAAATGTTGTGGTTGCAAAATGGTCTCCTGAACCATTTTTCGTATGGAAGCGGATGCACGAAGTATTCTTGGACGATGAATCATGATGGTTATTTTATTGATACAATTTAACAGCGTCTACAAAAGCTTTTGCATGCGTAACGGGAACATTGGGCAAAATGCCATGTCCCAGATTAACGATATATCTATCTTTCCCAAATGCCTCAATCATCTGTTTTACTTCTTTCTTAATTTCAGAAATGGGTTTCAGCAAATGGTTGGGATCAAAATTTCCTTGAAGCGTTATCTTGTTTTGGGTAAGTTGCCTAGCTAATTGCGGAGAAATAGTCCAATCAATACCGATTGCACCAATGTCTAATGTTGATAAATCTTCCAATGCATACCAACTGCCTTTGGGGAAAAGAATAACAGGGGATTCCTCTTTAAGCGCATTGGCAATTGCAACAAGGTATGGCTGGGAAAATTCTTTAAAATCATTGGGAGAAAGTAATCCACTCCAACTATCAAAAACCTGTACACAATCAACCCCAGCTTTGATTTGACGTCGCAAATATTGAATAGTAACTTCTGTGATCTTAGCTAAGAGTTCATGTGCCAATTTAGGTTGGGCAAAACAAAATTGTTTTGCCTTATCAAAAGCTTTTGACCCCTTACCTTCTACCATATAACAAAGAATCGTAAAAGGAGCTCCAGCAAATCCAATTAATGGCACCCTACCGTCTAGTTTTTGCTTGGTAACCTTGATGGCTTCATAAACATAGGAAAGCTGATCTGCTGCTTCATCAACTACTAATTGTGCAAGATCGGCAGAAGTTGCTATGGTTTTGGGTAAGATTGGGCCCTTCGACTCCACCATTTGAACTTCAAGCCCCATGGCCTGAGGAACAACTAGAATATCAGAAAAAAGTATGGCAGCATCTGTCCCGATTATATCAATTGGCTGTACAGTAATTTCTGCTGCTAATTCAGGCGTTTGAACGCGAGTAAAAAAATCGTATTTTTTTCTGAGTTCAATATATTCCGGCAAGTATCGTCCAGCCTGGCGCATCATCCAAACGGGAGGCCGCTCTACACTATTACCTTTTAAAGCTCGTAAAAAGAGGTCATTTTTAATCATTGCTCATTTTTTTAGATAAGGCCATTAACATGGCTTCGGGTGTTGGATTTTTTGCAATTACTGCATTGCTTGTGTCTGTATAATATTGAAGACGAGTGAAAGTAGTATTACCAATACATGCATAAACTCTTTCGGAGGAGAACCGATTTGCCATTGAAAAACTGTCAATAGCACTTGGACTAAAAAAAAGAATAGCTTTAAATGGAATAGCATCCACAGGTACGGGATTTAATTCAGTATGATAAACATTCAGTTCTTGATAAGTCATGCCAGCACCTGTAACCACATATCCTAAATCGGGCAGTGTAAGATTCCCAATTGGGTGAAGCATTCTTTGAATATTCAATTCTTCTTTCTTCCATTTAATTAGTTTGCCCAGTTCATCTACATTAGGTGCAATGATATTGGGCACTATATCTTTTAACAGAAGCGCTTCGCGTGTTGCCCCTTGTAAAGCGAAGATGTTTTTATTAGCTAAAAGTTTATGATCCATGTTTTCCAGAAAATAATGAACAGCATTTGCACTAGTAAAAGCAATACTATCATACGTTTCCAGCGTGAATGGACTGCACAAAAAATCAGTTCGCTTGATTTTAGTAAACGACTTACAAACCAAATCCATTCCAAAAGCCTCTTTGGCCCTCTTTATCATATTGGCATTTAACTGCTTTGTACTTAATACCATCATGCTTTTCTAATTTCATCCATTAATAAAGAAGCACCTGGTTGTGTAAGCAGCTCCATTGCAAGTGAAGCACCAGCTCCTGCTATTTGATTGATACATATTCGCTTTTCTTTTCTGTAAGAATTTGTTCCATCCATACTATGAATGGCCCCTACTATAACAATATCATTACCTTGAAATGTTGTTAAACAACTTACGGGTATGGAACAACCACCTTGTAGGGTAAACATAAACTCCCTTTCAATTTGAGCAGCCATAAAAGTTTGCGAATCATTGATCTGCTGGCAGATATCATGCATAGACCTGTTGTTCGCATTACAAATGATTCCAACGATTCCCTGAGCCGGAGCTGGCAACATCCAATCTAAAGTAAGGGTACAATCATTAATGAATCCCAAACGCTCAAGACCTGCTTTAGCGAATATCATTCCAGCGATATCATTATTATCATTTAATTTTTGTAGGCGTGTTTGAATATTCCCCCTAACAGGAACAATTTGATGCGTAGGATATCGCTCCAGCCACTGTGATTTTCGTCTGATACTACTTGATGCAATGGTTAAGCCTTTCGCAGAAAAATCAAAAGCCTGTCTTGTTACAATCACATCTTCGGATGATCCCCTTGGCAAAACAGCAGAAAGAGAAAGTCCTGAAGCAAGTTGAGTCGGGACATCTTTTAATGAATGAACCGCCAGATCAATTTTATCGTCCAATAAAGCAATGTCTAATTCTTTGGTAAATACGCCTGTTATACCCATAGCATAAATGGGGGTCGTTAGATCCTTGTCGCCAGTACTTTCAATGCCAATACAGGTAGCATCGTAGCCCTTCTCTACTAATGCATTTTTTACAGCATTGGCCTGCCACATTGCCAAAGGA
The DNA here is from genome assembly GCF_025997995.1 of Sediminibacterium sp. TEGAF015. Classification (GTDB taxonomy): domain Bacteria; phylum Bacteroidota; class Bacteroidia; order Chitinophagales; family Chitinophagaceae; genus Sediminibacterium. The sequence goes on along the minus strand of NZ_AP026683.1, from coordinate 2,950,227 downwards.
CTTGTTCGTGTGCCTATTCTAATAGTTTTCATGAACAAACAGTTCTGCTTTTTTTTCTTTCTTGCCATGCGTACAACTGATCAATATATGTGTTGATGATTTGCATGGCAAGTGGAATTTCCTTAGATCTTCTATCTAGATTTTTATTTATTTCGATAGATAAATCATCTACATTGTAAACTTCCAAATGCTCCAAATCACGTACATCAGGAGATATATTCGATGGAACAGAAAGATCAAAAATTATTTTAACCCTTGAGTGCAAGAGAATAGAAGGCCTAATTAAATAACCCTCTGCAGCAGTAGCAATAATGGCCACATCAACGTTACTAAGCGCCTGCTCCATATCATTTAGAGAATATAACTTACAAGGTGCATGGTCAATAGTCAACAATTTATTTAGCGATCTATTTACAATGGTAAGGTCGGCATCCGGTAGGTGTTGACGTATATTGCGGAAAGTGGCAAGCCCTATTTTACCCCAGCCAATTAGGCATATTTTTAAATGGTTAAGACTGTATTTTTTCAAATGCTGAATAACAGCGTAGGATGTAGAGGTTGTTCCATCAGATATATTCGTTTGCGTTCTGACAGATTTGCTTGCCTGTAAAGAAGTTTCAAGAATTTTCTGAAATAAGCCGGTTGTCATTCCCGCTTCATTGGCCATTTTAAAAGAGGAACGAAGCTGACCAGCAATTTCATAATCTCCAATAATCTGAGATTCTAAACCAGCTGATACGCTACATAAATGTTGTATTGCTTCTCGTCCATTTCTAACAATAAGATGCTTTTCAATAGCCACCTTATCTGCAGCAGTATACTTTTCAAAAATATTTTTGATTTCACCTTCACTTATACCATACCCATAAATTTCAGTGCGATTACAGGTGGAAAGAATAATAATATTTGTTCTCCCCTCATGTTTAAACTGCGTATAAATTTCTTTTATAGCTTGCTCACTAATAGAGAATTTACTTCGAATACTTAGTATTGTTTTTTTATAATTGACGCCAGCTACAAGAAATTTTTCCATCCTAATCGAACAGTTTCAACAAAAGTATCTCGCTGAATCTGTCTAAATTCTCTAGATGGAATTAGTGACAAGTGAATGACAAATAATGCCGTTTTTTTACTTAGGAATGACAAATGAGATGTAAAAAAATTCACATTACTATTAACTAATATTTTAAGTTTAATTAATCTTTCCTATTTCGAACGAAGCCAAGGCGCTGGATTCTGCGCAACACTCTTATCGTTCATGATCATGAATAAGATGCCACCTTCTCCATCAATGGAAGTACCCGACTTACCCAATACGGTTCCGGCTTTCACTTTCTGGTCACGGGATACGGCAACAGCAGATAGATTTTTATATCCGGTAAAATATTTACCATGTTTTACCAACACAATATTTTCATCGGCTACTTCACCCGCATACACTACTTCCCCATCGGCCACGCAACGAACCGGAGAACCTACTGGTACAGCAATTTCCAATCCATCTGATTTTTGAATCAACTTGGTGCCCGCATAATTCTGCGTTCCAAATCCCACCGTAACCACACCATTGCTAACCGGCCAAGGCAAACGCCCACGATTGTTCTCAAAATTCAGCGACAACTCCATGCCCTCAGGCGTAGATTCCAAAGGAGAATAGGTACGATCTTTTGCAGCTGATGTAACGCCCGTAGTAGCATCGTTTAAGGTAGGTCTGGGGGGATTAGCACTGCCGCTATTATTAGCGCCGTTGGCTGCCACCATATTGGCTGCATTGTTACCAGCAGCATTTCCACTCGCGGGTTTGCCCGCAGCGTTTTTCTTATCGGCTGCAACCTGCGCTGCTGCTGCATCCTGAGCCGCTTTTAATTTACGCGCATCTTCCAAAGCTTTCAAACGCTTGGCTTCTTCTCTTTTTTTCGCTTCTTCAATTTCACGACGAATCACCGCATTAATGGCCACGGCCACTTTCTGACGCTGACTCTCTTTATCGCGAATTTGTTTATTCAGTTCTTTCTCTTTGCCTTTTAGTTGAGCTACAACTTGGTCTTGTTCTTTTCGGTCTTGTTCTAGGTCTAACAATTGCTTATTCTGTACTTCCAGTGTGCTCAGCCTTTCTTTTTTGTTGGCACTCAATACGCCAATTTTATCTTGTAACAATTGCTCGCTTTTCACAATGGTATTGGCCTGGGTTTCGCGGTTCTGGCGATAGCTTTTTAAATAAGCCGCACGCTTCAATGCGTCGTTGAAATTGCTGGCAGAAAACAAAAAGTTCAGGTATTCGTAACTACTTCTGTTTTTATAAGCGAATACAATGCTCTTGGCGTATTTCACTTTCAGGGTATCCAATTCTTTGCGTAGACGGTAAATGTCGCGCTCGTTCAAATAAATGGTTTCGTCCAGTTGCTTTACTTCACGGTTGATGCCATTGATCAGGGCTTCCCGTGCATTGATTTTTCTTTTGATGATGGCCAGTTGCTTCACCGAAGATTTGGTGCTCTTCTGGGTTTCGCGATACAACTGGTTTAATTCGGCTAGTTCGCGTTCAATGCTCTGTTTCTGTTTCTGCAATTCTTCTCTGTTTTGCGCTACGGCTACGAAGCCACTAAAGAGCAGCACTGCTATGAAAGAGAAGATTTGTTTAGACATCATCAAAAATTAAAATTTCTACAAAATAAATGAACCAACTAGAAAATCCATTTTCATGGCCAACCCAATATCTAACTATAAACGTTAAAACCGTCTTTAAATTATTTCCGTTTGTAGTTTTTGGGCACTTCGAAGGTATATTTTAACGGTTCGTTTAGGGCAAACTCTTTAAAATCTAGGTTGATATCGAGTTTACTCTTCTCAGCCACCACTATTTTACGCTGGGTGGCAAACTGATAGGTGCCCATGGGTTGATAATTACTGAAGCTAATGGCGCAAGTACGGTTCCGCTGAATATCCACGTCGTCCAGCTTACTGTGCACCACTTTAAAATCATCATTAGAGAGCGAAATCAAGTGCTTAAAAATATCCCCCACCATTAATACCGACAAGGTAGAAGGACCATCTCTATAAGAAACAATATTGTTGGTTACGAAAACAGGATTGCCAATCAATAAGTCCTGGAGGGTCTTAAAATCGAAGGGGATCTGTGTAGCTTCTTTTAAGTAGTCGATGGTGCGGTACTGCACATATTTGTCTCCCACTTTCTTCACCAGTACTACAGAGTCTTTGGAAATCTTAACCTGTAAACCTTCTGCCGAAATGCCCAGGAAAGAGCCACGGATTCTGATATAGATTAGAGAGTCTTTGGCAATGCTTAAATAGCCCGTGTAGCTATCGCTGTTCTCCGCACTTTCATAGTCTACTTTAATTTTGGCATTGAAGGTTTTGAACTGAATATTATTGGTAACCACTTTCTCCAAAATCCCTCGCACTATGCTGGCAGAGTCTACTTTGGGGGTTTCCGTAATCACAACGGTTTGGGTCGTGTCTTTTTTGTCGATGGCTTCTTGGATAGTGGCCACTTTCTTCACTGTCTTACAGCTGGCTGCGATAGTGAGTAGTAATAATATTTTTACAAATTTCATTTCAATTATTTTATGTGTATTTGAATTTCAGTTTTTCGTTAGCTAATTTTTGCTTTGCAAAAATTAAATGCCTCAAAACTAAAATTCAAACACGCATGTAATCATCTATTTAAAAGTCCAATTTTAAAACGTTTCTATTCAGCCCTTTTCTTGCCACAAATCATGCCAATTGCACCTCCGTGACCCCATTATGAGCCAATTGAGCCCTTTATGAGCCCATTAAATTAAATTTGCATGTAAAACGGCTGCAAAGATAGCCAAAATCAGCAGGATTGGCAGGCAGGAGTAGATTTTGCCATACTTAGAAACTAAGTATTGCGGCATCCAACACGGAATTATCTATTGTTAAGGTTAGCTTCTTTTTCATACGAAAGGATTTGCCCAGACACAAAGGTATGACTCAATTTATATGCTAAGATTTCATTTATAGTAGGGATTGGGAAGCAAATGGATAAAGGCTAAAGGTGAGATGTTGTGATAGAATATTTAAAAACGAGGCATTTAATTTTTGTGAAACAAAAATTAGCTAACGAGTTTTTGAATATTCTATTACAAATAATTTAGCTTCTGCCAGTGCTTCCAAACCCTCCTTCCCCTCGTTCCGAAGGACCCAATTCAGTAGCAAGAACCCATTGAATTTGCTCCATTTTCTGCAAAACCATTTGGGCAATGCGGTCGCCGGGTTTAATGGTCTGCGGCTCAGCTGAAAGATTAATCAAAATCACTTTGATTTCCCCTCTGTAATCGGCATCAATGGTGCCTGGTGTATTGAGGCAGGTAATACCTTGCTTTATCGCGAGGCCACTGCGGGGGCGAATCTGAATTTCATAGCCCAATGGAATCTCTACAAATAAACCAGTTGGCACTAAGTCTCGAGCCATGGGCTGCAACACCATGGGCTCAGCAAGAGATGCACGAATATCCATGCCTGAAGAACCAAGAGTGGCGTATTCGGGCAACGGGTTATTAGATTGATTAATTATTTTCACTTGTATAGGGGCAGTACTCATTTTGTAAACTTATTAATTAAACAGCAGAATAACTTAATTTGCACAGCTAGATGCGTCCAAAACTGTAAGATGAATTATCAATCGTTTAAAGATATATTGGTTTGTCCTGAATGTAGTAGTGCGGTAGAAGAAACGTCGAATGGATTCTCCTGTATCGGTCATTGCAAATGTCAATATCCTATTTATCATCAGGTTCCTGTAATGATAAGCCCGAAGAATCCAGTTTTCAACTTCGCAGATTTTGCAGATGGGAAGCCGCCAACCATTTTTTTCAACAGCTACCAAAATCCGATTCTGCAGTTTTTCAAAAAAATCAGACCAGATATTACGCTAAACGTAGCCAGCAAAAAAAACTATGCAGCCATTGCGACTCAACTACAAGCAAAAGCTGCACATTTAGCAACCATTGCTAACCAATCGCAACCCATCCGCATTTTAGTAATCGGGGGGAGCATTGATGGGAATGGCATCCGTGAACTAAAAGATCATTTACCTGCCAATACCGTAATGGTAGAATCGGATGTGGCACATGGGCCTAATACCAATATTATCATAGATGCGCACCAGATTCCTTTTAAGGATGAATCCTTTGATCTGGTGATTGCACAAGCGGTACTGGAACATGTACTAGATCCTTTTGCTTGCGTTAAAGAAATAGAACGCGTGTTGAAACCCGGGGGATTGATTTATGCAGAGACCCCATTCATGCAACATGTGCATGGGGGCAAATACGATTTTCATCGCTTCACTCCGTTGGGTCATAGAAGATTGTTTAGAAATTTTAGAGAAGAAAATAGCGGGCTAGTGGCTGGTGCGGGTTCTATGATGGCCTGGTCGGTCATGTATTTTATCACCAGTTTTGCTCCCACCAAAAAAATAAATAAAGCCCTTAGTTATATCGGAAGTTTCGTCAGCTTCTGGTTAAAATATTTCGATTACCTACTGAACAAAAACAAGGGTTCTTACGATGCCGCCTGTGGTTTGTTTTTCTTAGGAAAAAAAGAGCCGGGCTATACTTTGCCAGACAATGAATTGTTGGCTTCTTATATAGGTCAAAAGTCTTAAACTTTTTTTCATGCAACCTTCTGTTGCTATCATATTAATCAATTGGAATAGCCTGGAAGTTACCAGCGATTGTATTGTTTCCCTAAAGGGGATTCAATACGCCAATTATTCGATTGTGGTGGTAGACAATGGATCGGCTGACGGTTCTGGCAAGGCGCTCAAGCAACTACATCCCGAAATTATTTTGATAGAATCTGCTACCAATCTGGGTTTTGCGGGAGGCAATAATTTGGGTTTTGATTACGCCCTTGCGCAGGCGTATGATTATACCATCATGCTCAACAACGATACACTCGTAGAGCCCGATTTCTTGAGTCATTTGGTGCAGTATATGGAAGCCCATCCGCAGGTAGGTGCCATTCAACCTCGTATCCATTTTAACCATAACCGAGACTTACTTTGGAATGGAGGTTCCTACTATGCAAAGTGTTGGGGCTATTTCTATAGCAAAGACGAAAATAAAATTCCCTCTCCCGAATCACTTACCATCAAAGAAGTGGATTGGATTACAGGTTGTGCTTTTTTGACGAAAACAAAAACGCTTCAACAAACAGGATTGTTAGCAGAACAATTTTTCATGTACAGTGAAGATGTGGATCTTTCATTTCGCATCAAGGCATTGGGGTTATCGCTGGTATACCACGGAGACTCGGTTATTTATCATATTGCAGGGCAATCCAATAAAAGCAAAACAAAGGGGAAGGAAGGATTCGTGAACCCCAATGTGCATTATATGAATCAGCGTAATCGCATTTGGGTCTTAAAAAAATATACCCCCTGGTATTGCATCCCCACGGTTTTGACCTATAATTTAATTTATCTTTTGGGGGTACTAGCGTATTTCTTAGTCCGAAGAAGATTTAGCAAGTTCAAGATTGTCCTCAAAGCCATCAAGGACGGTCTACTCGGGAACATTCATTAATTAAAGACTTATTAAAACTAGGATTTCATCTAGGGTATGAATCTCTTTCCCTTAAAAAGCTATCTTCGCAATAATGAAAACCATTGAAGAAGCATTGAAGGAAGTAGAACGCATTGTGCAAGAAAACAAGCATTCCAACGACCTTGTTTATTTTCAATATCATCGGGAAAGGTTTCGGAAAATGGCCGAGACCGTTTGTTCCAAGCTTCCCAAAGGTTCGGCTGTATTAGATATCGGTAGTCATTATTTACACTCTTCCATACTATTGTCTTTATTGGGTTATCGGGTGGATTGTATGGACGTAACTGAATTCTGCACCCTGCCTTTTATTCAGGAAAGAGCAGCAGCCTATGGCCTCAAGCAGATTGAAGAAAACAACCTAGAGAAGCTAACCAGTTTATCCGAAGGAGAAAACAAATACGATTTAATTCTTTTCGCAGAAATATTTGAGCATATTACTTTCAACCCCATTGGATTCTGGCAAAGGATTCACAGCTTAATTAAACAACACGGAAGCATCTATATCAGCACCCCCAACTCCCTCACTATCTATGCCATCATCAAAACCCTCTATAAGGTAATCACATTAAAAGGCATTGGACTAGATGTGAGTGCAATCTTTCCAACGGTTACTTATGGTCATCACTGGAAAGAATATTCTGCAAGTGAAATCAAGACTTATTTTAACATCTTGAACAATGGATTTCAGGTTTCCATTACTAAATTCAATTACAAACCCAAGGAATCTACTGGCACGCTGAAAAGTAGCATCCGAAACGGCTTATTACAATTAGGCAATTCCATTCCGTATTTTAGAGAGGCTTTGGAAGTATGGGTTACCGTAGATAAAAGCCAACCCTTTAACGTCAATATCCCCCAGTATTAATGTACATTTGAAAAGCGCAAAAAGGTTTACATGGGATTGATCAACATATTGAAAACGCAACTGAATTACTTACTGCTATTGATTTTCAGCATGAGTGTATTCGCCTGCAGTAAAGCAGTTCCTGAAAGGAATTTTGCCTACTACAACGATTTTGAGAATACCGATATCCCAACCAAGATGAAAGTCTATGATGCTTTTGGCTTGGTAGATTCCAATAAAATTGCTCGCTTCAACAACAACAATGTATTTGGAAGATTTAATAGCAACTTCGTTGTATTAAAAGTAGACAGTGTTGCTCCGCACAATGTGCTAAAAATTGAATTCGATTTATTTTTACACGATAACTGGAAGGGTAATTTTATTCCGCCGGGTGGCAGCTTACCAGATATTTTTCAGGTAAAGCTAGACAACAACCCCATCATGATCACAACGTTTTCCAACGATAACAATCCGCAATCCTTCCCTGCGAATTACCAGCCCACTATGATTAATAATCCGGCATTAAGTAATTCCTGGGGAACTATGGAGGGTGCTTGTTCCAAACTGGGTCAGAAAAACGGAACCAGCTGGTATCGATTAGAGTTTTTTACTTTACACAAAGGGCCAATCGAAATGTCATTTCAGGATGTATTGTTTACGGCTAGTGATTTTTGCACTAAGAGTTGGTCTATCGACAATATCAAATTAACGGCTATCAATAAACAATAGCGGTTTATGCAAAGCAAAGCCTCCGCCTTTTTCAGTTTTCTCCATTTGAGCTTTATCCAGGGGGCGAATGTATTGATTCAGATTTTGTTGATTCCCATCATTTCCAGAAAAGTAGGATTAACAGAATTTGGACTCATCATGCTGGCCAGTTCTTATGCAGCGTTGGTTTCCATTTTAATTAATTATGGCAGTAATCAGTCGGGCGTAAAAGACGTTGCTTTAGAAAGAGATTCCCCAGCATCTTTAAGTAACATTTTTTACAGCATATTTTATTCCAGAGGCATTCTCTATGTTCTTTCTTTTCTCGTTTTATTATGCATCAATCAATGGATATTACCCGCAGAAAAAGGAAGGCACTTACTTTTTGCCAATCTGATTATTCTTGCGGAGCTGCTGAATCCTTTTTTCTTTTTTGTAGGCATCCAAAAATTATCACTCTATAATGGGATCAATTTGATCAGCAAATTACTGGCCGTTATCTGTATACTTTTTTGGGTGCAGGGACCAGCGGATGGGGTTTGGGTGAACTTTTTCTTAGGGGCTGCACAAATTCCTGGTTACTTGTTTTTATTAATCTACCTTATTCAAAAATACCAGCTACACCATTTTCGTATTTCCATGAACCAGTTGGTTCAATATTTTAAGCAGAACAGCTATTTAACAGGAAATAATGTAAGTGTACAATTACAGCAATCCATTTTTCTGTTTGCGGTCTCTGCCATGGGCAATGCCGCTCTTTTAGGTGCGTATTCTTTGTGCGATAAAATCGTTTGGTCTTTCCGAATGTTGATTATATCGCTATTTAATGTGGTGTTTCCCAGGGCCTCTATTTTACAAAAAGAAAATCCGGCACAATGGCAAGTGGTTAAGAAAAAACTGGGATGGGCCATTGGAATCGTTTTCACCTTGATAGCAGGGGCTTTGTTTTTTTTAGCCCATCAATTGGTACCGCTTATTACTGGACATACAGATCCTATGGCTGTTCTTTTTGTGCAATCCATTTGTTTGGTTCCGCTACTAGCTGCTATCAACTCCTTGAATTTCGCTGAATTGCTCATGGGCAACCAGTACGCTTCCATTTTCACCATCTCCCTAATCCTATTGGGCATTTCGATTGTATTATCTGGCCTATTTATTCAACTGGGAGAACCACTATGGTTTGGGCTATTCCCCTTATTTGCTGAACTAGGATCCATTCCATTGTATCGCTATTTTATCCGAAAATCAAAACCCTAAAAATTTGTATGTTCCGAGGGTTTTAGGGTATTTTGCAGTATGCTGTATATCATTCCTTGTGCATACGTATTTTCTTTTCTTTATGCGCTCTATCAATTAATACAGCAGAAGCCGCAATATATTCTCCGTTTTTTTGTTTTTGGCTTACCCGTTTACATCACCGCTCTATCCATCCTAAACCAAATGGGATTGGGTAGTATGATGACTTTGTTTCAGGGATTCAAAGAAATTATCGTCATCAGTGCGCTGGGGTATCTCATCTATAATCAAACAGAAAGAATTCAATTTACCATCATCGATAAATTGTTAATTGCCTATTTTATTTACACGGGCATTTATATTTTGCTGCCCTTGGGCAACTATGGTATTGTGCAAAAGCTACTGGCATTTAAGAGTCTTAGTTTTTTCCCACTGATTTATTTCACGGGCAGATTGATCAATCCCAAACTAGTGAATCTCAAAACCAATTTCAGTATAATCTTATTGGTCTCCATTGTAGCGGGTGTGGTATTACTGGGCGAGAATCTAGTGAATACGCATTTGCAGACTTATACAGGATATGCCGAGTATCAATTGCGATTCTTTGATACAGAACCTTCTGGAAATTTTGGGTTGAGTTGGACTTTCGAAACGAGTAATGGCCTAAAGCGTTTCGCTAGTTTTTATGGGGGACCTTTAGAGTTGGGCGTCAATACCATTTTTACGCTTGCTGCTATTCTGGCATTGTATACCCAAACTAATTTTAGTTTCAAATTGGACAACCTGGGAAAGCTAGCCCTATTGGTAAGTGTACTCTCTATCTTTTTAGCGATTTCCCGTGCTTCCTTAGTAAGTTATTTCTTCGTGATTTATGTGTATGCGATTATCACGTATAAAAAACAGTGGTTGCAATTGTTTTATGCAGGGGCTACCCTAGTTACCATTGCAGTATTGTTTTATTTACAGGGAGATATCTACGATTTAATTATCAGCACCATTAATTTCACCGACAATTCCAGTGCCTTTCACGTATTGCAATGGTTGGATGGCATTGAAGCCATATCCGCGAATCCATTGGGTTTGGGGCTGGGTATGTCGGGAAGGGTATCGGGTGCGGTAGGCGATAATATTGGAGGAGAAAATCAATTAGTCATCATTGGAGTGCAGGCCGGCATCATTGCTATTCTTTTGTATATAGCTATTTATATCGGGTTGATCAGACTCGCCGTGCAGCAATTCAAAGCCAAGACAGGTAAGATCCGCCAGCTGGCCCTATGCGTTTTATTAGTAAAAATTGGCATGATCATCCCTACCTTTACAGCCAACACAGAATCCTATATCTACATAGCCTATATCACTTGGTTTTGTGCAGGATTGCTGAATACCATGAGTCTCTATCAATCAGAATTGAATTCAGAAATAGCTAGTATAACCAATCAGTAAAATGCAAAAAAGCAAGCAGGTAAGAGTGGGCGTGGATATATTGGATTTACAATATGCAAAGACGGGACAAAAAACCATCTTAGAAGAATACTACCGTGCTTTTTTGAAAAACCAGGACCTGGGCATTGCTTTTTTCCCATTAACCGCTAAGCTTCCCAAGTTCTCCAGAAAAAGCAAATGGGGCATTATCGGCAATCATTTGGTGTATCAGTATTGGAAACAAATTTTACTACCAGTAAAGGCTTTTGCAAAAGGGGTTGATATTGTTTTCTGCACTGACTATTTTGCGCCGATGCTGAGATTAAGGTTTAAAAATGTAGCGCTGTTTCACGATGCCTTTTTTTACGAATATCCGGAACACTATAACCGTTTATGGCTCAAACTTTTTAAAGGATTGGCCATGCCGGCTGCTCGATCCGCTGCTTGTGTTGTAACGACTTCGCAATATGCGAAGCAAAAGATTCATCAGCATTTTGGGTTTCCATTGGATCAGATTGTAAATATTTATCCAGGGCCGAAAACTTTGCAAACCAAATTGACACAAGATTCTGATACAAGAATTGCAAACGAATCTGTATCCGATAGTGTTCAGCATGCTATTTTAAATAGCAATGACTTGCCAACTCAACCTTATATTCTGCACGTTGGCGTTTGGGAAAAAAGAAAAAATATTCCTTTCTTATTAAAAGCCTATCGGCAATTCTTGGATGAATCCTCTATATATTATTCATTGGTATTGGTAGGAACGGGTAATAATAAAAAAGACTCGGATGATACGGCAGCTATTCATGCTTGCATTGCGGATCTCAACTTATATGACCATGTTATTTGCACGGGCTATTTGCCTGATGAGGAACTAGCCCAATGGTATGCAGGGGCCAGTCTCTATGTATTTCCTTCATACAATGAGGGATTTGGTATTCCTGTATTAGAAGCTTTTCAAAGTAATCTACCCGTATTGGTAGCGAATAATTCTTGTTTACCAGAAGTGGGGGGTGATGCAGTGATTGGCTTTGATCCGTATGATATAAATGGACTTGCTGATTTACTAAAGAAAGTATTATCCGATACAATTTTGCAGGAAACACTAAAAGAAAATGGGAAACAAAGATTGGCTTATTTTTCCTGGGAAAAAGCGAGTGCAGAATTGATCAAAGTATTTAAAAAAGCAGCGCATGGCAAATCCTAAAACAGGCTATATCCCTTATATAGATGGTGCCAGAGGCATTGCCATTGGCTTTGTGGTATTGTCGCATGCAGGGTTGGGAAAAATCATACCGGGTAAGTTTGGCGTGACTTTATTTTTCTTTTTGAGTGGTTATTTAATAACGCGTTTGTTACTGGCCGAAATACAAGAAAAGGGAAGGATTGATTTTGGTTCGTTTTATCTGCGCCGATTATTTCGTTTGTACCCTGCACTATTAGTGATGATTGGATGCAGTGTAATTGCCACGAAAATCATGCAATATCCCTTGCCCATGACCGATATATGGGCATCGCTATTCTATTATACCAATTATTATATCGGTTGGTTTAGAACACCCGTAGAAGATGCGGGAAGGGTGTTAGACATCCTCTGGTCTTTGTCGGTAGAAGAGCATTTTTATTTGGCTTTTCCTTTGCTGTTGCAGTTCTTTATTCAAGATAAAAAAAATAAAAACAACGAAAAAAATATAAAGCAGTTCGCTTGGTTTTTACTGGCCGTGTGCATCGCCAGCCTTGCGATTCGATGGTTTACTTACGAGCAATTTTATCCAGCGGTGGAAGACTCGGCAGGAAGAATTTATTTCTCTACGCATACCCGATTAGACTCCATTATCTGGGGTTGTTTAGCGGCACTCTTGTTATTCGGAATAGAAAGCAAGGCCTATGAAAAATTGTTACTCAAGCCTTGGGTGTTTGGTTTGGGCCTACTCTTAATCCTCTTATCGGTGGCCATTCGTAACGAAGTATTCCGACAAACTTTACTCTATAGTTTTCAAGGTATAGGATTATTTCTCATCATCCCTGTTATTGGGCTTTTCCCAAACCCATGGATCAAAAATATACTTAGCCATCCTGCTATGATTTTTGTAGGAAAGATCAGTTATAGTTTGTATTTATTTCATTGGATAGTTGCCAAATTGGGGAATCATTATTTTATAGAATGGAGCTGGCAATGGCAGTTGTTTTTCTGGCCCTTAACTTTACTCTTGTCCATCGGGTCTTACTATTGTATAGAACAACCCTTTGTAGGACTCAGAAAAAAATATGGAAGCAAAGCCTAGTATACTACTGATACATAATCGCTACCTCCACAAAGGAGGAGAAGACACGGTAGTAGCCCAGGAACTTTCTTATTTAGAAAGTTCAGGATATCGGGTAATCCCTTTGTATTTCCATAACCAAGCGGCGGGCCCCATCGCTCTATTGAATTATCCTTTTCAGTTATTTTTTAATCTGTCGGCTTTTTATAAAGTGTATCGATTGGTTAAGAAGCACAAAATTGAAATAGTGCATGTCCACAATTTTTTTTATCGGGCTTCTCCTGCTGTTTTTTGGGCAGCCAAAGCCGCAGGGGCATATACCTTACTCACGCTGCACAATTACCGACTATTTTGCCTGAATGGGTTTATGTATTATAACAACCAGCCTTGTACCCGTTGTTATGATGAAAAAAGTTTTCGTGCAGGTATCCAAAGAAAATGTTTTAAAAACTCGGGGCTATTCTCCAGGGTATTGGCGGCTTCTTATGGTCTCAATAAAAAACTGGAAACCTTTTCTAAAAAAATAGACCGATATGTAGTCATCAATCCGTTGCAGGAGCAATTTTTATTGAATAGCGGAATTCCAAAAGAAAAGATTTTTAAGAAGTCTAATTTTCTGCTGAAATCTTTAGATACATCTTCACCTGCCCCTTTCTCCACCCGAGAAAATTTTTACCTCTACGTAGGTCGTTTGAGTGAAGAAAAAGGAATTCGGGATTTGGTCGAAGCCTTTATGGATAATGGAAAGCCTTTGAAAATTGTGGGCGATGGGCCATTGGCCGAATGGGTTCAAGAGCAGATTCGGGAATCTGAGCAAAAAAAAGGAGAGGGTGAACATACTATCGTTCAGGAAAATTCAAAAAATCAGGCAAAATCTAATATAGAGTATTTGGCCGCCGTCCCCCGCGAGTCCCTGGCAGCCCTGTATGCCTCCTGCGCGGCTTTGATCCTCCCCTCCAGATGGTTCGAAGTGCAGCCCATGACTGTAATAGAAGCCCAAAGCCATGGTAGCATTGTAATTGCAGCCGACTCTGCCAATATGCGGGGCATGATTTCCCATGAAGCAGATGGATATTTATACCCCATACATCCAATCAATCAACTAAACGAGGTAATTAGTATATTTGAAGCCCGTTCCAACGAAACCAAAGATGCCCTTTCTAAGGCTGCATACGATCGGTTTCAGCGGTCTTATACCATCAACCAGCATATTAACGCTTTAAAGTTGTTGTATCATTTTGAATCCAGGGCAAAAAACAATTCAGGAGAAACCAAGCAGGCAGATTCCCAAAATTAATATTGGGGGTACGGGCATCAGTGATATTACGCTGGAAGAGACCATGGATTTGTTTGACCAATGGATTCAGGAAAAGACCCCTCGGCAAATTTGTGTAACGCCCGTGAACTGTGTGGTATGGGCCCATCAAAACAAAGCCTTACAACATATTTATAACCAGGCTGACCTGACATTATGTGATGGGGTTCCCTTGATTTGGGCTTCTTCCTTTATTGGAAAACAACGATTAAGGGGGAGGGTAACTGGCTTAGACTTATTGCCTCAATACATAGCACGAGCCCACCAAAAGAATTATCGGATGTTTTTTCTAGGTGCAGCCCCCGGGGTGGCTGCTCAATACCAGACACAACTGGAAGCCCAATATCCAGGCATTCAGATTGTGGGTACGTATAGCCCGCCTTATGCCAATGAATTTAGTGCAGCAGTGAACCAAAAAATGGTGGACCTTATCAACGCGGCAGCGCCCGATATTGTATGGGTGAGCTTAACCGCTCCCAAACAAGATTTTTGGATTGCCCAGCATTTGCAACAACTCAAGAGCACGATTAATATTGGTATTGGGGGCGCATTGGATGTGGCAGTGGGCAAGTTCAACCGAGCCCCGATTTGGATGCAAAAAAATGGACTGGAATGGTTGTATCGGTTCTTGAAAGAACCCCGAAGATTATTCCGAAGGTATTTTGTGGAAGCCCCCGCTATTTTACCTATTTTACTCAAACAAAAATTGGCCAATAAATAAAGGATTGCGCGAAAGCTATGCCCAGAAAAATTAACCAATATTCTATTATTCGCTATATCACCGACGGGGCAATCGTGGGTATGTCTTATTTGTTGGCGGCAGCTTTTAGTCTTCAACTCAATATCTGGGAACATGAATGGAACAATTATGTATTTGTGCTGATTGCCTTGGCCGTTTGGTATATCAGTACCAATTTCTCGCATTTATATACCGATCGCCGCTCCAATAAATATTCAGAAGAAATCATTTTCATCATTTACTCGCTGGGCATTTATACCATCATGCTGAGCTCGGTATTTTTCTTTGTAAGTGATAGCTTAGGAAGAGAGCATAACACGAGTTTTTTCATAGCGCTGGATGGGATTCTATTTGTGCTACTAACTTTTACCAAGTACATTATTCGAAAATACTTACACTCTGCCATTTCGCATGGAAAATTGCTGGATAATATTTTGATAGTAGGCGTAACCCCTGCTGCACAGGATTTTTACGAAGCCATCAACCGCTATTATTATTACGGTTATAAATGTGTGGGATTCTTGGACGATCAGGTTACCAAAATGAATGGATGTCCTTATAAAGGCACTGTAAAAGAGTTGGCTAAGACCATCAAAGAAACACCCATTGATGAAGTGGTGATTGCATTGCCTACGCATCGCAACAAAGAGATACAACAGTGCATTGATATCTGTGACCAGTATGCCACACAAACCCGGATTTTACCTGACTTTGAGCAATACACATCTTCTAATTTACAAGTGAATAATATTGGTTTATTGTCGGTAATTAATATCCGAGAATTACCCTTAGATAAGGCATCCAATCGTTTGCTCAAAAGAAGCTTTGATATTGTTTTTTCCTTGCTATTTTTCATTTTGATTGCCAGCTGGTTGTTTCCTATTCTGGTGGTACTCATCAAAATCACTTCTAAAGGGCCTGTGTTTTTTACCCAAGAACGTTGGGGATTGAACAACGAAAAAATTACCTGCTATAAGTTCCGAACCATGGTGAAAGAGAGTAAGGATTTGGATCAGAACGGGAACTACCAGCAAGCGCATAAATATGATCCCCGTATTACAGCAATTGGTGCCATTCTAAGAAGAAGTAACCTGGATGAATTGCCCCAATTCTGGAATGTATTGTTGGGCAATATGTCGGTGATTGGTCCCAGACCCCATCCTACTCCACTGAACCTGGAATCGATGCAAACCATTGACAACTATATGTTACGACATGTGGTGAAACCGGGCATTTCTGGATGGGCGCAAGTAAATGGATATAGGGGCGAAACCAAAACCCCAGGCTCCATGCAGAAAAGAGTCAATTTTGATTTATACTATATCCATCGTTGGACATTCTGGTTCGATTGTCAAATTATTTTACAAACCATTATCAATATGATCCGAGGCGATCAAAATGCGTATTAAACAAACCCTATTACCAAGAATACATGAAGGCAATTAAAATCTATCTACTCTTCTTTTTAGGCATACTACTATCCATTTCAAATTTGGATGCGCAGGTGGTAACCGAATACTCCCAAAACGAAGTGTACAATTACTTGAGCCGTATGGACCAGAAAGGTCTAGTGACTTTTCATGATTTGATAAGACCCATAAGCAGAATCTATATTAAATCTTGCTTGGACAGTTTACAAACAAAAGCCAATCTATTGACGACCACTGAGAAAAAAGAATTGGATTTTTATCTAAGAGATTTTACGGATGGATTGGAATTGCCCACTGGTTCTGGAGAGATCCGAAATACCTATTTTACCAAAGATCCTTTTGGTCGCTTTCGATCGATTGCTATTCACAGCAAAGACTTTCGTATGCGGGTGGATCCTATTTTACAATACGGCACTTACCAAGGCAAGGACCAATCGGTTACTCAATATGGTTCTGGATTTAACTTATATGGGTACGCAGGAAAACATTGGGGTTTCTATCTTTCTTTTAATGATGTAAATGAAAAGGGGAAGGGCATTGATACAACCCGAAGCTTTACACCTGAAACAGGTTTTTCTACCCGCATTGCACCGAACCAAAAAAGCCATAACTATTCGCAAATCAGAGCGGGCATTTATTATCAATTTAAAAATGGAAGCATTGGTTTTGGACAAGACCAACTATCCTATGGATATGGGGAAAACGGCAGAATTGTATTGTCCAATAAAGCGCCCACTTATCCCCTTATTCGATTTGACTTTGCACCGCTACCTTGGTTGCGATTTAACTATACACATGCCTGGTTGAACTCGGATATTATTGACTCTAGCAGAACCTATAATACAGGCACCACTACCTATGGTGGTAGAAGGGAGCAGTTCATTAATAAATACATGGCACAGCATAGTATTCAATTCCGAATCAAAAAAGGATTGCATATTTCTTTGGGAGAATCCATTGTGTACAGCGATCAACTGAATGCGGGGTATTTGATCCCCATTTCCTTCTTCAAAGTTTTTGAAATTCAACAGGCCAATAACAATATCAATGCAGGAGCCAATAGTCAGTTGTTCCTAAGTGTGAGTTCTAGAAACAATATCAAGAATACTCATTTGTATGGAACCATTTTCATTGATGAAGTAAGACTGAGTGCTATTGCCAATAGCGAAAAAAGCCGGAACCAATTGGGCTTTACGTTGGGAGCCAGCGTAACCGATCTAGGACTTCCCTATTTAACTGCTACGGTGGAATATACACGCATCAATCCTTTTGTATATCGCAATTTATTGCCAGCCCAGAATTATACCCATTATGGTTATTCTTTAGGAGATTGGATGGGAAGCAATTCAGA
The DNA here is from genome assembly GCF_025997995.1 of Sediminibacterium sp. TEGAF015. Classification (GTDB taxonomy): domain Bacteria; phylum Bacteroidota; class Bacteroidia; order Chitinophagales; family Chitinophagaceae; genus Sediminibacterium. The sequence goes on along the minus strand of NZ_AP026683.1, from coordinate 2,932,322 downwards.
TCGGTTCTTATTCAATGTGAAGTATACCCCTATCCCCAGACTCAAATTGCTATTGCAATACCAATACATCAGAAAAGGCGGAGAAGGGACTTTGGATCAACAATATTTTCAGCAACCCCAGCCCGCCTTTTTATTCAATTATATGTTTAACCAAAACGAATGGTTTTTGCAAAGCCAATATGAGTTGTACAACAACTTATATATCACTGGAAGTTATCGTACCCAAAACAATGGATGGAACCAGGGCTTTCTGGGCTTCCGCTATGGTTTCTAAGCCTTATGGGGATTATTTCCGATATTCGTAACATGTATGCAATAACTATGAAGTTGATGAAACGTACACTGAAATTATTTTATCTACTTGTGTTCCTATGCCTAGGCATTAATAACCCCTTGGGTGCCCAAAACCCTGGTTCCAATAATTTGAAAGTTTCTCAGTTATCCGATAAGCAGATTACGCAATTGTGGCAACGTACGCAGAAAGCGGGCATGTCGGAAAATGAAGCCATTGAGGAATTAGTGAAAAGAGGGATGTCGGCTTCGGAAGTGAATCAGTTCAAACAAAGATTGATCAAAGTACAGGGAGCCAATAAATCTGCTTTTAGCAGTCAAAATAGCATTCGGGATACCGCTAGTTTTTTAAGAGATAGCAGTTGGATATTAGCTGTACCGCAAGTGAAAAGGCTCTCCCCTTATTTTGGATTCGATTTTTTTAGCAACCCTGATATCAACTTTGAGCCCAATTTCATTATGGCCCCACCGAAGAATTATTTAGTAGGCCCCGGAGATGAATTAACTGTAACTATAACAGGAGCCAATGAAACCGATTTTACGGCTGCTATTTCCAAAGAGGGCAATTATGTTTTGCCGTATGCGGGGGTAGTGAACCTGAATGGTTTAAACTTGGAACAAGCTACCCAAAAAATAAAGCAGAAATTGAAAATTGCCTACCCCTTAATCAGCGCGGGAAAAACCCAAGTAATGGTTACAGTAGACAATGTAAAGTCGATGCAAATCCATGTGATTGGAGAAGCAGAAAAACCAGGCACCTATACTTTGAGTTCAATCGCGAATGTATTCAATGCTCTGTATGCCTCCGGTGGCCCTTCTGCCAATGGATCACTTCGTATGATTGAATTGATTCGCAACAATAAAGTGATTGCCCAGATAGATTTCTATGAGTTCTTATTAAAAGGGACTTTATCTAAGTCCTTGCAATTAGAACACCAGGACATCATTCGCTTTCCCGTATATCAGAAAAGAGTTTCTGTGAATGGACAAATCAAACGTCCTGCTGTTTATGAATTATTGGAAAAGGAAACCCTGCAAGACCTGATTACCATGGCAGGTGGCTTAGGAGACACTGCCTATAGAGATGCGGTAAAACTAGTGCAGTTAAGCAATAAAGAGCGGGTTTTGAGAGATGTACCCGCTACTGATTTTGCGTATTTTATTCCCCGCAATGCAGATTCTATTTATGTAGAAAAAATACCCGCCATTTACAATAACCGCATTATTCTGGCAGGTGCTGTGAATAGACCTGGGAACTATGAACTGACCAAGGATTTGAGCTTGGTAAAACTGATTCAAAAAGCCAATGGCATTCTGGAAAAAGCCTATACCAATAGAGCAGCTATTTTCCGTAGAAACCCTGTGAGTTATGAGCAGTCCATCATCAGTTTTGAAGTGAGCGATGTATTAAGTGGTAAAGCGGCTGATATCTTGTTAGCCAAAGACGACTCTATCCATATTTATGCCAAGGACCAGATGGAAGAAAAATCAACGATTACGGTTGGGGGCAATGTAAGAAACCCTGGAATATTTAGTTTCAAAAAAGGGATATCCTTAGAAGATGCGATTCTATTGGCCGGAGGATTTACCAATGATGCGGCTACGCATAAGGTAGAAATTTCCCGATTGGAAAAAAACAAATCGGATACCTTGGCCAACAAACTTATTGACCTGATTAAAGTAGAAGTAGATTCTAGCTTGAGCAAAAAAGCAGGGAGTACCACTTTACTGGAGCCTCTGGACTATATTTTTGTTCCTCGCCTCTTGAATTACCGAAATTTAGGAAGTGTAAAAATCAGAGGAGAAGTATTGTACGCTGGTGATTATTCTTTAGAAAGAAGAGATGAAACTGTTCAGGAAATTATACAAAGAGCGGGCGGCGTAACGCCCAATGGATCTTTTGCCAATGCACAAGTATATCGCAATAAACTACGAGTTGCAACTACCATTTTGTCGGAGAATGAACAGGGTACCAATAATCGCTTCCTATTGTTGCCAGGTGACAGCATTAATATCCCCAGAAACGAATCTTTTGTAGAAGTGCAAGGACAGGTATTTAACCAACAAATTTTTGCCTTTGAATCCAGAAGATTCAAGTCGTATATCTCCGATGCAGGGGGCATTACCGACAAGGGTAACTTAAAGAAAGCCTATATCCAATATAGCAATGGGGTGAATAAAAAAATCAAGTCTTTTTTATTCTTGCGCTTCTACCCTAGAGTTCAACCGGGAAGTAAAATCATTGTGCCGGAAATAAACCCAGCAGAAAAGAAAGGACTAACCGTATTTGAGTTATCGGCACTAACAGGTATACTTACGGCGATTGTTAGCATGGTAAGTATTTTAAGGAATTAAAAAAAGATTCATGCAACCCAAAATATTACCAGAAGATTCTGCATTTGAAACCCAACCTTACAAGGAACAGGTACAAGCTTTTATTCAATTACTATTTGCCAAATGGAAATTATTATTGGTATTGGCAGTCCTGGGTTTTGTTGGAGGGTTGGTATATCATTGGATAAAACCTGTTGAATATATTGCCCGCACCAGTTTTGTGGTAGAAGAATCCAAAGCAGGTAGCGGTAACCTGATGTCTGCCTTGGCCGGACAATTCGGCTTTGATTTGGGAAGTTTATCTGGAACCAGTGGGGTATTGGCAGGAGACAATGTATTGCAATTGTTAAAAAGCGGTACGCTGATTAAACAAACCCTACTTACTCCTTATGATGCGAAAAAAAGTTTAGCCGATGTTTATGCTGAAACGCAGGACTTGAAAACAAAATGGGAAGGCAAGAAAAAAGTAGGGAAATGGATTGATTTTCCGGTAGGAAAGAAAATGGATCGACTACAGGACAGTTTGCTCAAAGTAGTGGTTCAAAAAATAGTAGAGAAGAACTTATCGGTATTAAAGCCAGATCGAAAACTGGGTTTTTTTGAACTCAGTGTAATTAGCCGGGATGAAGCATTCAGTCAATTGTTCTGCACTCGCTTGTTGAAAGTTGCGACTGATTTTTATGTGAATACCAAGACCCGAAGATTGCAATCGAATGTGCAGCGATTACAAGCCAAAGCAGATAGTTTGGCATCCACTTTGAATAAGAAGACTTATTCCGCCGCCGAAACAGACCGATTGCTCTTAAATGCAAATCCAGTATATTCAGCACCCACCGTATCTGCAGAAATCTCCAGCCGCGATAAATATGTACAAGCCACTATTTATGGGGAAATTATCAAGAACCTGGAAATCAGTAAAACAGCAATGATTCAGGAAACCCCCACTGTACAAGTAGTTGACTATCCTGATTTGCCCTTGAATTCAACGGAAGAAGGATGGTGGGTAAAAGCGTTGAGTGGAATGATGGCTGCCTTAGTTGCTGGTGGCGTTATGGTTTTTCTTACAGGCGGAGAATGGCCGAAAGGGAAGCACTGATATTGCGATAATCATTTCCAGGATCAAAATAATTACCAGGAGTAGAAGGATTGGTTTCAATGATTAACCATTGGTAATTGAAGGTGCGCATCCATTGCAATCTTGCATTGAGCCAAATATTTTTGAATTGCCAGCTGGCAAATGCGCTACTGGACAAATCCACCCAATGTCTTCTAAAATCGCCTATGCGAGCGAAAGTATAATAATAAAAATCGCTGTTGTGTCGTAGCCTTTCGAATTGTAATCCTATCTTATTATTATTCTTGACCCAGGAAATTTCTATGTTCTGGCTATTGCTACCTGGCCCAATACCCGCGCCGATGGTTCTGCCTAAATGCGTATAGCCATGTCTTACTTTGTCATTTGTGTACCAGCTATTGGGATCGCGAATGAGTTCTGCCGTCTGTGCTTGCATTTGCGTTAACTCTGCAGCAAATTGAATATGGGCGTTGTTAGTGGTAGGAAATAGTTTACGAAAACCTGCTACATAGGCTCTTCTAAAATCTTTCAAAGCCCCAAATTCCATGTATAGTTCAGCTAATTCTTCTGGCATTCTATAGCGGGCATACACAGCACCTAGACTGGCTTTGGTGCCCCAATCATTGGCATAGAAATAAGCTGCCCCTGAATAACCCAGCGAAAGGTTGGGGGTCCATTTGGGTGTCCAATTGAAATGTATGGCAGTCAATATTCGATCTTCTTGTATTTTAGGTTGATACACAAAATTGCCATTGTAAACCGAATTAATGCGCAGAGGCAAAATACCTGATTCTTTTAGCTTACCCCCTATCCACTGAAAAGAAATTGTACCCCACTTGGTTTCGACTGGCTTTTTTGTATTTACGGTAGCATGCAAAAAACCAGGCGCATTGTAGCTCATGATCAACGCATTTTTCCATCCAGGCCCCCACCATAAATTCTCGGACGAAATGCCCGCTTCCCAATTTTTGTTCCACTGATATTTAATATAAGATTGTCCCAAAAAGGCTCTGGAATAAGGCCCTTCTCCCATTTTTACAGGTAGGTCTACATTGTTTGCAAAACGATAATAATCTGCCCAAGTTTGGTCTCCCAAGATTTGCGCCATCTGTTCAAAATCCTGGTTCTTGGCTTCTACCCATTCAGGATTCAATTGAATCTTTAATTTATCTCCAATGCTAGCTTTGAAACCGCCAGAAACTTGTAACTGGTACCCCTTGGCAGCAATGGCTGAACTCAAATTATAGCCAGTAGGCAAGGAAGAATGATACAAGTGCGTCATCCCAATTGGCAGGAGTTCAATCTTTACTTTCTTTTTATTAACAAGTTGTTTAGATGGGTACAGAAAGGAATCTGCTTGATTGCCTAATAGATGCTGGGTAATGGCTAATTCACGAACAATGTCTTTTTGCACCCATTGGGCTTGCACTGAGACATGAAAAAGAACTATCCCAATTAAAAATAATCCTACCCTATTCTTACTCACTTATTGGATATTGTATTGAATCATTAAGCGGGAGTGAATATTAAAATTATGATTACCCTTCTCCCAATTGTAATTATTAGAACGAATCAATTGAACCTTAGCTCCCAAAAGCATATTCTTGTATTTCCATTGGGGCATCCAACCAATGCTAAAGTCCGTCCATTTATTTACTCTACCTTCTGGATCTCTTTCCACCCTTTGAATCAAAAACCCATTTCGAATATCCCCATTAATCCAGGTAGCGGAAGCTGTTTGCACATTGGCCCCAAATCCAGCACCTGAACCGATGATTTGGTTTTGATGGGTATAGCCTTGACCAATTTGACCATGAACATACCAATTACCCGCACTTCGAACCATGGCATCAGGGGATTGACTCATCTGAGTGAGTTCACCTTCTATTTGCACATATTCCTCCTTATTCTTTGGCAGCAATTTTCTGAATCCAACGGTATAAGCATAGGAATGAGAGGGAGCCATCAAATAATCTCTGACATTATAACCATAATCGTTTTTACCGAACTCCACATAGAATTCAGCATTTGATTTTGGTAATAGCCAACGCAGAAAAAAAGAAGCCAACTGATCTCTGTCCAGTGAATCATCTCCGAAATTATTGGTTTTCTGAATGGCTAAACCTAGTACTGGCAAATACTTGCTTACAAAACCAGTTTGCTGACGTTGGACTTTATCCCCATATTGTTGCAAAGATCTGGTCATTCCTAGAAACAATCCTTTTACCCATTTAGGCTGCCAACTTACCACATAAGCATTTAGGTATCGCCAATCATCGTTGATGTTTCGAATTTGGTTATAATTATTTTCGTAAAGGAGCTTAATGTAAGAAGTTAACCTGGCTCCAATAATATTAAATTCAATATTTCCAATGGGTGTTTTAATGGGTTTATTAGTACCAATAAATCCATGCAAAAAACCTGAGGCATTATTACTCATTAACAAGGAACTGTTAATACCAGGCCCCCACCACAAATTTTCTGATGATACTCCCATTGAAATAGGTCCTAAATGGGCTTTTACAAAAGATTGACCTGGAAAAAGCTTGGTATAAGATCGTGCACCTGAATATAGAAATTCTGGGGCCGCTTGTGCTTCAAAAACGCCATATCGCATATTAACTCCAGGTCGAGCCACCATCTGATATCCCTTGGCTTGCATCATAGGACCATCATTCCAACCATAGGGATTCCGGGTATTGAGCTGTTGAGTTAAAATAATGGAAAGAATTGTAAGAGACGGCTTTTCCCAAGAGACTTTTGATTGTAGAAGAATGGAATTAGCTCGAACACTAAAAGAAATATTTGAATCTACATTACTTAATAATTGTTGATTTCTGGATGAATTTGAATTAACTTGTTCTAAAGCATATTGTTGAGCAAGTAAGGTAGTATTACTTCCAAGAATAATTAATAAATTAAATGTCGCAAAAATAAATCTCATTGTATTAGCCCGCTTTGTTCATATTTATCACTCTAGGGGCATCTAATTTTTCAAATTCAGAATTATTGCTAATAAATTCAGGTACTAGTGCTTTCATAGCTGCCACAACTTCAACTACTGACTCCTGATTTTTAGCTGGCCTGATCAATGCTTCAATTTGTAAGGACAAACTTTCATACTCTAAGGTTCTAGTCTTTGCAATTAGAATTTTTTCATGATAAGTCGCCATTGTATTCTCAGCATTATTCAATAACTCTTCATAGAGTTTTTCACCTGGACGAAGGCCACTGTATTCAATTTTGATATCATCCTCAGGCTCTAATCCAGATAGCCTGATCATTTTACGAGCTAAATCTGCGATTTTTACAGGCTGCCCCATATCAAATACGAAGATTTCTCCCCCATTACCCATAGAACCGGCTTCCAATACCAACTGACAGGCTTCGGGTATGGTCATGAAATAACGAGTGATATCGGGATGTGTAACCGTGACTGGGCCACCAGCTTCAATTTGCTTTTTAAAACGAGGAATTACGGAGCCATTGGAGCCTAGAACATTTCCGAAACGGGTAGTGATGAATTTAGTTCTGGTTGTATTTAAATCCTTCTGAAATTGAATTTCTTGATTTTGATATAAACTCTGAACATACATTTCCGCAATCCTTTTGGAAGCCCCCATCACATTTGTAGGATTCACCGCTTTATCAGTAGAGATCATAACAAACCTCTCCACTCCATATTTAATAGATAAATCCGCCAATAATTTCGTTCCTCCTACATTGGTGCAAATAGCTTCTAATGGGCTATCTTCCATCATAGGTACATGCTTATATGCTGCAGCATGATACACAAAATCAGGTTTCCAATCTAAGAAAATCTTATCAATAAATAATTCGTTTCGAATATCACCCAACGCTAATTTAAAATTACTACACCCCAATTCTTCCAATTCTAATTTCAAATCGTGCAATGGTGTTTCAGCATGGTCATTTAACACTAATAACTTTGGTTTGTATCCCAGCAACTGGCGTACAATTTCACTGCCTATAGAACCAGCAGCCCCCGTCACCAAAACTATTTTATTGTTTAATTGCTTAAACAATATTTCATTATAAATTTTAATCTGTTCCCTTTCGAGTAAATCTTCAATTTTAACATTCTGTAATTGCTTGGTACTTAGTTGACCATTTATCCAGCTTTTTAAGGGGGGAACTGTAAAAACTTCAATTTTATTATCCAGACAATAATCTACAATTTCATTCTTCCGCTTGGAAGCCAATTTAGTTGTTGCAATAATTAACTCATCTACCAAATATTGTTTTAATAAACTTTCAAGCTGGGTTGATGAATAAATCTTTATTCCATCAATATTCTTACCCACTTTACGCTGATCATCTTCGATAAAGAGGACCATTTGAATATTGGCTGTCATATCATGTTCTAATGCCCGTTTGGTAGATATACCCACGTCGCCGGCTCCAAAAATTGCAACCCTCTTTTTAGTTACATTAAAAGTAGTAATATAAGAGAAAAAATATTTTACAAAAACTCTATAGCTACTTAAAGCAACAAAAGAAAGTAACATGTTAATAACTAAAACTGAAGTGGGTATCAATTTAAATTGATACCATTGTTGCATAAAGAGATCCAACAAATAATAACCTACATTAGCAAAAAAGACAACAAAAAAAATTCTGAAGGCATCCTGCAGTCCTGTAAAACGTATAATTCCTGAATAGACCTTGAAAAGTGAAAATAGAGAGACATTAAAAGCTAGTAATATCATTAAGTTCTGAGTAAATTGGCCTTTCTCTATGAAGCTAAAATCAAATTCATTTTTTATTAAATATGCAAGCAAAAAACAAAATAAACTTACTAACATATCTAAAATAAAAATAACCCATCTAGGAATGATAGATAAATTTTTTATTTTTCTTAGCTTATACCTTTTGAACAATAATGACATAAATCAATAACTATTACAACAAAATCTAATTGAAATTATAAAAAAAAGATTGAAATTATTATTTTATTCAAGTTCATATTGATTCTCTGATACTTTGTACAAAACTTAAAATGAATTTCTAATTTTGAAGTTTAGTTAAATTAGAATTGAATTAAGTTATAGATTTTTTTTCAAAAATTACAATTAGCCTTTAAATTCTTCCATTGTTGCATGCCCCTCGGAACTAATATCCTTTCTTTTAATAACATTAGTAAATGTCATCCAAAGAATTTTCAAATCTAAAAAAAACCTTTGTGTTTCTATATATTCAATATCATACTTAAACTTTTGATCCCAACTAATAGCATTTCTCCCATTCACCTGTGCCCAACCTGTTATGCCAGGTTTAACATCGTGGCGTTTTGCCTGCTCAGTTGAATATCTAGACATATATTGCATTAATAACGGTCGTGGACCTACTAAACTCATTTCGCCCTTTAAAACATTCAATAGTTGCAATAACTCGTCAAGTGAATTAGATCGTACTAATTTCCCAACGTTAGTAATTCTTTGTTCGTCTGGTAATAAATTCCCATCTTGATCGTACGCATCAACCATCGTTTTGAACTTAATAATTAAAAATGGCTTCCCCTTATAACCAGGTCTTTGTTGTAAAAAGAAAACATCTCCTTTGTTTTCAAAAAAAAGAAAGAGTATCGTCAGTATTATAATAGGTGAGAGACAAATCAATAACAATAGTGAAAAAAAGAAATCTGCAACGGGTTTAATAAAATTTCGATACATATATAACTTCTTGTGAAGAATTGTTTCAGGCTGCTTTTTTGCTTATTTGGTTGACATTATTTTAAAAATATTTATTCTGATAATACTATTTGATCAAAAGAATTAATTGTATTATGGGGAAGAAAATTCTCAGGAAAATCAAAACTTTGTTTATGGATATTACACCCTCTGTCTAAGAGACAAATAGTCTTCCACCCAAGTTGCTTAGGTGTAACAAAATCTTTTTTTACATTATCAGCAATATAAACATATTGCCCCTTTGATTTATAATCCATTACAGATAGAAAATTTTTCTTTGCCGGTTTTTCGGAATTAATTTCTTCAGAAATAATTATTTTTTGAAACATGTACTCAATTCCAAGAGAACGAAGTTTTGCTCTTTGTGTTGTTGATCTTCCATCTGTGATCAGATATAAATCTGTCACATTGTACAACTTCATTAGTAACCTTTTCGCATCTTCATATAAGATAATATCAGGGGTATGATTTCGATATAATAATAAAAGCTGATCTTTAGAAATACTACAGCCAAGTTCATCCAATATTATCTGTACCCAGTTATTTCTATTAGATAGTAATTTTTCTAGGTTAATTGAACTAACGCCTAACTTGTTATAAACAAACTTTATTCCAGATGTTTCAAAATCTATTTCTGGATATAAAGTATCATCCAAATCAAATACAAAAGTGTTCTTAATTGATAAAATCATTCTGGTCAAGAATTATTTCAGCATCATACCGTAACATAACCCTATCACTTACCCATTCATCCGAAAATTTAACTTCCTGATGTAAGATATATTCTCTTATAAGGAATCCCGGGTAATTAGCTCCTGCTGCGTAACTTAAAGGATATCCACCACCAAAACGCGGATTTATTTCAATACCTATTAATTCTTCCTCATGTTTTCCAATAAAAAATTGAAATGTTATACAACCAACAGCTCCTTTCATGTACTTAATTTTATCACATAGAACATGATAAAACCAGCCTCTCTCCGTTCTACCTTTACTAATTTCTCCACCTCGAACTTCAACCCTGCGTCTCGGAACCAAACATTTCAAGTGGTTATTCTTATCGTAATATGCGTCTATCGTATACTCATCAAACTTAACTGGATCTATATATTCCATAAACATGAGTTTAGGATTATTTTTAATTGACTCAGTCAATTCATCTTGGCTTACAAGCAGTTGAATACCCTGACTAAGGCTTCCATCATACGGTTTTACAAAAAGTGGAAATGATGGTCTATCTCTATCTATAATAGCTGGTATACGTATGTCTAGTTTTTCGAATAAAACATTCGTATTTCGTTTATCCCTACAAAATGCTATAAACTCTGTATCAGAAATAACTATATCAATATTGCGATTTTTAAATAAAGTTTTAGATTCTGCCAAAATAGATAGTTCTGTATCAATTGTAGGTACGATAAGAGAAATATTTTTCTGAAGACAATTTTTTAACAAAGAATCGATGTAATTATCATCTGTAATTCTGGGTAATCGAAAAAAGCCATCCGATACTCTACAGGCTGATGACCATTCTGGATTAGCTTCAGCAGTAAAAATTTTTGATTCCGGGCTTATTTTTTTTGCTTCTTCTTTAAAAGACTTAACCAAACTCGCTCTTCGTCCTGCCGATGTAATCAGGATATTTCCCATAATATTAAATCTAAATTATCTGGCTATATGATTTATGGTAAACATTTAAACTTTAAAAAGTTTTCCTAATGTTGAAAAAATTCGATCAAACTCCTCATCAGTTAAATTAGATCCACTGGGTAAACACAATCCATTTTCGAATAATCTTTCACACAACCTTGTTCCAAAAAACTCTGAGCCTTCATAAATGGGTTGTAGATGCATAGGCTTCCAAAGAGGTCTTGATTCAATATTATCAGCATTAAGTGCCAGTCTTACTGTTTCTCTTGTAATACCACCTGTTAATACTGGGTCTATTAATATAGCGGTAAGCCAATAATTACTAAAGAAATCATTATTGGGCTCTGTTTGAAAACTTATCCCCGGTATACTATTGAAAAAATTCCTATACCTTTTGTTGTTTGCCCTTCTTTGTGCTACCCTTTCATTAAGCACCTTCATCTGACCGCGTCCAATGCCTGCCACTATATTACTCATACGATAATTATATCCTATCTGAGAATGCTGATAATGTGGCGCCTGGTCACGTGCTTGCGTACTTAAAAAACGTGCTTTCTCTATGTATTCCGGTTTGGCAGAAACAAGGGCACCTCCGCCACTGGTCGTAATAATTTTATTTCCATTAAAACTGAGTGCTGACATTTCACCAAATGTACCACAAGCCATATTCTTATAACTAGAGCCTAAAGCTTCTGCAGCGTCTTCAATGATTGGTACATCATACCTGTCTGCAACGTCCTGTAGTTCCTTCATTTTTGAAGGCATGCCATACAAATGAACCGGAATGATAGCTTTTACCTTTTCCTTATATTTATTTAGAGCTTGAGCCAAAGCATCAGGACACATATTCCACGTCTCTGGTTCAGAATCAATAAAAACAATTTTTGCTCCCTGGTAGGTAACCGGATTAGTAGTTCCACAAAAAGTAAAGCTTTGTACTAATACAATATCACCAGCTTCAACACCCAAAATTATCAGCGCTAAGTGTAAAGCCGCCGTACCAGAAGACAATGCCGCTGTTTTGATATCCCCACTTAGTTTTCTTCCTGTCCCTAGAAATGATGAAATATCATCTTCAAATCCGTTAACATTTGGACCGAGTGGAGAAATCCAATTGGTATCGAATGCTTCCTTTACATAATCATATTCCGCAGTTCCCAGATGAGGAGAGGAAAGCCAAATTTTGTTCATCTTTTTAAATATTTATTTACGTATTTTTTTAAACCTATCGGAGAATGCTAACTCAGACACAAAATTAATTTTTGCAGGTACTTTATATGCATCTAATCTTTCTCGGCAGTGATTACGTATGACAATTTTTTCAACTTTAGGGTCGAATCCATCCGCCAAAATAACATCGATAACAACCATTTGTCCCGTAATAGCATTTGCCACTCCTTTTGCTTTACAATCAATAACTTGAGGTAATTCGATAACAACAGTTTCAATTTCTGTTGGCAATACTTTTTCTCCTCCAACATTAATTACTTCCTTAGAGCGTCCTATTATTTTTAGAAATCCATCACTTGTTTCTTCCACCAGATCACCGGTTTTAAACCATCCATCCTCCGTAAAACAATCATTACTATGGTTAATATAGCCTAATATCTGCGTCTTACTTCTAAGCCATAATTCCCCATTCACTATCTTGAATTCCTGATCAGGGTCTTCAATTTTTAAAAAAGTACTCGTCGACGATTTACTTATTGTTTTCGCAATACCAGTTTCACTGGTTCCGAATGTTTGCATAAACTTTACACGGGGTAGTAAACCCTTTAACCGCATAAGCAAGGCTTCTGGCATAGGTTCAGTACCATAAGTTACCATTAGTAAACTGGATACATCATATTTTTCAAAAGCCTTACTTATTAGGGTCAAATTTAAAAAAGTGGGTGATGCAGGAAGAACATTAACTTTGTACTTTTCAATCAATTCACAAACATGATCAGGTCGGCGATTTTCAGGAATTGTAATAGTTGCACCCATCGACAGACAGTTCAACAAAGTATTCAATCCCCCAATATGATCAAACATTAAAAAAACCAAAAAATTAATCATTTTGGTCTTTTTCTCTAAATAAGACTCCAATAAGGAATCGAGATTATGAACCATTGCCTTCGGTTTACCAGTACTTCCGCTACTGAACAAAAGCAACCCTGATGCGCTTTGTGTTTTTATTCCTTCAATCAAGAAATGCCTATCTTTTTCTTCGAGTTCAGTTAAGTTCTCAACCACACTCAATCTTAGATTAAATATCCAATCGGGTTTTGATTCCTGCAATCGTTCATTAATTTCAGCATCAAGCTCAGTTGTGACAGGAATAATAATATTTTTATTTAAAGCTAAAGCAAAAAATAAAGCTATCGCTTCAACAGAATAATCACCGATTATAAAAACAAGTTGACTTGAACGTACCCCTTTTTCATTAATGAGACGTTTTTGGTTACTGATGCGTTCGGCAAGATCATGATAACTAATCAGCTTTCCTTCATGAATTATAGCTGTTTTATCATTATAGCCAGTAATCTTTCTTATAAAATGTTCAATTGATCTCATTTAAATACTCCTCCTAGATATATAGTTTGACCTGATATAAAGTCACTTTTAGGGCTGATAAAAAAATCAATAACATTGATTACATCTCCAAAAGTGCCCATTCTACGAACGGCCTGATGTGCAATTAATTCTTCTATCTTGTTTTTAGGAACAGCTTTTATTAAGTCTGTATCAATAGGTGTAGGTCCAACGCAGTTTACAGTAATACCTAACCCCCCAAATTCTTTAGCCATTACCCGGGTAAGTTGCTCTACAGCATTCTTACTCGCCGCGTAAATTGCTTCCCCTTCCAGATCAAGTGCTACAGCTACAGTTGAAAAATTTACAATACGGCCAAATCTATTCTTCTGCATTAATTTGGCTGCCTCTCTTGAAAAAAGGAATGTTCCCTTAAAATTAGTCTGAAAAAGCTTATCTACAGTTGACCCAGGTGTCAATAATAAGTGGTTCATCGAAGCAACGCCTGCATTGTTAATAAGCACATCAAGTTTACCAAAGTTTTTTCTGATAGCTGAGAAGATATTTTTCACTGCGCCTTCATCTGCTACATCCAAACAATAATGCTTATAATTTATATGTTCAAGATCATTTTCACTTCGACTACAACCTATTACCTGATGACCCAGACTTAAGAAATATTCACTGAGTTCCCTCCCTATACCTTTTCTGGATCCAGTGATAAGAATAACTAGTTGCTCTATCATATACCTATTTTAAACTACCCTTCGGCGATTATTAATTCTTCAATATAATCAATGAGGTTTGATATCCTTGAAAATGGGCTGGTACGGCGAGACATTGCCTTTTCATCTGCCAATATAAGTGACACTCCTAATTCAGTTTCGATGGCCTCTTCGATATTCACAATTAGGGATACTAATGCCAATGAATCAAGCTGTCCATTTCCTCCAAAGAGACGGGTCTGTTCTCCTTCGCTGATATCTATTTTATTATTTAATTCTTCCTGATATTGATTAATGCAATCAAAAACCAGTTTTGAAATAATTTCGCGTTTAATATTGTTCATATATTTATTGGTTTGTAAAATATTGTTGAACTCAAATCAGTAGAAGCTGTGCCCCAGGATAACCCAACACCAAAACCACACATCACAACTTTTTCAAGTTGATTGTTTTTAGAAAGCTCTGCTGCTTTATCACATAACATAAGTGGAATTGAAGCAGGTCCGGTATTTCCAAAACCATCTACCGATATGGGTACTTTTTCTATAGATATCTTCATTTTTTTTCTGAGATAATTGAGCATAAAAGCGTTCGCCTGATGCAATGCAAAACAACCAACATCCTCCTGTTTCCAATCAAGGGTTTTGAGTGTTTCTGAAATCATTAATGGCACTTCACTAATTGCAAAATTCATAATGGCCATCCCATCCATATACAAATCATCATCTGAGCGAAAAACGCCAGGTTCAACCTCTCTACTTTTACTTGTTTGAAGATTGGAAGGCATTCTGCATCCTCCCGCAGGTATTATTAGCTTATCTCTTCCCGATCCATCAGAACGCACAGAAATATGCATATCACTCTTTCCTGACTCTAATATTGTCGCAGTTCCTGCATCACCGAAAACCATTGATACAGAACGATCACGTTCATTTATGATGCGCGTACTAGTATCGCCAGCTAAGAGTGCAACCTTTTCAATACCTGACGCAATAAGCATGGCAGACTGAAAAAGGCCATATACATATCCAGAACATCCTAATGGAATATCGAAACATGCTGTTTCACGGCTTAAGCCCAATTTGTCTTGTAGAATTATGGAAGTTTGAGGTAGTCGGTGATCGGCAGTTTGTGAAACAAAAACCAATGCCCCTATACCCTTTGTATCCAAATTACTTTTACTGATAATTTCCCTAAAGGCAGCTTCACAAAGGTCAGCAGTAGTTAGATGAGGTGGGGCGATTCTTACTTTTGAAATTCCAGTGCTTGAAATAATTTTTTTTACCTCAGATTCACCATATAAACTTGAAAAAGAATTTAATTCCAGTATGTTATCAGGAACGGCAGTAGCAACGTGCGAAATTGTTATATTCTTAAATAAAGTATGCATAATTAATTACCGATTGATACTCAGGCCTCCGTCTATTGTTATACTTTGTCCTGTCATCCAGACAGAAGCACCTGAAAGAAGGTAAATACACAAATAGGCTACATCCTCCGGACGACCAAATCCCAAGGGATAATCCTTGCGATGCACTTCCAATAATTCTTTGGAAACTATTTCTTCATTCATTTTCATTAAACCAGTTTCAACCATTCCCGGAGCGATTGCATTTACCCTTATTCTTTTCTTTGATAATTCATTAGCGACTACACGTACAAGTCCATTAATCGCACCCTTCGCTGCAGCATATAAACTATGACCTTTCGAACCTATTGAAGTTCCATTTACAGAACTAAAGAAAACAATTGAAGCCCCTGAGTTGATTTTTTTTGTTTTAATAAGCTTTTGAAGCATAAGTGCCTGACCAGTAAAATTATCATCCATGATTGTTTTCAACTGCTGGCTTGTAGTAAAAGAAAAAGGTTGAATAAGATCAGAACCAGCCGCGAATACAACACCATCAAAATAATTAAGCTGCTGAATGATTTCTATGGTTGCAGACTCATCTGCGAGATCAAATATAACTCTTTCATGACACTGATCATCACCATGATGCAATAAATCAAAAGTTTCATTCAATCTTTCAGTATTTCTTCCACATATCACAATGTTTGCACCAGCTAAACTTGCTTCAGCCGCTATAGTTCTTCCAATACCAGAAGATGCCCCTGTAATTAAAATTTTCTTCCCTTCTAATGAAAACGGATTCAACTTTTCGATTTTACAATTTCAAATAATTCAGATACGTACTGAGCATTTCGAATTTCATCTCCAGTAAGTTTTACCCCATATTCTGCATCAACCATAGCAATCAAAGAAATAGCAACCAGTGAATCCCAACCATCCAATTCTTTGAATTTTGTTACATGTGATACTTCAGCAGGATTAATTTCATCGAACTGATCCACAAAATGTTTGATAAACTCTTCTATATTCATTGAATAAAATTTACAATTTCATTTCATAAGCTGGATTCCCAAAATACGTTGCATCATTCTTAATATTTCGCAACAATAAACTTCCAGCACCTAATTTATTATTATTTCCTATTCTCTTTTGTTGCAAAACACAGGAATTTACACCAAAAAAATTAAGGTCTCCAATCTTAACTTCTCCTGAAATTTGCACATTGGGTTGAAATATATTATATGAACCAATTTGGGTATCATGCCCGAGTGTAGACCTGGTATTGAAAATATTAAATGATCCTACCTCAATATTGCAAGTAAAGTAACACCCATAGCAAATGATGTTCCCAACACCAATCTTGTTATATCGTTGATCATATTGTACATGTGGATGAATCAGATTTGGAAAGGTGATATTCGTATTGTGAATACTTTCCGCAACTTCTTTTACTGCTTTTGGCTTACCAATTGCAATAACAAGCGCTAAGCAATCCTGAACATTATTCAATTCATTAGTCCCACCAAGAACCGTAAAACCGTTTATACTTGTACCTGGAATAAGGTACTCATCAAAATAACCAACAAATTCCCATACATGATTTTGCTGGTTTATGTATTCAATCATCTGATGAACTTCCCTTCCAAAGCCCCCTGTACCATAAATTGCGATTTTAGTTTTCATGTCATTAGGCTACTAACTTGCTTATTACAAAATGATTTATTCATACTATGATAACAATTACTACGAAGCAATATTTTAGATTGATATAATATACCCGGAATTGCAATCAAGTGCGAAGATATAATAAGATAAACTCAAAGCCTGAATTTTATCGCTGTTCTAATAGGGAAATTATTTTCAGATAACTTAGGTTAACATCATAATTTCTGATTAGATAATCATACCCATTCTTTCCCATTTGTATTGCAGCCTGCCGGTTCTTTATGAAAAAGCTAACCAATTCAAGTGCACGACTCAAATCTCCATTCAAACTCCACTTACCGAAGTTATACTCTTCAGCTATTGGTCCGATATCTGAAACTTCATCTGTAAGACAAAATACTGGTAATTTATATTCAAGATATGTTAACAGCCTTGACGGAAAATTGGGAATTGTAAAATCGGGATGAAGTAAAATAAGACCTATATCACAATTAGACGCTAATTGATTGTATTCTTCTCTCGGTATATATCGTATTAAAATGGCATTAGATGGTTTATTATGTTTAAACCATATATTTAGATATTCAAATTCAGTACCATCACCAACAATAATAAAAAAAGCGTCGGGAGATGTTATTGAAGCTGATGATATTATTTTCAATAAAAATGGAATACCCTGCGGCTTTCCAAGATTTCCTCCATATAAAAAGAGTACTTTATTTTCAGGAATATCAAAAAAACTTAGTATTGAATTCCGATCCACTTTTTTGTCTTCTGAGTGGTTGATTTCAACACTGTTAGGGTTAACCTCCAACTTTCTACGTGAAATTTCAGGATGATGAGACTTTAAATAGGCTACATTGGCCGGAGACATACAACCTATCATATCTGACAACCGGTATAGTTTTTTTTCCTGCCACTTAAAAAAATTATGTAGAAGTCCTCCTCCTTTTATCATTCCCATATCAACTGCATTTTGTGGAAAAATATCCTTGAGCAATAAATAGGTTTTTGCCTTGTTTTTCATTTTAAGATAAGAAATCAAACAGGTCAGGGTAATTGGCGGAGTTGCATACAAAATCAAACGAAATTTTTTACTGGAAAGATGCTTCTTAATAGCTCGTTTAAAGAGAAAATCCAAACTAGCAGTCGCTATGCCTTTTTCAATAACATTTGTTTTTTGTACATTTAATGTCCTTACCTGTAATACAGTAAACCCATCTGTCGAGATTACTCTAGTTGGTAGTTTTGTCCTTCTTTCAACAGGACAAATTACTGTAACATGATGACCTTCTTTATGAAAGACACGAAGTAAATCATGGTATATTCCACGATCTTTCAATGAATCGATCTGTACAAGGCTGATAAATAAAATATCCATTTATTTCTTACTCCAAACAACTCTGTTGATATAATCCGTGTAACTCAAAATAATTCGAACTACTTTTTCTGAAACATTCTGCATGCTATAATCAGCCACTGGTCTGAAATTCCTCTCACCATGAATTTTTTGTCGTGATGTTTGCTCAAGCCCCTGTAGAATGCGCTCAGGCTTAAGTCCGGTAAATATAACTGAAGCCTCTTCCATCGCCTCTGGTCTTTCATGCGCCTGACGAATATTTAGTGCTCGGAAATTAAGTATCGATGACTCTTCACTAATTGTACCACTATCAGATAATACCGCAAATGAATTTTGTTGTAATGATATATAATCGCTGAAGCCCATTGGTTTTAAAAACTGAATCTCATTTCTTATATGAAAATCCTTGGTTTCCAGCATTTTCCTTGTTCTTGGATGGGTGGTAACGATAACAGGATATTTATATTTCTCTGCAACAGCATTCAACGAATCAATCAAATCTGTAAAATTCGCTTCATCATTAATATTTTCTTCACGATGAGCTGAAACTACAAAATATTTTTCCTTCTCGAGATTTAGCTTTGATAAAACCATTGAATTTTTTATCTTATTTCGATAAAAAGACAAAACTTCAAACATCGGTGAACCAGTTTTGATAATTCGATCCGCAGACAAGCCTTCCCTCAATAAATACTCTCTTGCGATATCTGAATAAGTTAGATTTATATCAGAAATATGATCTACGATTTTGCGATTTGTTTCTTCAGGTACACGCTGATCAAAGCATCTATTGCCTGCCTCCATATGAAAAATTGGTATCTTTCTCTTTTTGGCTGGTATAGCACAAAGGCAGGAATTGGTGTCACCTAAAACCAGAAAAGCATCTGGTTTTATTTCTTCGAGCAAATTGTCAATATTGATTAGAATTTGTCCAATCGTAGCTGCAGGAGTTGAACCTGCCGCATTTAAAAAATGATCAGGTTTTCGAATACCCATATCTTCATAGAAAACCTCATTTAATTCATAGTCATAGTTCTGCCCTGTATGAACCGTGATGTGGTGTATCGAATTACTATCATCCAAGGCAGACATCACTCTTGATAATCTGATTATTTCCGGTCTTGTTCCAACAACGGTCATTACTTTTAGTCGAATCATTTGTTTCTCTTTGAATTATACTATTTCTATATAAGTATCTGGATCATCGGCATTGAAGAATTCATTGATCCAAAAAACAGTAAGCAATTCTTCGTGGCCTACATTTGTGATATTATGGGTATACCAAATCGGCATATCAACATAACTGGGCTCATTACCATCCAGACAAAACTCTAATACTTCACTACTACCTACTTTTCGTAATTGAATTTTTGCTTTTCCCTTTACTACCGCAAAGCGCTCTATCTTGCGAGTATGATAATGATTACCTCTTGTTATTCCTGGAATAGTTGTAGAAAATGATATTTGGCCACCAATGTTTAATCTGACCAATTCTACAAATATCCCCCTGTTATCCGCATTTTTCTTTAATCGAAATGGAAAATAGTTTCTAATATCAATGTATGAGCGGAAAGTATTAAATAAATTGAGTTCAAAAATATCATTAAGTGCAGGTACAATCCCTTTGTCGAAATACTCAAGTTTAAATCTAATAAGAATACTTAAAATTTCAGATACTCTTATCTGGCTGGTATGTGGAACTAAAATTTCATCATTAGGTTTGTTTGTAAAACAATTAATAATTACATCAACAAGTTCAGCCACATAAATCAATTTCAATTCTCCATCAACATTAATTATTGGTTCTTCTGAATGCGTGAGTTGGTAGCAGAATGTTGCAATAACAGAATTGTAATATGGGTTACCAAATGGACCAAACACATTTGGTATGATTAATCCTGTAAAAGCTCCCCCGTTCATCTTTGCAGCTTCAGCTAATATTATTCTGGCTGCTTTTTTTGCATTCCCGTATATATTATCTTTTTCTTCTTGGATAGACGAAGAAAAAATAATGTGGGCTTGTGATCCGGTTCTTTTTACGGCACCAGCAAGTTTTGAAGCCAGTTCGATATTAGCCTGATAAATAATATCAGCATTTGCATGACGGTTAACTCCAGCTAAATGAACAATTATATCACATTCTTTTACAAATGCTTCTAGTGACGATTCATCATTAAAATTACAGCGATGAAATTCAACAATTTTGTAATTATCAGAATCTAATTTAAGTGTGTTATATAAGTAGGAACCTATAAAACCCGACTGCCCTGTTATACCTATTTTTTTCATTATTTAATAATCATATTGAACTGCTGTAACATCTCCTAAAATATCTCTTTTTATTACCGGCAGCTTATGAAGTAATTGTTTCATTCCCATAACGTCAAGTAGTGTTGTATTGTGAGAATGGTATTCTTCAGCTTTGGCAATGTCACGAATACCTTCTGAAAAATATTGTTCATAGTTTAAATCGCGTGTATCGGCTGGAATCCTGAAATAGTCACCAAGATCTTCCGATTTTACCATATCCTCTCTATTCACTAATGTCTCATACAATTTCTCACCATGTCTTATCCCTATAATTTTGATTTCAACTTTTGAATTATACAATTCAATTAAAGCTTTTGCCAATGTTTCAATCGTAGCGGCAGGTGCTTTCTGTACAAATAAATCGCCTTGTCGAGCATTTTCAAAAGCATACCAAACAAGATCAACAGCATCTTCAAGTGTCATCATGAAGCGTGTCATATTGGGATCTGTAATACTTAGCGGCTTCCCATTTTTAATCTGATCTATAAATAATGGAATCACAGATCCTCTTGATGCCATCACGTTTCCATATCGGGTAGCACAAAAAATAGTCTTAGTATCATCCAGATTTCTTGATTTTGCTACCATAACTTTTTCCATCATGGCTTTAGACATACCCATTGCATTAATTGGATAAGCAGCCTTATCAGTGCTTAGAACGACAACTTTTGATACATCATATTTTTCAGCTGCCGTTAGAATATTATCTGTCCCAATAATATTTGTTTTAACAGCTTCCATTGGAAAAAACTCACAAGAAGGGACCTGTTTCAATGCTGCTGCATGAAAAATATAATCTGCACCTTTAACCGCAGACTCTACACTTGAAAGATCGCGAACATCACCAATATAAAACTTAACCTTAGCGTTATTTAAACGCTTTCTCATATCATCTTGTTTTTTTTCATCTCTCGAAAAAATCCGTATCTCGCTAAAGTGCTCAGTATTCAGGAACCTATTTAGTACAGCATTACCAAATGAGCCAGTCCCTCCAGTTATCAAAAGGGTTTTATTCTTAATTTTCATTGTTATCGATTTTAAATATCTTGTTCTTTTCTGTTTGTGAAGGATAATTTATCAAAACAGCCTTATAGGGTCCTTTAAAAACAAAAAGGCTACCGGCCGCAACCCCTATAACACCATGTTTTTCAATTACTTTTTCAATATCTTGAAGTGAACCAGCACCACCTAGTACTGTAAGAGGAAGGGAAGTTACACCAGCTACTTTTTCAATCAAAGACATATCGTAACCATTCATAGATCCATCTTGATCTATCGAATTGATAATAATTTCACCTGCCCCAAGTTGCTGCATTTCAGCAGCTAATTTTAAGGGATTAACCCCAGTAGCTTTTTTACCATTATGGGTATATAACTCATACCCACCAAAAACCTTTTTCTTAACGTCTAATACAACAATTACACTTTGTGAACCTACTCTTTCAGCTATTTCTGTAACAAGTTTCGGATTTTGTATGATAGCACTACTCAATGCAATTTTTTCAATCCCTAAACTAAAAATTCGTTGAGCCTGTTCTTTAGTTTTCACACCACCGCCATAACATAACGGCATTCTAGACTGATTAGCAAGTTTTTCAATTAAGGCATAATCTGGCTCCTTACCCAATACCGTAGCATCAATATCAAAAAAAGCCAATTCATCTACCTGCTTTTCATTAAATATTCTGACTGCATTGATAGGATCTCCTACATATTTAGGTGACTTAAAATTTACAGTCTTGACTAATCCTTTATCATGGTACAATAAGCTGGGAATAATTCTAGGACGTAGCATAGTTATATTTTTGCAAAATTATCCAGTAGTATTTCACCGTACTGATGACTTTTCTCGGGATGAAACTGAATTCCATAAATATTATCTACATTGGCTGCCGAAGTAAATTGCAAACCATAATCAGAAATCGCAATTGTATTTGAATGGTCATTGCATTTAAAATAATAAGAATGGAGAAAATAAAAGATAGCATTATGCTCCAACCTACTAAATAAAGGATGATTACGTATTGGTAAAACATCATTCCAACCCATATGTGGTAGTTTGGTTCTTTGCCTTATTAAGCTTTCATCAAACTTTATAATTTCAGCATCCATCCATTTCAGACCTTCTTCCCTGCCTTCCTCACTTTTTTTACCCATCATCTGCATACCTACACATATACCAATCACAGGTATTTTTTTATCAAGAACCAGTTCATCTAATTTATCTCTCATTCCTGAAGCATTCAATTGTTGCATGGCATAATCAAAAGCTCCAACTCCTGGAAGGATTAGTTTTTCTGCACCCTCTAAATCCGAACTGGTTTTAGCAATTTTGGTAGGAATATCAAGCCGTTTATATACATTCTGAAAGGCAAAAATATTTCCGACACCATAGTCTATTAAAGTTATCATCTGAAAAGTCTTTTTTCAAGTCCAAACAAAGTCATAGCTTTAGCTCCTATTCCAATTAAACCTACTTTATTCCTGTAATCATGGAAAGTTTTATTTGGACCATTAAAAATATCAAGTAGTTCTTGTTTTGATAAATCCAATTTATCTGCCACATATTCAAACTCTTTTTGTAAAAACTCTTCCGACAGTTCAGGTCGGGAAATACGATCCAATGCTTCTTCCCTGGTCATTTGACCTGTTAAAATCAAACTGGAAAAATGTGCGCGCCTTTTCTCGTACCCGAATTTGCGAGGCAGCCAAAAGTCTTCATAAAAACGAGTAAACCTGGATTCATGATGCTTATGTTGGAAAGATTCCCAGCCAAATCTCTCTGATAGAAGTTTTTCAGCCTCCTTTTTTATATAAGGAACATAATTTAAAGGCTTAATTACTTTCATCCCTAAAACATATCGATAAAAGATTTTATAAGAAATAATATCAACGATTGGAAAAGTTTTCAACTGCCTTGATCCAAATTTTTTATGAATATCACTTACCAACAATCTGTCTATACCCGGAAATGCACCCCACTCTTCTGGCTCTCTACAACATTCTGTTGAGTAATTACCTCCGGTAAGTACGAATTTAATCTTGTTTTTGCGTGCAAATTTATATAAAGCAGAAAAGAAAGCGTAATCCTGTGGCATATCCTGATCTGCAATTTGTGATTTCAGAAAAGCTACTTGAAGATCTTTCATTTCCTCCCAGTTAATTACTTCAGTATATAGATCCAGCCCTAAACCATTACACAACTTTTCTACATTACCCACAGCCTTATCTGTATTCCATCCTGCATCCACATGAAACAGCAATGGTCTAAGTCCCATAATTTCTTTAGCTACATAAGCTACGTAAGAACTATCCAATCCACCACTTAATCCTATGATACAATCAAAATCTTTGTTTTTAGATTCCTTTTTAATTTTCTCAGCGGTCTTCATCAACTCATAATAACCACGTTCATCGGTATGCCAATTAGGGAGAATATTTTCAATATAATTTGTATAGTAATCGCTCTCACCTTTTTCATTGAATACAATATTAGGATCTGACGTATCCATAATTGTTTTAGTACAAATCTGATAAGCTCTCGTAGTAATATTTTTATTTTTCTCCATATCCTATTTTTTTAATCTTTTGCTATGCAGCATTTGATTATACAAATTGAAGTATTCCTCAAAGCGATCATTGACATTAAAATTTTCTTGAGCATGTTTTCTACAAGCCAATGAGTATGACATTTTACTTTTTTGTTTTATCACCTCAATAGCAGAATGTAATCCATCAAGATCACCTTTATCTATAATCATACCTGTTTCGGGTTGAACCAATTCAGGACTAGCAGTTTTATTATATACAATCACAGGAGTGCCGCAAGCCATTGCTTCAACTGTCGTAAGTCCAAATGTTTCTTCTTCAGACAAATTCAAAAACACATCTGAAGCGCAATAAAGTTCAACCAATTCATTTTGATTATCAGTTCTTGATAACCCTATTATATTTTCAGGTAGCCCTTTCATCTGTTTTTCATCGAGACCAACTAAAATAATTTGTTCATTTTCCCTGAGTCCCTTACTCAACTCAATAAAGTCATTCAATCCTTTTCTTCGATCCCAGGTAGTCGCTACCCCTAGTATAAGAAACTTCCCTTCTACTTTATACTTTCGTTTTATTGTTGCAAAATCTCCTGAAGGCTTGAACGTTTCCAGATTAATCCCGTTATAAATAAATACATGTGAGGTATTCCTAAAAAAGGATTGTTGAACCAATCCATCCAACCACCTGGAAACTGAAACTACTGTCAACTGAGGAACAGACGTAAAAAGCCTTTTCTTAAGATGAAAATTTTTCCTTGACCTATCAATCCATAAACTTTGAGGATATTCACGTATTTGTGGGCAATGATCACATTCTGATTTCCACTTATTACACCCTGCAAAGTCAAAAAAAGCACAATGGCCAGTAAAAGACCAGCAATCATGAAAAGTCCATACAACTGGTATTCCAGCACTTGCTAAATACTCAAACAGAACAACAATATTGATATAATAGCCGTGTAGATGATGTAAGTGAATAATATCAGGTTGAATCGCTTCAATTTGACTGATTAGATTACGAGTAGCCTTTCTTGAGCCCAATCCGTGCCGGTCAAACAATCTGGTTTCAATCCCATGCAAAAAAGTATCTAAATCAGATCCTATTCTTATTAGTTTGGATTGACTTGGCCTTGGAAAACGACCATAGGCTATATAACTTTCCCATTGTTTATTTAAGGCAATAATACCAATGGCTTCCGCTATTGTACCCGTTGAACCTGTGTTTCCTTCAACACAAATCTGTAATAACTTTGGCATTGAAATAATATAAGCTTATGGTTACAAATAGTAAACTTTGAAACTACAATTCTATTTGTTTTCGTACTCCTTTCTGATCTTACCTAATACTTCTATATACTGTTTTCCAAACTTCAAATCAGGCTCCATATAATTCCCTTCTCCCCATTCATTCCATGATTTAAGAAATACAATTTGATCTTCTTTTTCTTTATGTGATACAGCATCTAACACTTCCTGAGCATGTTCCGCAAATAATTCTGGTGTAGAATTATGAAAAACAGATCCTTTTCTTCCGCTGCGTGGTGTATGATCCCAATTTGGAATGATTGATGGATAAATATTGGCTTCCTTCTCTTTACTTTGAACAAAATACTTGATCATCAGAGCATAATCAATTTTCAATGGCTGTTTAAAGACTTTATACTTTATTGTAGGTATCAGAATTTTTTTAATCAGATGTGGATTGTGAGCATATTCGCCGTTTCGAACAATATTCACAGCATTGAATCCCATATTTAAAAGAGAATCAACATCTTTCGTTTTTTCTGTATGTCCTACAAAATGAAACCCATCAGAAATTCCTTCTTTAACTGCTAATTTGTTCCAGATTAACATAAACAATGCTGGGTCCGGCAGTAAAAATGGTTTGTACACAACAAAAATGGGACGATTATTTTTTCTAAAATAACGTTTATCTCTGAATGCATCGAGCAAAGCATAGAAATGGTCTATGTAATCCTGTTCCCCAGGATACAGTTGTTCCATAAGTGTTCGGTCTCTTTTTGTACTATTGAAATCCCATACTTTGGCTTTCCAAGACTCATTTGCCCATCCCAGGCAGAAAGGGAAATCAGGTTCTCCGGTTCTCAGTACTTCATTAAATGGCATTTCAAGTAAACGTCTTCCATTACCAAACCAATAATGCCAATAGCAAAATGCGTCTACACCTGCTTCTCTAGCTAATTCCGCTTGTTGTAGTCTGACTTCAGGAATTCTGAGATCGTAATAGCCAAGATCCTTGGGTATTTTCGGCTGGTAATGATCTCTATAATATTTTCTAGCTTTCCCAACGTTTGTCCATTCAGTAAAACCGGGTCCCCACCACTCATTATTTTCCCGTATAGGATGATATTGAGGCAAGTAATATGCTATTATTTTCATGTGGTATAAAATACATTAAGATTAAACGAATTGAATCGAAAATTCTATGAATTTGCTGAAGTATAACTAGGCCAGAATAGTATCTTCTCTCTTTTCAGTCATTAGCTGATATGATAAGGCAATTCTTTTCTTATTTACCAATGCAATTAAAAAAACTACTAAAATAACAGATAGAAATACAATATACCTTAGCATTATAGTTTCATACAATTGCGAAATAAAATAAGCTATTACTGCCGTTGTAAAAGCTATTATCCAGATATACTCATCATTATAAATTGACTTTTTTGTGATTTTTTTATGTGCAATTAAATGAAAAAGGGCTAAACTTAAGTAACTAAGAAGCGTTGCATAAGCCGCAGCGATAAAACCATAAACAGGAATCAATAAACTATTCAAACTATAATTAATAGCAGCTGCGAAAATTGTTCCGATTGCAATTACAATAGTTTTTTTATGAAATAGTTCGAGTGTAGTATAAGTATTATATATGTATTGGAATAGTGCTCCAATAGCAATTGGCATCACAACAACTTTTGCAGCCCAGAAATTCTTTGCACCTAATACCATTAATGCCTCAGGTGCAACAGTAATACAGACTAGTGTTAATAAACACATACCTGTAGCAATAAAACTGGTTGACACGCCTATGGATTGTATATCCATGGCTTTATACTTAATGTAGAGCCAGGGTTGATAAGCTTGCAAAACAGCATTTGAAACGAGCAATAATAAAACCGCATATGAGTATCCAAAACTAAACAAGCCGGCATCAGCATTTCCACATATTTTCACAATCATAATCCTATCCATCTGGGTAAGCACTACCATTGCAAGGGCATGTGGAATCATTGGCAATGATATTTTTAAAGCATAGGACCAATATTTCTTGAAATCCACATTCCAGCCATCGACCAGAATCTTAATATAAAAGAAAGACCCCATGAGAAAAAATGGGAAAATCAACCCTATAATTCTGCCATAATATCGCTGATCTTTAAAAAAAACCAGGATGAACAAGAAACAAAAACTTACAGCACCTAAAGCACCAAATAATGATATATATATATTTTGTTTGTACTTCAACAAAAACTTATACCTCTCCTGCGCTAATAGAACAGATGGGAAAACAAGCAAGTACACAAACATTATAACCACCAGGCTGGGGTCTACCTCCATCCAATTTGCTAAGTTATCCTTAAATATAATGGCCAAAATTAAAACGGAACCAGCCATTATTGTTCCTAATAATTGAATAGAGGCCAGAAATTTATTGAGCTCTGAGGGAAAATCTGTTTTGGCATTCCCAATACTGTAAGGAAGTCCCAAGCCAATTATCACTAACCCAACATTCACCCAGGCTGCAAAATTACTAGCTACTCCATAATCGGCGGTAGTCAATAGTCTTGTAAAAATTGGTGCGGTTAAAATAGAAATTGCACTAATCATGATATTAGAGACCATATAACTAGACCCTGACCTGAATGCAAGTTTATTTAGGTTAACCGTTTTAATATTCCCCATTTATTATAACTGATAAAGAACAATGCCAAAGATTATTGTATAATTTGTTGCTGGCTTTATTGTAGTATTGATTATTGTGATAAAAATCTGGATGAATATTTTGAATATGCATCGCTGAAAAAATCATAAAGTTCATCTATTTTCACTTGAAATTTTTCTGTACTCTCTTTTTCCCCCTTAATAATTGCTTCACCTTCAGCCATCAGGTATTTTAGATTAATCTCTTTACCTACCGACTTTATGGCTGCTAGATAAGATGCACAGGATTTAATATTATCAATTAAACCGAAGTCTGCAATCAGATTTGGTAATTCCTGATAAGATTTCACCTGTGTAATTCCTTTGATTAAAGTAAAAGGAACATCTGAAAATACTATTGATTTTTTTCCTAGCATCGCAGCTTCATACGCACTTGTTCCAGAAATAGTAATCACCCCTTTAGCATTTTGAATCCAGGGTTTGGGATCGTCATAATAATTGAACTGCACCATTTTTACATTAGGCAACTTTTTCACTGCCTTATAAAAGGAAAAATCTCTTTCCCCCAACATAGACTGATGTTCTTTTACATACAACTTCCACCCAATTGGTAGCGATTTGGAAATTTGTTCGATAATATGTAATTCGTTAATATAAAATGGAGCTTTTACAAAAGTAGTTGATTCAGGAATCAGATGCAGTGGCATATAAACATACTCATCACCAATTACGGGAGGATCAAAATATCTGTTTTTCCTGAATAATAATTGTTTCTTCCATGCAACTTTGGCATAAAATAAAAAATGTTTCAGGGGATTAGAATACAATATTTGTTTTTTTCTAATTAAGCGCCAATTACCTGTTGTTACAAAAAGATTCCAGAAATAAACAGTTTTTCCAATTAATGTTTTTATTACATCTATTAGTCGATCCGGTTTGTATTGACTCGTACTTGTACCAGAGAACTCCCTAGACATGATCTTATTATTTTCCCTGAATGTCAAAACATAATTAATCTCATTTGTCAGATATTCTTTAGGCATTGAATAAAATCTCATGTATTCGTTTTTCAGGTAGTTTTCATTTTGAACACCTAAACAATAGGTAGGGATTTTATATGCTTCAAATCGAGGGTACTCAATATTTATATATGGAATTTTTTTCTCGTAAGAAACTTCGTTCAGAATGGTCCTCAAAAGTTCACCATCTTCATTATCCAATATTACATCTGGCTTAAAATCGTCTAATACCCTAATAACATGTTTATATCCGAGTTCCAAATAAGAATGACACTGTTGAAAAGTACTGTACTTAAAAAAGAACCGGGTATGATAATGTCTGGTAGTTAGCTGAGAAGAGGTTAACTGTAGATTAAGATTTTTATAATTTGTATATTTTTTTTCGATCTCCGCCAAATATTCAAGATCCACAATTGAATGTTTATAATTATAATCGAACTGCTCACAAAGCTCCTTTAATCCGTAAATTTTAACATCTCTTAAGTGCTCTTTGTAGTAATAATAGGTATAGTCATTATACAGACACTTATTATAATACCCTTCCTCAGGATGAATAAAAAAAGCTCCAACCTCATTTCCTTGTGAGAGTAATTTTTTAGCTATAAAAAATAAAGGGAAGGAAAAACTCTCTTTACAAATCAATAATACTTTCTTATTTTCTATCACTTTACAATCTTATTTTAAACTAAATACTAGAGTATTTAATTGATGTTTGCCCTAATCTGTTCAATACCGTCATCCGTAAGGCTGGTACTGAACAATTTTTTATTTCTTTTAATTTTAGCAATATCCCATTTCCACCATTCCAACTTTTCAAGCATGTCGATTGTATTATCGTTGAATCGTCTGGATACAACTCTTGCCGGGTTTCCATATACTATTGAATATCTGGGGATATCCTTTGTAACCACGCTTCCACCTCCAATAACAGATCCTCTTCCAATTTTAACTCCTGGTAATATTATTGTGTTAGAACCAATCCAAACATCTTCCTCAAGAACTACAGGACCTTTTGTATCAATATCTACCTTGTAATCTTCCCTAAATATCTGATAATGTATAAAGCTGCTGGTAATTCGTTCATACAAATGATTGAAGTCGACTATACATACATTTTGTCCAATTGAACAAAAACTACCAATATATATTTTTTCTTTGAGCGCCTTTATCACCGTTCCAGGTCCTGAGATCGAAACGAATCTACCTAGCACAATATCCCCATAACACCGACTGTCCGAAATTCTACAGCCTTCATTCACCATTTCAAAACTGCACATTGAATCAGTAATCAGACAAGGATATTCTGCATTAATCGTTTCATTTATAACATTATAATTGATTTCTGAACGTTTATCAATTATAATAGCTTTTTTTGTTTTCAGTAAAAACCTTTTTATAATTGATTTTACAATCATAGTTTGAATTTTTGAAATTGTAACTGCTACGAAGTTCTATGTACTCTACTAATCTGTGGTTAAAACAAATACAGACTAACTTCTACAAAAACGCACCAGATACATTATCAAATATATAAAATCAAAAGAGAATTAAATTTTATTGCTTTCCCTAATCGTACTTTCTGATATTAATAGTATCGATTGTCTTAATAACAGTTTTGAATAGACCCAACTTAATTAATATTGTCTTGATTTTATTATTGAGTGTAGTATATTTTGAATTAATTATTGATTTATAATTAGCAACAATTTCTTTCTCAAAACTTTTCAGTTTTTCAATTCCGAAGTCGTCCTTTTTTTTGACTAAGTATTGGCTACTATTGATTACAGAAGAGTAATAATGACTATTTACTTTTTCGATAAGTGTTGGATACTTTACTGTGATATATTGTTTCCATTGTGAAATAGCTTCAATCATATCAAGCATATTATAATTAAAGTTAGAACGACATAAGCTTTCGCTATCTTGAAAATAAAAATAAAGTTCTTGTGGTGCTACTGTAATTTTTTTTGCTTTTTGAAATATCAGGGGCATTACAAACATATCTTCATTATGTCTTCCTACCGGAAACCTTATTCCATCGAACACATCCCTGGCGTATAATTTACCCCAAACTGCAGAAAGTGTTTGATCGGTAATAAGCATTTCCATCGCTTTCATATCATTGATAAGCTCAACTCCAGTGTAATTAACTGGCTCGATTTCTTTAGGCAAATCAAAAACTCGTTTATAAGAACACATCGATAATTGAGCCTGAGGTACACTATCAATTGATTTTTTTAAAACACTCAATAAGTCATGGTGGGCAAAATCATCGCTATCAACGAAAGTGATATATTTACCTTTTGCCCTTTCAATTCCAGCATTTCTTGCACCAGAAACGCCTATTCCTGAATTTTTCAAGTGTATTACTACTATATTATCATATCTCACAGCATAATCATCGCACATTTTCGGGCAATTATCTGGGGAATCATCGTCTACCAAGACTATTTCGAAATTTTTGTACGATTGATTAAGGATACTCGTTACGCATCTGTCTAAATACTTCTCAACCTTATATACTGGTACAATTACACTAATTAAATCTTCTTTATCATTCATTGAAGTATATTTTTCTTAACACATTTTATTTTTTATCATACACTCCTTTGGGTCTACATTTTTTGACCTATAGAAAAATTCTTGGATTATTTTTTACAAATTCACTTGCACGTATCAAATTATCAGGAGTTCCGATATCCAAAACAAAATTTATATGTTTATAACCTGTCATATTAGACACTAATGTTGGCAAGAGATCATAACCAATATCAAGCAATTTGTCCTGACTTGACTTAATTTCGTTCAAAAGCAATGTGTCCATAATATACAATCCAGCATTGGCTAGGGCAGATTTTGGTTCTTGTGGTTTTTCTTCAAAACCAATAATTATATTATTCTCATCCAACTCGGCAATACCGCAAGAACTAGGATTATCGGCATGAAATAATCCCATGGTAAAAGGCTTTCCTGAAGACTTGTGAGTTCTTAACATATCTGCAAGATCAACGTTTGTTAGGGTGTCAGCATAGAAAATAAAAAAACATTCTTCGTTTTCGATGTAATATTTATTTTGGAGAATCGTGCCAAGACTCCCCAACAATGTCTCTTCATAAACAAGCGTAACCTTTATATCCTGATCATTTTCTTTAACAAATTGCCGAACATGGTCTGGAAGATGATTTAAATTAATCAACACTTCTGTTATACCATGCTTCCGAAACAAATCAAACCAATATGCTAACATTGGCTTACCTGCTACCGGAACTAAACATTTGGGAACTGTATCAGTAATTGGCTTTAACCTTGTACCAAGCCCTGCCGCTAATAAAAAAGCTTTCATATTATACTTTCGATATCCTCTGTGAGGCGTTTATCGTTGCTTTAATATATTCTTTGATGATATGATTAATTATAAGATGAACATCCTCAATTCTTTCCATCGAAGTAGTATTAGCAACCAGAGACAAATCAGCTAAACTTACTAGTTTACCTCCGTTTCTATCATTGTAATTTCCAGTTATACCTACTGTAAAGTTTCCTTTAGATTTTGCAAACTCAATTGCATTCAACACATTTGGGGAATTTCCGCTTCCGCTATATCCAATAACAATATCTCCTTTTGAAAGAAAAGTTTCAAGTTGTCCTTTAAATATATTTGTATAATCTGTGTCGTTTGCGAACGCTGTTACTGATGGTGTATTATCAGTTAAGCAGATTGTTTTAATCCTCAATTCTTTTGTCCAATCGCCAGCACTATGTGATGGGGTAGCAGATGAACCACCGTTTCCAATAAGGTAAACTATATTTCCATTATTTCTTAACTCGATGATTCGATCAGCTATTTCCTTCATCGTTTTCCAGTCAAGTGATTCAATCGCATGAATCAGATCTTTCTTATAATCATTGAAAAAAAAATCCATAGTATTTATGTATTTGGCGTTTTATAATCGAGAATTGTATCTCCTCATGTTAAAAATTATTCGAGAACCGAATGGATCAAGCATAAAAGGAAGCTCTAAATATTTATGCATTGCTTTTCGAAAACTATCCTGTTCGTTTCTAGGAACATATGACAATAAAAAGCCGCCACCGCCTGCACCAGCAATCTTAACTCCTAGTGCACCATTTTCTAACGCAATCTCAACCATTTCTTCAATTTCAGGTATGGTAATTCCTGTTGCCAATTTTTTCTTTATTTCCCAGTTTTCTTTCAACATTGCACCTAAGGAATCCCAATTGCCATTACAAAGCTCCCTCTCTAAAACCGGTACCATTGCGGCTAAGTCATTAAGAGAATCTAAATTATCATTCGTTTTATTTTTTTGTTCAGATAAAATAACATCTGCTTTTCTTGTGATATTAGTAAAATGTAACAAAAGGTTCGAACCGAGTCTGATTCTGCTATCACGGGAGAGGTTTAATGATTCAGCAGTAACAGTTTCATCTTTATTAAAGATAAACTTATTCACACCTCCATATGCAGCGATATACTGATCCTGTTTTCCTATAGGTTTTTTTAAAATATCAATTTCAATTTCGCACGCTTCCCTTGCAAGTTGTTCAGCTGTAACCTGGTGTCCCTGATAATTGTAAAAAGCATTGAGCAACCCTACTGTTAAGGAGGAGGAAGATCCAAGACCAGAGCCGGTTGACGGAATATCTGCCAACATTGTTACCTCGATTCCTCTTTTTATCCCTGCTTTTTTCATTGCCTCCCTAACAAGTTCGTGCCTTATTTCGTCAACATCATTCACGATTTCTTTATCCATATAATTGATATATATCTTATCATCAAATCGTTCATTAACAATGACAAAAAGATATTTATCAATCGCAGTACTTAATACCATACCAGGTGAATACTGATAGAAAGAGCGCATATCGGTTCCGCCACCAACAAAACTGATTCGCAATGGAGTTTGTGATATTATCATAATACTGCCCTCCTGATTACACCAAGATTTTTCATATGCTTTTCAGAATAATCCAGAATATCATTGATATCTGTTTGTTCTTCAAGGTATTGTTTATATTCTTTAACACTATCGTAAACTGTTCGACTAGGATTCCAACCCAAGGATTTTAATTTTTTTATATCTGAAAATATATGTCTTGTATCGCCAAACCTATACTCTTTGGGTAACTTTGGCTTATATTCCATTTCGAAAACTTCAGCTACTACTTTTGCAAATTCAAGCACAGTATACGCCTTCCCGCCCCCAACATTATATACCTGACCATTTGACTTTTCTGATTCCATCACTAGCACAAGAGCCTCAACTACATCATGAATATTAACGTAGTCGCGAATTGCATTACCATCCTCATAAACTGTTGGTTGTTTTTTTAAGAAGTAAGACAATGAAAATATACGACAGGCTCCTGAATAGGCATTATAAAAACTTTGTCGCGAGCCCTGAACAATAGAGAACCGCATGGCTACTGAGGGTACTCCTATTCGATTACCTAAGTTGATAGCAAGCATTTCCTGCTGATATTTCGACATGCCGTAAGGATTCATTGGATTAATTACTGTTTCGTCCGATAAATCAAGTATAAGCGGGAGTCCAGTTTCATTATCTATATGATCCCAATTACCGGAACTAAGTTGTTGATCAGTTCTTAAAGTTGGATAAATTACTTTACCAGATTTATTATGATATTTTCCTTCACCCATTACGGCTTGTGAAGATGCAACTATAACCTTTTGAACAGGGAATTTTTCTTCTTCGATTATCTCATAAATCAGCGATGTACTAAAAACATTGATATAAGAGAATGATGAATAATCTGGAAGATAATCCTGATAAGCAGCAAGATGAAAAACTATATCCACTCCATTTAAAGCATATTTCATTACCCTTTTATCGGTAACATCTCCATAAATAAATTCGACTTTCGTTTTATCTAGATACTCAGGGAACCCTTTCATATGAACTGGTTTCTTAAGAATATCCAGTATTTTAATGGAATGTCCCTTTTTAAGCAACGCGTCTGTTATATGCGATCCTATAAACCCAGCGCCTCCGGTAATTAATATATTCATTTTAGAATAATTTTAAAAAAATTGTTATTTTTTGTGAGAAAAGTATTTACATCTGAGTACTTGGCTTTAGAGTACTTGCCTCATTTTTAACCATTGCTATACCCTCATTTTGCCTGTAATTAATAGATAGCCTTCCTATTGAATACCAGAAAATTGGGGCCAATGTCTGATATGTAAATATATTTGAGCCTATAGCCATTAAAGCTAATCCCAGTACTATACTTAATTCAACATACTTATTTCGCAAATCTTTAAATCCAAGCATCATGGAAACTATTAGAATCGCAAAAAATAAAGAAGTGCCTACTATTCCTATTTCAGCAAGCATTTTAAAATAATTACCATCTGCAATCAATACTTTGCTGTAACCAATTACTTTATGTCCAAATGCTCCTAACCCATCGCCTATCACAAGGTTCCCATAACTGAATGCATAACTCCAAGTCCCACTTCGTTCATTAAAGGCTTCTGAAATCATTGATCCTCTTTCAATAAGATCAGTAAAGAAATCTCCATAATTATCTGATACCAATACAAAAATGTAATATAAAAATATTGCTTCAATCAGTAGATACCTCTTTTTTATAAACTTATATCTGAAATAGCCGATAAAGTGCATACTAAGAATAGCTAGGGCGAGTACTAAAAGTGCTGATCTTCGAAACGTTAGTATAATTGTCACCATACAGATTGCTAATGCAATCTTTCCTTTCCGTCCATTAGACTTTAAAACAATATTTGAGCTAATTAAGAATCCGATTACACCTAATGCTCCAGTAGCTGTAAGGCCAAAAATTGACTGAAAAAATAACATATCTGTCCCAACACCCTCTGTAGTATCCATAAACACTCGATAGAAAGGGGGCTCCCACATCCACAAAATAAATCCAAGAATAAAACTAAAGACTAATGTAATGAGCGTTATGTGGTAAAAAAAATTACTCTGTTTCTTCTCATAATAGGGAAAATAGAAAAATAGAATTGGCAAAATTGAATTCGACCATTCAGCTATGAAAACAGATACAGGGAAACCCGTAAAAAAAAACCAAACTAGAGAACCGCTATTGTACAAAAGATATAATAGAACAAGTTTGTTTACTGATGAATTTAGCAGAAAAATGCGTCTGTTTATATTTTTACTTGCTATGATTAAAATAATCAAAGCAGTAATCACACCAAGTCTTAGACCAGGTAAAAACAGCAATTGAACAATGATGATTGCTACAACTATGGGGTAGAAAAAATCAAATAACTTATACGACTTTTTCAGTTGATTAAAACCAAGTCCCATGGATATTGCTTATATCTAAGTGTTTTGTAAATGACTGCTTATTGGAAGTTCTTATGCTCTGCTTTCTTTTTGCTTTAACAAATACAATGCTTTTGCAAATTCAAGGTCTTCATAATTATCAATATCCACTGCACTTTTCCAATTGATTTCACAAAATTCATATCCAGGCCCGTAGAATGTATTAGCTGCTTTTAACTGATCAACTTTTGCTATCCAAATTACACCTGTAGGACAGTACAAATCTTCCAAATCCTGGGATCGTTTACCAACGCCTTCCTTCATTATCCATTCAGCTTCCCCACTCTCGTTAACCTTGAAAGCCCACCAAGGATTCATCCATCCGAATTTAAAAGAACTGATTTGAAAACTCCGTCCACAGGCTAAAAATGTACTATAATGTTGTAAAATATCCTTTGCGTTACGTAATGGTGCATTTGCCATTAGCTGAACCACTATGTCATACTTCTCATTATAAAATGTTTCGGCCTGATTAATCGCTTCAATGGTAGCTTCTGTTACAGGCGAGTAATCATCACTTTTATGATAGCGAAGAAAGGGAACATCTATTCCACATGATTTAACTACACTTGCAATTTCTTCACTATCCGTACTTACCAATATCCTGTTGAAAATTTTGGCATTCTGAGCTGCATCAATTGTCCAGGCAATCATTGGTTTCCCCATGAAATCGATAATATTCTTTCTTGGTATTCTTTTTGATCCTCCTCTTGCTGGAATAATTGCAACTACATTCATAGAATTTTTATTTCTATTATTTTTTTTATTACTTATGAAACTAAGAAAATTTCATTTTATATAAGATAGTCTTTATGAAATTCTAGTAATCGCATCCAACATATTCCCATATTCTTTCCATTGTCCAGAATCATGATAAGAATTTTCTGATACTGGAAAAACTCCTACCCTACCACCATCTTTCTTTATAGCATCTATTAAATCAGTAATATTATAAAATGTATTATCTGGTATCAAAGAAAGTACTTCAGGGTTAACGATGTACATACCTGCATTTACTAAAAAATCATACTCAGGTTTTTCAACTAGTCTTCTCAACTCACCGCCATTTTCAATTTCACAAACACCATATGGAATTTTATAGTGTATCATAGATGAAATAATGGTAAAATCGTTTTTCTTTTCAATGTGATTCCTGTAAATATCTGCGTAATTAGCTTTAATTAGTATATCGCAATTGGAAACAAAAAAAGGTTTATCAATTTCTCCTTTAATGTATTTCAAGGCTCCTGCTGTACCTAATGGACTATCTTCCATTATATAAGACACCTTATATAAATCAGCATATTCTTCCAAATATGCTTTAATAAGATTTGCTTTATAATTTACTGATATAAAAAAACTGCAATTAAAATATCTTTGGTATTCAACCATAATCACCTCGAGCATAGATTTATTACCAACGGGTATTAATGGTTTAGGTAGTATATTTGTAAAGGGCTTCATTCGAGTGCCTTTTCCACCAGCCATGATAACGATAGATACATCTTCAAATGTAGCTGGCAAAACTACCTTACCAGATAAATTAAAATTTTTTCTCTGAAGTATCTCAATTAATAACCCGTCCTCAAGAACTGGAAGGTGATCAATTTTCGATTGAAGGAAAATATTAATAATCTCTCTTTCAGATACATTTTTATCAACTGATATAAATTTTCTGTTTGCAATCTTTAGGCAATTTTCGGCCAATGAAATGCCGCTTAATATTGCTCTTCGAAAATCACCATCCGTTAACAGCCCAATTACTTTTTCACTATCATCCACTATTAGTACAAAACCTTCTCCATTATTGTCAATTTGTTTAATAGCATCTCTGATGTTATTTGAACTACTAATTTTATACTTTGTCAATGTATTGATTTATTAAAGATTATCTAAAAAAATGATTATATCAATACTGATCATACTAAATGAGGATTTATTCAAAATGCTCCCACTTAATCAATTCTCCCTCAGGAATCCCACTTTTTACTTTTCGTCCTATTAAATATTTTATTTCTTCTGGTTGAATTCCAGTGCCGGGTCTCTTGAAATCTAAGTCATTAACTGAAACAATATGCCCTGCGTTGATTTCGATTTTAGCTACAGCACTGCGTCTGAACTTATCTTTTTTGGCAATTTCTGCAGATGATACTGTTCTTTTAAAATTTCCTAAAGATTTTACGATATTATGCGACTCCTGACAAATAATTTTCATTTCTTCTGGATTTGCGGAGATTTCATGATCCCAGCCTGGAAGGTCTTTATCTAGAGTGAAATGTTTTTCAATTACACATGACCCAAGCGCAACACTAGCTAAGGGAATAGAATATCCAATAGTGTGGTCAGAGAATCCAACTGGATAGCCAAAAGTTTGTTGCAACATTGTTATATTATTAAGATGAATATCTTCATACAAAGGGGGGTAAATTGAGATACAATGCAAAAGAACAATATCATCGTTACCTGCATTATTTACAACCTTGATAGCAGTTTCAATCTCTCCAAGGGTTGACATACCAGTTGATAATATTACAGGCTTACCTTTTTGGGCAACATAGGCCAGAAAATCATAGTTGTTGATATCCATTGATGCTATCTTATAAAATGGAACATGCAAGTCTTCCAATAAATCAACTTCACGATTAGTAAATGGTGTAGAACAAAAATCAATATTCTTTTGCCTGCAATATGATTCTAAATCATAATGCTGTTCGGTTCTTAAATAATACTTATCAACCATTTCACGTAATGAGCCAAAATGTTTTTTTGCTGAATCATTATATCGTTGATTTCTATCATACTCCTCTTTTGAAACGATCGAATCAGGCGTCCATGACTGAAATTTAACAGCATCACATCCGCATTCAACAGCCGCGTCAATCATTTTTTTTGCTAACTGCATATCTCCATTATGATTGGCACCAATTTCAGCTATGATATAAGGTGTACTAAAATTTTGAACAGTCTTTTCTTTTGTAATGTTAACTACTTTCATAATAATAAATTTGTTTCTTCAAACCAAAAATAATTTGTGTTTGATGAGTTTATTTGTTTAACTTTTTTTTCAAAAAAGTTATTGGATTTTTTTAGAATACTTCGATATTTATCTAGAGCATTTAATAATTCTAAGTCTTTTTTTAACAATAGCAATTTTTCATAATGCGTAATTTTTAATTCTATTTTTTTTTTCAGAGATAAAACAGATAATTGATTTGCCCCTAATAAATTTCTGTCGTGTTGTCTGTAAAATGTTTTTGCTTTGCTGAAAAATAATGCTTTGAAGTCATCTTTATAACTGGAAAAGAATAGCCAATCAAAACCTTCTTTGGAATTACCTAATACCTGCAAGATTTCTATTAATTTATCCTTATTAATCCCACTATTTCCAAATCCAATAATATTTTTATCTTTTATAAATGAACTCGAAAACTCAAAAATTTCGCCCAATCTAATATCCCAATAATTTTCATTTATTACTACTCCATCATTATTCATTGTAACTAAATCATTACATACAATTGGATAAGAATCGAGGTACTTAAATGTTAGCAAAGTTCTATTAATTGAAAATTCATCATCACTGTCTGCAAAAACAACTTTATTGGCGCCCCATTCAATAATTTTGTTTAACCCATAAAGACGAATTTCAAAATGTGTTAATTTCAAACCATCAATTTCAATTATTCTAATTGGCATCTTTGAGTTTTCGAAATATTTACTCAATTCATAAACCCCATCATTAACTAAAACTAGAATGAAATTTTTATCTACTTGATTCTCTAAAGATCGTATAAACGACTTAAGATATGTAAGATTTTGGGGAAAGATAACCG
This sequence comes from Sediminibacterium sp. TEGAF015, assembly GCF_025997995.1. GTDB lineage: Bacteria > Bacteroidota > Bacteroidia > Chitinophagales > Chitinophagaceae > Sediminibacterium. The sequence continues at coordinate 2,891,675 of NZ_AP026683.1, read as the reverse complement.
AAAAAACTACATTCATAAAAAGGAATGTCAAGAATGTAATATAATGATTTGAAAATTATAGGTTATATATATCATGCTTGTATAACTTGAGATTTTCCTTTGTTGAAAACCAATTAATTGTTTCAGTTAAGCCTTCGTTAAGTGAATATGTAGGAGTCCAATTAGTTGATTTTAGAATTTTATGATTTGAACCAAAAAGTCTCTCAACTTCACTATTAGCAGGCCTCAACCTATTTTTATCTTCAATAATTTTTGCAGCTGGATTAATCAAATCAATGATTTTTTGGGCTAAGTCCCCAACTTTTATTTCAGAGCATGTAGCAATGTTAACATCCTGACCAACTAAAAAATCCGATTTCGCTATCTCGATAAATCCTCGAACAGTATCTTTCACATAAACCAAGTCACGAGTTGGATGAATCGCCCCAAGTTTAATTTCAGTCACTCCTGCTAATAGTTGTGTGATTATAGTTGGTATTACTGCCCTCGCAGATTGTCGAGGCCCATAAGTATTAAAAGGTCTCACAATTGTCAATGGTAGTTCAAAACTTTTATAAAATGATTCAGCTAAACTATCAGCTCCAATTTTAGTTGCAGAATAAGGTGACTGCCCTTGACGCGGATGTTTTTCGTCTATTGGAACATAAATTGCAGTACCATAAACTTCTGAAGTAGAGGTAATTAAAGTTTTTTCAATATATAAATCCCTGGCTGCCTGTAAGATGTTTAGTGTACCTCTTATGTTAGTATCTACATAGTGATCGGGAGCAAGGTAACTATAAGGAATAGAAATCAGTGCAGCAAGATGAAAAACAATATTGCAGTCCTTCATTGCCAATTTAACTGCATTTGGATCTCGAATGTCCCCACTAAAAATTTCAATTTGCTTAATTGTTTCTTTTCCCAGATTATCAATCCATCCCCAACTATTAAATGAATTATAATTTACGAATGCTCTCACTCTAGCCCCCTCTAATATTAGAAATTCAACTAAATGGCTACCTATAAATCCATCAGCTCCAGTTACTAGAATCATTTTATTTTTAAGAATCATATTATATATTATTAATTATTACTAATAGTTGCAATGCAAAGTGAAATTGAATAAAAAATATTATGTTAATAAATTATTATACTAACTGAATTTTAGAGTGATATAAATTACTCATTAAACAATTTATAATAATCACTTAATGCTAGTATTACATATTAATTAAACATTAATTGATTTTATTTTTATATGAACAACTAGAGAAAAGATAAATATAGTCGAAAGCACTAAAAAGCCATAAATCGAATACTTTATTTTCGATATTTTGTTTTTCGCCAGCGGAAATTCATCTTTATCTACAACTTGTATTACAGGAGTTTCTTGACTTAATGTAAATTTTGCAATTTCGAGATTCTTTAGAACTTCGGAATATAATGTAGATAAAAGGGCTTTATCCCTCAATGTAATTTCGGTTTCAAGAACTGTACTAGTCTTATATAGGGGATTGGCATCTATTGTAGATGCACTTGTTTGAATAGCAGCAGACTTATTAGTTTTTTTCTGTAATAAGCTACCAATACTATCTACTCTATACTGCAATTTATCTATTGTATTTTTCTGTCTTTCAGTTTTCAAAGATATATAACGGTTAATTGCAATTGCAAGAATTTTATCACAATATCTCTTTGTCAACATTTCATCTAACATTGTAACACGCAATTGAATGAAGCTTGATTTTTTATCAACTTTACTTATGTTAAACATATTTTCATTTATGGACATAATCATTGCCCTCAATAAACTATCTTGTACTCTAGAATAAGAAATGCCTTTCTTTTGAATAGGAAAGTTAATTACTCCTATTTTTGGATTATTTTCCCAATCCTTATTTAGGCCATAAACCTTCGCATAAATATTTGCTATAGATTCATAACCTGTGCTGTCCCAAGAACTTAACAACACTTCTCTTGCTAATAATTCACTTTTAAAATAAAAAAGTATATTATCACCCTCAATTAAGCCCCCTCCAACCCCACCAGCCATATCTACTCCAAATTGCCCCGCAAGTGAAGCTAATCCGCTAAATGTATTATTGTTTTTTGCATCCTCAACTACAAAAATCGTTTTGGCAGTATAAGTTACAGGCTTAACATAAGCAAGAAAAAATCCGATGAGTCCCCCAATAAATCCAGCAGCTATAATTTTAAAAAAATATTTCTTAAGAAATGTAAAGCAAACTTTAGATGCTAAAACGATTTCTTTAAAATTAATTTCTTCAGGCTGGTTTAAATTATTCATTTGATTGCTGATATTTTCAGATAAGTATGTTTATAAAATGATTTTAATTGAATAAAAAAAAGCTACGCCACTCTAAGTCACAATTAAAAACAAGTGGGCTTAGACAAGAAAGATTAAACTTTGCGTTTATGAGCATAAGTTTAATTTAAGAGAGTCTAGATCTAAAATAGGGGGGCGTTTTAAGTCTATAGAAGACAAATGTAAATTAGTAAAAATTATCAACCAAAAATGTGACAAATATATTTGTAATAGTTTTTCGTAATATATTCCAAGTGCATGTTGTTAAAATTGATATGCCTGAAATTTTTGAACTAATTCAAGTGAATTAGATATACAATAAATTTTATATTCATAAAATAAACAAATGATTTGCATCTTCAATTTTTAGAATTGTATTTAAATTACTTTTTATAAATGATTTGCATGTCTATAGGAAAATATTATTGGATAATAAAAAATTATAACAATTAATTGATACTAACTGATATAGTTGATAACTTCATCGTATACTAACTAAACTTTCTATCAGTATAATTAAATTATAAGCTAATGAACTAGACTAAAATTTAGTTAATCAAATAGTATTTAGAAACTTGGAATAACCAAAAAAGATAATTTTAAACAAAAAATTTGAAATTTCTAACAAAAAGTTTACTTAAAAATAAGATGATCAACAGCTTTAAAAATATAATCATACTTGCCTTCGGTTGAATCAATTAGCTTTATTCCAAATTCCTTTTGAACTTGTTTTCTATTAACACAAGGATCATATATGGCTACTTCAAGGCCAGCTCGTTGGAGGGTATTATAAACGTCAATCACTTTGGTATTGCGGGTATCGGAGCAGTTCTCTTTAAAAGCAAATCCTAGGATAAGGACTTTTTTACCCTTAATTTCTCCATTAAACTGAGTTGCCAACTGGGCTATGATTTTCTCTCCCATCCAAATCCCCATTTGTTCATTCACTTCCCTACCCGATAAAATCACTTTAGGCGTGTACCCCACTTGCATGGCTTTATATGCCAAATAATGTGGGTCAACTCCAATACAGTGTCCTCCAACCAAACCTGGTTTAAAAGGCAGGAAATTCCATTTGGTTTTAGCAGCATCGAGTACTTCATCAATATCAATACCCAATTTATCAAATATCAATGCCAGCTCATTCATGAAAGAGATATTGACATCCCTTTGTGCATTTTCAATAGCTTTAGAAGCTTCAGCAACTTTTATACTAGGAGCTAAATAAGTTCCTGCTGTTATAACAGATTTATATAAGTTATCGATTTCCTCTGCAATGGTTGGTGTAGAACCCGATGTAACTTTTATTATTGACTGAATAGGTCTTGTCTTATCCCCTGGATTAATTCGCTCTGGAGAGTACCCAACAAAAAAATCTTGATTGAATAGCAAGCCGCTTGATTTTTCTAAAACCGGAACACACTCTTCTTCTGTGCAGCCTGGATAGACAGTGGACTCGAAAATTACTATATCACCTTTTTTTAAAATAGACCCTACTGATTGGCTTGCACCTAGTAAGGAATGTAAGTCTGGTTGTTTATTTTGATCAATGGGTGTTGGTACTGTTATAATATAAACATTGCAGGGCGCTATATCCTTTAAGTCATGAGTAAAAAGAATAGAGACTTTCGTATTAAAAGCATCCCTTTCAATTTCTTTAGAAATATCATTCTTGTTTTGTAATTCCAGAATTCTTGTTTCATTAATATCAAAACCTATTACTGAATATTTATCAGCAAATGCTAAAGCCAATGGAAGGCCCACATAACCCAATCCAACAACAGCAATTTTATAATTTTGAAGCATCAATAAAATTAAAAAATATAATAGATAACCCTACCAATCAATTCTCTATAACCCGTATTCAACAACCTAAAACTATCCGCATCTGGTAAAAAATCCATAAGCGTAATACTACTCAATTGGTCTAACTTATAATCCACTCGATAAGGTTTAACAATCAATTCCTGCTTTTCAAATAATTGCACTGACCTAGGCATATGATATGCCGAAGTTACTAAAATGATAGACTTCCACTTACCTAGGATTTTCACTACTGCTTTTGCTTCATCAGCAGTATTTTCTACATTATCCGTGAGATGTATAGAGGAATCAGGTATGCCTTGTTCTAATGCAAATTTTTTCAAGATATCACCTTCTGTTTGCAAAGTTTTACCCCAAGGTAATTGTCCTCTAGTGAAAATAATTTTGGGAGCCTTCCCTGCTTTGAATAATTCTATTCCCCCGAAATAACGATCAGGATCTGCCCATTCTGGCTGAACACCATTCGTAGATTTAATTTGATTAATCATACCACTTAGTACTACAATGGCATCAACACTCGGCATTTCAGTTGGTGTTTTTCTAGGTGCCGTTCCTTCAATTAATTTGAAAAAATTACCTGCAACGATAGGGGTAGAAAACACATATAAACAAAAAATAGCTGTATATATTGGCCACCTCTTTTTCTTCCACAAAGCATAGATCATCAAATAAATGATGACCATAATAGGCATGATAAAGACTGGCAATATCTTATGTAAATAAATCATTTAGACTGAAGCAAACAAACCGCATGTGCCACCAAACCCTCTTCTCTTCCTACAAAGCCCATTTTCTCAGTGGTAGTAGCTTTAATAGAAATATCTCTTATTCCTATACCCAAGATATTAGCAATGGTTTCTTGCATGGCAGGAATATGGGGTTTTATTTTGGGTTTTTCCAAGCAAAGGGAAGCGTCAATATTGACTATGGAATAGCCTTCTGCAGCAATCAAGTCTTTGGTCTTAGCCAATAAAATTTTGCTGTCAATATTCTTGAATTCAGCAGAAGTATCTGGAAAGTGAACTCCAATATCGCCTAAACAAGCTGCCCCTAACAAAGCATCACAAATAGCATGTAGCAAAACATCGGCGTCGCTGTGACCCAGAGCACCCTTGGTATGAGGAATTTTCACGCCTCCAATCATAAGGTCTCTACCTTCCACCAATTGATGGAAATCAATCCCATAGCCTATGCGCATAGCGATTATCTTTTATTTCTTCTTGCTGGGAAATTATTACCCGTCTTGGCACCTTTACCTATACCTTCAGGTGCACCATAATGACTCATGGCACAACGAAAACCGATGGTGTTCGTGCTTTCGTCTTCTTGTAGGAAACGGCGTGTACCTGGGCTTAACCAGTACGCACGATCATTCCAACTACCACCTTTATAAACTCTTGATTTATCAGAAATCAAAGTAGTGATGCCGTATCCATAGTTCACATTGCTTAATGAATCGCCGTCTAAGTAATTTAACGCGTTGGCTTTTTGGTAATTTCTTCTGTTACGGGTTACAGAATCGGGTTCAGGCTTCATTTTGATTCTACCCTTATCATCTCTCAAATTGCCTTGTCCACCACTCATATCTATCTGCTGGAAAACGTTACCTCTAAATGGGTTAAAGTCTTCTGCTTCAGAGTTGGTCAAAGGTCTGTAGATATCTGCCACCCACTCACTCACGTTACCGCTCATATTGTAAATACCATACCCATTTGGTACAAACTGATCTACTTCCGCAGTTACGGCCGCATTATCGTTCAAGCCACCCGCAACACCCATATTGTCTCCCGTTCCTCTCTTAAAGTTGGCTAAGAAAGATCCTTGTGCAGCACCCTTCTTGGTAGCTCTTAAATTATCATAGCCATCATTTCTCCAGGCATAAATGGATTTGTTGGCAATCAACTCTTCTCCTTTGATACCCTTGTTGCTCTTACGTTGTGGATTCTCCATGATATATCCATAAGCAGCATATTCCCACTCTGCTTCTGTTGGCAAACGGTAATCCCCAAACATCAAACCATCTTCAAACTTAGCAACAGTCCTAGGTCTTCCTTGTGCGTCTTTCAAAGGATTTTTCTTTGAGGTAACATCTTTACCAGGTACAGCTTGGTATTCACCCAACAAATAAGCCTTGGTATTAAAATTGTCCTGACCAGCACCGTTCAAAGTTTTCTTGATTTGTGTCTTCCCGTCTAAAAATCCTTTTTTGATTAAAGCCAATTCATTAACACGGTCGGTTCTCCATTTACAGTATTCTGTGGCTTGTAACCAGGTTACACCTACTACAGGGTAATTATTATAGGAAGGATGGCGGAAATAATATTCAACCATTGGCTCGTTATAGGCTAGCTCTTCTCTCCAAACTAAAGTATCAGGTAATGCCTGGGTTACCATGGAATCCATGCCAGCAGCCCCAAACGTGCCTTCCAACCAATACAAGTATTCGCGGTAGTTAAGGTTGCTTACTTCGTATTTATCAATAAAGAAGGAGTTAACTGTTACACGATGTGGAATATTGTTCCAATCCCCCATGATGTCTTCTTGCGTAGCACCCATAGTAAAGGTACCACCCTGCACAAAAACCAATCCGGGAGCGGTTTGGATATCCTTGGGTTTCACCACATTGAAGTTCCCAAATTGCTGGTCATTATAGTTCCATCCAGTGGCAGTGGATTTCTCTTTTTTTCCTTTGAAAAGACTACAAGATGTAGCTACACTCATTAGGGAAACCAATAAAACGGTGTTCCGCACAAATTTATTTACCTGCATTGTCTTTGTTTGTTATACTGATTAGAGTGTATAATTAGCCTATAAAATTCGTTTTTTTATAACAACGAATGTATAGAATTATTAGTTAGCAAAATCTTAATTTAAGATAACATTAAAAATATATAAAAATAATAATATATAAGAATATTGCTCATTAATACTATTTTCAGATTTGTGACTATATAATAATGTTATAGTGTCCAACAGATTTATTAGTGAGAATAATATGAAATTAGTTTCTTCATCAGTAAAAATTATTCGATACAAAATTGTTACATTGATAACGATAAGTCGAATGCTCACATTAATACCGATTTATTTCATTGAAAGTTCGGTTTTCACAATTTTATTAACTATCTGGATTGGCATTTCTGACTTTTTAGATGGCTATATTGCTCGTAAATGGAATGTCACAACAGTAAAAGGTGAGAAATTAGATCAGTACATTGATAAACTGGTTTTGATTTTTTTTCTATTTTTTTATGTAAAAAAAGAGCAGCTTTCAACACTTTTTATTTTGTTAATTTTAATTAGAGAAGCACTCATTTTACTCCTGCGTGGACTGAATAAAATTAGTCCTACATCAAATATTTTAGGCAAAACAAAAACATTTCTTTTGTATATATTATTTATAAGTTTAGCAACTACCCAATATTTATCCATGTCAATTCCAATATTAAAATACACACTTGAGATTTTAATACTAGTTACTAGTTATTCTTCATTTATTCTTTCAATTAAACAATGAGTATAAAGATTCCCCTAAATAATAATTCAAACTTTAAGCTGGCAGATGAATTTATAGTAATTACGATATTACTATCACCAAATTTAATCTCACTAATACTGCAGCTTTGGATGAATTTAGAAAGGCCACTTATTTATTATGATTATTTTTTTCTACTACCTCTTATCTGTTTTTCAGTTAATATTTACCTTATATGGTTTCTTTTTATCGTTATCATTTTTTCTGACATAACCTACTCTTTATCTAAACTTTTTTTATTTAACTACAATGAATTCTTAAGCACCTTCAAATTTTTCGAAAATTATAACCTATCAAATAATCAAGTTTTACTTTTGATTTGCTGTTTAGCTGTAATCTTCTTCATGTTATATGTACTAAAGAAACTTAAACCTAAATTAAAAAAAGACAAAAGGATTATTAAATTCTTCTTGATTGCGATTTCTATAATATATGTCTTAGATTTTGCTAATGGTTCTACCAAAATTAATACCAAATTAACGCAGACATTTTATGATGGCAATATTGCTAGCTTAACTTCTAAACCATTATTGGATTTCATCATTAATGTTAATGTTACCGTTAAAGAACCTCAACTAAACAAAAAGCAGTCCGTTACATTTGAAGTTTTCAAAAATGATTCTTCAGGTAATCAATTGTTGATACTCATTGAATCTTTCGGATTACTAAAAAATGTAAATGACAAAAAAAATATTGAAAAGATCATTTCAGAAAATTTTAAAAGGAATCACTGGAAAATAAAATGGGGAATTACATCATTTGAGGGCAGTACAACAAGAGCAGAATTAAGAGAATTATTAAATAGTAGCGGGGATTATAAATATTATATTCATAAAAAGAGTATTAACTCCATCTTTGATATTAAAAAAAAACAAGGATACAATACGATTGCTGCTCATTCATATAATGGGAGTATGTTTGAGAGGAATTTATGGTGGAAAAACCTAGGGATTAACCAGATGTTTTTTGGTGAAACTTTGCAAGAAAAATATGCATATAAATTAAGCTTAAATTCAGAGAGCCCCTTTATATCAATTCAAGATGAATTTACATTTGATTTTTTACAAAATGAATCAAAAAAATATTCTAAATGCTTTTCCTATTTGTTAACAGTAAACTCTCATTTACCATTTAATGATAATAATTTTATTGGCACTAATTACAAATTGCCTTTTGGTAATAATTCTGGAAATTTAACAGAGGCTAATGCACAAATGCAAAGAATCATAAGTTTTCTTGGGTATGTAGCTCAAGAATTAGATTCTACAAGATTTCAAAAAGTTTTAATTGTAGGTGATCATATGCCACCTTTTAATGCAAAGAATTTAAGATTATTGTATGAAAACAAATACGTACCATATTGTTATGTTTATAAATAAGTAATTAAATAGTTGTTTAAAATCTTATTGACTTGTTCAAAATATTCCATACATATTCTTTAAAAACAGTTTTCATTTGCGCAATCTCACTGTTATGGAATATATCGTTGCTTGGTCAATCGGCAAGAATCGGTATTACCCAATCAGGCATTTATAAAATTGATACTGCTCAGCTAAAATCGTTAGGGTTAACGGGCATTCCTTTTCCTAACAATACCCTTCGAATCTTTGGTAAAGCCGGGGGTATGCTATCTGAGAAAGTGGATAGTAATTTCCTCAATGGTTTAGTTGAAATACCCATAGAAACGGGGCCTAATTACGTGTTATTTTATGCTGCTGGCCCCCATCAATGGAAATACGATACAGCGACTGGACGATTGGATTTTATCAAGAACCTGTATTCGGATACTGCCTGGTATTTTATAACCCTCAATAGCACTGGTAATCCTAAAAGGATCGGCAATGCCATTCCAGACAATCGACCTGTTTTTACCGCGATAAACACCTATACAGATACCTATGCTTACGAAAACAATAGACTGAATCTATTATCTAGTGGCAAAGAATGGGTGGGTGAAAACTTCACGGCAAACAATTCTACTCGAACATTTTCTGTGCCATGGTCAAATGCCTTGCCCAATACGAATATTCAATTATACTCGCATGTGACTGCCCGTTCCATTGGGGCTGCTTCTCAATTTAACCTTTCCATAAATGGTCAATTGACTCAAAATATTTCCTTGGCGGGAGTATCGGGCGGGCTCTTGGATGACTATGCCAGAGAAGCCAAAACCCTTAGCGCTCTTGCCCTTTCTTCATTGGGTAATACGAATTTTTTGTCGGTACAATTTCAATTTTCTGGAAATGCCAATGGAGCAGAAGGTTGGCTGAATCGGTTTAGTATTCTAGGTCTAAAAAGGCTTATACCGCCCAGCCCTAATCAAGGTTTTTACTATACTATCACCCGTGAAAACACGGGGCGAAATACTGGATTTTTCCCCAGTGATTCCACGGCCTTATTTCGAATTTCCGCTCCGTTAAATAACGGCGCTCCCATCGTATTTCCCGCAGATACCCGAGTGTGGAATATAACGAACCCCTTGCATCCAACCCTAGTAGAAACCACCAACTTGGGCAGTGAAATCACCTACAAACACTCCTTAGAAATACGAGAAAACTTTGCGTGTTTTAACCCTTCGCAAGCTTTAACACCCATAATCCCCAATAATCCAATTGTACCCAATCAGAACTTGATAGGATTGGCCAAAGGGGCCACCAACCCTAATGCCCCTGCATTTGGCACAAACGATTTCAATGGAATCATTGTAGTACACCCCTCGCTCCTATCCGCAGCCAGTCGATTAGCGGCTTTTCACCAAAGTCAGTATGGATATAAAGATGCCGTCATTACCACATCCCAGTTCTACAATGAATTTGGGGCAGGTATTCCCGACCCTGCAGCTATTCGCAATGGCATTAAACTATTTTTCGATAATTCTAAACCTGCCTCTACTGCCAATGGCAAGACATTGCAATACGTTGTACTTTTTGGGGCAGGTACCTATGACCCAAAAAACATTTTACAAAATGCGCAATACAACGAGCGTAATTTGATTCCCACTTTTCAAAGTAGCAATAGTGTATCGCCCCTACTCTCGTATACTTCTGATGATTTTTATGCTTTACTCAACAACGGCGACGATGTAAATCAACTCAATGATGCACCTTTATCTATTGCGGTAGGTCGCATACCCGTTAGCAACTTAACAGAAGCCAATCAATACATCAACAAACTGATTCGGTATCATCAATCGCCCAGCAATAACGATACCTCTAGAGTCAATACAGACAATGCCTGGCGCAGTCAATTGTTGTTTATTGCAGACGACAAAGACCAGAACCTACACTTAAACGACGCGGAAAGCATTGCGGGTACTGCATTAGCAGCCAACCCCTCATTGAACGCCAACAAAATTTATTTAGATGCCTATCCCTTAGTTAGTGGTGCAGGGGGCGCCCGTTACCCAGCAGTGAGCGATGCCATTGTGAACCAAGTATTAGCGGGTGCATTAATTGTCAACTATTCTGGCCACGGCAATCATTTGCGTTTATCAGAAGAAGCGGTGATCAGTGCCAATGAAATCAATCGTTTCAATAATCCCGATAAACTCCCTTTATTCATTACAGCTAGTTGCGATTTTGATCCCTTTGATCAACCGGGGAAAGCTTCGATCGCTCGCCCTCTTTTATACGGCAATAACAATGGAGCCATTGCGCTTCTGACCACTAGCCGTTTGGTTTTTGCCTATAGCAATCGTATTATGAACCAAAATTTTATTAAGGCTGCATTAGAACCTTTACAAAGCAATGCTGTGGGAGGCATCAATGGCCCCTTGTATCGTTCTTTAGGCGAAGCCGTTCGGATAGCTAAAAACCTAAGCAACCAAAGCAATGCACAGACCAGTGGAGACCCTTTGAACAGCAGAAAATTTGTATTACTAGGCGACCCAGCTTTACAGTTGGCTTTGCCCGAGCTACCGATTCAAATTACCCAAATCAAAGAAAAAAATACGGGGCGGATCATTCCTTTTACAGATAGTTTATTGACTTTACAGACTTACGAAATCAGTGGACAAATCAACTATGGTAACGGAAATATTGCCAGTGATTACAATGGAATCGTTACTGTTCAATTGTATGATCAACCCCAAACCGTTTTTACTTTGGGCAATTCTCTGGAAAGTCCCCGCACAGGCTATTCCACCGAGAAAACCATTTTGTTCAATGGGAAAGCCAGCGTTATCAATGGAGCGTTCAAGATTGTTTTGAAAGTGCCACGAGATATTTCCTTTGGCCCGAATAAAGCTAACTTGAAATGCTATGCAGAAAGAACAGGCAGCTTTTCTCCATCTATCAATTCTAGAATCCAACCTGCGTCGGGTGCTTTGCCCCTTCGTCTCGCGGGAAATTCGGTAAATACTACCCGTGATACCACGGGTCCGGAAATCGACCTTTTCCTAAATGACGAAGCGTTTAAAAACGGTGGCATCACTAGTGAAAACCCTATACTGATTGCTCAATTATTTGACACTTCGGGTATCAACGCAACAGGCAATGGTATTGGGCACGATATAGTTGTAATGCTCAATGGCGACCAGCGCAACAGCATCGTATTGAATTCTTTTTTCAGCAATGAGCTGAACCAATACCAGCGTGGGACTTTGCGCTATCAGCTGCAACAACTCCCCCCTGGAAAACACCAGATACAACTCAAAGCCTGGGACCTGGTAAACAATAGCAACACTGCGACCTTAGACTTTGTGGTATCCAAAAAAGAACAGCTTAAAATTGCTGCGGTGCGTAATTTTCCCAATCCCTTTAAAGCTTTGGGAGGGACCACTGTTTTTGGATTTGAACACAACCAACCCAATACCGATTTGGAACTGCAAATTGAAATAGTGGATGCGGCGGGTGCCGCCGTAAAACAAATTCGCAGGACGGTGAACACCCAAGGCACCCGCAATATCGAAGTTTCCTGGGACGGTACTACCCAACAAGGGAGAAAATGCACCCCGGGTATATATTTTTATCGGTTATGGGTTTCCGTTGCTGGCAACCCAAATCTGGGCAAACAATCAGCTGCCGGACAAATCATCATTCTTTGAGTATTAGGGTTTTCGGGCTATCTTCGCCCCCAATCCCCCACCTTTTAAATTTGTAAAATAGTTGTATAAAATAGTTCACATGAAGAAAATTTGGATGAAAGCATTGTTGATGGGATTGTTCTTTACCTCAACGCAGTTCGTTTTTGCACAGTTGCCTACGATTCCTCAGGTATCAAGCATGGATATCAATGCCTTATCGGATGCACAGTTTCAGGCCTATTTACAACAGGCGCAATTGAGTGGACTTTCCGAAGCGGAATTGGAAGCCAAAGCCAAACAGAGAGGATTATCAGATGCGCAAATCGCCCAGATCAAAGCCCGTATGGGTAGTATGGGAGCGGGTGCAACAGGTGCACAAAAGACCAGTGGGGCTTCTTACGAATCTCGCAAGCCATTTAGTGGTAAAAATGAATTTAAAAAAGAAGAGAAAGAAGGCTTACAAATTTTCGGTTCCGAATTTTTCTCCAATGCCAACCTTACTTTCGAACCCAATATGCGTACTGCTACCCCTAGCAATTATGTATTGGGTGTAGACGATGAATTGTCCATCGATATTTATGGTTTCTCTGAGAAAACTTCTAAGTATAAAATCAATACCGAAGGGCAGATTCGTATCCCGAATATTGGACCTGTGGTATTGGCAGGTCTTACTGTAGATGAAGCCAAGACCAAATTAAGAAACGTAATGGCCAAAACCTATCCAGGGTTAAAAACGGGCAATACTTTTTTACAAGTAAGCTTGGGACAAATCAGAAGCATTCGTGTTACCCTAATTGGCGAAGTAAAACAACCGGGCACTTATGAGCTCTCTTCCTTGGCAACTTTGGCCAATGCCTTGTATGCGTCAGGCGGCCCATCAACCAATGGTTCTTTCCGTAAAATTGATTTGATCCGCAATGGCAAGAAAATCGTCACTTTCGATTTATACGATTTCTTATTGAACGGTGACCTTACCAAGAACGTTTTATTAAAAGACGACGATATCATTAAAGTGCATCCCTATGCGGTTCGTTTATTTGTAAATGGAGCGGTGAAAAGACCAGCCATTTATGAATCAGAGCAAGGCGAAAACTTGGCTACTGTTATTGAAAAATACGCAGCAGGTTTTGCAGACTCTGCCAACAAAAATAGAATAACCATTCAACGTTTTGGCGATTTGGGTAAATCCATTCTAAACGTAGAATACAATCAGTTGAATCAATTTGCTATCAAGAGTTCTGACTCAGTTGTAGTGGGTGCCATTCCCAAGCGTTTTGAAAATCGCGTAATCGCAGGCGGTGCGGTATTCTACCCAAACAGCTATGCGGTTTCTTCTTATCCAACCCTAGGTGCCTTATTGAAAGCAGCACAATTGAAAGAGAATGCTTTTAAAAGTCGTGCATTGTTGTTTAGAACCAATCCTTCTAAAGATACCACCGTTACTGCTGTAAACTTAGAGTCGGCTACAGACTTAGCATTAGCTTTACGTAATGATGACTCCCTTCATGTGTATAGCAAAGCAGAATTAAGGGAGAGCAGAACCGTTACCATTACAGGAGAACTGAATAAGCCCGGCGATTTTTCTTATTCTGAAGGAATGAAAATTGAGGACTTGATTTTATTGGCAGGTGGATTAAAAGACCGTGCTTCATTAAAAGAAGTAGAAGTACTCAGAAGGATCCGCAAAGACCAAACCTTATCTGATACAGCAGTTTACAATACCATTTTCCGTTTTAATTTGACCGATAGCTTAACCTTAACCAACAAGCAGGCTACCATAGAATTAGAACCCTTTGATGTAGTGAATGTAAAGAACCTACCCCGTAACCAGGCAGCAGGCTCCGTAAGCATCAGTGGGGAAGTATTGTTCCCGGGAACCTATTTATTGAATACCAAAAAAGACCGCGTTAGCGATTTGTTCAAGCGTGCGGGTGGTATATTAGAATCAGGTTCTTTAGGTTCCGCTTTCTTCTTGCGCAATACCTACCAAGAAGCACTGAAAGGAGAAGTATTGGAAATTAAAAAAGCTTTGTCGAAGCAATTAAGTACCGATACTTTAACCAAGAAGTTTTTGGATTCTTCTTTGACCCGTGAAAAAGTATTGTTATCGGTTAATCTACGTAATGCCATCGAGAATCCAGGTTCTGAAGACGATATTTACTTAGAAGAAGGTGACGTAATTACCATTCCTAAAACACCAACATCGGTACAGGCTTTTGGCGGGGTGAACATACAGAAGAAAGTGCCTTATTTCCGTGGACTTTCTTCTCGTAGATTGATTCGTGAATCGGGTGGTTTCTCAGAAAATGCCAATAAAAAAGGCACTTATGTCTTGTACCCGAATGGTAAAATTAAAACCGTGCACAACTATGTATTCTTCAAAACCTATCCTCGCTTAACAGCGGGTGCGGAATTGTATGTACCCGTACGTAAGAACAAGAAACCATTAACCACGGCTGAGATTCTGGGCTTAACCAGCAGCTTAGTGGGTATGGGTGCCATCATTATTGGTATTTTGAATGCAACGAAATAAATAAACTTAGTCGCGCGCGGGCACTGCGCGCGGCAGGAAGGGGCCCGATACAATCGGGCCCCTTTTTTTTAAATCATCTCAAAGGCTACAAACAAGTCGGTATTTAATCAATTATTGAGCAACTAATTCACAATTATTCGTATCATTGTATAGCAGCTCCCCACTGCGCCACTAAATAAACTGAATGGCATAATTTCTACGCTAAAATTTCGTTTTCGTTTTATTAATGTTTTTGTGCTTTGCTGTGCAAATACAGGAACTCAATTATTTGATTATGAAAAATGCATCTAAAAAATGTTGGGCTTTTGCGTTGATGGGTTTGGGCTTAGCTTTTGCTACTCCCTCTACTTCTATGGCACAAGCCGATTCCATTAATATTGTTTCTACTGCCGTTCCGTTTTTACGTATTTCACCCGATGCACGTGCGGGCGGTATGGGAGATGCAGCGATTGCTACTAATCCCGATGCCAACTCCCCTTTCTGGAACCTGGCTAAAACGGCTTTTGCAGAAAAACGTTCTGCTGTGGCTTTGAACTACACCCCTTGGTTACGCGACCTGGGTTTGAACGATGTGTATCTTGCCAGTGCCGCTGCCTATAAAAAGATTGACGACTATTCCGTGATTTCAGGATCCATGCGTTTCTTTAGCCTGGGGAATATTCAATTAACCGATTTTTCGGGTAACGTGTTAAATACCGTTCGCCCTACAGAGTTCTCCATCGACGGAGGTTATACCCGTGTACTAAACGATAAGCTTAGCTTGGCCGTTGCGTTACGTTATATCAACTCTCGCTTAGTTGTGGGCGATGTAGGTACAGGTGTTGTATACAAAGCCGGTAATGCATTGGCTGGAGATGTATCCTTGTTTTACAATGGCCGCGACGTAGATGGTCAGGGTTTGAATTTTGGTTTGGTGTTGTCTAACCTAGGAACCAAAGTAGGATACACCAACGATGCCCGTAACAAAGATTTCTTACCCGCCAACCTGGGATTGGGTATGTCATATACCAAAGTGATGAGCGAAGGCAATAGCATCAGCTTTGCTTTGGATGTAAACAAATTATTGGTACCGATGGCACCTACCACAACGGGTGTTTTTGCTACCGACTCTGCCGCATTAGCGAATTACAGAAATACTTCAGTAGTGAGTTCCTGGATGAAATCTTTTTCTGACGGAAGCAGCCTTTCTAAGAGCTTCCAGATTTCTGCTGGTATGGAATACAATTACAACAACCAGTTCAAACTACGTGCAGGTTATTTCTATGAAGACAAGACCAGAGGCAATCGCCGTTACTTCACAGCTGGCGCTGGTTTCAACGCTAAGTTCATGGAGATCAATGTTTCTTACCTAGTACCTTCTGGTTCGGGAGTAACACGTAATCCTTTATCCAATACATTGCGTTTGGGATTGGTCTTTAACTTAAGCAACGATGATTTTTAAGGGTATTCACCCCCACCTGAAAAACCCACAAACATAAAAATATGGCTCGCGCCCCGAATAAGTTCGGGGCGCGAGCAGTTTAAGGGGTTAGTTAAATGTTATTTTGTAAATTTAGAATGTGAAAAGAGGTATTAAGATTTACAAAACTTGACTTAAAACAAGTACATGGGACACATTAAAGAACCCAAAGGGGTTAATCTTATTATTGCAAGTGAGCCATTAACAGATAAAGCAAGAAAAGAAATTAGCGCTTTCATTAGTAGTTATAAAGTATCTACAAATAGAAGGAAAGTAAAAGCTGTAAAATCATCTAAAAAAGCCAAACTGACTCACTCAACCACATAAACATAAAGGAAGTTTATAAAGTTTAGTATTTAAAAGGATGGCGTATAAACCCTAGAATCTCTCTGGATTCTGTAAACAAATCCACAAGTTGATAGGTAATTAAAAACATCAAAGGATAAAAATACTGCGGCTTTTGATCGGCAAACTGTTCGATGAAAGCCGCAACTTTTTTTACATGCCGTAGCTGAAAGGAAATCCATACCATAATCATCCCAATCAAAGCACCTGATACCAAGTCAGTGAAATAATGCAAGCCCAAATACAAACGGGGGGCCAATATAAATATCAAAATATAGCTGATAACATAGGTTCCGATTTTTCGGTCACACAATAACACACCAACGCCCAGCACGGTGAACATGGTTGCATGATCGCTGGGGAAAGAACTGATAGCATTGTTCCACCAATGATCCACTTGTACAGGTTCATTAAAAACAATATCAGTATCGGTATAGGGACGAGCACGAAACGGCAAAGTCAAGGACAAAATAATGGTAGCCACTTCCGCCACAAATGAAGCCATGAAAGTAATGATCAGCCTTTTGCGATAGTCTTTTTGTTGGAACCACAACAAATAAAACACAGCCAGTACTACTCCCCCCTTTAATAATTTATTCTCCGCCAACATGTACACAAAATGGTCAAAATAGGGAGAAAGATGCGCAAAGCGGTTAAGGAAAAGGGTAATAAGTTTGTCAATATAGAAAGGAGGCATGGCGTATGCGTTGGCGTGAAAGGTTAATTTAATATTTTCTGAATGTACAGAATTCGCTATAATCTTTGTGAGAGTTTGATATAGCTTATTCAGCAATGTATATTTGTAATTATGAATATTGAATCGATCTACGAGATATACCTGCAGTATCCTTCTATTCAAACGGATACAAGGAAACTAAAAGAGGGAGATTTGTTTGTAGCCCTGAAAGGGCCCAACTTCAATGGCAATCAATTTGCCCTGCAAGCACTCGATAATGGCGCCACCTATGCCATCATAGATGAAATGCCCAACCAGAGCGAGTTACAGGCTGCGGAGTTATCAGAGCCGGGGATTGGCAAGAGGCTCCTCCTCGTTGACGATGCTTTAACAACATTACAGCAATTAGCCAAACACCATCGCGAGCAGTTAGATATTCCTTTTATTGCTATAACAGGTAGCAATGGTAAAACCACCAGCAAGGAATTGATTTACGCGGTATTGGCTTCACACTTCATTACATACACTACACAGGGAAATTTAAACAACCATATTGGCGTGCCGCTTACTTTGTTGAGCATTCGCAAAGATGCCCAGATGGCCGTGATAGAAATGGGCGCCAATCACCAGAAAGAAATTGAAAGTTATTGTGCGTATACTTTGCCCACCCATGGCGTAATAACCAATTGCGGCAAAGCACATTTGGAGGGTTTCGGGGGGATTGAAGGCGTCCGCAAAGGCAAGGGCGAACTCTATCAGTTTCTGCGCGACCACTATGGAACCGCGTTTGTATATGCCGATTACGATTACCTCCAACCCATGAGTGCCGGCATCGCGAATATTGTACACTACGGTAATAGCAAGGGTTTGGTACAAGGGAGGATTGAAAGCTCCGAACCATTTTTAACGGTGGCAGTAACGGCGGGGTTGGACGCACCAATCTTAATCCACTCCCAACTAGTTGGCGACTATAATCTCCCCAATATTCTCTGCGCACTTACCATCGGAAAATACTTTGGCGTGCCCACAGAAAAAATGGTCAAAGCGATTGAGTCTTACGCGCCTTCTAATTCGCGCTCTCAACTGATTGAACAAGGAACCAATCATATTATTTTGGATGCTTACAATGCCAATCCAAGTAGTATGAAAGTGGCCATAGAAAATTTTGCCCGCATACACGCAGAAAGAAAAATTCTACTACTCGGCGGCATGATGGAACTCGGCGCAGAAAGCATAGCCGAACACAAAGCCTTGGTAGAACTCATTGCATCGCTGGGATTCAAAGAAGTAGTGTTGGTAGGTGGAGACTTTATCTACACGAAGGATTTGTTTGAGCAATACAACGGTGCATCCAACACAACCAATAACACCACAACCAACAGCAACACAAACAAGATCACAGCCAACAAGGTCGGCCCCATTTTTACTTACAAAGACAATGCCCTCGAAGCCCGCGACTGGCTGGCTGCACTGAATCCGCAGAACAGTTATATTCTAATCAAGGGCTCCCGCTCCATGAAAATGGAGCAAGTGCTGGGGTAAACAACTACCCACATGCATTGCTATAGCAACAATAATATGACTACAATGAAAAATATACTTTCAGCATATTTTTTTCGTGATTTTTTATTTTTTCCCATACAGTGTGGGGGGGTCATGGGGTATTTCAATAAAATATTCTTGACTATTTTATTCCTATTAACCCTTGGTTTAACCCCTGCGAAAGCCCAATACGCTCGTACAACTTATCATAATACCATTGGCTGGTATGGATACTTCGGCACTTTCCAACTCAACAAAAAATGGGGATTACACACCGAATACCAATTTCGCCGCAGCGACCTCATTACAAATTGGCAGCAAGGTCTGTTAAGACTGGGCGTCAATTACCAGGCAAGTCCTACCCTGTTGTTGCGTGTGGGATATGCCATGGCAGAAACCTATCCCTACGGCGAAGTGCCCATCAATGCCCTGGGCAGAGGATATACCGAACATCGTTTCTATGAAATGGCGCAGCTAACACAAAAAGAAGGCAGGTTCGACATCATACATCGCTTCATTCTAGAGCAACGATTCATTGGCCGATACAGTTCGCCCGCGAAAATGCATGAAGACGAATTTCCGCTAAGCCATCGCATGCGTTATATGTTACGATTGCAAATGCCTTTCAAAGGAAAAACCATTCAAGACAAATCTTGGTATGCGGCTGCTTACGACGAAATTCATATTGGCTTTGGCAAGAATGTAGGCGCCAACACGTTTGATCAAAACCGCCTCGGACTCTTACTTGGGTATCGATTCAGTCCACAGTTTCGGTTAGAGGGCGGCTATTTAAATCAAACCCTGCAATTCGGCAGACTCATCAACAACCGCAATATTTTCCAAAGCAACAGCGGGATTATTGTGAATGCGAATTTTAGTTTTTGATTTTCCCACAATACACGTATCTTTATAATAAATACACGTGTAATGACTACAAAACTTACCCTCACCGTTGAAAAAGAGGTTATAGAACGTGCTAAATCTTATGCAAAAAATTCAGGGAGGAGTTTGTCTGAATTGGTAGAAAAATACCTGGACAGCATTACGCAAGAAAAAACTGAACAAAAAATTTCACCAAGACTAAAAAAGTTAGTGGGTATAGTAAAACTACCTAAAGACTTCGATGAAAAGAAAGAATACCTTTCCTACCTAGAGAAGAAGCATTTATGAGAAATCTTTTTTTAGACACTAATATATTAGTTGATTTACTGGCAGACAGAAAACCATTTAGCAAGTTTGCGCTGGAAATATTTACAGCAGCTGAAAACAAGCAAGTTGTACTTTATACCTCTTCTCATTCAATAGCAACAACTTACTATTTATTAAAAAAGTTTATAGAAGACAAGTCACTCAGAGAAGCAATTTCCAGTTTAATTGAATTTGTAAAAGTGATACCCATAGACAGCATAATAATTAACAAAGGACTAAAGTCAAAGCAAAGAGATTTCGAAGACGCTTTACAATTATTTGCAGCCAGCAGTATTCAAAGAATGGACTGTATCGTAACCAGAAATATCAAAGATTTCAAAGGGAGTGAAATTCTAGTACTTTCTCCAGATGAAATCTGCGCTCAGCTGTAGTTTGCGTTAGCATTCCTACCAATTAGCAAACTGGTCTTTGTTAATGCGCTCAGGTGCTTTTAAGGGCTTGCTCTTCCAGTTGGGTTCAAATTTTACAAACCAACTTAACCAAAGGCTCCTGGCCAATCGCATCAATACAGGTTGTAGTAATAAGAGGATAGCAATATTGGTTCCTAACCAGTAAAAGATTCGGTTATCGTCTATATCGAAACTCATTCCGATCAATACTTTCCAGGCAACAAATGTGCTTACGGTTAAAGCAACAGAGAGGGCATAGCTTACATAGCCAGTGCCATAGTAAAATCCAACTTCAATTTCTGTGGGCTGGTGACAAACAGGGCAGGTTTCGTGCATTTCAGTAGCACTTCCCTTGAGACCATACGCAGAACTGCGCTTGAACAACTCTCCTTCCCTGCATCTTGGGCATTTATTAGAAAGGGTACTTACTAGATAGGTTTTTGAAAGGTTCATAACAGTGTAAAGTTACCGAAAATATCTGGAGGACTTGTGTAACAAAAGTTGCGAATCGAATAAATACGCATATTTTATTTTTATGCGCATATTTATTTTTTCCTTAATTTAGTTAAATGAAATCTAGGCTTAACTTAACAATTGAAAATACAGTATTAGAAGACGTAAAAATGTATGCAACTAAACAGAAAAGAAGTGTTTCTGATTTAGTAGAGAATTATTTTAAAAAAATTGTAAAGCCCACGAAAAGAAAAAACATAATTGATTTAATTGAGAAATTAGATAAGCCCAATATTGCTGATAATGATGACTTAAAAGAATTGTTTTACAAAGAAAATGGTAAGAAATATGGCTTCTAAAGTATTTTTAGATGCGAATATTTTACTTGATTTTACATTAAAGCGAGCAGATTATGAACAATCTAAAAAGATAATTAATCTTGCAGTAGATGGTACAATTGAGGCGTTTATGACTCCATCCATTGTTCACATTCTAGGTTATTGGTTAGCAAAAGCATATGGAAATTTAAAAGCAAAAGAAATACTTCTGACTCTCCTTACTGACATAACCGTTATTGATATTCCACATGAAATTGTAGTGAATTCTCTACTTTCCAAAATGAACGATATTGAAGATGCACTTCAATATTTTACTTCACTTCATTATAATCTGGACTACTTTATCTCTAGAGATAAGAGTTTACAAAAACAAGCCAGCCCAACTCTACCCATATATACTCCAAAAGAATTTATAGAAGAATACAAGCTTTAAAAAAATTTTTTCTAAGTATAAATACTCGTTTTATACTTTTCAACTTCCCTTAAATTGTTCTTCAATTTCGGTAGAAGCATTAGCTACTAGAAATTAGGGGGACAGGTCTATTGCAAAAAATAATAAGAGGCAAAAAACTATACTCTAAGTAATTGTGACTATACTTTCAGGGTATTTTTTTCATCATTTTTTATTTTTCTAACATAGTGCTCCCCCCTAGAATATTAACTGAAAAAGAAATAATTAATTTATAAAAACGCAGAAAAAATATACCAAAAGAATAAATCCAAATCTATGGCCAAACACAAACCTGACTTTGAAGAAGTTCCACCGTCAAAAATGATCCCGATTTCCGTGAAATTGAATCCTACCGTATTAGAGAATATGGAAGCCGTTAGAACAAGAATCAAACAAAACCGAAATGCTTACATCAATTTAGCTATTGATGCTTTCAACCATTATCAGCGTTATAAAATGGTCAAAGAACAAATTACATTCGAAAGCTTTGAAACAACCCCTTATTATCGATTTATCATTCAAGAATTAGAAAGCATTAACGACTATAAACTAGTACAAGAATTCTAAACGAAAAGATTAAACCAAAAAATGTAGCACAAATTTTTAAAATGTCGAACCAAAAAACGTATGAATGGCCTGCCTTTGATTTGAAGGTAAAACAGTACGAAATCTGGGCTGTGGAATGGAAAAACAATCCCCGAAACATTAGACTTGTCTTAATTGTTCAAGGCAACCATCTGAATGATACAGATCAATTAAAGAAACTCAGGAGGAACCTAGCCATTGTACTGGGGTTTATGATATAATATTGTACGGATTTTTTCCGTACATTTAATCTATAAATAAATTATTATGAAAACAATCGCTAAGTCTCGTTTTGATACGCGGTTATCAAAAGAACAAAAAGAATATTTTGAATTTGCAGCAAAACTGGGAGGTTTTAGATCACTTACTGATTTTATTATTCATGCTGCTCAGAATCAAGCCACAAGCATTGTAGAGAAGCACAACGCATTTTTGGGATCGAAAAAAGATCGAGACATCTTTTTTAATGCTTTGATGAATCCTCCAACGCCAAATACAAATCTTAAAAAAGCAATGATTCGCTATAAGAAAACGCTTGAGAAATAATGAAATTTATTACAGAACCCTTAAATAGTAGTCATTATCGAAAAGAATTTACTTGTGGCAAAATTATTTTAGATAATTACTTAAAAAACCAAGTTAGTCAAGACATTAAAAGAAAATTATCAGCCTGTTTTGTCTTGCTCTCAGATAACCAAGTTGTTATTGGTTATTATACGCTCTCCAATGCTTCTATCCAAAGGCAAATTTTACCAACTGAAATTATTAAAAAACTTCCCCCATCCTATGCCAATTTACCAGCCACTTTATTAGGAAGATTAGCGGTTGACAAAAACTATTTTGGGAAAAAATTAGGGGAACTATTATTAATTGATGCACTTAAAAGAAGCTATTTAGTTTCAATTGAAAGTATTGCTTCCATGGCAATAATTGTAGACCCTATAGATGATGACGCTGCCAACTTCTATAAGAAATACGGATTTATTGAATTAACTGATAGCAAAAAAATGTTCCTTCCAATGCAAACAATTGCATCTTTATTTAAGGATTTACCGCTTTAGGTTTTAGGCTTTGCAATAATGCCACTGTTTCGGATTGTATTGGCAAGTAAATAAATACCCCATCTTTAATAAAATACAGAAACGCGCAATCAGCCACTTTAGGCAACTTTGTTTTTATGGCTTGCGCTTTACCCCCAGTATTAAAATACACCGTCTTCAATTCCTGCCCACCCTTAAAGAAAAACAACTTCCCTTCTGATCGGCAATTCAACACTTCATTTCTTACGCTGAACAGCTGATCCAATCCCTTTAATAGTGGCTTTACAATTGCAGTATCACTTGTATTGTAGTGTTTAAAGAACCGAGCATATCGTAAAGAATCTTTACCATAAGGATCATTATAGAATAAGACTTGTACACTATCTGCCTGGCGGAGACCAGCGATATCTATAGCAGTCTGTGCGGCAACCCCACCTCGAGATGCAATACTATCAGGCATTTCAACAGATTCGAGTTCTGTGTCCCTACCTTCTATTGTGGTGGTCTTGGTTTGGGTAGCGTTTTCGCCGTTGCAGCCAGTTATAATCCCCATAGCCCCAAAACTTATAACGCAAAAAATAAAAAATGAGAAAAAACTATGCTGAAAGTATATGTTTTTCAATGAGTATTTCTTCACGGTATATTTTTTTAGCGAATTTAATTTTTTTAGATAAGACTGTGGGGGCGATTTCGCCGCCCGTCAAGCAAAGAGCCCCATAGAAATGGGGCCCGTACTTAACTTAACTGTTATTTTAACGCCAATAAGAAAACTAGTAAACGTTGGTTTGCGGTGTAAAGCTTGCCCAACCAGTTAACCAATTCGTTGTACCAAATGCACCACGATAAGCTACCGCTGTAAAGAATGCATCAGCACCTGTAAAGCTAGCACCAGTTAATGCTGGTGAACCCGTCATTGGTAAATAGTTAGGAGCATCTACGTTAAATGGAGCAGTCAACATAATATCTGCTGCATTTGCATAAGTAATGCCACCGTTCGCTTCTGCCTTGGTTTTCACCTGAGCAGCAGTAATTACACCACCCGCTGCGGCATCTACTTTATATGGATCTAATAAAGCATGCACTAAGTTGTTTTTGAATTCTGATGTATCGGTATTGAAAGCAGCACCTGTTGCAGCTGATTCCATAGAGAATCCCGCCTTAGGCCAACCCATAATGATTGAGTTACGAACAGAGAAACGGGTAGCTCTTCTCCATCTGTTACCAAAGTTTTCATTCGCCTGTGTATTGGGTGCACCATTAGAACCAATCCAGGTAAAGTTGCTTAACTGTGGACGAGTGTAAGGCAATGCAGCCGTACCTGAACCATCGTTGTCTGATTCTACACCGTTACCTGCATCGGTATCGCCAATTTCTGGACGACGGTGCGCAACTGCAAACTGGATTTTTCCTGAGAATCCAAAATCAAAATCATAATCGTCATCTGATGTTGCATAAGACACCAAATTCTTTGCATTTACGGTACCACCGAAAAACTCATACGCATCATCGTTTCCGTAAGACACCTGGATGTATTCAAGTGTAGTTCCGGAACCAACACCCCCCAGTGTTAGTCCATTAATTTCGCTTCCAGGCTCTGCCGCGATTCCTGCGAATTCAATACGTACATAACGCATTGTTCCTGAGTTATCGTTTGCTGTGGTACCGCCATATCTTCTATCAACTCCACCTTCAATTAATGGAGCTGGTGATAAAGGTCTGTTTGTTGGTGCATTACCTAATAAGATTACGCCACCCCAGTCTCCGCGCAATCTTGATCCTGCTGCCTTACCTGAAGTAAATACAATAGGATTGCTTGCTGTTCCGTTGGCTTCAATCTTTGCTCCTCTTTCAATAATTAAGGCGCCTTTCTGAGAGATATCACTCTTTAAGATTGTTCCAGCTGGAATAGTTAAAGTTGCTCCCTGCTGAAAGTATACATAGCCCTGAATGGTATAGGTACCACCAGTTAAAGTAATGCTTCTTTCGTAAGAACCTTTTAAGATTCTGGTTGTGTTGGGATCGTCTGCATTGGCACCGGTTCCGGTGTTGGCAATGGGATCTTCAAAGTTTACTTTCACGCAAGAAGTTGCGGTTAGCGCTAAGGCTCCTGCGATAAAAATTTGAGTAAGCTTTTTCATTGGTTTTGTTTTATGCGTTTGAATTTTTAATTCTCAATGTTTAATTCTGCTGCCAGTTATTTTATTCTCAGTTCGAAATTTTATCTCTTAAAATTGATATCGTAGCTAAAGGATACGGTTACGGTTGTTCCTGGTCTGTATGCATAGTTGATTCTATCTCCTGCTGCATAGCTGTACCCAGGCTTATTGTCTGCGTTATCGTAGAAAGCAAATTTGTTGTTGAACACATCAGATACTGTCACTTTGATTTCCCCTGCATTGTTCATTACTTTCTTAGAAACTTGCAGATCTAATAAGTTTCTGCTCTTCTCGTAGATATCGTAGAAACCAGCACCATCAGGATCTCCTACCAACGACAATCTTGGTCCTTGTCTGTTGTATAAGATAGAAGCGTTGAATCCTTTTTCTGTATTGGTGTACTGGAATCCTGCATTGATTAAGTAAGGAGACTGACCAAACAATGGTCTGTTCTGTGTGGTTTCTTTACCACTTGCTTGTGTTGAGTTCAACTTCACCGTTGATTTTAGAACGGTTGCATTACCAATGAAAGTGAAATCTTTCAATTTGTCACTTACAAAGTCCATTCCTTTTCTGATTTCTACTTCAGCTCCTACTAGGGTTGCGGAAGCTGCATTGGTATAGCTGAACAACCAACGGTCTGCGTTACTTCCACCGTCCATTCTTAATTCGATAGGATCAGTGAATTTCTTGGTAAACACACCTACTGAAATCATTTCACCAGACTTAGGATAGTATTCGTAACGGATATCTGCGTTGAAGATTTTAGTTCTTCTTAAAGATGTTTCTCCACCAATACCCCAGATGCTTTCATAATCGAAGAACTGGAATGGTGCAATCTCACGGAACTCAGGACGGGCAACCGTTTGAGATACAGCAAAACGGATTTGGTGCTGGTTGTTGAAACTATTGGTAATATTCAAAGAAGGTAAGAAATCCCATTTCTGTGTATTTACTCTTACTCTATTCAAAGCCAGGTCACGGCTGCTTAAGAATTGTTCAAAGAATTCTGCTCTCGCACCCCAGATCACGCGTAAACTATTGGTCAATTTATTATCGAACATTAAGTATCCGCTATTCAATGCAGAGATACCAAAGTAACGGTCTGTGTTCTGTGTTTGCTCTTCTAGCAATAAACCATTTGCATTGATATTGCTTGTTTGGAACATTTTGTCGAAAGGCAATTCCAAATTGCTATTGTTACCTACGGGTCTGTATCTAAATACGCGGGCATTGAAATCACGGAAACGTAATAATGTAGAGCCTCCTAATTTCATCGTCTGCTTTAATCCCCCCATATTAAATGGAACAACCAATGTACCATTCAAGCCAGTTGAATAATCTTTTAATTCAGAGAAGAATCTTCTGGTATCATCATCATCTAAAGTATAAGCACCAGTGGTTGCACCCAGGTTACGGGTATACTGAGCTGTTCTGAAATCAGGCTGTGATTTGCTATTGAAAGAACCGTTGGCATTCCAGATAAATTTGATGCCGCGGCTTTGGCTTAACAAATGCTCTCCTTCAATTTGGCTGCTGATTAATAAACGCTGGTTTAAGAAATTAGAACGCAAAGACACATTCTGTAAACGACCAATATTCTCTACATTTCTATTTAAATAGTTCTCTTCGTAAACCTGATTCAGAATATTTCTGAAAGAGATTTTAGTAGCACCCTTCATATAAGTGAAGTTGGCCATAACACCCAAGTTGGTTGAATAACGATTCTGAATTTCAGAACCGGTGAAAATAGGTGTTCTTACTTTTTCGAAACGACCTCTTTCTACATCATCATAAATGATAGAAGCATTTCTGTAGTATACTGAAACAATTGAACCCAACTTAGCTTCGTTTTTGAAAGTCTTTGTATTAGACCAAGCTAAGTTTACTGTGCGGATAGGCGCTGCTGTGTTTACTTTTTCGCCGTATGCATTGCCATTGAAGTCTTTGCTGATAGAAATTTTTTCGTTGTCAGTTAAGCCTCTGTAAGTTACTGTATTCGGCATGCTGGAAGGCAAACTTCTGCCACCACCATCAAAACCTAACCAGGCAGTGTTGCTGCGCTGATTGCCAGTGAAGCTCTTGAAAGTACTTTGAGAGTTGTATCCCAAAGAAACAGTTACGTTTAATTGATTCTTAGTAGGGATATCGCGGGTGTTAACCTGCACCAATCCACCAGCAAATTCACCTGGTAAATCAGGGGTAGCCGTTTTATTGATAATGATATTATCAATCATGGCTGCTGGAATGATATCGAAAGAGAATGCTTTTTTATCTGGCTCTGAACTTGGCATTAAGGCATTGTTCAATAAAGCCTGGTTGTAACGATCGCTTAATCCACGAACCACTACGAATTTATTATCTTGAATAGAAGCACCACTCACACGCTTTAATACGTCTGATGTATTTCTATCGGGTGTTCTTCTGATGAAGTCTGCTGCCAATCCACTTGACATGGCTGTGTTTGTCTTTTGAAACACAATCATGGCGTTAGAACTTTCTTTACGGGCAGAGGAACGAACCACTACTTCTGTGGTGGTGGTTTTTAAATCTAATACTACGTTTAAATCATTGGCTTCAATGCCTTCTTTTGCTTCGATTCCTTCTAAAATTTTGGTTTGATACCCTACACGTGAAAAAGTCAGGGTATACTTTCCTGGCTTTACCGAAATGCTGAAACGTCCTTCTACATCGGCTGCTACGGTTCTGCTGGTAGGACCTTCTAATTTGATAGAGGTTCCAGATAAGGTTTCATTTGTGGCGGAGATTACTTTACCGTTGATTTTAGCCTGTGAAAACACTGTTGTAACTAAAACAGTGAAGAAAAAGGTAAAAAATAATCTGATTGCCGGGGGTTGTTGCATCACTTGAATATTTTATGATGCAAAATTACCAGCGCTGTGTTACCTCAATGTTACGCCATTGTTACGCAATTGTTACGGCATTGTTACCAAATTGTTACCTCCTTGGATTTTGCGGCGGATGATTAGGAAGGGAACGGTTTTCATATTATATAGGCCGCGGGTGCGAAAATCGGGGTTGGCATGGTCGCCAATGATGAGGATGCGGTCGAAGGGGGCGGCAGAGGCTCCTGGTTGTGGGGTGCTGTTGCGTCTCGCGGTGGGTGCTGTGCCGTCGCCTGTGGGACCCGCTTCCGCGAGCCGCTTAAACGTATGATTGATAATAGAGGCAATCCGATAAAACTGATCGTATGCCTGTTGGTTTTCTTTAAAGCTTTTAAAAAGTTCGCGCTTTACCTTATAATAGTATTTACCGTCAATATTGTTCTTTACATCAAACCGAAAAGGGGTATGCGTATTGATGGTGAGGGCATAGGCAAAAACCTTTTCATAGCGTTTGCTCTCGTTGAGTATGCTATCGATTAAATTTTCGTCGAAAACCGCTTTATAGGTATTCTCTTTGTTATCTGGATAATGCTTGCTGAGTTCTTCGTAATAAAATCGGCTTTTAAAGCCCAATGCTCTTCTGAATCCTTCGGCATTACTGGAATTACTGCCATATTGTTTGGATGCGGTGAATCCTGCAATAGTATGATAGCCGTTCTGGTTTTTGTATTCCGTAATATTATGTGTAGGCTTTACCCCATGCTCCAGAAAAGCCCGATAAGATTCCTCATCGTTCATGTTCAACATTTCGCGTCCCTCCGCAGAACTGGTATTGCCGTGGAAACAAGTGCGGCCGAATTCTACCGTGTAATTTTGCGTAAGCTTTGGCCCGTGTTGTTTAAATAACGTCTTGATATGATTAATGAGTTTCTCCTGCTCGCGGGGTTCTGCCAGTTCGCCCCA
The DNA here is from genome assembly GCF_025997995.1 of Sediminibacterium sp. TEGAF015. Taxonomy (GTDB): domain Bacteria; phylum Bacteroidota; class Bacteroidia; order Chitinophagales; family Chitinophagaceae; genus Sediminibacterium. Next base: position 2,862,000 of record NZ_AP026683.1, on the reverse strand, counting down.
ACTTTCCATCAATACTAAAAAATCCTTTTTTGCATTGGTATCATAAAGGTATTGCATGGTGGGAGCAAGACTGGCTGAGATTCCGTCAGTTGCCGTATCACAGGCATAGGGGGTGATGGAAGTTTTCCCTTTGCTGAATTTGGCGTAATCTTTTTGTATTTGTGCAATATTGTTGCTGCCTATATAAGTGATGATGAGCTTGCGCCAATAAATCCAAGAGTCCTGTTGGCTGGTTTCTTCATTAGAATTATTGATACTATTTTTATCATGTATAGCATGCTTTGAAAGAATAGTTATTGCTGGTGTTGCGAATTCGCAAATGATCAATAGACCTGCAAAAACAGGAACCACTCCCACAAATCGCCCCATGCTTTTCATCAGCTTTACCTGAAGCCAAACGATGCCAGTAATAACGACAGTTACAATCAACAAGTAAACAAATGCAATGATAAAATTGCCTGGACTCAAAAAGATATAGTTCATCCGTGCATAAAAGTTGAACATATTAAAGAAGAACAACTGTGGCACGAGTACAATTGCATAAATAGCCAAGGAAATATATTGCAGAATATAGAACCACCGATAGTTGCTGGTGAATAACAACAACCCACAGTTGATAATAAAAATAAAACTGAGGTTGATCGTGATTTCTGGATTACCTAATATCAATTGTGGCGCCTGTTCAATAATGATTTGAATGGCTACCAGAACGATTAATTTGAAAATAGCAGTTAGGAGTTGCAAGTTTTTTTGTTTTTATTTATGAATCGCTTGAAAGTATTTCCATCAAACGGAAGTTGATATAATAGGTTGTTCTCCCGATTTTTTGTGGTCTAACAATATCAGCATCTGAAAGTTTCTTTAACCAAGTAGAAGCTGTTTGTCTATGTGCAATTTCTTTTTTTACTAATAAATCAATTTTTAAGTATGGCAAGGTAAACATCAATTGAAGTAAATCATAACTAAAAGATGTTCCTAAAACTTCCTTTAGTTGCTTTTCATAATTACTTTTTAATGATAGCATTGCCTTCATTTTTTTTGCAGTGAGCTGTGTAGTCTCTATCAAAGCTGTTAGCATATACATAACCCAATCCTGCCAGTTTTCCTTTTCTGTAATCGATCTTAATAGTTGATAGTACTCAGTTTTGTGCTTTACGATATATGAACTCAAATAAAGCACAGGCTGTATTAATAAGCCCTGTTGAACAAGGTATAACGCATTTAAGATTCTACCAGCTCTTCCATTACCATCTGGAAATGGATGTATGGACTCAAACTGATACTGAATAAAAGCCATTTTAATGAGTGGATCAAAAGAGGAAAATTCAGGATCATTTATGAACTGTTCTAAAGCACTTAATTTTTCCCTTATTACATCTTCACAACAAGGTGGAGTATAAACTACTTCGCCATTAATGGCATTTTTTAATGAAGTGCCTGGCACATTTCTTATTCCAGCATTATTTTGTTTTATGGTTTGGACAATCTCTACCATGGTATTAGTCAACAATAGATTTTGTTGATCTTGCAATCTTTTCATACCAACATACAATGCTTCTTTATAATTTAATACCTCTTTTGCTCCAAGATTATTTGTATCGTCTTCCGTTGCTGCCTTATATAATTCATCTTGTGTAGTAACAATATTTTCAATAGCAGAACTATCTTTACTTTCTTGTAAAACAATTGTATTGATTAAAATTTGAGGATCAGGCAATGATATGCAGAGTCCATTTAATTCCCCTAAATAACGGGCTGCTTTTGCAAGCTGTTTTAAAATTTCAGGCGATTCAATAAAACCCGGTGGAGGTAAATTGGGCAATTCATTGTAAGGCGTATTTCTATCAAAAGCCATGATGACGATTTTTGGCAAATTTTTCATCATCAAATAAACTTGATGACAGTTAAATCAACATGAAAAAAAATTCATGTCGAAATTATGTGTTTTTTTCGACATATGTTGAATTTTCACTAGTGAATCGTTCATAGAAACCCGATGAAGATCTACGATGTTTTAGTTGCTTATTAACCACATCTAATCTTTTTTGTAGAAAATTACAGGACTTAGAACTACTCACAAGAAAAGCAATGTCTCTCCAATAGCATCCCTCAGCTTTGGCTTAACTTTTGTTTCAGTAGCAAAGTCTTTCCAGGAAGCAACCGTATCTTTTATTTGATTCAAAATAGATTCCGCCTTCTTAATATTCATATTATTTGCAACAGCTAAAAGGTCGTCTTTAACAATATTATTTCGCTTCCCATTTATACTTAGAGCATGTTGGCTTACCCATGTACTTCCAGGTCTATAGGCATGACAAATATCAAAAGCAGGAGCTAGAGACCAATTGCCTTCTCTATTCATAATAAAAGCAAAATTCTTAGTATGATCATCACAGTTTCGAGCCATTACATTAAAAGCCATTCTTCGAAACAATTGTTCTGCCGCTGGATAAGGCAGGCGTAAGCTACGCATTGTTTGAAAAAGCTGTTCGTAACTAAAACTATTTACTTCATTAAAATCAAAATGATTCAGTGCGCAAAAGCTTTGCACATGTAATTTTTGATTATTTTTTTCTCGATCAAATCGCTTCGTCATAAAATGTGCACGTCCATTTTCTTCAAATAGCCTACAATCCATCATTTGAATACCCGCTTGTTTGGCCATCAAATGATAGGCCATTTCAACTCTTCCATACCCATTTGAAACGCCAATTTCTGCATCAGTTACACCATCAAATTTTATAAGCCAATGTTCAAAACCTTTTGACACATCTGCTTGACCCGATTTCACTTCACCTGTTTTTTCATTAAATGCAATCACCGCTTTAGCCCTAGCACCTCCAGCAGATGTTCCAATCTTCAATATATCACTTAAAGCCTTGGCATCCTCATTGGATAGTTTTGCTTTGTATTGTTGCTTTTTAGAAAGTATAGCTTGCGCAATGTCAATCAACTGACTGATCTCAATTCTAGTAGACTTGTCAAATGCTCCAGCTATAACAGGCTCAAATTCCAATGCACCCATACCCCTTTTTCCAATAAAACAAAGTAATTCAACTGGATTCATGCTATCTACAGGTCTACCATTTTGTGTAAGCCATGTATTGATTAATTCGTTCCCATATTTATCTGGTAAAACATCTGCCAATAAACCTGGTAATCCTTTAAAAGTATTATTTCGAATTAATTCGGGGAAAGAAAATATTCTACCACGAGCGATACTAGTAGACATTTTTATTGGCGATAAGTCCCAAGGGGTATTTAGAAAGCTCGGCTCAAACTCAAAAAAAGCTAACCCTTTTTGAGCATCCCAAGAAATGGCTCCTACTGTGCTGTCCCAAATTTTTATAAATGCATTTGTAATCATTACCAATCCGATTTCGGCTTTTTTGAAATGGATTTAGGTATTGTTCTTGCACGTCTTCTTTTTCTCATCTCTTGTTTTGCCAATAATAATGGACTAATCAAAGGCTTTTGTTGAAAACTGGCAAAAAGGTGTAGTTGTTCTAATGACCGTAAGACCTGAATAAAACTGAGCATAGTAGACCCATTACCATTTTCAATTTGTACAATGGTAGAGCGATTAACACCCGCTAAATCGGCTAACTGTTGCTGTGTTTTATTCTGCTCGAGTCGAGTCCTTTTCACAAAGTCTCCTAATTCAGCTAAGATGGCCTTATCGCTAAATTCATGCAATGCTATGTTGTTTTTTTCCATCATTATTAACAAATATAGTACTTTATGATGGATTTATTCAACATTTTAAAGCATATTTTTCCTATTGAAACTCACTCCACAAACCCCTTCTGTGTAGCAATGGTTCCCAAAGGACGTACAATGGTGATGTAATAAGGACCTTTTAGCGCATCTACCTTTACACCATGTCGTTGACCGGGTTTCAGCGTAGGCAATGGATGGGCTTTTGTTGCTAAATAATTATCAGGCGCAGAAGAAATATACAATTGATAGCCACTCACAGTATGTTGTGGCAACCCCATACTTCCATACAAAGTGATATTCAATTTTCCTTTTTCACCCCCTGCCACATGTTGTATTTCGATTGGAGTAGATTGTTCACGCAAAACTTTCATAGAAGGCTTGGGATTCCCATACATATCATAGACCCCATGAATTCTTCTTCTGAATTTACCTATATCCGTTGTGCCGGGATAATGGGTTCTGTAATCCGTTAAATCAAAGTAAATGGCGCCTTCCACATAAGGCTTGCTTTCATAAATCGCCATATGATAAATCAAGTCTTCTACTCTTCGTTCATCACCTCCCTTAAAATTAGGTTCACACAATCCAAACTCTGAAATAAAAAATGGCTTAGTAGGATAACTCATATGCACACTATCTAAGTAAAGATGAATCTTGCCTGTAGGTATACTCCACCAACTACCACCGTATTCATTCATCATCAAGTAGTCTCCCTCTGCTGCTGCATCCGGAACAAAATTGGGATCGTTACTATAACCATGCGTTAACGTGTTGCTCACATAAGCAGTATGTCTGCTAGGATCGAGTACTCTGGAACGTTTCATGAGTGCACTGATAAAGGGTTTCATATCTGCATCACGCGCTCTTAATTCGTTACCCGCTCCCCAGGAAAATATACTAACATGATTGTATAAGTTAGCCGTCATATCTTCCAACTGCTTCATGGCTATTTGCTGAACCGCTTCACTGGCTGGGGTTTCAGGACCCCAAAGGGGAACTTCCTGTTGCACCAAAATACCATTGCGATCGCAGTAATCATAAAACAATTCGTCCTGCTGAAAATGTTGTCTCGTGAAAATAGCATTCACCTCTTTCATCAATCGGCAGTTGGCTAAAATAACGGAATCTGTTTCTGCAAAACCATAATCAGGATTGGAGCCTGCTGTCCACTCTACCCCCATTAATTTCACGCGCTCTCCATTCAAATATGTTTGACCATTGATAAATGCAAGACTCTTAAATCCAACAGTAGTGCCAATCACATCAATCATTTCCTTTTCAGTCGTTACGAAAACGCCCACAAAATAAAGATGTGGAAAATCAAAATGCCATGGGTTTACCTTCGGTATTTGAACCGTAGCGTAGGCAATTTCTCCCTCCCATTCGGGGGTTAATAATGCAGTTGTCAACTGCTTTTTCGCTAATTCATATACCGTTAGATTCGGCTGATGGGTTAATCGTTTATATTGATCAATATCTGGGGCTATTTGAATATTCAGCTTCAACTGATTTTTTATACCTGTATATTTTTTATCGAGTATGGCTTTGTTAAAAGGCAGCCGAATTTTCACCGTTGCGGAAGAGTCTTTATGCAAAGTGGGCGTTACCCAAATTTGCTGAGGTGCAACAGGGTGTGTAACAACCATATTCACTTTGCGAATCAATCCCCCATCATTCGGCCAATCAAATGAACTGCCATAGGGCACTTTGTTTTTTCCATAATCGTTATTGACAGCTACGGTTAACAGATTCTTTTCTCCTGTTTTAATCAGCTTGCTAATATCTACTTTGAATTTATTGAACCCATCGCCAATATGTTCCGCAATTTTACTGCCATTCAAATAGATAAAGGCAGTATGATTCACTGCCCCAAACTCAAGCACCACTTGCTTATTTTTATATTGCGCAGGTATATCCAACATGCGTTGGTACCATGCCCATCCATAATGGGTTTGGTTGCTGTCTTCTATATTCCAGGTATGGGGGATTTGAACCTCTCGAGAGTTGGTTAACGCGCCTGCATACCAAGCCGTTTTTACTCCCTCTGATTGCTTATCGGTTTTAAATTGCCAGTTTGTATTAAGTGCTATAGTATCGCGTTGGGCGAATAAACTTTTGGGTTGCATGAAAAAAGCAAATACAAATACAGAAAGAAGTAAATACCTTCCTAGAAATCTAGTGTTTTGAAAAATAAGTCTATTGAAATCTCTATTTAAGTACTTTTTAATCATAGGATCGTATTCAATTTGTAAATAATGTAAAATATCCCTCAGCTAACCGCTTATTCCACCGGAACAAACGTGAACATATACTTCGCAGGATTTTGCCAATCCTTGACTTTTAACTGATCAATGGGAATTTTGATGCGCACTTTGTTCCATCCCTTTTGCAAATCAATCATAGTGGGTGTACGATATTCAAATCCTTCGTCACTTAACGGAATTTCTGCGTTCCCTTTTTGTCCACCTCTTTTCCAAATGGGGGGCGCAATCGTTTGATTGTTCACCCAAACACTGGGTTTATTCGCACTCCATTCACCCATCGGATGAGCATCCGTTGCTGGGGAACGCGATAAATTATTAAACCCAATCCAGAAAGGCTTGGTGCCATTTTCGTCACTCCAAATTTCCGTTTGCGCATACCAAGTAGTATTCGGTTGAATAGAATCAATGGCGCCTTTAATCAAGGGGGCCCACCAGTGACGCAATACAACAGTTCCGCCCGTCACGGTCTTGATGTATTTTTCATTGGCATCATAAAGCTGCCATTCCAAATGGCTTTGACGCTGATAAGGGAAAGCCGTTTTGATTGTGGCTCCGTTGATAGGAGTAAAATATTGTTTTTTGTGACTTAGCAATCGCTCTTCAAACTCTGCAAATGCTTTAGCATCTCCATCGCTGATATTCGCAATCCATCCGGCTTGTCCTCCCCCTCTCCAACTTCTCTCTGCAAAAGCCATCATGGCTGGATACACAGGATTCATTTGCAATACATCTTCCTGCTTCTCTACTGCTCTGTCGTGCCAAGTGCAAATAATGGCTCCGAGTGCATTTTGATCCCCATGGTCTTTATTGGCCAGCTGTCTGTTAAAAATAGTGGTTACTGATTCTAGTGGATCCATATGATTCAAATACAAATGCCGGGAATCGATATACTGTATGTTTTTATCATTGGTAATCTTACCCAAATCGTCCATCCATAGTTGTCGGATGGTGCTGTCTAAAAAGTTTCCGCCGGGTTGCCAGCCAATCACTTTTTTCCCAAGGCTTTGAATATATCGGGTGACTTCCGGAATAAAATTGGGATTCGTTATTTTTACTTCGTCCGCTCCAATATGGATATAGGGTACATCGTAAGTAGTACAAAATTCTTTGAGAATATTTTTTACAATCACCAAGCCAGAATCGCTCTGCATATCGGTTTTCATAGCACGCTTAAAAGCCGCACTATGCCCTGGCATATCTATTTCAGGAACAAATAAAATATTGCGAGCCTTGCAAAACGCAATCAGTTCTTTGATTTCAGTCTCTGTATAGTACATGCCTTTGTTGCGTAGCATATGTTCAGGAGCAGTCAATTGAGGATACTGCTTAATGGCGATTCTCCAGGCAATATCTTCCGTAGCATGAAAATGGAATACATTCAACTTGAATTTTGCCATGATATCAATTTGCTGCTTTAGCAAATCCATCGACAAATAATTTCTACCCACATCAATCATATAACCTCTCCAGGCAAAAGCGGGTGCATCTTGAATCTCCACTGCATCAATGGTTTGGCCATTACGTGCCAATTGCTGTAAGGTTTGTAGGGCATTGAAGACGCCGTGTTGTGTTGCCGCTTTAATGAGGATTTTTTCGGGAGTTACTTTTAATGAGTAAGCTTCATTTTTGTTCTCCCTCTTTGTGTCGTTCCATTCTATCTGTACTTGTTCGGCCAAAGTTTTGCCAGCTATCAAAGAATAATAACCTTGCTTCCATTCTACTTTTGTAGGCATAGGAATCAAAGCAGGCTTCTCTGTTAAGTCAAATACTTTCGGATAAATTAAATGTCGCCACAACTGATATCCCGCACCCACCAAATGCAACCCATCATTGGTATACTTTGGATCTAAATACCCTTGTGCATTTACGAATGAACTATGCAAATCGATAAATGCAAAACAATGCATTGCAGCAGAAGCTTTTAGCATAGCATTGACTTGGAGTATTTCTTTTACTTTACTTACTTGCCCTGCAAATTTTCCGAAGCTGGGATTTACAGGAAGTATACTTTCAATATATACTTTGGTGGCAGGGCTTTCTTGCTTTAGATAATCATGGATCAGCAAAATATTTTTGACCACAGAATCAGGCGATACACTTCTACCCAAATCGTTAATGCCAATCATTAAAAATACTTTGGCAGGTTTTCTATCCGTAATTTCTTTCAACCGATGAATAATCCCCGCTGTTATGTCACCACTGATACCTCTGTTTTTTATTCTAATATCATTGAACAATTCTGACCACTCTGAGCCGTCGTTGATGCTATTGCCTAAGAAAATAATGTCGCGCTGAGAAGCAGGTTGCGACTCTGTTGTATTAAACTTGCTAACCGATGTAATCGGCAAAGATCTAAACAAACTTGCGCGCTGATGATAATAAGTATTGAAAATAGAATCGGGATAAGTGGGCAAAACCACTTGTGCATTTTCTACGCTTATTTTAAATGTGGAAGCAGGAAGTAGTTCACTGTTTGCCAAATTACCATCGCTATACGATTTCCATCCATAATAAATGTAGTCAGGCTTGGATGAAACTGGAATATGAATCCTTTGCTGCTGAATAGTGGCAGCTATGGGATGAATACCATCCAAAGAAAATCCGCGAAGCGATTGCGCTTCAGCGTTTGCGTTGCATTTAAAATCGTCAGGTAGAGCCGCTTGTAATCCCTTTCCCGTATACTGGAAATATACAATCACTTCCCCATTTTCATACACCGCTTTTGTAGGCAGTGGCCCCGATGGTAAAATATCTTGACCATAGGTTTTATGCAAAGCCCATCTGGCCAATCGTTCTCCCACCCATTTTTTATTGGTAGGATGTACATTGTCTTTGAAACCAATATCGCTACAAACTGCCATTCCCGAAAAAGGAATGAGCGATAAAATCTTTCTTTGTTCCTCTCTAAATGAACCCCAAAAATGCCCCTTGTATTTGGCCGTATCAATAGAAGACAATTGAACATAATAATAAGGTAGCTTTGGTTGATTCCATTTCTTTCGATAATCGTTGACCATCAGTTTCGATAGGGCTGCATACTCTTGTACCCTTTCAATTTCCTGCGCGTTGCTCTCTCCCTGATAATTAATAATGCCCTTGATAGGAAATGGGAACAAGGGTTCAATACCTGCTTCATAAGCTTGTCCTGGTTTAAAAGGATGATGGGTTCCTGTTTTTAAATTTTGATTACCTCTTTCTTTTACCCAAACAGGTAACGCAGGATTTGTAAGCCATGGCTCTTCAGCTTTGGCTGCAAAAGCTGCATCGGCTTGTAAGGCTTTTATACCGATAAATGTTTCCAAAGGAGCACCTGCAATGGACAAATTGATCAAGCCAATCGGGATCTTGGTTTTTTCAACAATTTCCTTTCCGTAATAATAAGCCACCGCACTCATGTTTTTGAAATGATTGCTATCGCTTGATTCCCATTGGGTATTGGCATAAAATGTCTTAGGATTTAGCATCTTCAAAACGCTATCCGAAAAATATTGATTGAATATATTTTTACCCGCATAACTGGGATTACAAAAACGTAACAAGGGTTGCTCAGCCCTTTCTTTGGCTTCCGTGTAAAACATTTCGCGTTGCATGGGCCACTCCATATTGCTTTGCCCAATACATACCCAGATATCGCCAATAAGAATATTTTGAAATTGAATATGATTTTTACCCGAAGTGATTTTTAGTGCATGGGGAGTATTACTGGCTGGTAATGCAGGCAGGTAGACTGACCAACTGCTGTCTGCTTTTACTATCGTAGTTTTTGCTGAGACAATGGCAGGTTGGGAGTTTATTTTGGTTGACTTATTGCTGGCACTTTTTAATAAGTAGATCTGAACCTTTGTCCCTGGTAAACCCTTACCCCATATATGAATGGGCTGGTCTCGCTGCAACACCATATTATTGGTGAAAATTCGGTTGAGGCTCAGCTGCGTGTTGGCCGAAGAGGATTTCGCAGCCGAAGACTGCGCAACAGCCGATGAAGCAACTACTATAACAGCCATCAGCAAAATCGCTAGCCTCCTCACGACAAATACGATTTAAGTATTTGCATGCAATACCATTCTTGTCTCGGTAAATGAAAAGGCCCCTTGTATAAATTTCCTTTTGCTGTTTGCGCAATGGTTCCATCACGATGCAGATAGCCAAACCACTCACCATGCTGCATATCCAGAAAATGGGAATACGCATAATCCTGAACCTGCTTATGCCAGAGGGCATATTTTTCTTTGCCCGTCATCTGGTATGCTAGTAAAGTAGCAATAATCACTTCGTTATGTGGCCACCAAAATTTCATGTCTTGCCAATACTCTTGTACAGGCTTATTATAAACATCTCTAAAATAAAGGATGCCACCCTGCTCTTTGTCCCAGCCTCGCTCCCACATATAGTCCAACATTCTGCATCCCAGATTAATTAGATGCGGATCATTGTTTCTATGCTTGGCTTCATGCAAAATAAACCAGGCACCTTCCATAGCATGGCCAGGATTCAAAGTGCGTCCATCAATATGATCAATAATTGAACCGTCTGGTGCCACTTGTTCCATTACGCATTGAATATCGTCTTTTACAAAATAAGTTTCTATTTCATAGATCCATTGGCTGATCCATTCATCACAAGGAGCATGCCCAATGGTTTCCCGTAACTGTTGCGCTGTATTCATCATGATCATGGGTACCCCAATTCCTTTGCTAGGTCTGGTTCCTGTAAATTTTGCAGGCAACAGTCCGGGCGTAGTGGCATACTGGATACATTTGTCGAACACCCTTCTGGCATTAAAAGCAGCTTGTTCATCGCCAGAAGCTTTGGCATAAGCGGCAGCTGCAATCACATAGAAAGTTTCAGAAAAAAAATATCTTCTTTTGCGAATGGGCTTTCCATCACGGGTCACATGAAAGAACATTTGTCCATCGCTGTCAAAACAATAGTTGTTTAAAAAATCATAGCCTAGCTTAGCACCTGCCAACCACTCTGGCCTTTGTTCTACTGTATTGTATAAGGTTGAGAGCATCCAGGTAGCGCGCCCCTGAATCCAAACTGCCTTATCATCGTCTATTAAAGAACCGTCTGCATCCCTCATCAAAAGGTATCCACCATATTCCTCATCAAAAGATTTGGGAAACCAAAAAGGAATTGTGCTATTCAGTAATTGGTTTTTATAAAAGGAAGCGAGTTCTGTTAGCTCTTTGATAGAATACGACATATATAATTAAGTGATTTGGAATGTTTTTAATAAAGTATAACTTCAATTTTTATTACCCTACGATTTTCCCTACTTGATAATAGACGCCACAGGAACTTTTACAAAATACAAGTCCCGTGTTCCTTCGTAGAGAATACCAATTGTTTCTGCATCTATTTGTGTTAAAGAAGAATATCCATAACAGTTTCTTTCATCTATCAACAACTGATTGGCAGGCAACCAAGTTTGTCCTAAATCTAAACTCGCTTTAATGGTAATATCGTAACGACCATTGGTAGTATTGGGATTGCTGAAGAACAATACTTCTTTCATCACCCCTTTCACTTTCACTTGTGCTTTGATAATACTACCCATGCAAACGGGATCTTGCAATGCATTGTAAGAAGTAGCATGTTCTGTCCAAGTTGCGCCCATATTACTAGTAGTGGCAACACTTCTGAATGAACCCCGATTATCACGCATATTCAGCATTAAAGTACCAGGAGTAGTTTCTACCACCTGACTTTCAGTTGTATTGGATTTAGGTCCGTTCAAATTTCCTACCCAACTAGCGCCATGATCATTGCTATAAATAATAGTGGAATAAGGCTTCTTTACGTCGTCCCAATACTGTGCGGCAAAAACCAACTTCCCATCTTTCATTGCAATACCCGATCCTGGACCATTGAAAAACAAATGCCATTTGGGATTTTTAATTTGAGGGGTAATCGTGTAAGGTGTAGACCAAGTTAGTCCATCGTCGTCACTGCTTACTAAAACAAATTGTCCAGTGGTATCGGGGGATATACCAGGTAATGATCCTGCAATGGAACGATTGCCCTTACTCCACAATGCGGCTACCCATATTTTTTTAGTGATGGGATCAAAAAGTATGGCGGGATCACCCACGCCGTTGTTTTCATGCGGCGCTCCCATATCCATAATCACTTTCATGGGCTGCCAAGTTTTTCCACTGTCGGTGGATCTACTCAACCCAACATCTATATTGCCAGGCAAATCCGCGCTGTTTTTGTAACGGATATCGTACACAGACAACAAAGTTCCTTTATCCGTTGCAACCATACCGGGAATACGGTAGGTATGTACCCCATCCTCATTGGCTTTGCGAACTGCACTCCCTTTTTGTTTTGCATAAGGACCTGCAGGTTCAGCAATAGTAATGGCTTTACCATTCGAAGTCCATAATTTTTTTGCGCGAACTTCTATGAGTCCATCAATGGATGCGCTTGATTTTAACTGTACACTTACCCAAACAAAATAAGCACCCGCATTGAGTTTCAAACTAAGGGGCACATCAAATTGAGCAGTAGTGGGCTGGAAACTGGTTAATAATTGCTGTGTATTAAATGGCTCTGCACCGGTTAAATAGAATTGCAATTTTTCTACATCCGAAATAGCAGCTCCATTTAGTGTCATGCTAATCTTTTGAAAATCTTGTGCAGTTTGATCTGCTGGAATAAAAATACCCACTCTTAATACCGCATTTTGTTCTAAACCTTTTAATACGGGAATAGCTGGTGCATAAGCAATAGCTTTTACTTCACCCGGTGCTGCAATGGATTTTTTGGAACAACCAACTTGCAACAAAAACATTAAAGCCATTCCAATGATGGAGATTTTTTTCATATAGCCAGTTTAATCGATTGAATTTTTCGGCCGCAAAACGGTCAATTGTAAAGCCAACGCAAACACAATTACTACAGACATAAATGCAAAATCCTTTCCTAAACTTCCTGCATCAGTTGACTTACCTAACATATTTGTAATGAATGCGCCGGCAAATACGCCTGTCATATTCATGAGTCCATAAGCAGTAGCTCTGTACTTTGCTTCTACAAACTGACAGAGAATCGGCATATTGTTCGCATCAAACATTCCATAGCCAAAGCCAAAAAAGAAAACGGCTCCTACCATATGAAACATACTATCGCCAAAACCAATTAATAATAATGCAGGAATAGTTAATGATAACCCAATAGCACTGGTATAGATACGACCACGGATATTTTTTTGCACCCATTTATCTGAAAGTATACCACCGAGTATAACACCCAAAAAGGAAGAAGCCGCAATCGTAATGGTAGATAGTGGCCCAGCCAATGACATTTCAATATGTAAGTTTTGTGAAAACAAAGTGGGCAACCAATTCTTCACACCCCAACCCGGCAAACTAGGAACGGCAAAATAAAATAAGATGACCCAGAAAGAAATATTGGAAAGTAAGACTGTTAAACTTTTGAAGACAGATGCAAGTGCAGAGAATTTAATTTTTGAGGATGGGCTAGGATGCGTTACTGTTGAGGCAACCGCTGCCGCTAGGTCCGTACTGCCAACTGTAGGCTTCTCTCGCAAAAATAAAATCAATACCACAGAATAGACGATTCCAATCAACCCAAAACTGGTAAATGCCGATTGCCAGGAATAGCTTGCGGCAATTGTTGCGCCAAATCCACCCAACGCTTGTCCCATATACAAACCCGTCATATGAATACCAATAGCCAAGGAACGCGTTTTGTTATCGTGGTAATCGGCTATTAAGGAAAGAGCAGCTGGTATATACAAAGCTTCACTAATACCCATGCCTGCTCTTAACCAATACAATTGATCAAAGGTGGTAGCATATCCCATCGTAAATGTGATGGCACTCCACACAAATAAACTTCCGACAATAATTTTTTTTCGATTGACCCTATCGGCTATGATACCAGAAACAGGACTCATGCATCCATAGATCCACAAAAAAACTGCCATGAGATTTCCGAAATGAGTGGCGCTATTCAGAGCCTCAATATCGGCCTGCATAGCGGGTTTCATGGTACTCAGCATCTGCCTGTCCATATAATTGAGTAGCGCTACTACCCATAGTAACGCTACTACCACCCAAGGATATTTTTTAGAAGCTATCATGGATGCGGGGGATGGAAATTGATTTGTAATATATATGGTGATCTTACGCCTGCTTTAATTTCTCCACTAGGGATATAGACAGCGGATTTCCAAATAAAAGCAGAAGTGGTTACCGGTGTATCCTGTGTAAGCTTACCGATTGCTGTCCACTGATTGGTATTGGCAGCGTACATTAGAATCTCTCTACTGAAGCCTGGATGGCTTTCCTGCAAATTGTTTTTTTGTTGAATCAGTGCTTGTTTTTTTATTGAATCCGTTTCGTTGGCAATGGCAACTAAATATTTTTCTACTTGATTAAATACAACGCCCTTATCGCCGCCAAATAAAATGAGTTGGTCTTGATTCCACCAAACACCTGTTCCTGCACTCAATGCGTAGGGCATATCAGCCAATTGTTCCCAAGTATTCTCTTTAATATTATACCTATACAGCGATTGACTAAATAAACTGATTCCACTGGCTTGTTTTTTTCTCCCCCCCATTACATACAAAGCAGCATTTTCTTCATGTGCAATGCTTGTTAGCACCGTATGAGAAAGCGGTTTCGGCATTTTACCTACTACTTGCCAACCCTTACTAAGTTGATTGTTATCTAGAACATAAATAATATCACTGGTTGTTGTTGCTGTTTCACCACCCATTAGATAGATTCGGTTGTTTACACAAACAGCACTTGCATTGGTAAGAGGAATGGGTAAAGCAGGATAGGATTTGTATACTATTTTTTTATTTGCAGGCTCCCATTGTAATAACCTCGTTTTATCACTAATCCCATTTGCATTTTCTCCTCCAATCACTAAAAGTCCCTTCTCTGTATTACAAATGGCAGCATACGCAATCGGTTCTGGCAATTGCTGGTCTTGCGCAATTAATTCAAGTGGAAATTGCGTTTCCGAATGGCCGTCTTTTATAGGATAGGATATATGTTGTTGATTTTCTTCTTTGTGAATCCGCTGATAAATAAAAATCTTGTCATGATATATTTTACTTCCTCCCTTCCATGGCATTCCATTAGGGAAATTTGCACCCCCTGCTACAATTAAATGATTTTGTAGCAAGCCCGTTACAGGACCTGCAACACCCATCGAAGGAAGGGTTGCAGCTATGGAAGTTTCTACTGCTTGTGTATGAGGGGTCTGTGCAATCAAGGGTTGCGCAATTAATGATAGAATAAAAAGAAATACAAGATTGTGCATAATGCAGGGTTTGTTTTCACCTATTTTGCAACAGCCTACCTTGCTACAGCTGGCTTTTTTGAACAGTAACTGTCAAAAGACAAGTTAGCAACCTCTTGCTTAAATTGTTCAAAAGCTACTGCATCCATATTCTTCACAGGTAGCCTGAATCCACCGCAGTCTAACCCAATCAATTTCATATACGCTTTTCCCGTTGCAATGCCACCATACTTTCCGAGTAAGCGTATCATATCAATGGACTGTTGTTGCAATGCCTGTGCCTTTAACAAATCACCCGCTTCAAATGCCTCCATCAATTGATGATACAAGGGGGCTGCATAATTATATGTACTTCCAATAGAAGCTTTGGTTCCAATGGCCAATGCGGGTAACATATTTTCATCTCTGCCCCAAACCATATCGTACTTCCCATTCTTAAAATGCAAACAAGATAAAAAATCCATAAAATCTTCATGGGTATATTTCACTCCTGCAAAGTTGGGAATCAATCCATCTATTGCTTGTAATAAATCGTACATAGGAAAGCCTACGCCAGTTAACACCGGTATATGATAATAATAGAAAGGCATATCTGGAACTACTGCTGCAATTTCCTTACAGCAAGCTGCCAGCATCTGCACATTGGCAGGTTTAAAATAAGAAGGTGCAGTAAATGATACTGCGTCTAATCCAATTTCTTGGGCATGCTTTGCCAACTCTTTTGCATCTGCTATGCAGGTTCCTCCTAACAAAGGCATTACTGAAAAAGCAGGGTCATTTTTACTGCAAGCTGCCCAGGCTTCTGCAACTGCTTTCTTTTCCTGTAATGTAAGCGAAACCCCTTCGCCAGTTGAGCCGCAGATAAAAGCACCGGTAACCCCATTGGCTTTTAGTAAAGCATAATAATCGGGAATCAATTCAAGATGAATGCTGCCATCGGCATGCATTGGGGTAAAAGGAGCGGCAATTAATCCTTGCAAATGGGTAAATTCCATAACAAAAATTTAAAAGATAAATGCAGGGGGTATTGCTACCCCCTGGTTTTCAAAACTACCATTTATGCTTGCTTAATAAAGTATTTTTTAGTAGCCGGCTGTTTGTGTTAACAAAGGATCGGCATTTAGCATCGTCAAAGAAAGTGGTAATAAGAACTTAGCTGTACTGCTAGGACTTAAATAAGCAGGATTTATATTGGCATACGTATATGCATCACCTGCTCTGCGCAGACTAAACCAACGCTTTCCTTCCCCTATGAATTCTCTAAGATCTTCTTCCAAAATGGCATTCATATTGGCAGTTTGGCTTCCACTCACAAATGGTGTGTAACCACTACCATAAGCTCTTAAACGAATCGCGTTAATTTCTGCAGAAGGATCTTCCCCTAATTTGGTTTTGGCTTCTGCTAACAACAACAACACATCTGCATAGCGATAGATGGGATAATCGTTATTGTAAATTTGAGAAGTTCCAGCAACGGTTCCCAAATACTTAGTCAACATTACTCCTCTAATAGCAAAAGGAGCTGCATTAGAATACATAACACGGAAGGAATTGCTGATTCTTTGATCTGCCAAGCCAGAAGTTAAACGGGTAATCATTGCCTGATTCATACCTACTCTGTTCGCTCCATTTACATATGGGTAAACAGAAGAAACCGTTGGTGTAGCAGCCTGTGAAAAGGACAGTGTATTTGCTTGAATGGAGTTAACAGAATAGTTACCAAAGAAAGTTAATTGAGCTTGCTGCAATTCATAGTTGATCGCAAAAATCATTTCTGCATTGTTCACTTTTTTGGTGGGATCAAAAATGTCGCGGTAATTGGCTTGCAAATTCAAGTTAGCACCCTGTAAATTTCTAACTTCTAACAATGCTGCTTTAGCAGTTGTAAAATCTGCAGCGCCGCCACCCATATGGGTTCCAGACCAAATGAAAACATCTCCTTTTAATACCAGTGTAGCTAATTTACTCCACACCACACGCTTATCAGTTGATACAGGTGTTGCAGTGCCAAACAGATCCAATGATTTAGCAATATCCGCTTTCACTTGTAACATGATAGAATCCGCACCTGTTCTGGGCTTATAAGTTTCTGCTGTATTGGTTAAGGTTGCAACTGGTTCTGTATTCAATGGCACAGCACCCCAGGTTCTGAGCATGGTATAATATACATAGGCTCTTAAACCATGCACTTCTGCCAAGATTCGCGTTTTCTCTGCTTCGGGCAAAGGTGTTTGAGGAATAATTTTAATGACATTATTAAAATTATACAATAGGTTATACAAACCTCCCCAGTTATTGAAAGGTACATTTAAGCTACTGATGTTGTGGCGATATAAGTTTTGCAAACCACCGTCAACACTCTCTGTGAACAATCCATCCACCCAAGTATCACCACGCATTTCACCTAACTGCTGAAAGGTACTGGCATAAGAGCGGAACAATCCATAAGTACCGTAATAAAGGGTTCTGGCAGCATTGGGATCTTTCAGTGCCTGGTCTTTGCTAATACTGCTTTGCGGTACTACTTCGTCTAATTTTTTGGTACAAGCTGCTGCTACCAGAACGATGAGTAGCGAAGCTGTTATAAATATTTTATTGTGTTTCATTGCTTTCATTTTAATTGCTGAACAATCCATTATAGGGTTACTCTTACGCCAATGGTTAATCTTCTTGGTAGCGGGAATTTACCTTGGTCAAATCCGCCCACTTCAGGGAAGTTGCCACTGTATCCAGACAGATAGAATAAGTTAGATCCTGTAACGTTTACGCTCAATCCTTTTACTCTATTAGCCAGGTATCTGCTAATTACAGAAGTAGGCAAATCATAAGCAAGGGTTAATTCTCTCAACATTACATAATCACCTTTCTCCCATAAATTGGCAGCTGGATTATTTCCACTTGCATCGGTTGCATAGTTTCTACCCTGGTTTGCCCAATAATATCTAGGCATGGTAGCTGTTGGATTGTCCGGTGTCCATGTTTTTAATACATCGGTAGTTGAATTCTGAGAACCTTGAACCTGACTCAATCCTCTTACAATTTGGTTGTTCAAAATCACGAAGCCGAATGCATAATCAAACTGTGCATACAAACGAATGCCTTTGAAAGAACTGGCTATGTTGAAGCCACCCATATGTTGAGGTGTTGTTCTACCTACATATACAAATTGTCTGCTATCAATGGTATCATTGGGATTTACCTGATGCCACTGTGCATCTCCCAGTTGTTTGATACGCTTGTTATTGTAAGGAAGGAAGGAATTGTACACATTCGCATCTCTTGCAATAGTGGATGGATCTGTATAAATGCCATTCCATTTTGGAGCCCAAACTTCATCTAAACCAATTCTTTGCCCTTCCACTAAACCACCTACATAAATTTGTTTTCCGGGGTTATTAGGATCCCATACAAAGAAACCGCTGGTTCTATTTCCTTCCAGACCATTAAAAGGTAATTTCTTTGCATAGCTTTTTACATGATAGTAGTTTGCGCCAACTGATAACGCAAATCCTCCATCTTTTTTAGGCTCAATGATTTTAGCATTTACTACTAATTCAATACCGCGATTTTGCAATTGTCCTAAGTTGGTGGTGAAACTGCTAAAACCGGTTTGAGAAGAAATATTTAATCCGGCTAATTTGTCAAATACATTTCTAACAAAATAGTCTACACTGAAACTAACACGCTCATTTAAAATGCCCGCATCCAATCCAATATTTAAACTGTTGGTGCGCTCCCATCTTACATCTGAGTTGATATAGTTGGCTACATAAGTACCTCCAAATCCATTGTAGGTTCCTGCATTGTTGTACACCTGTGAAGTAGCAAAGAATCCTAAAGAACTTACATTACCATTAACACCATAACTTAATCTTGGCTTAACTCTGGTAATATATTTAGACAAGAAAGAGTTTTTATAGAAAGCTTCTTCTTGCATATTCCATCCTAAAGAAACACCTGGGAAGGTTCCATAATAGTTTCCTTTTTTCAATCTGCTGGATCCATCTACTCTCACTACTGCAGTTAATAAGTAACGATTCATGAATGAATAGTTTACCCGTGCAATAGAAGAAGCAATTCTTTCCCACTGATCAAAATTGGTAGAAGCACCTGCAGGATTTACAATGGTTGTTCCCTGAACGTTTGGAGGCGTTGCAGCAGTTAACCAAGGAATTAAATCTGTTGGTGCACCTTGTGCAAATCCAGATGTAACATAGTTTTTGTAATCGTAGAATTCCATACCTGCCAATGCTGTTACATTGTGCTCTTTAAAACGCTTATTGAATTGCAAGAAAGCATTGGTGGTATACTGCATGGTTTTAGAAGTATTAAAACTGGCAGCTCTGTTGGTGTTCATAGCACCCCCATTACCTTGTTGAAAAGCTTTGGTAAAGAAATTATTGGCGGTATATTGATAATAACCAGAACCACTTGCCAATATTTTTAAATAAGGCAGAATCGTGTATTCTAAATTAATACCTCCTAAGAAACGTTGTTGATTGGTATTGTTTACGGTAAGATTGCTCCAGTAAGCTGGATTACCTAAAGTAACATCATTTGGACCAGGCAAAATTTCACCAGTTGCATAGTTGGTGTAACGAACTGTTGGAGCAACACCTACAAAACGCTGTAACAATCCACCCGCAGCACCCCCTTCTGGATCTACGTTGTTAAACCCTCCATATGGCAAAGCCTGCTCAACATTGTATGCACTGATATTGGTAGAAACTTTCAATCTTTCCCCAATATTCAATCCCCCGTTAAAATTTAAATTCATTCTTTTTAACTGAGATCCGATAATCATACCGTTATCTCTTACAGAACCCAATGACAATGCGTAATTGCCTTGATCGTTAGCTCCAGAGAAATTGATATTGTGTTCGCTGGTATTGTTCTGTTGCAAAATCATCATTTCTCTTTCTCTTGCACTGATATCAGTGAAGATGATACTATCCATTGTACCTGGAGCAAATGGATTAGGATCAACTAAAAGCTTCCATCTTGAATCATTCAGCAATGCACGATTTGCATTGTTTAATAATTGTGTGGTGTACAAACCAATATCTGTTCTCCATCCAGAGTTAACTGCCCAACCCCAGGCACCCAATAATTGACCACGGTCAGTGTTCATTGCATTGGTATTGTTGTCTAAGGAATCTCCACGGAATCTAGCCTGAATGCCCAGGCGATTCATGCGGATATAATCTGATGCGCTCAAATATTCAGACGGGTTTTTACGGATATAGTTGGTTGTGTTTTGATAAGAGTAGGTTACCTGCGCTTTGCCCTTTTTTCCTTTTTTAGTAGTTACCAATACAACACCATTGGCTGCTCTGGCTCCATATATTGCAGTAGTTGCCGCATCTTTTAAAAGGTCAATGGTTGCTACATCATTAATGTCTAACCCATATAAAGAAGGCACAATCACTCCATCAACAATAAACAAGGGTGTACCTCCTCCACCGAATTCTGTACCTCCTCTGAAAGTAATAGAAGGAGTTGTACCCGGTTGACCAGTACGTTGTTGAATTCGTAAGCCCGGGGCATTACCCTGAAGAACGGTTGCAACATTAGTAGTTGGTGAATGTTCAAATGCTTTTGGATTAACAGTAACCACAGCACCGGTAATCTCTTTTCTTTTCTGAGAACCGTAACCTGTTACTACTACGTCTTCCAATTCGGAAACAACAGCACTTAGGGAAAGATCCACAACAGCACTATTGCCAACTACAATTTCTCTGGTACCAAATCCAACCATAGAGAAAACAAGGGTAGATCCCTGGCTTGCTTCAATGGTATAGGTACCCTGAGCGTTGGTTTGGGTTCCTGTCTTTTTACCCTTGATGGTAACAGAAACCCCTGCAATCGGTTTGGCATCATCACTCAGGATGGTACCGGAGATTTTTTTTGTTTGGGCTAACAACACAGTGGAAAGCATTGTAAACAATGCAACCAAACTGAGTTTAAAGCGATTTGCGTTCATGGCAAGCAGTTTTAATTTTGTATTATGTATGACATAAAACTAATAATGTTTTTATTTAAAATCCAAAAAAACTTTAACAATTTTATAATATATTGATTTTTAGTATCTTATGAGTTATCTTAAAAATTGCTGCATTTTTGGTACCTTTAGTGTCTGGAATTAATAAGTTATACATAATCGAATGACCCTAGCCACGATTAAACATGAAATAAAACCCATGGACACCAGTAGTCTGGTGGACAAAGTGGAAGACAGCTTGGTAGATTTACTACAAAAACAAAAGCTGTCTGTGGGGGATGTAATCCCAAAGGAAATTGAACTTGCTGCTGCTTTAGGGGTGAGCAGAACTGTCATTCGCGAAGCCCTTACGCGACTTCGCATTATGGGATTGATTGAATCCAAAAAGAAAAAAGGATCTGTCATTACCAGCCCCGATATTTTTGGTCTGATGAGCAAGAGTATGAATCCGCATATTCTAGCTCCTGAAACATTGAAAGAGATATTTGAAATTCGGTTGGTATTAGAAATTGGAATGGCCGATTTATTGTTTCATAGAATTACCAAAGAAGATATTGCAGGCCTTCGTCAGATTGTATCAGACGAGCCACCAGCCACACAGTACCATCTATTTAATATTGAACACGAGATTGCCTTTCACGGAAAGCTGTATGAAATAACTGGTAATGAAACCCTAAAGAAATTCCAGAAAATGTTGTTGCCTGTTTTTGATTATGTGCACAACAGTGGGTTATTGAAAAAACAGCCCATGTTAAAGACATTCGTATCTCACAAAGAACTGGTGGACATTTTAGAGAACGGTTCTCCCGAAGAATTCCGCAATGGTATGCGGGTGCATTTGGAAAATCATTTTACCAGGCTGTTTGAATAATCATCATTTTTTGTGATCCAGTCCAAATAGTTTTCTTTGTTAATTACAGTAAATTTTGCATCTGGATAAGCTTTCTGAAAACCAAGTGGAACTTTGACTTTAGCTTCTTTCCACTTACATTCGAATGCATGTAATTGTCCATTATTCAATTCCAACAAATCAATTTCTTGACCATCATAAGTACGCCAAAAAAAATATTGTGGTTGATAATTATTGTAGCGGTTGAATTTCATCCGCTCACTCAAGAAATATTGTTCCCATAATTGACCAATATCATTTCGCTGACTTAATGGGCTAAAATTGTTAATCAAAGCATTGCGAATTCCATTATCAAAAAAATACCATTTTTTACTTTTGGACACTTCTTTTCTCAAGTTCTTACTATAACCTGAAACTGAGTATATGATAAATACTTTAGACAATAGGTCTAAATAACGCTCAACTGTAAGTTTATTTATTTGCAAATTTTTGGCTAGTTCAACAGTGCTAACCATACTTCCTACTTGCCAAGCCAACAATTGCAATAACTTATAAAGTATATCCGGACCTTTTACATTTTCAATCATTAGCAAATCCTTTAGCAGATAACTATTTACTAACTGTTTTAAATAATTTTCTTTCTCTTGAAAGGTATTCAAATGCCATAACTCTGGGTAAGACCCAAACACAAGCCTTTCTTCTAGATTTTTTACAGTTGTTAAGAAATCTTCTATTGAGGAAAGTTCTTGTTGAGCAATAGGATATAAATAATATTCAAGATTACGACCAACCAAAGGCTCACCTGTTTTATTGACTAAATCAAAACTGCTACTACCGGTAGCTATAACAGTAATACCCTTAATAGTATCTATCAATAGTTTCAATATTTTTCCAATCTCAGGAATTGATTGTGCTTCATCTATAATGAGTAATTTCTTACCCTGGGTTATTTGTTGATAATTGGTAACTGATCGATTTTGCAATAACTCAGAAACAAACAAATCCTCACCATGCAAAAGCATCGCCCCCTTCTGGTACTTTTCAACAATTTTCTCAATGATGGTAGTTTTACCAGTTCTTCTTGTTCCATACAAAAGGATAATTTTTTGTTGCCCAATCTTAGCTTCCACTTGCGTTTGTACAATACGAGGTATATCCATTTTTCAAAATTAGGTCGTTAAACTGTCTCAATTTACGTAAATTAAGTCGCTCAAGCAACCGAATTTTTATTTTTAGCCCCCCCTTTACTTTACTTAATTCTGCTAACAAAGGATTAGCTGCTCTACCCTATTCGGGTATGCGGCGAACTCCACTTTTATTCACCGCATATTTACGGTGGATAATGACTAATATGCGAAGAATAATACGTATATTCACTGCACAAAAGCGGCGAATATGTATATTCACGAAAAACCAAACTGGCCTGCATTCGAATGGGATAGCTCGAAACTGACTAAATTATTAGCAGAAATCCGCCATAGACAAGGCAAAATGCTAGGCAAAATGGAAACAGTAGGTTTTTCACTTCGGGCAGAATCTACCTTGGACAATTTAACCTTGGAAGTGGTTAAATCAAGTGAAATAGAGGGGGAATTCCTTGACTCCAATCAAGTACGTTCTTCCATTGCTCGTAAGCTTGGTATGGAGGTAAGTGGTGTAGTACCTTCTGATCGATATGTTGATGGGGTTGTTGATATGATGTTAGATGCTACTCAAAATTTTGAAAATACACTTTCAGAAGAACGTCTTTATGATTGGCATGCTGCTTTATTCCCGACAGGTAGAAGTGGTCTCTCTAAAATTACAGTGGGAGCTTGGCGAACAGGCGAAAATGGTCCTATGCAGGTTATATCGGGCACTTTTGGTAAAGAAAAAGTACACTTTGAGGCACCGGAAGCATCGAGAGTCTCGACCGAAATGGCATTTTTTCTAGATTGGTTTAATACAGAGAACGAACTTGATCCTGTATTGAAATCTGCCATTGCGCATTTATGGTTTGTAACCATTCACCCCTTTGAAGATGGGAATGGACGTATCGCAAGAGCCATTACTGATATGCAACTCGCGCGTGCAGATAGAACGACCCAAAGGTTTTACAGTATGTCGACGCAGATACGTGAAGAACGAAATAATTACTATAATATATTAGAGCAAACACAGAAAGGTTCATTAGATATTACCAAATGGTTAGAATGGTTTCTAACTTGTTTAGGGCATTCTTTTGATAGAGTGGAAACCACGCTACAACTAGTGAATTATAAAACTCAGTTTTGGGATGCTATCAGTAATATAGATTTGAATATTCGCCAATATACAATGCTGAACAAAATACTAGACGGGTTTGAAGGTAAGCTCAATACTTCTAAATGGGCAAAGATGACCAAATGTTCAACTGATACAGCATTACGCGATATTCAGGATTTAGTTACAAAGAAAATTTTGGTGAAGGAAGAAGCTGGAGGGCGAAGCACCAGCTACAAAATAAAAGAATAAAAATTGCAGCCGAAACCGAACAAATCTCGAAACATTTTTTGGAAGATTTGGAACGGTTGACCTCCCTAAGTGCGGAAGTTACTGCTATGGAATATTAAAAACTAAAATTCACTCCAAAAGAAAAAAACAGAAAAAAAAGAAAGCCATTTTGCTAACGGATATAAGATAACGAAGCACTATAAGTCCCGAAGGGTGGCGAAGCCATTATGCGTGCGCAGTTATCGTTATCCGTTACCTTTGCTTCCCTTTTTGTTTGTTTTTGCTACTTCTATAAATCCTTGTCCATATATTCTTCCAAAGAAGATTTCAGCTGGTCTAAAAATGAGGTTCGGGAACCGGCACGATATTTCATTCGGTGGAAAGAATTATGTAAATCCCCTAAGGTAATTTGAAACAATTTTTCGAAAACCAAACTGACTTTTCGTATCCCTACTTTACCATAGGAAAGAGAGCCATTCGCATACAGCGCATAAATCAGCTCTATTAAGGCATTTTTGGTATCTGTCCAAAGAATACCATCAGATGAGATACCGCTTGCAGAAAGAGAGCCTGCTATTTCATCATTGTTGATTTTTTGGAGTATGTAGGTATAGAGTAGCTCATTTGCTATTATCCGAGCCACCTTGTAATCATAGTAGGTTGAAAACAGCGGGTCAATTTCAAAGACGAAACTATTCAGCCCATCGTGGAAATTGATGTTGCCCAACCTAAAGTAAGTTTCATCACGGTCGGTTCTTCCCGAACGGTAATATCTGTAAAAATCTGAATTGTAGATATGCTCTTGGTATTCCTGTTTTAATTCTTGCAACTGTTCTGAAAAATAACTTGCGTACATTTTCCCTCCGTCGACAGGACAAGCGGTCTGTATGCGAAATATCTTATTGTGGTAAATGAGTTTAGAAAGGATGTATGGCTTAATGTTGCGAAAGAAATTGATTTCCTCCCAATGGTTTTTAAAACCTTGCTGGGTAATATCCTCTCTTATTGACCACAAGTATTCTTGCAGGTATATGGTCATCTGATACGCTTCATCAATGATATTAGGTGCAGACAGCGAAATTGCATTTTCTTTTCGCTGTATCTCCGAGATAATATGATTTAATGAAGATGTCATTTTTGTTAGTTTATTTACTGTACTTCTCGTAGGAAGACTATTGCAAGCGCTAAAACACCAAAAAATAAGTGTTGTATAGGGCTATCAACATCAATCTCCAATTCGTTGATTGCCGTTTCTAATTTGTTCAGCGTGTCGTGGTAAAATTGTTCCATACGGTTATTTTATGTTTTCATCCCAATAATAACTATCGGGATAAATCCTTTGCCCGAAAATAGCCGTACCCACTCTTATAATGGTTGCTCCCTCTGCAATGGCAGTTTCCAAATCGCCACTCATACCCATTGATAATTCCTGCATTTCTACGTTAGGAATGTTTAGAGTGATGATTTTTTGTTGAATATCTTTAAGC
This sequence comes from Sediminibacterium sp. TEGAF015, assembly GCF_025997995.1. Taxonomy (GTDB): domain Bacteria; phylum Bacteroidota; class Bacteroidia; order Chitinophagales; family Chitinophagaceae; genus Sediminibacterium. The sequence continues at coordinate 2,835,918 of NZ_AP026683.1, read as the reverse complement.
AATCGGAAACATTTACGCACTTTTTCGGTTTCGGCACTGAATAATCCTATTGTCATCAGCCCCTTAATTTTCAAGGTTTCCAACTGTGCAACCTGTTTTACCAATTCAATGGCATTGTCGGGGCTTGCACCAAATTTGCTTTCTTCAAAGGAAGTATTTACCTGTATCAAAACTTCTACGGTCTTGCTTTCAAACTGTAAGCGTTGGTGTAATTTTTCTGCCAAATCCAAACGGTCAAGCGATTGGATACAGGAAACATCATATTTCAAAAGGTCTTTGATTTTATTAGTTTGCAGATGCCCGATGAAATGATTGGTATGCGGAACATCGTTCAATGCTTCGTATTTTTCTTTGAGTTCCTGCACTTTGTTTTCGGCTATCAATGTTTGCCCTGCCTGCAACGCGATTTTGATACGCTCCGCAGGAACGGTTTTGGTTGCCAGTAGCAATTTTACGTCTTTAGGGCTTCTGCCGTTTTCCTTACAGGCGTTGTTTATCCGCTCTTGTATGACGGCAATGTTTTGTAAAATTTCTTCGTTCATACTTTCAATAATTAAAGATTATCGGTCTGCCAATACAGCCATTTTTTCAGGTGTAATTGTCCACCGTATCCATTTATCATCTGGTTTTGCTCCCAAACTTATATAAAATTTTTGGGCATCAACGTTATTGCCAAGTACAAACCAATTGAACTTTTTATATCCATTATTTAAGGCATATTGTGCAAGACCCTTGAGCAATCTTTTACCGATGTTGTTCCCTCTTTGATTGGAATCAACATACAGCCATTTGAGCATTAATGAGGGCTTTAGGGTGTGCATAAAGGGGATGATATAGTGAACGGCTATACCCACAAGTTTGTTATTGCCTGCATCTGCAACAATAGCACCAAATTGTGGATTTTTTCCAAACCCTCTGCTCAATAAGTCGCTTTCCGAAAGGCTAAAATCGGTATCGCCCTCAAACAAAACAATCCCTTCCATTAACCGTAAGAGTTCAGGAACATCTTGCTCTTTCATTTCTCTGATTATTATTTCGTTTTTCATTTGTCTGATTTATATCGTTATTATTTTATTCCTATTTATTGCAGATTGATTTTTCTTCCAATTCTTTTATCAGTACCGATTTTACTGATGTAAACGTGTGGTCTTTGGCTTCGGCAAATGAAATATTATATATACGTTCTATGCTATGCAATTCCGTTGGAAATCGGGATAACAGTTTGTTGTAATACTCGTCTAAAACCTGTTGAATAGGCATTTGAAAATTTATCCGTAACTGAAACCGTCTTAACAAAGCTGTGTCAATAATTTCAGCGTGATTGGTGGCACATAACAACAATGCTTTTTCAGGATAATAGTCTATCAACTGTATTAAAGTGTTTACTAATCTCCGCATTTCGCCTACGTCTTTATCATCGTTGCCCCTTGCTTTTCCGATTTGGTCAAACTCGTCTAAAAACAAAACGGCTTTTTCCCTGCCTGCTTTGTCAAATATCTGTTTGATATTCTGCGATGTTTCGCCAATGCGTGAACAGACTACATTGCTCAAATTGAGGATAAGGATATTTTTACCCAATGCCTGTGCTATGGCTTTGGCAGTCATCGTTTTGCCACAACCCGAATTGCCGTGAAGCAATACTTTGTTGTTTACAGGCAGTCCGTATTGGTTTAATTCCTCGATAAATTTATGCTCCTTAATAAGCTGTTCAAACTTTTGCCTGTTGGCTTCATCAAGAAATATATCGTTTAAAGCTACCTGTTCTTTGTCGTTTATAATAAGGTCAAATACGTTCATTCAAAAAATAAAATTGAGGTCGGGAATGGATTTGAACCACTGTGAAAGGTATTGCGTACCCTTGTCTAACCACTCAACCACCCGACCATTTTTGTAAAAAAGGCGAACCGATTAACCCTGTGGAATATGAAATTATCCAACAGGGTTAAGTCCGCCTTGTCCGTTATTTCCACCAATAGTAATAATTGTGATTGCCGTCATATTCAAAACCGCAACGTGGATAGAGCTTGTTGCCAATATCGTTTGTTTTTTCGGTTTCAAGCATCAATCCGCAAGCTCCTGTTTCATCACACCATTGTTTTGCTCTGTCTATCAATGCCACCGAAAGCCCTTTGCCACGATAATCGGGATGAACAAACAAATCGCTCAACAACCATTGCTTTGCCAATTTGATGTAATGATACAGTTTGTACAACTGAACAAATCCGACTGCTTTGTCGCCTGCATACACCACAAAAATGTGTGATTGGTCATTGTTCAAGCGTTCCTCTATGAATTTTTTGCATCTTTCATAATCGTCCGCTTGGCGGTAAAAAACCCGATAAAGGTTAAATAATTCTGCTGTTGTGTCTAAATCTTTCAGACCTACTTTTTCGATGTTGTACTCCATTGTTTAAAACTATTTTGATTTATCAAACAAAAGTATTTACAAACAGGACTATATTTGTAGTCCAATTTATAGATAAAAGGTAGTCCACAATGTTGCCATACGAACACATCATCATTATAGAGAAAGACAGTAAAGTTCCCGTTTACAGGCAGATTGCTATATCAATCATCAATGCTATCAGAAACGGTACTTTGAAAGCTGGAACGCACCTGCCAAGTAGCCGTGAATTAGCCAAAACATTGGGCGTACACCGTAAGACTGTGATTGCAGGTTACGAGGAACTGGACGCACAAGATTGGATTATGATTGTTCCGAGAAAGCACGTTGCCGTTTCGGGACATATCCCACTGCTGAAACCGCAAAAATGGGGCGAACCCAATACGGTTACTGCTTATGAAAAGGATTTGAATGTACCTTTTAGAATTATCGAAGAAAATACATTTGGCGAAAATGGTATTTCTTACCCTGATGTTGTTATTGATGACGGACACCCTGACGTAAGATTATCGCCAATAGATGATTTGTTGAAAACATACCGTTCGCTTACTTCAAAAAAATACGCCATTAAAAATGCTAACATTGGAACAACGCAGGGAACTTTGAAACTTCGGGAAGAGCTGGTTAATTATTTGTCTGAAACAAGAGGGTTAAATATTTCGGTTGATAATATTTTGATTACTCACGGGGCACAAATGAGCATTTATTTATCTGCCCAACTGCTTTTAGAGCATTCGTCTAAAATCATTGTAGGTAATCCTAATTATCCTGTTGCCAATAAAACATTTGAGGAAACCGAAGCGAAAATCATCGAGGTAAATGTAGATGATAAAGGTATTGATACCGATGCTATTGAAAAGATTTGCAAACGTCAAAAAATTGATGCCGTGTATGTCATTCCGCACCACCATTACCCTACAACGGTAACATTAAGCATAGACCGGAGAATGAAACTGTTAGAACTATCTCAGCACTATTCTTTTGTGATTATTGAAGATGATTACGACTATGATTATCATTATACTTCCTCGCCTTACTTACCTTTGGCAAGTGGCAACCACAACGGAAACGTGATTTATATAGGTTCATTTTCCAAGATATTAGACCCTGCTTTACGTATGGGCTTTATGGTAGCTCCAAAAAATTTTATCGAACAATGTACGGCTTTCAGAAAAATAATAGACGTAGGTGGCGATGGCTATATGCAGAATGCTTTGGCTACATTGATAAAAGAAGGCGAACTTAAAAGACATCTGAAAAAGGCAAAGAAATGTTATCACGGACGCAGAGATTTTTTAGATGCGTTGATGAAAGAAAAATTAGGCAAGTACGTTTCTTATACGTTGCCGACAGGCGGAATGTCTATCTGGATCAAACTAAACCCTGACTATTCTATTGCCCGACTTGTTGCCAATACGCAGTTTAAAATTATCAGGTGGAATGCGGAACAAAACGCATTTCGGTTTGGTTTTGCTTCGATGGATGAAAAAGAACTGACACAGGCTGTTGAGGCTCTAAAGATGGAGTTAGAGAAAGAATAAAAATTTACTTAATATACTATCCAACTCCTCTGAAATGGAGGGCTTACAATTTTCTCCCTTTCTTCTTTTTTTTCATCCGAATAGCAAACTGTTCTTCTTCGTAATCCTCGCCTTTTACATCAGGTAACAGGCTAAACAATCCCATATCGAAATTGTGAGAATGTTCCTGCGAGATAAACTCGAAAAGGTCTTTGGTCGGTTGGTGATATATGGTGTTCGGATTGGAAACAGGGTTGTCCTGTATCTTCAATTCGGGCTTGTTTCCGTTGTTCCACCAATCATTAAACACATTTGCCGATAGGTTTCTATCCAAAGCCGAACCGTTCCAAACACTTCGGCTTTCGTGGTCAATAAAAGTTATACCGTAAATCCGTCCGTTATCGTTCCTGCGAACAACCGTATTAATACCGTGTTCGGTCAATTGTTTTCTAAATTCTATTTCGTTGCTTGTCGTGTACATAGCCAATTCAACGATATTCTTTAGAACTGACCTTGCAGGGTTGGTTTTCATTTTCTCTTTGGACTGCTCGAAGTGCTTTTGTAGTTGTGCAATGCCTGTTTCTTTCCCGAAAAGCGATGCTTTGAAAGGATTGCTTACCTTGTTGCCGTTCTCGTCCAATGCTACATACACCAATCCGTTTACCGTCTGACCGTTACGTTCGCCTTTGACTTCCTCTGCTGTAATGTTGAAAAGTGACAATAAGGCATTGTAGCTTCCCATAGTCGGAAAGCTGTAATATTTTGGCAAATGACGGACTACCGAAGCCATTTGGCTTTTAATATCGCCTTTCTGCTGTTCTACCTTTTTGAAAATTCTATCGGCTTGTTTCTGCTCCTGCTCGGTTGCTTTGTGCAGGTTGTATTTCTGCTCCAAATCCCGACAGATAGCCATTGAGCGTGGGTGGTCGTAATCATCGGGGATTTTCTTGCCGTCAATGCCTACACAGGTCGAAACGATATGGATATGCGTTCGGTCAATGTCCGTATGTTTAAAAATGATATAAGGCTGACTGCCGTAGCCCATACGTTCCATATACTCCTGGGCCATTTCCGTAAATTGTTCATCGCTTACATTGTCTTTCGGGTCGGGGTTCAACGAAATATGCCGTACCGTCTTTTCTGTTTTGATATTTGCCGATAGATATGGCTCAAAGCACTTGTTAAAATACGCTACGGAATACCTGCCGTTCATTGTATCGGGTATCTTGTTCAGCAACAAAACCGCTCCGTTTTCCCTGTCCACTTTCTGCTGATTGTACAAAATTGCACCGTACATATTGCTCCCTTTTCCGATTTTTGCAATCATAACTTTACTCTTTTTTCAGATGTTTTTCTTCAAATTCTTGTGTTAAACGGATAACTTTTTTAGTAACTTTTACCAATTCTATCGTTTCTTTTTCCAATTTAAAAAGGTATGTTCCTGCTTTTTTCTCTGAAAAATTTCGGTACAATATCTTCACAATCTGATTATAATTTGTTCCGATTGCTCGGAACTGGCTAAAAAAGCGGGTCAACTTTTCGTGATATTCGATAGCATCCATATCAATTTTGACGGTTTTTACCGTCTTTTGAAAGATACAGGCTGTGATAAAATGAGCAATTACTTTCATTTCTGACTGGTCAAAGAGTGCAAGAAACTTGGCATTATCCTGTGCATTCAGGTTGATGGAATACCGATTGACGGCAGGGTCAATCTTTGGTTTTCGTCCTGTTTTCCTAATCTGTTTTCTGTTTTTCTCTTCCATAATAAAATCCATTTTAAATTTTAAACAAACGAGCGACTTCGGAGCCGTTTCCAGCCCCCTGCAAGGGCAAGTGCTTTTGAGGTACGGAAATTTATTTCAAGTACCTCAAAAGATAACTTGCTCTGAACAAGGGTTCAGAAAAATCCGTTTTGCAAACGGATTGGGGTTAGCCGAAAAGACCAACCGCTTCCATTACAAATTTCGACAAGAGTATTTGAATAACAGCTATTTACAACCACGCCTTTGAACGCCAAATAGTGCCACTGAATGCCAAATGACATCTTGCTACCATAGACAAAAATCAAGTGCAATTGGGGAATATTGGAGAAGTGTTATAATTATTTTAAAAATATTTTTACATTTTTTATTAACTGTCAGAAATATTTTTATATATTTGCATCATAGTTCTTTGAAAAGATGTTTTGAAAGCTAATTACTAAGTGGAGCTTTACTTTTTTGTTTAATTATTTAAACAACCCCATTGGGGTTTCGGGTCAATCCTCTTATCTGTCCCTCGAAATATCCCAATCCCCTAATCAGGTCATAACTGATGGAGATTACATAAGGATATCAGAAGATGAGATATTATTGGAATTGATTTGAATGCTTCTTGTTGTTTTAAAAGAAGCAGGGATTTTAAAGTGGTGTATAGAGAACATTGTCTACGCATTTAGTAATTGGCTATTGTTAAATAAGCAGGGAGCAATAGTGCCCCAATAACTAAAAAACTTATTTATTATGTCTCGATTAAAAAGACTTCAAAACATCGATGGTTTGATAGAAACATTACAAATCGTCTTAAAGAGCCAGTGTTCTCTTTCGGAGAGTGACGTTAATTTATTAAATGATGCAGTTGCAAAATTGAATAGATTAAGAACAAAAAAAGGTTTGACGGATAAGCATTACCAAATGGAAATTGCCGATATCGTTGAGCTGATTACCAAGTTTTTAATTTAATGCTACTGAGTTATGAAACAGATTTTACGAGAAACACGCTTCCGACACCCTTTAAATTTTTCCATTTAATATCAACTAAAATGAACTTAGGCACAGTCATAAAAGATATCAGAAAACAACGGGGGCAAACTCAAACAGAGTTTGCCGAAAGTTGTGGTATCACTCAAACATATTTATCTCAAATAGAGAATAATGCCAAAGAGCCCAATTTGGCAACTCTTAAAGAGATAAGTAAAAAACTTGATTTGCCTCTACCTATATTATTCTTCTTGTCTCTAAACGAGGACGACATTTCCCCAGAGAAAAGGAAGGCTTTTGAAATTATCAATCCATCCGTAAAATCTCTGATAAATGAGTTCTTTAGAGTGGAGAGGTAAGTTACATTTCCCGTCAATTATTGGCAAGTCAAAAAAGGAATTGGATGATTTTGCCAAAAACATTGACAATCATTATAGGGAATAGTACGAGACAAAAATTAACAAAAAGACAAATCAGCCTAAAACGTATAAAGATGGTACGATTAAGCGGAGAGCAATAAGACCGTCAAAAACTCCCTTGAAAATAATCCAAAAGCAGATAAAAGACCGTATTCTTTCTTTGATTGAATTACCCGAAAATGTACACGGTGGTGTCAAAAAGCGAAGTAATATCACAAATGCCAAGCCACATCAGGGAAAGAAATATAAGTTAACCACTGATTTGCAGGATTTCTATCCCTCGATAAAAGCAAAGAGAATTTATGATACATTCATTGAGTTGGGTTTCAACGCTCAATGTGCTTTTTATATAACCCGACTAACAACGTGGAAAGGGGAACTGCCACAGGGTACACCAACCAGTACACATATTTCAAACATCGTGTTTTTAAAAACCGATTATCAACTTATAGAACTTTGTAAAACCCATAATATTACATATACGAGGTATATAGATGATTTAACCTTTTCGTCCCAATCTGATTTTCAGAATGTCATTGGAGAAATCTTAGATATTGTTTTACAGAGTGGCTTAAAAATCAGCCGACGGAAAACCTTTTATAATGGTTCTCAAACCGTTACAGGAATTAAAATTTATCTTCACAAGATAGATGCACCCGAAAAGATTATTACTAAGGCCAAAGAGGAAGAGGCATTACCTGACGGAATGGTGAAACCTTATACGAATTATCGGAATAATATTTTAAAAACAAACAAAAGGAAAAAATAAACCAATGACTCCATCCGAAAAATTTGTATCTGAATTATGTGAGAAATCTTTCCTGCCGTTCTGGAGTTTTCCAAGTCCTTTAGGAAAGAAAAATAAAGAGTTATGTGATGTATTAGTGGTTTGTGAAAACTCCGTCATAATTATATCTATTAAAGATATAAAGGTTTCGGAACATTCAGATGAAAATATCCAATACGAAAGATGGCAGAAAAAAGCAATTCTAAGCTCAATTGACCAAATATATGGTGCAGAAAGGTTTCTAAAAAATGTCAATGAAATAACGCTTAGTGATAAGGTTACTAAAATTCAGCTTCCACCACGTTCCAACAGAGAGATATTTAGAATTGCAATAGCTTTTGGTGGAAAAAAAGAATATCCATTAGAAACAGGAGAATTTGGAAGTGGGTTTGTCCACGTGTTTGACGAGCAATCTACTTTTACGGTTTTATGTGAATTGGACACGATAAATGATTTTGTGAACTACTTGAAAGCCAAAGAAAAGTTTTTGGCTAACAAAACCATTATGGTTCCGAGAGAAGTTGATTTTTTGGCACTCTATCTCAAAACATCCTTAGAATTTGATTTTATACCTGATGCGGTTGTTCTTGATGAAGGTATGTGGGAAGATTATTTAGAAGATGATGAATATAAGTATTGGCAAAAAGAAATTCCTCAAAGCTATGTGTGGGATGAAATAGTATCCCAACTCCATACCATTCACGTAAAAAACAAAAGAGACCACACTTTAGTATCCGACTTAGAAAGAGCTACAAGAATAATCGCATTAGAACCCCGAATAAACAGAATGGAATTAGGAATGTGTTTGATAGATGCGATTAAGAAAAAAGTAAGGGGACGAATGATGCCTCCACTTGAAGGAAGCGACCATTCTTATGTTTTTATGCCTTTAAGCCACAAAAACTGGGAAAGTAAGGAAAAGGAGTTACAGCTTAGATGTTTAGTCGCAAGAAAGGAAAGCAAAAATGCTCCAAAAGTTATCGGAATTGCAATTGGAAAAAGCCCAACGAATGAACATATATTCGACATAGCTTATTTTGATATTCCGGAACTGAATGAGGAAATGTTGAAAAAAATAGAAGAAGCAAAACAAGAGCTGGGGTATTTTAAAAATCCAGCTATAAGCCATAGTAAAGATATGAGGAAATAAGTAAATGCTTCTCTGTATTCAATGGTAACTTACAATAAAAAACAACTGTACAAAAAAACTGCTTGCATTATTTGTCAGATTGCCATATTTTTATTAAACAAAAATTGGCTACCTTTGCGGTAAGAAATGGCACAGTTAGATTACATAAAAGATATAGCAAAATATGGTCTTGAAAACGACCAAGAACGCTTATTGTCTGTGCTAAACGAGTTGATAGAACATTCAAAAAAAACTAAAAAGCTCAACTTTGCCATTCAACTCCAATCCATTCTAAAAGATGCTTTAAGATTTCAAAAAACGAACGGACTAACTAAAGTTGGTTCGGAAGCATATTTGAATAGAATTGAAGACAAAGAAATCTCTGAATTGATTTTAGAGAAAATCACCTCTGATTATACCTTAGATAACATTATTGCAAATGAAAAGGTATATAATGAGTTGATGTTCTTTATTGAAGAACATCAAAAGATAGAAGTATTAAATCAGTTTGGCTTACCTGTTTCCAATAAGTTGCTATTATATGGTCCGTCAGGATGTGGAAAAACCTTGGCTTCTTATGTTATTGCAGGAGAATTGGAAAAGATGATGGTTGTTATCAATTTAGGTGCAATCGTATCTTCTAAATTAGGCGAAACAAGTAAGAACCTTTCCAAAATATTCAAACAAGCTGCCATTGAAGATTGTATTATCTTCTTGGATGAATTTGATAGCTTGGGTAAAATCAGAGATTACAGTCAAGACCACGGAGAGATGAAACGTGTTGTCAATACTATTCTTCAATTGTTTGACTATCTCCCTCAAAGTAGCATTGTTATTGCAGCCACCAATCAAAAAGATATGTTGGATGAAGCCTTATTAAGAAGGTTTGACAATATCATAGCGTTTCAATTACCTAATGAAATCGAAATTAAGAAGCTAATCGATTTGGTATTGCAAAATGGCAATTTCAAATTTGATAATAAAACTGCTGCAAACAGAATTATAAAGCAATGCATAGGTTTATCCTATTACAGCATCCAAAAAACACTCATTACCGCAATAAAACGCACTCTGTTTGCAACCAAAGAGCCACAAAAAATATTGTCTGCCAAAATAGATACTTCCATTTGGCAGAAACTTGTTGAAACAGAAAAACAGTCATTAAACGTCTAATGCTTCCGCTTCTAATCCTGCATCAAGGTTAATGTCTTGGATTGCTTCAACTTCATTTACCAACTGAATTTCATCGTATAATTTTCCCGTATTATTTTTTATAGTTTCTTCTATTGTTAATACTATTGAAAACCGAAATTCTGTAGGATAATTTTCAGGTAAGCCCCCAACAATTTGTTCAGATAATTTAGCGTGTAGAGCCAATTTGAATGTATTGGTTTCATTACTCAAATCGTCTACACTAACATTCAAAGTTATTTTCTGGGTGTTAGAATATGGCAATGGCTTTGAAACATATCTACCATTTTCTGACCAGGATAAAGTACTGCGAAGTTTAGAGGTAAACTTAGCTTCCTTATCATCAGCTTTCATAATATCATCAGCAGAATGATTTTTGAAAATACTATAAGCCATATGGATAGGATTGTATGAGAGTTGATTATTTCTGATTGGTAAAAATTTAAAGCATAAGGTAGCTGTAATTTTCAATCTTTTCTTCACTTTACCTAAATCATCCTCCACCAAATATTTTGGGAAGTTGATAGGATATATCCTTATTTTTCCACTCTCAATAGTATCTTCCAAAATAAGCGTTGCAGAATTTTCATCTGAATACAAACTTTTAAAATCATCCACTAACCCATTCCCTGCAACTCTATTTCTTAATTTAGAAACATTAGAGGCAAATGGTATCAAATTTAAGGATGCTCCGTTTATAATGAGAGCCTTAACACTTTCATTTGATAGGGCAGGATAATTCTTTATAATTTTTGCTGCAAGATTAGCAACCAAAGGAGTTGCAAAACTCGTTCCTACTTCTTGCATAATCCCGATTTCTGAACGAGCTGACAATAACGTGATTGCAGGTTCATCCATCCAATCCAAAGCGTTTTCATTATAATATCCTACATCTCCGCCACTTTCGATTACATCTGGCTTGAAATAGTTTTTATTTGTTTTCTTAGCATTGTATATTGTAGACAAATCAATATGCCCTTTTCTTGTGTATAATGCAGGAAATTCCCTGCCGTTGGCAATACCTAAGAAAGCACCATCCGTTAAATTATCGGCTGCTGCCCCAACAGTAAGATTATTTAGACTGTCTGCTGGTGTTGATAAATTGGTGTGGTCGCCGTGAAAATAGGAAAGGTCGTAGCTTGTATTTTCATTGATGCAGTTGAGGTTATTTCCCGTACAAATAAAGATAAGACTGTTTGTCTCATAGGCAAATTTATCCAAAGCGTAAGTGTAGTCAGAGAAAGCCTCATTTTTGTACATAAAATTACCATAACAAGTGGTCAGTGTAAACAACCTGATTTCAGGATATTTAGCCTTAACAGCATATAGCATTTTTAGTAAATCGACCTCTGAAATATAACCATTGCCATTATCACTGATTTTGATTGAAAGTAATTTTGCATCCGCTATTACATTGTCCACAAAGTTGTTTCTATGGTTATGTTTACCTAAAGCCACTAACCCTGCTACCGCTGTACCGTGTCCTAACCTATTTCTTCCCGCTTGGTCTATCAATGGATTTCCAGCAAGAGTAAAAGTAGTATCATTAATGATTAAAGGGGCTAAAGCTGTTTGTTGACTAATTCCAGTATCAATAATTCCAACAACAGGTAAATCTTCCCCTGCATTCTGAATATTAAAACCGAATTGACGTTCTACGGTATTAAATTCACTTGGTCTTACAGTGGTAAATGCAGAGCAGGTAGCACTTTCGATTATATCAAAGTTTTGGATAATTTTTTCAATTTGTTCTGGGGTTGGATTTTGTAATTCTATTCTGTCATTTTCAGTATCATATTTATAGACAATACCATTAGCTTCTAAATAAGCTACCAATGATTGAACAATCTGCTGTTTAACAGCATCATCCAAAGGCAAGTCCATTAACGATAGATACACAATATCTCCAATGTTTTCTAACCTAAATTTTAAAATATCATTTGCTCTTAACAATTTGAAACCAGATATATATTTAACATAGTTGGAGTACTTTAAGTCTTGGTTTCCATCTAATTCGTATTCAATAAAGTTATTTACATTGGCAATAAATGTTTGGAATTTATCACGGTTGGCAACAGCAAACAATCCTTTTTTAGCAAAATCATAAAAGGCGGTTGCCTCTAATCCAAAATCGTTGTAATAATCTTGGAAATACTTGTTTATAACAAATTGGTCTTGAAAAGTAATTTGTACGTAATCTATATCATACGGTATTTCCAATGTGCGGTCTTTCGCATTGTATTTTGCGTCTAAATCGCTTTCAAATTTTTCTAAATCTGCTTTAAATGACGTTGCTAACCTAACATAGTTTTTAGGTGCGTTGTCTTCATCGTCTTTATTGTTGTCAAAGCCATAATTGTACTTAAAGTCTTTAACTTCAGACAATTGCTTTTCGCTTAAGAATTTTAGGTGAGATTTATTTGCCATTAATTCCACTTATTTGTTTAGGTTATTTTGCTATGTAAATATTTGCAAAATAGACTTCTGTAATAAACCGTAAAGATACTAAAAGCTTTTTAGTGTAATGCTATGCAACACAATGAGTAATGTACCTCTGAACGCCAAACACGACCTCTGACTGCAACAACGGAAGTCTGACCTATTTCCCTGACTACTTTAGTCGTAACAACACAGCGTTAGACGATGCAGGAGAACAGGGAAATAGAGAAAATACCTATCGGGGAAGCAATGGAGCTTCTCCGCAAAGAGGGTATTGACGTGAGTGAGGAAGAAGCCGAACTGATTATGGAATTTCTGTACAACCTTACGATGATAGTTATTCGGGAATGCTTTAATGTTGAATGATTTATTTCGTAAATTAGCTAATCCCCAAGACACATTATCCATTTAAAGAGATTAGCGATGAAAAGAGCAGATTTATACATACGTGTTTCCACAGACGAACAAGCAGACAAAGGATATTCACAGCGTGACCAAGAGGAACGCTTGAAACGATTTTGTTCAACCAATAAGATTGCTGTTGGGCAGGTTATCTATGAAGACCATTCCGCCAAAACCTTTAATCGCCCCGAATGGGCGAAATTGCTGAACACTCTTAAAAAGAAAAGTTCAAAGACAGACCTTATTCTGTTTACTAAATGGGATAGGTTCAGTCGTAATGCAGGCGATGCCTATCAGATGATTAGTATCTTGACTAAATTGGGCGTAGAACCGCAAGCCGTAGAACAGCCTTTAGACCTTTCCATTCCCGAAAACAAGATGATGCTTGCTATCTACTTAGCAGCACCCGAAGTAGAAAACGACCGCAGGGCATTGAATACATTCTATGGGATGCGCAGGGCAAGGAAAGAGGGTCGGTTAATGGGAAAAGCACCTTTCGGCTACATCAACAGGAGCAAAGAGGACGGACGAAAATATATTGCTCCTAAAGAACCCGAAGCATCAAATATGCGTTGGGCTTTCAATGAGATAGCTAAAGGCGTGTTCGCTTGTGACCAAGTACGGCAGAAAATGAATGCGCAAAGTCAAACGAAATTGAGCCGAAGTGCTTTTCACGTAGCCGTACGCAATCCGCTGTACTGTGGCAAAATATTCATTGCAAAATTCAAGGACGAGGAAGCTCATTTGGTGCAAGGTCAGCACGAACCGCTTATATCCGAAGAACTTTTCAATAAGGTGCAACTTGTATTGGACGGAAACAAAAGGGTGGAACGCCCAAATACCAAAATACTGTCGGACAGGAACCTACCTTTAAGGGGTTTTTTGGTATGTCCTGACTGTGGTCGCAACCTAACGGGAAGTGCTTCCAAAGGAAGAACGAACCGTTATTACTATTATCATTGCGTTTCCTCCTGTGGCTTCCGTCAGAAAGCCAATGTCGCAAATGATATTTTTGAAAAAGGATTGTTTCAGTTTGAAATAAACGGAGGTATAAAGAACATCCTCAAAAAACTGCTATTGGACAACTACAAAAAATTCGTACAGAACCCATTTGATGAAAAGAAACGGATTGCACAGGAAATAGACCACCTTAACGCAAAGTTGTCGGTAGCAAGGAACAAACTACTTGCGGAAACCATTGATGACGAAGAATACCTCGAAATCAAAAAGGAATGCAGGGAACGGATTGAAAGTCTGGAAGAACAATTGAGCAAGGACGGTTCGGACACTAAGAGCATCAATATCGACAAGACTTTGGACAGGGCTTTACAGAGTATCGTAAATATCCCGAAACTGTACAGCGAGGGCGAAATCCATACAAGGAGAGCCGTAATTGGTTCGATATTCCCCGAAAAATTAGAGTTTGACGGAAAAACTTATCGAACCGCCCGAACGAACGTAATCGCACACCATATCTTTCAGATAAACAACGGATTACCTTTAAAAAAGAACAGGACAAACGAAAATATATTTCATTTGTCCTGTTTAGTAGAGAGGAAGGGATTCGAACCCTCGATACAGTTTCCCGTATACACACTTTCCAGGCGTGCTCCTTCAACCACTCGGACACCTCTCTGTATATGGTTGTTTAATTGGGCTGCAAATATAGGCGCAAATTGCCAAACCTTGGAAGGTTTTAGCTGTTAATTAGGGAAGTCAGCCTAGAGGACAACACACCATTCTTTAAGTTTATCCCCTGAACAAAGCCGTTGCGTTGGCAGTAGTAATTTCCGCTAATTCGGCAGTTGTAATCCCCTTGGCCACTGCCAGTGCTTCTGCAACATGAACCAGATAACCCGGTTCATTGCGCTTGCCTCTGAATGGCACAGGACTTAAATAAGGCGCATCGGTTTCCAATACCAAGTGTTCAACTCCTATTTTTTCAAGGGCTTTGGGCAAACCTGCATTCTTATAAGTAAGGACTCCTCCGATGCCTAACAAAAAGCCCATATTCACAATTTGCTGGGCCGATTCATAGGATCCGCTGAAACAATGGAAAATGCCCTTCAGCCCTCTGGCCGCAAAGGGTTTTACCATATCAATCGTTTCCTGCATGGCATTGCGGGTATGGATAACAATGGGTAGATTTTTCTGAACAGCCCATTCCATCTGAATGGAAAATGCTTCCTGCTGCTCTTTTTTAAACTGGGTATCCCAATAAAAATCGAGGCCGATTTCGCCAATGGCACAAAAATCCCTTTGCTCTAGCCAATGTTCTACAATGGCGAGTTCCTGCTGCACATTTTCTTTAACATAACAAGGATGCAATCCCATCATGGCTTTGCATACGCCGGGATAGTTTGCTTCGAGGGCCAGCATGGCCGGAATAGATTCACTATCAATTCCCGGTAAATAAAACTGGGTAACACCTTGTTCCTGAGCCCTTGCTATCACTGCATCTACATCATCTTTAAATTCTTCTACATATAAGTGGCAGTGCGTATCAATCCATTTCATGCACCAAAATTCTACTTTTTTTTAGTGCATTTAAAATAAAGTTAACAGCACCGCGTTTATATATGCACGAAAGGTAATTAAACCGAAAGACGAACATTAAGATATTAAATGAATCCCTGCGAACGTTGAAAAACAGCAGCAGTAACCTTTGTTTTCATAGGGTACGGATTAAAAACAGGCTGGGGTTTCTACCCCGGCCTTCCATTTTTACAGGGGTCGCTTTGCGAAAATGATTCGCGATTTTCATTGAGAAAATTGGTTTGCGCGGGGAACTTTAAAGTGCTTTAAACTGATAACCCTGTTGCGAAAAATAGTCCAGCATTTTGGGCAATGCATGCGACATTTTAGTGAATGCTTTTTCGCTATCGTGAAATACCACAATCGATCCCGCTTCAGTATGTTTAATACAATAAGCCAGGCAGCCTTCTGGGGTTAAATTGGGATCAAAATCGCCGCTTAACACATCCCACATAATAATTTGTTTATCCAGCTGTTTCGCCTGACTGCGACGGATCCGTCCATAAGGCGGTCTGAAAAAAGAACTCTCAATTACTTCTTCAGCCTGCCGTATGTTCTGCAGGTATTGTTCGTCTGGCGTTTTCCATCCATTTACATGATGCTCTGTATGATTGCCCACGGTATGGCCTTCGGCAAGGATGCGCTGATAGATATCCGGATGTTTGCGCACATTTTTACCGATACAGAAAAAACTGGCTTTGGCCTGGTATTGTTGTAGCGTATCCAACACAAAGGGCGTGGCTTTTTCGTGCGGACCATCGTCAAATGTTAAGTAGATGGTTTTATCGGTACGAGGCATGCGCCAGGTATAATCCGAGAACCAGGTCCTTAGCCACCAGGGTGTTTTTACCAGATACATAGTTCAAAGATATTCATTAGGGCTGCACGAATGATTTATATTTGCAGCATGGATAAGAAAGTAAGGGTGCGTTTTGCCCCGTCCCCTACGGGTGGATTGCATTTAGGCGGCGTTAGAACGGTATTATTTAATTACTTGTTTGCAAAAAAACATGGTGGTGATTTTATTTTGAGAATTGAAGACACCGACCAGAGTCGTTTTGTACCCGGTGCGGAAGAATATATTTTTAATACCCTGGCCTGGTGTGGTCTTACGCCAGATGAGAGTCCTGTGCATGGCGGACCTTATGCACCTTACAGACAGAGCGAAAGAAAAGCTACCTATAAGCAATATGCAGAGCAGCTGGTACAAGCCGGGAATGCCTACTATGCATTTGATACACCCGAAGAATTAGAGCAGATGCGGGTGCAATACAAAACAGAAGAAAATCCTTCTCCTCAGTATAATCATGCATTGCGTATGAAAATGCGCAACTCACTTACATTGAGTGCTGATGATGTTTCAGCGTTACTGGCTGCAGGTACGCCCCATGTGGTACGCATTAAAATGCCTTTAGATGAAACGGTTACGTTTACCGATATGATTCGTGGTGAAGTGAGTTTTCATACTTCACAGGTGGATGATAAAGTGTTATTGAAAGCGGATGGTATGCCTACTTATCACTTAGCAGTGGTAGTGGATGATTACTTAATGAAAATCAGCCATGCATTCCGTGGTGAAGAATGGCTGCCCAGTGCACCCGTTCATATTTTGTTGTGGAAATATTTAGGCTGGTCGGCCGATATGCCTCAGTGGGCGCATCTTCCATTGATTTTGAAACCCGATGGAAATGGTAAACTCAGCAAGCGCGACGGAGATCGTTTGGGCTTCCCTGTTTTTGCCATGGACTGGACCGATCCTAAAAGCGGAGAAAAAACCATTGGCTTTAAAGAGCGTGGATTTCTTCCGGAAGCTTTTGTGAATCTATTGGCTTTATTGGGTTGGAACGATGGTACTGATCAGGAAATTTTTACCATGGAAGAATTAATCCGTGCTTTCTCTATGGATCGTGTGCACAAAGGTGGCGCTAAGTTCAATTATGAAAAAGCATTGTGGTATAACCAGGAGTGGATTAAACGTGCTGCTCCGGAACAGCTGGTAGACCAGGTGTCTGAAACCCTTGTTGCGGCTGGGGTTGCGGGCGTTGACCGCGAGCTGTTGTTGCGCGTGATTCAGTTGGTGAAAGAGCGTTGCAATTTGCTGGCCGACTTTGTGCCACAGGCTGCTTTCTTCTTTGTAACCCCTTCCGAATTTGATACAGCTTCCATCCAACCAAAATGGAATGATACCAAAAATATGTTCTTCATTGAACTCGCAAAAGCTTACGAAAGCAGCGTAGTTTGGGAAGCACATGATCTGGAAAAAACATTGAAGGAAATTGCGGCGGCGCAGGATTTAAAACCCGGCGAACTGATGTTGCCATTGCGCATCATGTTAGTGGGTGGTAAATTTGGACCCGGCGTTTTTGATATTGCAGAAATCATCGGCAAAGAAGCCACAATAGAAAGAATTAAAAAAGTGTTGAGCATTCTTGAACATAATTAACCAGTGATATGAACAGACCTATTCGGGTTTTAGTAGCAAAAGTGGGATTAGACGGACACGATCGCGGAGCAAAAATTATTGCCACCGCTTTGCGCAACGAAGGCATGGAAGTAATTTATACCGGCCTGAGACAAACCCCTGAAATGGTGGTGAACGCTGCCTTACAGGAAGACGTGGATGCCATTGGCATCAGCATTTTGAGCGGGGCGCATATGACCGTTTTTCCTAAAGTCATTGGTTTAATGAAAGAAAAAGGTTTGAATGATGTGCTGCTTACCGGCGGCGGGATCATACCTGAAGACGATATGAAATCCCTCAAGGATATGGGTGTTGGGGAACTCTTTGCCCCCGGCACTTCAACTACCGATATTGCGAATTATATAAAGGAATGGGTGAAGGTTAACAGACCCTTTTAAAATAAATTTTCTCTTACAATCCTAACTCCTGCACTAAACCAGAAGGGCATTTTGGTGGTGCCTGCAATACCATTTCCGATGGTCATGTCAATTTGAAGAAAGTCGCTAACGATATACCGATAACCGGCTTGCCAGGAAGTACCGGTTCCGGGTATATAGGGATCGCCGGAAAATATCTCACCAACAAAGTGTAATCCTTTGTATGCTTTGATCTGCGTTCCGATTCCCCAGGTGGCTATCAAATTATTGGAACCATCAACGTGCAAATAATTGCCCCCGAGATTTCCATGGAAGAGAAACTGCTCTCCTTTCCCAAAACACTGCGAAACAATGAAATAACCAAAAGTTCCATACCCATCAGGTTTAAAACTACCTTGTCCAACGGGCAAAAAAGTTCCTACTGCCATTCCCAAACCGGGCCCCTTGTTAGGTTTATATTCCTTGAATAAAAATTTTGCCTGCAGTAATGGTAGTGCATAAGCGAAAGTCTTTTTGCTATTGTGCTCATTCTGATACCCATAAACACCCCCCACGGTTATTTCAAGTTTCTTATTGGGCCCATAAGCCCCCAACAACCAATGTTGACCTGCTTCCTTGTCGAAGCGAACCCATGATTCCAATTGGGCCAGCTTCTTTCCAACAACCCGGGCATCATCTGTAATAAATGGACGGATATACAATTTATGGATTGAACTGCTGTCTTCTTCCAATGCGGTAGAGGAGGATTCAGCCACAAACATTTTCTGTGCGGTAAGCTGAGTGGAAAACCCCAGAAGAGCTAGAAATATATAGAAAAAACGCATGAACCAAATGTAAGATGATTCCTGCTTTAACATTATTAAAAAGCCCTTTAATAGCCCAACTGGCTTATCTTTGCGCCAAATTTAACGAGATGGCTTACCAAACTTTATTGACTGCCCTCGACCAGGGTATCTTCACTATCACCATTAATCGTCCGGACAAATTAAATGCACTGAATCAACAAGTCATGAGCGACTTAAGTGCGGCCATGGATGAAGTGTATAGCAATGCCGATATTAAGTCTGTAATCATTACTGGCGCAGGTCCTAAAGCATTTGTTGCCGGTGCAGATATCAGTGAATTTGTGGGTGCATCCGTTGCAGAGGGAATGGCCCTTGCAAAAAAAGGCCAGGACATCTTTTTCAAAATTGAAAATTCTCCTAAGCCTGTTGTGGCTTGCGTAAATGGTTTTGCATTAGGGGGTGGATGTGAACTGGCGATGAGTTGTCATTTCCGCATTGCATCTAACAACGCAAAATTCGGGCAGCCGGAAGTGAACCTGGGATTGATTCCTGGCTATGGTGGCACACAGCGTCTGGTGCAGTTGATTGGCAAAGGGCGTGCACTGGAATTATTGATGAGTGCAGGAATGATTGATGCCGCTACTGCTTTACAATACGGATTAGTGAACTATGTGGTAACTCCTGAAGAGTTGATTGCAAAAGCGGTTTCTATTTTATCTATGATTAATGAGAAAGCGCCGCTGGCGGTTGCAGGTTGTATACTTAGTGCAAATGCAGTGTACAAAGAAAATGTAAATGGCTACAGTGTTGAGATTGCAGAGTTTGGCAATTGCTTTGGAACGGAAGATATGAAAGAGGGCACATCTGCATTTTTAGAAAAACGCAAAGCGAATTTTGCGGGGAAGTAGATTTCGCGAAACATTAAAATTAAACCGATAAAAACCAACATATGGAATTCAGAATAGAAAAAGATACCATGGGCGAGGTGAAAGTACCTGCACATGTATATTGGGGCGCACAGACACAGCGCAGTATTGAGAATTTTCCTATTGCGCAGGACATTAATAAAATGCCAAAAGAAATTATTGCGGCATTTGCTTATCTAAAGAAAGCAGCAGCTTTAACCAATATGGAAGCTGGTGTTTTGCCAGCTGAAAAAGCTGAATTGATTGGCACAGTATGTGACGAAATTTTAGCCGGCACTTTAAGTGATCAGTTCCCATTGGTTGTTTGGCAGACTGGTAGCGGTACACAGAGCAATATGAACGTTAACGAAGTAATTGCTTATCGTGGTCATGTATTAAAAGGCGGAAGCTTAACCGACAAGGACAAGTTCTTACATCCGAATGATGACGTAAACAAGTCTCAGAGCAGTAACGATACTTTCCCTACTGCCATGCATATTGCGGCTTACAAAATTTTAGTGGAGACGACTATTCCTGGTATTGAAAAACTACGCGATACATTGGAAGCTAAGAGCAAAGCTTTCATGCATATTGTAAAGATTGGCCGTACACATTTCATGGACGCTACTCCTTTAACCGTAGGTCAGGAAATCAGCGGGTATGTTTCTCAGTTGAACCATGGATTAAAAGCTATCAAGAACAGCCTTGCACACTTAAGTGAACTGGCATTAGGTGGCACCGCGGTAGGAACAGGTATCAATACACCAAAAGGCTATGATGTAAATGTGGCCAAGCATATTGCTACCCTTACTGGCTTACCATTCGTTACTGCTGAAAACAAATTTGAAGCATTGGCTGCACATGATGCAATCGTTGAAGCACATGGTGCTTTGAAAACTGTTGCTGTAAGCTTAATGAAGATCGCGAACGATATCCGTATGTTGTCTTCCGGACCAAGAAGTGGTATTGGTGAATTGTTTATTCCAGACAACGAGCCAGGTTCTTCTATCATGCCGGGTAAAGTAAACCCAACGCAGTGTGAAGCTCTAACCATGATTGCTGCACAGGTAATGGGTAACGATGTGGCTATTAATATCGGTGGCTCTAACGGTCATTTTGAATTGAACGTTTTCAAACCTGTTATGATCTACAACTTTTTACACAGCGCCCGCTTAATTGGCGATGGTTGTGTAAGCTTTAACGATAAGTGCGCCGTAGGTATTGAACCTATTGAAGCCAATATTCAGAAGCACGTAAACAATTCCTTGATGTTGGTGACTGCACTTAACACCAAGATTGGTTACTACAAAGCTGCTGAAATTGCACAGAAAGCTCACAAGGAAGGAACTACTTTAAAAGAAATGGCGATTAAGCTTGGGTACCTTACTGCGGAAGAGTTTGATCTGTGGGTGGTGCCTTCGCAAATGGTAGGGGAACTAAAGTAAATTGTAATATTCGTAAGGGGTATTTGTCAATTCTCGCTGCCCTCAAATAATAGTTCTTTAAAATAGAAGTGGATGCCAATTCTCGCTGCCCTCAAATTTTAAAAGAATAAATATTAAAACATGTTTATTCATCAAAATTAAAATTTGAGAAATGCTCGAATCAGCATCCACTTTCTATATTTATATAATCTCCTGTTATTTCTAGACCCTTAAAAATTACCCCCTCCTCTATTCCATTACTTTACTATTGATGCGTGCGAGTTATTTGAGAAATGCTCGTATCAGCATGATTGGGTGTTAAAACTTATGCATTAACCCTATTCTAAAAACCTGTGTTTCATAATAGTCATTGCTGACTAATGTAAATCCTGCACCTTTAATTTCACGTTTTACCCGCATGGTGTTCAATAGATCTGTTGCATTAATCAAAAGTTCCGTTTTCTTATCCCTTAATTGTTTTTTAAAACCAATATCCAAGGAATAGCGGGTGCCTACTTTTCCCTGTGGGATTAAATCCGGGGCTAGGTATATGCTGGCTACCTGCAATTCGGAATTGGACGAAAGCTTGAACGTGCCATTCAATTTAAAATTACCAGAAGTTAGCTTGTCTTGCGCTGCTGTATAAAGAGAGGTAACTGGATATTGATTTACCACACTGAATGCCTCAATGATGTTCTGATAAATATTCAAGTTGGCATTTAGAGAGAAAACATTTGAAAAGGAATTTTGCCAAATGAATTCTACGCCCGTATTACTGCTATTCCCCGTATTTTGGAAAACGTTATAAATCAAGGTACTCGGAGGCACTTGCGTGGCAATTCTGTTAATTGTTGCTTTTGTATTTTTTCGATAGGCAGCGGCATAAAAAAAACCTTTATTATAAGATGTTTTATAACCCAATTCAATTGAGTTGGTGAATTGTGGCTTCAAGCCCGGATTGCCTACTTTGATAATTTCGGCATCATCGTACTTAGGGAAGATTCTGATGTCCACTTCGTTCGGCCTATCCACCCTTCGGGTATAAAATAAAGAGATTTTACTTTGCTCATTAAATTTATATGCCAGCCGAATATTGGGAAAAGGTTCAGTATAATTGTATCCATCACTTTTATAGGTATTGTGGTTGGGATTTACTTTATACTTTAAGTTTACATATTCTACCCTTACGCCTGCCTCAGCTTCTATCTTTTCATTTTCAAAAACATAATTGGCATAGGCTGCAGGAATTACTTCAGAATAAGTTGCCTGACCACCAGCACCTGTATCCAAAGGCGAGTTGATTCCTGGCTTAAAAGTCATATTGGTTGGAATATTACGATACCTAAATTTTACCCCTGCTTCAATATGTCCGTATGGTAAAGGCTTGGTATAATCTAGATTAAAGTCTGAAACATGTTCATCAGAAAGCACTTTAAAGGAATCCAGGCCAGTATACGTTGGCATTTTATTTTCGAAGAAATACTTTTCGTCTTCGCGGTGAAAGGTATAATTATAACCAATGTTGAGTTGATGACCGGGTTGACTAAACTTGTGAACATAATTAACCGAAGCCATTACAGTTGTCTTTAACTCGTCTTCTAAGAATTGCCACAATCTTAAACGATTGGATAAATCTTTATTGAAAAATGGCTCATCTCCCCTATCCATTATTTTTTCAGTACCATAAAGTACCGAAACAGAAAATTGGTCATTCTCACTGATATTCCAGTCTAAGCCTGCTTTGGTCGTAAGAAAGTGTGTATTACGGTTTCGTTTTGTTTGTTGATTAATAACCGTTCCGTCTTGATAGGTTCTGGTTACAAATTCGTTTTTATTCAACGTTTCAGTGTACAACCAATCTCCTTGAAAAAAAGCATTGATCTTTTTCTTACGGTAATTAAGCGATAAGGAAGGATTGATTTTGGGAGTGCGTTGGTATTGTGGACGAATATCTGGCAGGTTTTCCTTTTTTTGCCAAAGGGCTCCTAAACCTGTTGTTAGTCCTACTTTTCCATTAAAACCTTCCTGCTTGTTTTTTTTGAAAATAATGTTGATAATACCAGCTGCCCCATTTGCATCGTATTTAGCAGATGGATTGTTGATAATTTCAATTTTTTCAATTGCAGATGCGGGTAAATTTTCTAAACCAGACTGACTATTAAAACCTGTTAAAGCCGTTTGACGTCCATCAATCAGAATTGCGACCTTATCACTTCCCCGCAATGCAACCTTACCATCCTGACCACTGGTTATTCCGGGCAAGTTTTTCAAAGCTTGCAAAACCGAACCTCCTGTTTGGCTGATATTGTTGGCCAGAGAATACGTCTTTTTATCCATTGCATTACTGATATCATTTTGCTTGTTTGAATTAACCACTACTTCCTGTAAAGTATTTGTAGTTGCTACTAAATCTGCAACTCCTAAATCTAAAAATGCACTTAATGACCCTATCAGTATGCTCTTACTTAGCTTTTCAAAACCTACTATTTGGTACTCAACAATGTAATTACCCGTAGGAACGGCACTGAGCACAAATCTTCCTTGCTCGTTAGACACAGCACCTGTAACAAAAGAGGAATCTACTTTTTTCTTCAATATAACATTCACAAATGCCAAGGGTGATTTATCCCTGGCATTCATAACCTGCCCTGAAAGTGTAATATTCTGCTTTTGTGCTGCAATGGCAAATGGCAGTGCAAAAAATAAGAGGAAATAGATTTTTGAAATTCGGCTCATTTTAGTCCCTTAATTTTTCTTTACTAAATTACCATTCGTGTCAAATAATAAATCTTTACCCTTAATCTCCAATTCGTACACAACTACCCCATTCTGTTTGGTAATTTTTGCCATTTCCTTGATGGTAGTCTTTGGATAATTTTTTTGCACATAGGCTAAAGCTGCAGCAGGCACCATGTTGGCTGCAATTTCTTCTTCAGTTTCAAGAATTTCTCCTTTGGCATTCAACAGAATGGACATACTTCGATTTTCCACACTAAAACTCGCTTCAAAATCATTACCTTCTTTATCCCACTTTACTTTGGTTGCTTTGGGAAATTTCGCTGTTAACCCGGATTGAACTGCTGCAGGAACCTTTGAAGTTGGAACAGACTGAGCAAATAGGCCTGTAGCCAATGTAAGCGCTAAAATAAATTGTAAGTACTTCATGTTTTTTATTTCAAAATTGCAAAGAGATTCTGAAGAAATCTTGAATTTAAAATCTGACCTGAAATTGATGGTATCCATCCTTATATTGGTAATCGATTGTCCATCGATAGAGATCAGTAATTTTTTTTATAATAGATAACCCAAGACCAGAGCTATTTTCCCCGACGTTCTGCATAGAAAACCTTTTAAACAATAGTTCTTTAGGCAAAGCCTTATCAATCCCAGTATTATCAAAATAAAGGATATTATTGGCTATTGAAATTCGAATAAATCCATTTTCGAGATTATACTTAATAGCATTCAGAAATAAATTGCTGATTAAAATATCCAACAAGACTGTGTTTGCATTTAATGTAATATCAGAAGCATAAAATGTCTCAATTTGTATTTGCTTAGTGACTGCCTGTTCCTTAAAGAATTCAATGTTTTTAGATAGAGCCCCAATTAATGAAATTGATTCTGATTGCTGATAACTACTGTTTTCAATTTTAGATAATAGTAATAAGTTTTTATTGATTCTAAAAAGCTTAGATACATTATCATGAATGGAATTAATAATGACATAATGCTCCTCCTTTAAATCGGGGTATTGCATCAATGCATCTACTTTAGCCTTGAATACTGCCAGAGGGGTTTGTAATTCATGTGCCGCATTCTCTATAAACTCTTTTTGATTCTGATAAATATCCAGATTTTTCTCAATCAGTTTCTTCACACTGTTATTGAGTCGATCAAATTCTGCAACGCTTGATTTTATTTCGGTATAAGTAAAGCGCTTATCAATTTCAAACGCTTCAATCTGATCGAGTGCACTATAAAAAGGTTTCCACAGTGATACTGAAATTATTTTTGTGATGATGAGAATCCCGAGTACCAATAAAAGTAAAATACCAAGAAACAATAAAAAGATATTGCGGATGATATCTTCATTTTCAACCAGATTAAATTTTGAGGAAAACTGATAAAATTTACCATCTAAAACAATGGTAGAATTCAATACCCGATATGGCTCTAGCTCTGCCTCTAAAGAATCATAATAATTGGTGGTAAAGAAGGTGTCGTTCTGAAAAGTATTAATTGGAATCAGCTGAATATTTCTATTGAACTTGTTCCAATTAACAACGTCATTCTGTGAAAAATTCGGCAGGACATTAATAACAAACTCATTTCTGTGCAATTGTAACGTATCGTCTGCTTCACGTTGATACAACTGCTGAATTACAAAATAAAAAACAGGAGATGCAATTACAAACAAGATAACTGCGTAATAAAGGTAAAACCTTAGCGTTTTATGGAGCAACTTAGCTTTCATATTCCCATTTATAGCCAAGCCCGTAAACCGACTTGATATAATCTCCTGCACCAGCTTGCATCAATTTCTTTTTTAGATTCTTAATATGGGCATATACAAAATCATGATTATCGAGCATATCAGCCATATCGCCTGAAAGATGCTCTGCAATGGCGTTTTTTGATAAAACCCTGTTTTTATTACTGATTAAATAAAACAACAGATCGGTCTCTTTCTTGGTAAAATCAACAGGTTTCTGGTGAACAAAAATCAGCTTTTCGAGATAATCCACTTCAATTTCATTAAAAACCAATCGATTGCTACCACTGAACTTACGTCTTCTGATTAATGCCTGAATCCTGACCATCAACTCAGAAATATGAAAGGGCTTAATTAAAAAGTCGTCTGCCCCCATTTGCAATCCTTCAATTCTGGTTTCAAGGGTGTCTTTGGCTGAAATAATAATTACGCCCTCCAATTTATTTTGAGAGCGAATGGCTTTCAAGATTTCAAAGCCATCGCCATCTGGCAACATTAGATCTAACAGAATACAATCGTATTCATAAATACCTATTTTATCAAGTGCAGATTCCCTGGTGATTACCCATTCGCAAAGAAAATCATGTTCCGATAAGAACTGACACATGCTCATGGCTAGGTCTTTCTCATCTTCTATGATTAAAATTTTCATACCTAAAGGTAGTATTCAGATTCTGAAGAAATACTGAATTAATGCACCCGCTTACCACCTAGATAAGTTGCCGTAACTTTTGTTTTCAGAATATCAGTTTCAGGAACAGACATAAGGTCTTTATCCAGAATAATAAAATCTGCTTTCTTCCCTGCTTCTAGGCTTCCAACTTCTTTATCGAGGAATCCTGCTTTGGCAGCCCAGATGGTCATGCCCTTAATGGTTTCTTCGCGGGATAATGCATTCTCCATTTGAAATCCTTCTGCAGGATAACCTGCTGCATCTTTGCGCACAACGGAAGCCAGGAAAGTTTTAAAAGTGGAAATATCTTCTACCGGGAAATCAGTTCCCAATGGAATCCATCCATTCTGCTTCAATAAATCTTTGAATGCATAAGCGCCTTTCATTCTTTCCCTACCCAGTCTGGATTCTGCCCAGTACATATCACTTGTTCCGTGCGTGGGTTGTACTGAAGGAACTACATTCACTTTGCCAAACAACTGAAAATCTTCGGGTGCTACAATTTGTGCATGCTCTATTCTCCAGCGCTTGTCGTTGCCTGGTTGCAAGTATTTGTTATAGATGGTTAAGATCTCCCTGTTTGCACTGTCTCCAATAGCATGGGTACACATTTGAAATTCTGTCTTGCTCAACACATTGGCCAATGAATCGTAGTGGCTTTTGTTGCGCAATAAAAATCCACCCCATCCTGGTTTATCAGTATAATGTTTTAATAAACAAGCACCGCGGCTTCCCAGTGCGCCATCGGCATACACTTTAAATCCGTTCACAAATAATTTATCGGTCTTATATGGACCTTTCTTTAAGTACACATTGTAATTGTCCGGATTATCAGACAACATTACATACAGGCGCATGTTCAATTGATTGCTCTTATGCAGACCATCTATTAAATCCACATCCTGGTGGCTTAACCCGCAATCCGTAATGGTGGTCAACCCCTGTGCAAAGCAATTCTTCTCTGCTGTTTTCAGCCAGCTTGCCCATTCCTCTTTGGTTGGAGCAGGTATCTTGGCATATACAGCTGCGTCTCCGTTATCAATCATGACACCGGTCAGTTTTCCATTGATGGTTTCAATTTCTCCACCTACTACTTTATCACCTGGCTTAATGCCAGCTAATGACAAAGCAGCATCGTTAGCGATAGAAGCATGGCCATCCACCCGCTGAATTACCACAGGTGTGTTTGGAAAATATTTATTCAGCAATTCGTTGGTTGGAAATTTCTTGCCGGGCCATTTATTCTGATCCCATCCTCTCCCCTGTATGAATTTAATTTCCGGATGTGCTTTGGCAAATGCTACTATGCGATCAACCGTTTCTTCCCAGGTGCTGGTATTGTACAACTCCACCTGAAACAAAGAAGATGCATATCCCAGGAAGTGGGCATGTGCATCAATAAATCCAGGATACACCGCTGCTCCTTTGGCATCTACTACACTGTCCGCCTTGTATTTACCAGTGATGTCATCATTGGTTCCGGTTGCTACAATTTTACCATCTTTAATAGCCATGGCTTCCACCACAGTAAAGGCAGAATCTACAGTATAAATTTTAGCGTGGTGTACAATGGTATCCACTTTATTTGAGTTGCAAGCAGTTAGTGCTGCAACAAAAAAAAGGAAGAATATTTTTTTCATTTTTATTTATTAAAACTGATTAATTTGATTCCAGGGCAATATGTTTTGATTGGGCTTTATTTCATCGGCTTTCTCTCCCCCGTAAATTAATAAAGTATTAGCATCCGGATGATATTTGTTCCAATGATTCAACCCTTTAAGCATAGACGAATCAACTTTTGTAGAAGATTTAATTTCCACAGCAAATAGCTCATTGTTTTTATGAACGAGTAAATCAACTTCGTTTCCAGTACTATCTCTATAAAAATACATGGGCTTTGTATCCCCCTCATTTATACGGTTTTTTTGAATTTCAGAGATGATCCAGTTTTCGAAAATGGCTCCGTATTGAGGGTGTTTTCTTAGTTGTGTTTTATTCTGTATCCCTAATAGATAACATAATAATCCAGTATCATAAAAATACAATTTGGGACTCTTGATTAAGCGTTTATTCGCATTATTAAACCATGGTTGCAATTGATAAACCAAGAAACTACTTTCTAATAGACCCAACCAGGATTGTATCGTTTTTGTATCAACACCTGTGCCTTTTGCCAAAGCTTCTCTATTTACCAACTGTCCTGCATGATTGGCGCACAAAAATACAAACCGACTAAAAGTGGCTAAATCATTGATGTTTTTAAGCAGACGAATATCACGCTGCACATAGGTTTGCACATAACTCTCCAGCCAAACTGAAGACTGTAGCTTTTCCTGCCATATTTCCGGATAGCCTCCATTTACAATGAGCTCATCAACTGTTTTTGAAGGCAAACCCGCTGACGATATTTCCTCAAAACTCAGCGGCAATAAAGACAAATATCCAGCTCTTCCTGCTAAAGATTGCGACACCTGTTCCTGCAGTAAAAAGTTATTAGACCCCGTTAATATATACTGGCCACGTTGGGTATTCTTATCCAGCATTTCCTGCAGATACCTGAATATAAGCGGCACACGCTGTACTTCATCAAATATGGCGCCCTTATTATATTTTTTTAAAAATTCCTGAGGGGCTTCCAGAAAAGCAGCTTGGGTAGAGGGAGTTTCAAAATTTACATATGGCTTGTCTTTAAACAGCATCTTACTCAAAGTAGTTTTACCACTTTGCCTTGGACCTGTAATACATAAAGCCCTGAACTGACTCAACTTAAATTCAGCCTGAGCAAAAATCTCCCTTTTAATCAATTTTGCCATATCACCCTGTTTTGACAATAGAATCAAACTCCAGATTTACAAAAATCTGCAAAAATGGAATCCAACTCCAGATTTGCAAATATATGTAAAAATGGAATCAAACTCCAGATTTGCAAAAATTTGCAAAAATGGAATGGCGTAATTTAAAAAATCTGCGTCTTGTCGCTCACATCTGCATTCGTCACAACCGTGTTGTGCTGGGCTTCTTCATGCTTATTGAAGAACTTGTTCTGAAAAATTAAAATGGCGATTACACCAATAGAGATAGCCATATCAGCCACGTTGAATACGGGTCTGAAAAATTCAAACTCTTCGCCACCAACAATCGGAATCCATGTTGGATAATGTGAGTTGGTGATAATGGGGAAGTACAACATGTCTACCACTTTCCCATGAAACAAACCGGCATAGCCTCCGCCAGCTGGTAAAAAGGTTGCTACGTTTTGAGTAAAAGGATTGCTGGCTTCAAAAATCAACCCGTAAAAAAGACTATCAATCAGATTGCCCAATGCACCAGCATAAATCAGCGCAGCACAAATCAAGAATCCCTTGTGCTGTTTCTGACGGATAAAATTCCGGATCAGGAAACTACCCCAGATAACCGCTACCAATCGGAACAAAGTCAAGGCAATTTTACCGAATTCGCCGCCAAACTTCCAGCCCCAGGCCATGCCTTCATTTTCTACAAAATGCAGCCTGAACCAGGTGCCCAGCACATTGTGCTCTTCACCGGTATAAAAATTCAGTTTAATATAGAACTTGGATCCCTGATCAATCAGCAGGATCGCGAGTATAAGAAGGATAATCTGTTTTGCTTTCACGGTTCAATTTTATCGTAAAAACAAAGATAAGGGGCAGAAATAGTAAAAAATCATAAAAAAAGCAGCCAGCCGGAAGGGCTGACTGCTCATATCTTATACGTGAAAAGCCTGATAAAGCCTTATCACAGTTGGGTTACTTTAGTTTTAGTTCCCTGCTTTAGAAGTATCTTTTTTAGTAGTGTCTTCCACAATCTGCACCGGCGTTGCGGTTACCGTAAATACTTCACTAATCTTTTGCATATCACCACAATTGGTATCGGCACGCTTTAATGCCAGTGTATACCTGCCCGCAGGAATATTGTCAAACAATCCTGTTGTATTGCTATACACCTGATTGCTGGTAAGATTGGTCAGAATGTATTGCAATGGTAAGGTATTGTTTACAGCTGCAAAATGAAGCACCCCGTTCTTGGACTCTTCGCTGGTTGCCGGAACATTTCTGGTTACTTTCACTTCTACTTCCAGAACAGATTCTTCAATGCGAAGCTTTCTTTCTACCGGCTTACATACATCGCTGTTGTTTGAGTAAACCATTACGGTATACTCGCCGGCTGGTAGATTATTGAACATCCAGGTGGGCATATTCGTGAACTCTGTTTTAACGATTTCCTTTTTGGTTTCTGTCTTTATTAATACATAACGGAATGGACCAACTCCCTGTGTAATATTTACTGTAAACGAACCGTTCGGTGTTTCCGTGCAAGTTGCTTTTACCAAATTGGTTACATTAATTTTAGCAGCAACAGGTTCAGTGATATTTGCGATAAACTCCACTTTATTGTTACAGGAATCCAATACCTGAATGGTATATTTTCCTGCAGGAAGTCCGTTAAAATTAACTTCACGGTTCTTGATGGTTACTGTACCTGCCTGTGGTAATATAGTAGCTCTGAGTGCTGCGGGATTACCACCGCCGACAGTTACAAATACAAAGCCATCCGACAAACCATTACAGGAAACAGGATTTATTTTTTTGGCACCTTCCGTCAATGCGGGATGCTCATTAACCACAACTGGATAACTCACATTGCATACTCCCTGATTCTGATCATCATTGGTTAATACCAGCTGGTATTGTCCTTTGGCGATGCCTGTGAATTGAGCAGAACCATCTGTTGTTTTTACAATTTTATCAGTGGGCTTTAATTGCAGTGCATACTTTTCTGTAAAGCCCTGAATATTTCTGATGGTTACTATCCCTTCAGAAAGATCCTTACAGGTATTGGCTACAGTGATATCACTTAACTGCAAAGTAGGCGCAGCGGGCATGAAAACAAAGCTGGTCTCTGATGCCATACCCAGTTCTGATCCCACCATTAAGGAAGCCCTTACCTTGATTTTTTCATTGGATACGGGCTGTGCTTTTAACACATCCCCCATAGACACTTGTAATTCCGGTGCAGAAGTAGTAGTTAACAAACTCCATCCGGTTGCGCCTTCCAGCTGGTATTCCCATTTGTACAATACATCTTCTTTATTAGGCAAAAGAGATGCCCCTGTAGTTAGTTTTACTTTGGTATTGCTGCAATATTTTCCAGTTGGATTATCCAGCACAATGGCATCCGCTGCCGGTAAGGAATATTTTATTTTATACTCAATAGAGAAATTTCCACCGGATGTTGTCACCGACATTTTATTGGAGGAAACACCTGGCTTGATGGTTTTTAAATCGATCACCCATTCGCCAAACTCATGCATTTTATCTTTATTGAACAGGCCACTTCCATCAAAATCACAATCCCCTTTCTTCTTGTTTTTTTCAAAAGCTTCCATTTTTAAACCAATAGCCGATCCATTGCTTAAATCCCATTCTATGGGTAACAATGCGTAATCTACCATGGCATCGGTTTGCTTAAAATCAACTAAATGAAAGCAATTAAATCCTTCTGCATCCTTAGGATTTAATAATGCATTGTCTTGTTTATTGAAGAATTTAATTCTCGGGTCGGTTCCGCTCTTATTTGAATATTTCAAATGGACATCGGTTACCTGGATATTTACCTGAATCTTCTTTTGGGCACTTGCCAGTTGGCTCAGCAATACCAAACCAAGTGCAAGCGTAAAAAGCTTTATCACCTTCATGACGTATCGTTTCTTTCGAGCCTGGGGGGAGGGCTTCTTATTTATGTAATCTCAATCCAACATATAGCATATACATGCCGGGTCTACTGGTTGTCTGAGCAATTTCATTGATATTGGATATTCCAAAATTATAGCGAACACCCGCCATTAATCGCAATGGCAAATTCATTTCTGCTCCTACCACACCCATTAATTCGGTGGTTTTGTATGCAGCTTTTACATCTTGTTCTAGATTTCCGGTTTTGGATTTAGCCGTAATCAGGAAACCCAATTGCGGACCAGCATATGCTTTTAAAAAGCCAATTTTTGTTTGCAGCATCAATGCGGGCGCTGCTACATAAGACAGATTGGTTTCATCTACGGTTCCGCCTCTATAGGTTCCGCCTTTGGAATAAAATCCCAATTCGGTTCTTAGGGTAATAAAATGACCAATTAATCTGGAATTCAGAAAAAACGATCCACCAATATTGCTCTTTGCTTCTTCCGAAACGTTCATAGTGGTAATTTGATTATAATCAAGATTGGATCTTTGCAGCCCAACAAGGAATCCTATTTCTTTCCTTTTTTTGTCCTGAGCCAGCAGGCTGAAGGTTGAAATAGCCAGAATAGCGGTGGTGAATAAAAGTTTTAGTTTCATATTAGTTTGTTATAGGCTAAAAATATAAAATTTGGTTAACTTTTCCCTAAAAATTGATAACTTTAAATACGATTACCTATAAATAGGTACTTGAAAATCACTCCATTACAGAACTTTGCAGCCCCCAATTAAAGTTCCAAGAGATAAGCACCATGAACAAAATTTACTGGCTGTTATTGATTGCTGTAAACACCATTTTACACCCCATTCAGGCGCAGTCTACCAGCGATTTATTAAAAGCCGCGAATAATAAAGTATTATTTAAAAATTTTAAAGAAGCCATCCCGGGCCTCAACAAAGTGATTGCTGCCGAAAAAAACGCTGAACTGCTTTCCCGTGCTTTTTATTTAAGGGGTAAAGCGCATGCGGGATTAAAACTGCTGAAAGAGGCCATTGCCGACCTGGACCATTCCATCCAACTCATGCCAGAGAATGTGGAAGCCATTAATCAAAGGGGATCAATTCTGCTGGAGCAGGATAAACCCGAAGAAGCACTTCAGGCTTTTAACAAGGCCATCGAAAAAAATATAACCTATGCAGATGCCTATATAAACAGAAGTAAAGCCCTGTTGAAATTGAATCGGCTGGAAGAAGCATTGGAAGACATTAAAAAAGTAGTAAAAGCTTCTCCCAATCAAGTGGAACCCTTGCTAATCAGTGCTTCTGTAAAAAAAGCCATGATGGATATGAACGGGGCTTTACAGGATTGCAATAAAGCCATTGATTTAGATGAAAACGAAACAGAAGCTTACAGAATACGAGCCGAAATCAGGCAGGCCCTGGGTAATTATGGTGCTGCTGTTCTGGACCTGAATCTGGCTATTGAAATTGATGATAGTAACGAGATGCTTTATTTTCAACTGGCCAATACGTATTTCAGTTCAGGTGATTTTAAAACGGCCATTAAGTTTTATAATAAAGCCATTTTATTTAATCCTAAGGTTGCTCCCTTCTTTTTACAGAGGGCACAGGCTAAACAAAAAATGAACGATAAGTCAGGATCCTGCAGCGACTTTTCTCAGGCAGAAAAATTAGGTAGTTTGCAGGCAGCTTTGCTGAAGAAGCAGTTTTGTAAATAAGACCAATTATTGAAATCTTACAAATGGCTACTCCTCTATGTAAACGCGTTTCACCCGTAAGCTAATGCCTGTCATGATTTCATAAGCAATGGTATCAGCTGCTTTGGCCACTTCCTGAATGGATATATGTTTTCCAAAAATTTCAACGGGGTCTCCTGCTTTTACACCGGGTATATCTGTTACATCTATCATACACATGTCCATACAGATTTTACCAACGGTGGGGGCTATACCTCCGCGTACGTACATTTTTCCATTCCCGTTTCCCATTCTTCTGGAATAACCATCCGCATATCCAATTCTAACCGTTGCAATGATGCTATCCCTTGTTAATACACCCGAGCGATTGTAGCTAACCGTCTCTCCTGCTTTCAGGTGTCTTACCTGTGCAACGGTTGTTTTTAAAGTGGCTACGGTTTGTAAGGAAAGTTCTTTGTCCTGCACATTATCGGCACCATATAATCCTATGCCCAGTCTCACCATATTAAACTGCCAATTGGGATTTCGGCGAATAGCTGCTGTATTGGCAATATGTTTAACAACCGGATATCCCAATGCTTTTTCAATTTTATTACTTGCTTCTGTAAAAAGATCTACCTGGTGCTGTGTAAAAGCGTCTTCCTTTTTGTCTTCGCTTGCCGCCAGATGACTCAACACAGATTTTACCCGCAGTAATTTTTGATGTTGTAACCAATTGCATAGCTTGTCTATTTCTCCCATATCAAAACCCAGCCGGTTCATTCCCGTATTGATTTTGAGATGAATGGGATATTGTGGCAAACCCTGCTGTGCTATATACTGATGAAATGCTTCTAAAATAGGGAAGGAAAATAATTCAGGTTCCAGTGAATAATTCACCATGGCATCAAAAGAATACTCATCGGCACTCATGACCATAATAGGCAAATGGATACCCGCTTTTCTAAGCGTTACCCCTTCGTCTGCATAAGCAACCGATAAATAATCTACCTGCTGCTGTTGCAATCTTCTGGCCACTTCGCCTGCCCCGCTGCCATAGCCAAAAGCTTTTACCATGGCCATCATTTTGGTCTGAGGCTTCAGCAGTGATTGGTATTCTTTTAAATTGTGCACCATGGCGGTGAGATTGATCTCCATGATGGTCTGGTGCACCTGCTGTTCCAACCAATGCGCTACCTGCTCAAAGGCAAATTTTCTTGCGCCCTTCAGTAAAATATATTGTTGCTGGAAATGCGATTCATTCAAGGCTTCCAGCAAATTGCTGGTTTGTTCAAAGCAGTAAACTTTGAATGGGAATTGCGCTTCCTTAAAATAATTGCACATTTGCGGACCCACTGCATACAATTCTTTTACACCCGCATTCTGCAATTGCTGTACCACATGATTATATAACTGCTCCTGCGATTCACCCGACTCTACAATATCAGAGAGGATGGCTACAATGGGTTGATTTCCTGCCTGCTCTTTTAAGAACTGTAGCGCTAAGGATAGAGATACTTTATCGTTACTGTAACTATCGTTCAATACATAACTCTGATTGATGGCACGCTTTAACTGCATACGCATTTCTACCGGCTGCAATTGTTTTACTCTCTGTTGAATAACAGGAAACGCATAGCCCAGCTGCAATAGGACCAATACGCATGTGAGTGCATTCTGAACGGAAACTTCATCTGTGAATGGCAAAGACAGTTCAAAACTTTCTGTTCTGAATTGAAGCGAAACGATGGTCTCCGTCTGCCGCTTCTCCTGCTTTACTACCAATAGTTGCGGAATAGAGTGGCCATTGATTAGCTGCGGTTTTGATCCCCACGCAACTACTCCTTTGTGTTGCAAAAAAGAAGCAGGCATATAATCAGCCGCTGTGACTATCAAAGGGGTATGCTGAAATAGTTTGGATTTTTCTTCCAGCTTCTGAGTTGGATGATCAAATCCCTGATTATGGGCTTCTCCTAAATTGGTGAATACACCTATAGTTGGCTGAACAATATTGGCCAATGCCTGCATTTCTCCTTTTGCAGAAATACCTACTTCAAAAATGGCCAGTGTATGTTGTGCATTCATTTGCCATACACTCAACGGCACACCTATCTGAGAATTATAACTCCGTGGGCTTCTTACAATATGATAATCGGATTGCAATAACTGATACAACCATTCCTTTACAATGGTCTTTCCATTGCTGCCGGTAATGCCTATGACCGGAATGGCAAACTGCTTTCTGTGATGGGCTGCAATTTGCTGCAGTGCCGCAATTACATTGGGTACTTGTATAAAAACTGCATCTGTATACAATGATGCATCAATAGGCTCTTCAATAATGAAAATGCGTACCCCCTGCTGATAGGCTTCGTTTACAAAACTGATTCCGGAACGGCGCGGACCTTTGATGGCAAAGAAAATACTCTTTGCAGGATCAATAATATTTCTGCTATCGGTTACCAGGTATTCTACGGGCAGGGCAGCATTCGCTGAAATGTTCTGCTGTAAAATAGCGGCGATATCACCCAGACAGTAAGGCATAGATTTACTTTACGGAATCGTCTATGTAATCTTTTGGCGTTCCTTTCTTCTCAAGAACAATTGAATACATAATAGAACCTGAAATGCACAATACAATCACTCCCAACGAAAGGGCTACCTGACTGGTTTTGCTCATCCACATACTCAGGTAATGTTCCCCCAGCATTTTTATGCCAATGAACACCAGTACAATGGCAATACCCTGCTGCAGATAATCAAACTTGGTTACTGCTCCTCTCAATAGAAAGAACAAAGAACGCAATCCGAGTACAGCAAAAATATTGGAAGTGTAAATAATCAAAGGATCCTTGGAAATACCCATCACCGCAGGAATTGAGTCCAGTGCAAATACCAGGTCAATGGCTGCCAGCAATACCACTACTACAAATAAAGTAGTGTATACAGGTTTACCATTTTCACGAATCATGTATTTTCCACCACCATCGTGGTTCACCAAGGGCAGGAAGGATTTTAAGAACTTGTAAATCTTGGATGTTTGCGGATCAAACTGTTCATCTTCATTGGCTTTGAACATATGATACCCTGTATAAATTAAAAATCCGCCGAAAATATAGAGTACCCATGAGAACTTGGCTACCAGTGCCACACCCAATGTGATAAATAATACACGGAAGATGATGGCCATCAATATTCCCAGCAACAATACTCTTGAGTAATACGCTTCCTTAACATTAAAGGAATTAAAGATCAGAATGAAAACAAAAATATTGTCGATGCTTAAACTCCACTCCATCAAATAAGCACTCAAAAATTCAAATGGCAACTGGTGTCTGCTGACTTCTCCGGTTGCATCAGCACTTTCCAATGCCAGAGCCGGACCTTCTATCCATAAGAAAACAAAAAAGGCAATAGCCAACCCTACCCAGAACATGGTTTGGTTTAATGCTTGACGGATAGAGATCGTTTTATTTTTCTTACTTAGCAATCCAAGGTCAAATGCCAGTGCAATGGTTAGTACAATTCCGAATACGAGATAAACAATTTGATGTGCGCTCATGATGCGTTTTAATTAAATGCTGTATTGCTTTTTTCTCCACCACTGGAAAATAAATCCGGTCAGCAGAATTACAATGACGGGTAAAAGTACGTTAATCCCCTGCCATAAAGTCTTTTGCTCCTGTAATTTTTGTTTGTTCAGCAATCTCAGGACTACTGTTTTGTTTCGGCTTTCAAACAATGAATTATCCGAAGACAGATAATCTACACTATTCAAAAAGAAAGCCTTGTTAGCAAAACGATAGTTTTCCATTTGTATCATACCCATGGGCAAAGGCCCTGTGGTTTGGCTGACTTCATTGGTTACAATATCTCCATCTGCTACCACAATCTGCTTCCCGGCTTTTTTTGCTTTTGCCAGGAAGGATTTACCGGTAAATTGTTTTACAGAATCCATTACCGTTTTAGGCAAACGGTTACTGAACAAAGAATTGAATTTGCCTTCCAGTAACACAGCAACCGGTATATACGATTTGGTAAAACTATACAGGTCTTCTTCTGATTGCACACTATTGAGTGAAACCACTGCCGGAGAAGGAAGGATTCTG
The DNA here is from genome assembly GCF_025997995.1 of Sediminibacterium sp. TEGAF015. Classification (GTDB taxonomy): domain Bacteria; phylum Bacteroidota; class Bacteroidia; order Chitinophagales; family Chitinophagaceae; genus Sediminibacterium. Next base: position 2,797,732 of record NZ_AP026683.1, on the reverse strand, counting down.
CTACTGGAATCGGTTGATAGCAAAATGGTTTTCTGTATTCCTTTGGCCATTACCGTATCAATGCTCGAGGGGAATATGGGTAATACCCTGTCTAAGTTGGCCGAGATAGGATTCGGTGTTCTGGAAGAGAGCAATGGATAATATGGCCAGGGCATTCTTTGCATGCGGATACTTCCATCCGGATTGCGGCCTACCACCAAGGGTATCTTGGAGCAATTTAAATCCTGTACCAGGTCTCCATTGATTCTTACTCCGTATTTAAATAACAATTCATCTAGTCCCAATCCTCTGTCGAATGCCGTATACTGCCCTTCTGTTCTTTTTAAGCTATCCAATTCTGCATGTAGTTTATCAATGAACCAGATAATATTGCCTCCGTTCATTACATACTGATCCAGCTTTAGCAAATCTTCGTCTGTAAATGATTCTTTGGGCTTTACCATCAGTAAAGTCTTAATGATGGATGCATCGGGATAACCCTGCTTTAAGTTGAATATGCCCAAACGGTATTCGTTGCGCAAACTTTCTCCCAAATCGTTCACCGTTAAATCGGTGGGTTGTCCATTTCCTACTACATAGGCAATGGTGGGCACATCCAGTCGGGTCATTTTATCAATGGCAGTTGCAAACTTGTTTTCGAGTAGTGCTTCGGCTGCATTGCGGGTGGCTTCCACATCTTCCTGCGGTTCTTCTGCAATAACATTGAACTGTTTGTAAATTTTTCTGCTGCTTCTTAAATCTACCGGAATAGGTGCCTGTCCTTTGCGATAATACACTAATGCTGATGGCAATACCCATTGATTATTTACTTGCTCAAACACTACGCCCATTTTCTGCAAACTATCATAACGCATAGCTTTGGCCGTATCATCTGCCAGCCCTTCTACCGGGTCAATAAAATCTACTTTGATCTGGTTGTTGGCATAACTATTAAAAGCCTCCAGCATATCCGCTGTTGCCAGACTGAGCTTCTTGTAATCCGCAGATAATTCACCCGTTAAAAAAACTTCGACTTTAACCGTTGAGTCAATTTTTTCCAACATGCGAATGGTAGAAGGACTCAGCGTAAATCTTTTGTCTTCGGTTAAATCGAGTCTTTGGTTTAATCTGGATCCAGCAAATGCAATCGCAATCATTGCAAGCACAGCAATCCCCATTTGCTTTTTTGACTTACCTGATGGCTTTAACTGTAATTGAGTGAGATACAGAAAAAACACAATCAGTCCAATGAAATATAAAATATCGGAAAGCGCCATCACACCGCGGCTGATATTAGCTGCATGCATTTGTATGCCCAGCAGTTCAATATAATAATCCATGCCGCCATTGAACAAAGGCAGTTGTGCTACAGAACTGAATCCGGCAAATAAAGCAAAGCCGATAATCGCCCCTAACCCGAATGCCGCAATGGTATTGGTTGTTACACTGCTGGCGTATATCCCAATGGCAGCATACACTGCGGCCAGTAAGAACAAACTGATATAACTCCCAATGGTTGCGCCAGTGTCAATCCCACCGGTAATACTTAAAGCCTGCATGGAGATGGCATAGATCACTGTTGGAAACAATGCTACTGCAATAATTAATAAAGTGCCGAAGTATTTTCCTGCAATAATTTGCCTGAGTGACAAGGGAAGGGTTTGTAAAATTTCGAAAGTGCCCGTGCGCATTTCGTCTGATATACTGCGCATGGTAATGGCCGGAATTAAAAACAACAAAAGCCAGGGCATTAATTGGAAAAACGGCGCTAAACTGGCATACCCAAAATTGAGCAGACTGGTTTCTGGAAATACAAAAAACAATAATCCTGTTACACCTAAAAATACACTGAGTACCAGGTATCCGGTTAAAGAAGCAAAAAACTGTTGCCACTCTTTTTTACAGATCTTCCACATGGCCCAAATCTAAAGTTTTTGTACGCAAAAACCCCGACGAATCGGGGTTTTACTATTGATTGCTATTAATTTAACAAAGTCTGTCGCAGAAAAGCAATGGCGAATATGCTTCAGTTTTTAAACCGCAAAGCTTTCTCCGCATCCGCAACTTCTGCTGGCATTGGGATTATTGAAATAAAACCCTTTACCATTCAATCCATCAGAGAAATCAAGCTCGGTATTCACCAGGTATAAGAAGCTTTTTAAATCGGTGACTACTTTTACACCATTGTCTTCAAAAACCTGATCCATGGGTTTGATTTCGTTGTCAAAATCCAGCTTATAGCTTAATCCGGAACAACCTCCACCCACAACACCTACTCTTAAAAAATAGCTTGGGTCGCCAGCAACGCCAGCTTCGTCCATCAGTTGTTTTACTTTGGCCTTGGCTTTGTCGCTTACGTATATGCTATTTTCTGCAGCTATCTCACTCATACAATGCTATTTAACAATTAGTGAATTCTTTCTTCGAACACCAGTTCTTCCAAACCGTTCTTCTTTCTGTAATCGTTGATGGCGCTCTTTATAGCGTCTTCAGCCAATACAGAACAGTGGATTTTTACCGGAGGAAGATTCAATTCTTCTACCAGTTCCATGTTGTCGATAGCTACTGCCTGATCCAAAGTTTTACCTTTTAACCACTCAGTTGCTAATGATGAAGAAGCAATGGCAGAGCCACATCCAAAGGTTTTGAATTTAGCATCGGTGATAACACCAGTTGCATCGTCTACTTCAATTTGTAAACGCATTACGTCCCCGCACTCCGGAGCACCTACTAAACCCGTACCTACATTGCTCTTAGACTTGTCTAATGTACCTACGTTCTTAGGATTATTGTAGTGGTCAATTACTTTTTCTGAGTATGCCATAGTATGTTAATTTATTTTGTTAGGGTTTAATAGTTTTGTTGTTTGTTGGGACCACTATTAATGGTGTGCCCATTCAATTTTATCCATATCTACTCCTTCTTTGAACATTTCCCATAACGGGCTCATATCTCTTAGTTTCAATACGGTTTCGCTTACGGCTTTAATAGTATAGTCAATCTGCTCTTCAGTAGTAAATCTTCCTAAACCAAAACGCAATGAGCTATGTGCTAAATCGTCTCCTAATCCCAAAGCTTTCAAAACATAGCTTGGCTCTAGAGAAGCAGAAGTACAGGCAGAACCAGAAGACAAGGCGATGTTCTTGTTAAAGCCCATCAACAAACCTTCTCCCTCTACATATTTGAAAGAGATATTGGCAACATGTGGCAAACGGTGTTCTCTGTTTCCGTTTACATATGCTTCTTCCAGACTCATTAAAGCGTTCTCTAGTTTATCGCGCAATTTGCTCAGGCGTGCAGCATCATCAGCCATTTCCAAACGGGCCAATTCGCATGCTTTACCAAAACCTACGATACCGGGAACGTTCAAAGTACCACTTCTCATTCCGCGCTCATGGCCACCGCCATCCATCTGGGCAGTTACTTTAACGCGTGGGTTTTTACGACGCACATACAAAGCACCGATTCCTTTTGGACCGTACATTTTGTGTGCAGTGAATGCCATGATATCAATGCCATCCTTGTTTACATCTACCGGAATTTTACCTACAGCCTGTACCGCATCGGAGAAGAACAATACACCGTGCTTCTTAGCAATGGCAGAAATTTCCTTCACCGGCTGAATCACACCAATTTCATTGTTGGCATACATTACCGCAATTAAAATGGTGGTAGGCTTGATAGCCGCTTCCAACTGTTGTAAATCAATTAAGCCATCAGGCTTCACTTCTAAGTAAGTTACTTCTGCACCCGCTCTTTCCAGGTGTTTGCAGGTATCTAAAACCGCTTTGTGTTCAGTAGTTACAGTGATGATATGGTTGCCTTTTGAAGCATACATTTCATAAACACCTTTGATAGCCAGGTTGTCCCCTTCGGTTGCACCGGAAGTGAAAATGATTTCTTTGGGATCGGCACCAACTAATTTGGCTACTTGCTCACGGGCATAGTCTACCGCTTCTTCTGCTTCCCATCCAAAAGGGTGGTTACGGCTGGCGGCATTACCAAAATGCTCGGTAAAATAAGGTAACATGGCTTCCAAAACTCTTGGATCCATGGGTGTAGTGGCGTTATTGTCTAAGTAAACAGGTAACTTCAACATAAATGATTGCTTGTTTTTGCTTATAACGCAAAAGTATAACAATAGGTTCTATAATTTTGGCGCAGGGCTAACACAGGAGTTGTTTTTCCTCAATTCGTAACCCTATATATAAAAAATTCATCATGAATAAAATTGAACATATTGGAATCGCAGTAAATGACCTGGCTGTCAGTATCCCGGTTTTTGAAAAATTGCTCAATACACCCTGCTATAAAACCGAAGAAGTGGCTTCTGAAAAAGTAATGACGGCTTTTTTTAAAACCGGGGAATCTAAAATTGAATTGGTGGCTTCCACCGATCCGGAGGGTGTGATTGCCAAATACATTAGCAAAAAAGGAGAAGGCATGCACCATATTGCTTTTGATGTAACCGATATTCATGCCGAAATGCAAAGATTGGTGGCAGAAGGATATACCCTTTTGAATGAAACGCCCAAAAAAGGAGCGGACAATAAACTGGTTTGCTTTTTACATCCCAAAGGAACCAATGGGGTATTAATTGAATTGTGCCAGGAGATCCATCACCCGGATGCGCACGTTCTATAATCCTAGTTTTTCTATTGCGACCTGCGCGGCAATCTGACTGGCGTCTTTTTTGTTACCGGCTTTTCCCTGTGCAAATATTTCACCATCAAGTACGGCATTCATGGTGAATACGCGGCGGTTGCCTTCTAACTTTTCATCGGCCATTTCAAACGTGATGGTCTTGCCGTTTTTATTGGCCCAGCCAATCAGTTTGTTTTTCAGATTGATATCAATCACTTCCAGGTCTTCCATAAACAAATGTGGAATCACAATCTGTTTCAGTATCCAGCTCTGGGTTTTGGGATAACCCTTGTCTAAGTAGACTGCTCCTATTAATGCTTCCAGCGTATTACCAAAAATCTGACTACCCTTTAATGCGTTGTCAAACTTGTTGTAGAAAGTTAATTTTCGCAAACCCATTTTCAGGGCTATATCATTCAGCTGCTGACGGTTCACCATTTTGGATCGCATTTCCGTCAGAAATCCCTCGCCTTTGTAGGGATATAATTTAAAAAGATAATCGGCTACAACCGCACTCAGTACCGCATCTCCCAGAAATTCAAGCCGCTCATTGTTCTCATCAGGTGTTTCCTTAACAGAGCGATGACTCAGGGCACTGCGATACAATTGCAAGTTACCCGGCCTGATGCCAAGCATATTGCTGAGCTGTTCTTCAAATGCAGAAGCAGCTTTGGGTTTAAATAGCTTTATTAAAAATTGCACTTGTTATGCTACGAATTTTTTCACGATCACACAGGCATTGTGTCCGCCAAATCCGAATGTATTACTTAAAGCTGCACGTACAATTTTTTGCTGTGGCTTGTTGAAAGTAAAATTCAATTTCGGATCCAGTTCAGGATCATCTGTGAAGTGATTAATTGTAGGGGGAACAATATCATGAATCACACTCTGAATGCATGCGATGGCTTCTATTACTCCGGCTGCACCTAAGCAATGTCCGGTCATAGATTTGGTTGCACTGATATTTAAATTATACGCATGGCTGCCAAACACTTCAGTAATCGCTTTCACTTCTGCACCATCGCCTAATGGAGTAGAAGTTCCATGGGTATTGATATAATCAATTTCATCGGGCTGCATACCTGCATCTTTTAATGCAGCAATCATTACGTTACGCGCACCCAATCCTTCCGGATGTGGAGCGGTTAAATGGTATGCATCTGCAGTGGCGCCGCCACCAGCAATCTCACAATATATTTTTGCACCACGCTTAACGGCGTGTTCGTATTCTTCTAATACCAAACAACCTGCTGCTTCTCCCATTACAAATCCATCTCTGTCTTTGTCGTAAGGTCTGCTGGCTGTTGCCGGATCATCGTTTCTTTCGCTCATGGCTTTCATGGAGTTAAATCCTCCAACGCCTGCTTCACTAATAACGGCTTCTGATCCACCACTAATAATGATATCGGCCTTGCCTAAACGAATGGTATCTACTGCTGCAATAATGCCATTGGTGCTGGATGCACAGGCACTTACCACAGCAAAGTTGGGGCCGCGAAATCCATGACGCATGGAAATCTGACCCGCTGCAATATCTAATATCATTTTAGGAATAAAGAAAGGATTGAATCTTGGCGTTCCGTCTCCGGCCGCAAAATTCATCATCTCTTCCTGGAAAGTTCGGAGACCTCCAATACCGCTGGCGAAAATCACCCCTACTCTATCTGCATCAATGTTTTCTGCAGATATTTTGGCGTCGGCCACTGCCATATCACTTGCATAAATAGCTAATTGTGCAAAGCGATCCAGCTTTCTGGCTTCTTTTTTCTCCATGAAACTGGTTGGGTCAAAGCCCTTGATTTCACAGGCAAAACGGGTTTTGAATTTACTTGCATCAAATAAAGTGATAGGTGCAGCACCGGAAATACCATTTAGTAACCCCTGCCAATAATCTTCCAGATTATTACCAATGGGAGTAATAGTACCAATACCTGTAACAACTACGCGCTTTAATTGCATACAACAAACCTGTTTATGTTATAATCCGCCTTCCAAATTTATCAGAAGGCGGATTAAAATTATTCCTAACTAAATAGATATCTTACTTAGCGTGCTCTTCTAAATAAGCAACAGCCTGACCTACAGTAGTGATGGTTTCAGCCTGCTCATCAGGAATAGAGATGTTGAATTCTTTTTCGAATTCCATAATTAATTCAACTGTGTCCAAAGAATCTGCACCTAGATCGTTGGTAAAAGAAGCTTCATTAGTTACTTCAGCTTCGTCTACACCCAATTTGTCTACGATGATTTTCTTTACTCTTGTTGCGATGTCTGACATTGTAAAAGTTTTTGTTTACTGCGGCAAAAATATACATTTTGAGATATAAGCAATATTTTAAACAACTTTTGTTTCCACAGACTGCCATATTAATGCGTATTTTCTGGATTTTAGACCGGTTTTATTCAGAAATCATGGTTATATTAGTGTTATGGCACTAAAAATGATTCAACATGGATCCGCGGAATACGAACAAATGGTAGCATTGAGGCGCCAATTGTTGCGTAAACCGCTTGGTCTAGATTTTAGTGCAGAAGAATTATCTGAAGAAAAGAATCATATACTGTTGGCCTATACCGATGAAGGTATTATGGAAGCCTGCTGCATGCTGGTAAAAGTTTCTCCCGACACTGTCCGTTTGCGTCAGCTGGCCGTATTGTCCGGATTGCAGGGTAAGGGCATTGGAAGAGCAATGGTTCAGTTTGCAGAAAACCTGGCCCGGGACAATCGTTTTGAGAAAATTATTATGCATGCCCGCAAAGACTCCATTCATTTTTTTGAAAAACTAGGCTATGATGTCATGAGCGAGCCATTTATTGAACTCACCATTCCCCATGTAATTATGGGTAAAGAACTTTCAGATTAGTTGGGGTATAAAAATTTACTTGGATAGAATTCCTCGCTTTAACGCGCCTCTAAGTTCGTGTCGGAATTCTTCGCCCATTCCTTCTTTGGGTACCATAAAAAAAGACTTGGCATTAAAATATAAGTGAAAGAAATGCGGGCTTTCAAAATAATGGGAGAACTCATTCCATTCCCAATGCTTGTATCCTTTTTCATTTTCCAGCGTAACGCCGCTGTCTTTAAATGCAATAGCAAAAGTATCTAGGAAAGTTTCTTTAGCCTGCTTATAAATAGAATTCGGCAGGATATACCAGAAACTGGCCATCATCATGATCCAGATAAAAGACCCCAATAAGAAGGGCTCGGGTCTTATTTTTTTACTGTAAAACAAAATGGCGGCAACAATAGCAAATACATTTACCAATACAACCAATACTTTCACTTCGGGTCTTTGTACAAAATGGTACCGAAGCCCTTGTATCACTTTTTTCTTCTCGTAGGTAAAAGCATGTTGCATTTTGCAAATTTAGCCAATTTTCACTGCGGATGTTTTTTTGCCTTCAATTCATTATTTTTAGAGACTAACATATTATCTATGCAATTGAGCAAGCCCAAACTCAGCTTCATGCAAATCATTAACATGAATGTGGGTTTCTTTGGAATACAATACAGCTTTGGCTTACAGCAGAGTGCTGTGAATCCAATCTATGATTTTTTAGGTGCCAAGCCCGATGAAATACCCTTGCTGAATTTGGCAGGTCCTATGACAGGTTTATTAATACAACCGATTATTGGCGTGTTGAGTGACCGTACCTGGCATCCCCGTTTCGGGAGAAGAAAACCTTATTTCTTTATTGGCGCTTTGTTCTGCAGTCTTTGTTTGTTTCTCTATCCATTCAGCTCAACCTTGTGGATGGCTGCAGGTTTGTTATGGGTGTTAGATGCGGCCAACAATACCGCCATGGAACCTTACCGTGCATTTATTGCAGATAAGTTGCCTAGCGATCAGCTGGCTACCGGATTTTTAACGCAGAGTTTTTTCACCGGTCTGGGCATTACCCTGGCCAATATTTCTCTTTTTCTTTTTCAGAAATATATTCCGGGTCAGCATGGTGCCATTCCTTACTGGGTATTTGGCTCTTTCTTTCTAGGATCTCTTTGTTCTATTAGTTCTGTGTTGTGGAGCATTTCTAAAACGCCGGAGATACCTCCTACTCCAGAAGAACTGTCCGCTCTTCGTGCACAGAAGAAAGGGTTGCTTCAACCCTTTATAGAAATTGGGGAAGCCATCATTCATATGCCCGCAGTGATGTGGAAACTAGCATTGGCATATCTGTTTCAATGGTATGCTTTGTTTTGTTATTGGCAAAATGCGTCTAAGAGTATTGCTCAGTCTGTTTGGAAAACCAGTCCAACAGAAAACAAAGCTTTGTATGAAGAAGCAGTGGGATGGGCAGGCTTAGTGAATGGATGGTACAATGTGGTAACTTTTTTATCTGCTTTTGCCTTGGTATGGATGGCTAAAAAATTCAGTCCTAAAAAAGTACATGTGGTTTGTTTATTGATGGCAGGCCTTGCACTATTGTGGTTTCCTCAAATTGAAAACAAGTATCTTTTGTTTGTTCCGATGGCAGGATTTGGCATTGCATGGGCTAGCATGATGGGCATACCTTACCTGATGGTGGTGAATGATATTCCTAAAGAAAAATACGGCGTATATATGGGAATCATCAATATGATGATTGTGATTCCGATGATATTACAAACTACTAGCTTTGGCTTCGTTATGGAACACCATTTAAATAACGACTCTGGCAAAGCCATTTCTTTTGCAGGTGTATTATTATTGCTAGCTTGTGCAGCCACTTTGCTTATTAAAGATGTTAAACCTGAAGGAGAACTGCAGGCGGTTTCTTCGGGGGGCCATTAAAAAATAATTGTATGAAAATTCTTTGTATTGGAGAAGCCTTAATTGATATGATCTGCACAGATAAAGGAATGCCTTTATCGGAGGGATCTAACTTCTTAAAAAAGACAGGGGGGGCTCCCACCAATGTTGCCGCTGCCATAGCTGCACTGGGTGGCAAAGTGGAACTCGCAGCCAAAGTAGGTAAAGACCCTTTTGGCTATCAGTTGATAGAAACCATGCGTTCTTTTGGAGTGGGTATTCAAGCGATGTTAGAAGACCCCAACCATTTTACCACATTTGCTTTTGTGTCGTTGATGAATAATGGCGAAAGAGATTTTGTTTTTAACAGAGGAGCCGATGCACAATTGTCCATTGACGATATAGATTCTATTAACTTGAACAATATTTCTATTATACATTTTGGATCGGCAACTGGTTTTTTACCAGGCCCTTTGCAGGCTGCTTATTTGCACCTGCTTCAGAAAGCGCTGCACCATAATATTTTCATCAGCTTCGATCCCAACTATCGTCATCTGTTATTCAAAAACAATACAGACTCTTTTGTTAGTCAGAGCTGGCATTTTTTACGCAACTGCAATTTTTTTAAAGTAAGTGACGAAGAAGCCATGTTGTTAACTAACACAGAAACCCTGGAAGCCGCAACAGCTATTTTATTAGACGAGACCAAGGGAGTATTTGCTATTACATTGGGGAAGGATGGGACTTTACTCGGCTACAATGGTCAACAACATATTATTCCTTCTATTCCAGTTAAACCCGTTGATACAACCGGAGCAGGTGATGCATTTGTAGGCGCTGTTTTATATCAGCTAAGTAAACTGGAACCTGCCACCTTCAATGACCTTTCATTGGAAATGTGGTCGCATATGGTCATCAATGCCAATAAAGCCGGCGCAAGAACTTGCGAGTACATGGGCGCTATGGAAGCTTTTAAACATTTGAATAATCAAATTTTTGACTAATTATGTTTCAATACGAATTGCATCAGAAAATAAAAACACTTTGCCTTACCCATTTACTGGACATAGCCGGCCCTGATCATGCATTTTATTTACGTATGATTGCCAATGCAAATACATTACAGGAACTATATTATTCTATTTACGGAAATACAAATGGTCAATCCATTGAAAATCCATTTGACAATTTATTAGCGCTTTTAATTGAAACTTATAAACAAAGAAAACCGGCATTCAAAAAAAGAGATGCACTAAAAGAACAACAGGGTGCCTGGTTTACCAGCAATCAGATTACCGGAATGAGTTTGTATGTAGACCGCTTTGCAGGCAATTTAAAAAGCATGCCTGAAAAACTTCCATACCTGCAAGAGCTGGGTGTTAATTTTTTACACCTGATGCCCTTGTTCGAAAGCCCTGAAGGAGAAAGCGATGGTGGCTACGCCGTTTCTGATTTCAGAAAAATTGATGAACGCTTCGGAACCTTGAATGAATTTAAAAGTTTGCAAGAAAAAATGCAAGCAGCAGGCATGTATCTGATGATTGATATTGTACTCAATCATACTTCTCATCATCATGAGTGGGCTAAAAAAGCCAAAGCGGGTGACAAAAAATATCAGGACTTTTTTTACATGTTCGACAACAGAGAAATTCCCGATCAGCTGGATGCTACCATGCCCGAAATTTTTCCGGAATCCTCACCGGGCAGTTTCAGTTTTGTGCCAGAATGCAACAAATGGGTAATGACTGTTTTTCATCATTACCAATGGGATCTGAATTATACCAATCCTGCTGTATTCAGTGCCATGTTGGAGAATATTTTCTTCTACGCCAATTTAGGTGTTGACATTTTACGCATTGATGCACCTGCATTTATTTGGAAGCAATTGGGTACTACTTGCCAGAACCTGCCTCAAGCACATACCCTTCTTCGTTTGATTAAACATTGTGTGCATATTGCTACACCAGGCATGGCATTGTTAGGAGAAGCCATTGTGGCACCCAAAGAAATCATGAAATATTTTGGCACAGATGCATTTGTTGCCAAAGAATGCGATATCGCTTACAATGCTACACAAATGGCTTTGCAATGGGATGCACTGGCTACAGGTGATACAAGAGTAATGTTGGCAGCACAATATGAACTCTTACAAAAACCCTTGGGTACTACCTGGATTACCTACACCCGTTGTCACGACGATATCGGATTAGGATATGATGATTCTATGATTGCAGCCGCTGGATTCAATGCGTATGAACATCGTAAATTCTTGAAAGAATATTATTCAGGGAGTTATGCAGGCAGTCCTGCTGCTGGGGCATTGTTCTCAGTGAATCCAAAAACACAGGATGCCCGTATCAGCGGCAGTTTAGCTTCCCTCTGTGGATTAGAGAAAGCGTTGGCGGGAGACATAGGCGATTCTACTTTAAAAAATGCTATTGAAAAAAATCCTGCCGTTGCAAACGCTATTAATAAAATTATTTTAATGCAAGCTCAATCCATGCTATTGGGCGGCATTCCGATGTTATTCTATGGTGATGAAGTGGGGTACACCAACGATTATAGTTACTTGGTAGATCCTGGGAAAAGTTATGATAACCGATGGATGCATCGACCCGTGATTCGCTGGGAGAAAAATGCTCTAAGAAAAGTGGAGGGAACAGTGGAAAACAAAATCTTTACTGCTACCCAACAATTGATTCAATTGAGAAAATCCATTGCCGCGTTTAGTGATCAGAAAAATATTACCTGGTTAACCCCGCACAATATTCATGTTGCAGGCTTCATTAGACATGGGGAAGGAAAACATTATTACTGTTTATTCAACTTCAATAGCAAGGCTGCTTACGTTACTTGGTATTTGTTCAAGGAACATGGATTTGCACCCGTTGAAATTGTTGATCATTGGACTGGCAATAAACAAAAAGTAGGGCCCGATCACGAATACCTAGTGATGGAGCCCTACCAGTTTGCTGTTTATGAATTGCTATAACTTGAATGAAATTGTTGTAGAAAAATTTAATCCATCGGATGGCCACAACCCAGGACCAGGATAAAATAAAGGTCTTTTAGTAAAATATTGCTTATTGAATACATTATTAATATTGACTTTCAAGATAAAGAGCTTTGAGATAGCAATGGAAGCATTAATGTCAACCAATCCATATGCCGGTACCCATCCAACTGCCCCTGTTTCTTTTGTTGGTTGTATGGTATTGAGTGGATCTGAATAAGTGGAAGAAACATAACTATATAAAAAGTTGATTTGATATAAAGGAGTACGTATTCCTATTCCATTTCTAGATGTAATATCGGGAACAGATTCTACTTTGTTATTGTGAATAGAAAAATTGGCATTTCCAGTTTTAATAACTGCATTTTTATATTTTGCACTCATCCAGGCTGTAGAAGTAAAAAGCGATAATTGCAGTTTTGAATGTAGTGCCCACTCTGCTTCAATATAAGCTTCAATACCCGTTGTCATTGAATTGCCAATATTGGTTCTATAGGTTATAAAAGAATTATTGATATCCTTAACAACCAAAGTTCCAAAACGATTATTTTGGGTTAATAAAAAAGTATTAATATCCCATTTAATCTTATTTAATGAGCCTTTGAATCCAAATTCAGCATTATATCCGCTTACATCTTTAATAGTAGGATCTATCGTTTCATATATGGAAGAAGGTATCAGATCTTTAAAAATAACTGGACGATATGATTGTGCAATTCCACCATATAGTTGCGAGTATTCAGAACTATTAAATTGAAACCCTATTGCCAATAATGGAAACTTATGATTAATGTTTACTGGTATTTTGTTGGTTGGATAATTCAATATAATTCCTGTCATTTTAGAAGTACCTGATTCTACTCTTACACCTGCAGTAATATTCAATTGATTGGTAAATCTGATTCTGTTTTCTATAAAAAAAGCTAGATTTAAAGTTTTAAAATGTAAATCTCGCCCCCATTCTGGTGTTGTTAATTGAAGGTCAAAATCAGAAGAAGTGGTTCCTTTACCAAGTTGCCTTCTGTGTAAATGATTATTCATCAATTGAATTCCAGTTGCTATTGTTTGTTTTGTATTTAACCACTGAAAATGATGCATTAGTCTGATTTCAGAGGTATAACTATTAAAATGATCTATATCCACTTGTCGCTGGTTATATTGCCCTGTTGAAGAAACAATAGAATCTCTAATAGAGGCAGGTTTATCAAATAAAATACTATTTCTTTCACCTAATACTGCCGAACTTGTCATTTCTAATTGTGTAGAAGAATTAAGCGCCCAGTTAAACTTGATAAAAGGCAAATGTATAGACGGATTAAAATAATTTCTGTTTCGAGTTGATTGCCTTGGATTTTCTAAAAACATACTATCATTCAACGGGCCAGGAATTTTATAGGTATAAGTAGACTTAGACCACTCAAGATGTAAACTTGAAGATTTTGTTGGACGATAGGTTAAGCTTATTTTATAGGCTGACGAATTAGATTCTTCTCCTATTCTATATCCATTTCTAGACTTTACAAAATGATAAGCTTGGTAACTCATTTTATTTACTGTACCTGAAATTGCATTGTATGTACTAAGTAATTGAAAGGAACCTATTGTATTGATATTTTCAAAAGAAAATGGTCGCAATGAGTCAGGTTGTTTACTTATATAATTGAGCATACCTCCAAACTGTGCTCCATATTGCAAGGAACCCGTTCCTCTTACCAACTCAATTGATTCAATACTTTCTAAAGGCATACTGTAGTGGCTTGCAGGATAGCCGTACATGTCAGAGTTTGTAATTATGCCATCTTTTCTCAAATTAAATTCCCAACCTCTATGTGGATCTAATCCCCTGGTTGCAATATTGATTTGGTTGCCTGTCCCATCCATATCGTAAACAAAAACGCCAGGTACTTTTGCAAATACCTGACGACCAATCTTTGATGAAATATCTACTCCACTAGAAGTCAAATGAATTCGAGTAGTTTTTTTTCCCGTGTTTAAATAAGTACCATTAATTTCAGGTAAATCAAGTTGTTTATTAATATAAGACTTTACCATTACACTATCTAAATAGCGAACTGGAACTGTATCAGTTTTATATACAAAATTACCCAATACAGATTTTCCCAATACAAGTAATATAAAAACAATAAAACCCTTCATGTTTTCAACACTTTGTTTTACTAATTCGCACCATCACTCTGTGCTCTAGCAATTGCAAAATTGCCAACTTTAGCACCTTGTAATAAACCTATTTCGCAGTCTGAACGATAATGAATAGAACCATAGATTCTAGATTCAGAAGCTTCTTTTGCCATAGTATTATATATGCTAGCCTTAGATGGAATCAAAAACCCTAAAATGGTTGCTGCTGCACCACTAAAAGTTGAATGCCCCGATATATAGGCTGGGAAATTAGGAACTCCGGTATTTGTTTTTACAGTGGGATCAACCTGCGAAGGCCTAGGATTGTAATAAAAATATTTTGTATCCCAACAACTAATAGCTGCATCCATTTCAGCCATATTTAACAAAGCAAAATTTCTTGCCCATCTTACTTCACTATATTTTTGTTTCACAAAATCATCTGCAGCTATCGCATTCCAATGACCTGGAGGAGTGTATGTACCCGCTCCATCAGCCCAATCATGTACAATTGCTATTTCTTTCCTACTTGCATTCTTGGTAAAATGTCTAACTTCTTCTAGTTCTGCTTTAAACTTTTCTGATTTTGTTGAAGGTGGGGGACCCGGTCTAATTGCAATAGTAGTTAATGAATCAAATAAAAAAGGTCGTACTCTTCCGAAAAATGGCAACATGGGTGGTCTCTTCGGAATATCTAGGCTTATCCAGGGAGTTTCACCTGTTGCAGCAGTTTGGTTTTCTAAATCCGCCCATTGTGAAGGGGTTCCTATTGCTCTTGACATATTATCACTCGATGCTCTTGAAATAACTTTTGCAGCTACTTGTCTGGCCAATTGAACCCCTGCTTCTATATCTGAACGGGTATTCATACCTGCCATAATTCTAGCCAACATATGTTCATCTGCTTTTTGTTGTATAAAAGCAATATCGGCCGGAAATAATAGTTTCAGCATTTCTACACTTACCGCAGCAACTACTGCATCTTCACTTGGATAGGAAGGCAAATTGGTAGCGGGTACCAGTGGTTTAATGTTAGCATCTACTGCATGCGGTGCAGGACGATTGTACAAACGCTTATAGTAATAGGCTGCCACCAGTGCATCATATTGAGCTACACTTACATAAGCATATGCTCTTGCTGCATAAGGAGGATTGGCAAAAGGAAAATGAGGATATGCAAAAGGATTTGCAGCGGATGGCGTACCATAAGTTCCATCTGGATTTGAAGCTGGAGGTAAGTTTCGTTTTGCCACTAATTCCCTCATAATCTCATTCCATCTTAAAACACCTCCCGCACTCCAATATTTAATGCTTTCTTTTTGTGCGGGTGTTAGTGTAGCTTGAAATCCTTTTATTTCGGTTAATTCTCTATTATAAACAGCCACATTTGTTGTTGTGGGCGCAGCCAATGGAAATTCATTTGCTGTGGCTAAAATGACTGGTTTCCAATCTCCAGCATTGGCATCAATATTAGTTGGATTTAATGGCTCATAAACTTTATCTCTTTCTTCAATAGTTCGATCACATGCTACTAAGAACAGTGATAAGATTAAATTGAGTGGAACGATTTTATTTAGTTTCATCATTACTAGTTTTTGGAGTTGAAGATTTTTCGAAATTGATAATATAAAATACCCCCGCATTAATAGATGTTGATTGACCTACATTTCTACCTGCAACTGTAAACATTGCATTTCCTACTGCGGACAACCCCTCTACTTTTCCAAAATTGTATTTGAATCCAACTCCAATTCTATTAGCATTCATTTGATTGCTCAGGAATGGCATATTATTTCTTGTTATATCAAATCCACCATTGGTTTGCATGATGTCTGCTATGACTTCTGCATAACCCTTGCCACTTCTATATCCTACTCTCAAATTGAAGTTGGCCATATTGGGCATTTCTACTTGATTGGTATAATGCATTCTTGTTGTATAATAGGCATTGCGATCTATTGTTACATTGCTCCTTGTAAAAAAGGCTGCCGATGCTGTGGTAAAAAAATTACCCAATTGATAATCTGCCATAATTCTTGCCATGGCTGTTTTTGCGCCCAATCCAATAGATAATGGTAAATAATCTTTTACATAATTGTTTAATGGTGTTGAGTAAGAGCCCAAAGCATATACCGAAAAATCAGCTTTACCAATTGTTGTTTCAATGGGCATCCACTTCAAGGTTAGTGTAAGATCTTGTACACCCTGTCTTTTAACTAAAGTTCCGGCAGAGGCACTATTAGAGAAATAAGGAACGGAGAATAAGAGATTCAGGTTGTCTTTGATACCATAATTGCCCATAATACCAATCATGGTAGAGCCTACAGTTCCTAAATTGGGATTATCCCTTTTAAGTGTGCCTTCCCAGTAATTTTTCCAGCTGCTGTTTCCGATCATGAAACCGGTACAAAAATTATTCTTTGCCATCATAAGCGCGTCTATATCTGTTTGCGCATGGGCAGTTAGTTGCGTCACTGCTAAACCAGCGAGCATAATCAACCTAAAAAAGGCTGACCTTTTTATATAAGTCATAAATGATTTCTGTTAAGAAATAAATTAAATCTGGGCTAGACTTTTAAGATACATGCCGTTTTCAGTTGAAGGAGTCTAATTTTGTGAAGATGAAATTTCTTTTTTCATTCTCAGTTTTTTAGCAATATGACCTCCCACTTTCTGTCCTATATCGGTACTGATGATACAAGAATTGTGAAAATGCAAACCACCATAGAAGCGAGCCCAGTTGTTTTCTTCAGCCGCATGTCGGAATGATTTGAAACTCCTGTTGGCAATACCAAATTCCAATTCTGTAGAATCGGTATACGCAAAATTATCCCCGTACACACTGGTCAAAGCTTCTGCTGCTGCAGAAGAAATAGTTGAGTGTCCGCAAGTATATTCAGGGAAAGCAGGTGTTTGTAAATAAGGTCTCCAATTAATATCTATGTATTGATTGATGACGGTTTCCGGACGCACGGTATTGTATTTGTATTTTACATACCAGCATTGTATAAAGGCATCAAATAATGCAATGGCTGTTTTAGCCGTTGCATAAATGGTTTCCGGATAATCAGACTTTGCCTGTTTGGCGGCAATGCCCACTACACTCATCCAATGTCCGGGTGGTGAGAATTTTTTACTGCCAAACATCACGTGTCCGGTAACATTCATTTTGAATGGATTATCGTCCCAGAATTCCGCAATATGCTTTTGCTCGGGCGTTAAACTATCAATTGCATTTTTGATAGCAATCACTTCTTGATAATATTTACTGTTTTTGTCTTTGATGTTGAAAGCAGGTGGTGGCGCAGGCTCGTAAATGCTTGCACTATCAATCACCATGGTTCTAATTTCCATCCAGTGTGGCTCTGCTGCAGTTGCATACATAGGTGGAGTTGGCACCCATCGCCCAGGTTCATCAGTTACCGTGTACTTTTCTGCACCTCTTGTTTGCAAGTAATTGTCTTTTTTACTCCAGCGTATAATAGCTGCACTTACACTATCCGCGAATTCTCTGGAAGCTGCTTCTACACTTTTGGGTAAGCCTTTCTTGCGGGCCAATGTTAATATACTGTCTTCATAGGCTTTCATGCTCCCCTCGGGAAAAGTAACTGACTCTCCAACTTTCATATAAGACATCAGTGCCGCCAGCTGCCAGTCTGCTTCCGGATGAATAGCTGGCAACTTCAAAGTAGATAACCCATTTAGCTGCCCTCCCAGCGACTCATATTTATCTGCATTAGCCGCAGCCATGACTTCATAGGCAGCAATGGCAGCATAAGCATAATTTCTGGAAGCGACCATTGGAGGGAAATTATTTCCCATTACCACGGTATTCAGCTCATGCACCGTATTACTATATAAAAGTGGATCGTGTAAAAAAGTTTTGTACTCCGATTTTGTACTACAAGCCTGAAGGGCAAATACAAATATTCCCAGCACCGCAAAGCGCTTCAACATAAACAGTCTATTATTAAATGAAAAAATATACAATGCTTAATATGCCAGCATTAGGCTTGCGGTGGTCGTTCCAAAGCATTTGCGTAATCAGAAGTCTGTACCAATAGATTTTTCATGATCAACTCCTTAGAAATGTCTCCATCACGAAACTGCCAGGTAAAGCAATGGTCACCCGTGAAGTCTGACAATGAAAACTTTAGTACAATATGCTGATTAGTAGAAGATTCGTTTTGAGAACTAGTATTGAAGTTAGCTGCCAGATTCATAAACTGATCTCTGGCATTGCGTAACCCTATTTTTTCAATATTGGGCACTGCCAAAAGTTCTAAAGAGTCTTTATAGAAACGGCGCTTTACAAAGTGATAGGTTACACCATTGATTTCAACGTCTCCTGTAGCTGTTTCAAACTCCTCACTGTTTGTTCCATAAGGAGTACTTGCTGCCACTTTCAGGTGTATTAAATTGGCCTCATCGTACTGATCTTCGTATAGGCTGGCCTGGAATTGCCTGTCAGATTTGTTTTCCAGGTAATTCAATAGAAGGTTGTAGCCACCCCAGCTAAAGAGCAGCAAACACAAGGACAGTATGGTTAAAACCTTTTTCAACTCCCTAAAAATAGTATTTATTTTTGCAATGTAAAAGATTTAATTTTAGTTTTTATTCCCACTTAAACGACAGCACGGATATGAAAAAAGGATTGTATGTTCTGGTTCCCGTATTATTTTTTATTGGTGCTTCTTACCTGCTTCCATACCAAAAACCTACCACCGAAACCGTTTCGGTTGCCATGCCTGTAGATGCAATAACCAGGGTGATGACTAATCCACAAGAATGGACCAAATGGTTTCCCGGGAAAAAAGTAAACGATTCTACTTTCACGTATTATGACAACCCAATCACCATCCATAAAGTATTGATGAATGGGTTCCAGGCTACTTTAGTATACAAAGGCATGGAAATAAAACTCGATTTTAGCTTTATGGCCGACCACAATGCTAAAACCAAGTTCACCCTGAATACGGTTATGAACCTTTCTTATAACCCGTTTTACCGCTTTAAAAACTTTTTTCAGTTGAACAGCGCTGAAGATGACACAAAACGATTGCTATATCAGATTCAGGATTACTTTTCTGATGTAGCCAAAGTATACGGCTATCCTATTGAAATGCAGAAAGTACCCAACTCTTCTTATGTATCTGCCAAACAAACATATGACCATGAGCCTACTACCGATGAAATTTATGCATTGATTGATGAAGTGAATGAATTTATTGCCGGCGTGGAAGTTAAAATTGTTAACTATCCTATTTTGAATGTGTTTAAAGAAGATTCTTCCAGTTATACCGCAATGGTGGCCGTACCAACAGAAAGAGATATTCCTTCGAGCGGCAAATTCATGCTAAAAAACATGATGCTGGGCAATATTGTGGTTTGTGAAGTTACCGGCGACAAAACCGTGATACAAAAATGCAACGAAGCCGTTAAGAATTTTGTTCAGGACCACCGCAAAGTAAGTCCGGCCATTTCTTTTGAACGTTTAATTACCAACAGAAGAACCATCAGGGACAGCACAAAATGGAGAACGACAATTAATTATCCTGTTTTTGAATAAGTTAATTTTGTTGCTTCAGAACTTGCAGGTTGCCGTTATTTTTTGCTAATACATAGCAAATGTTTTTCCCAATAACAATGGGCAAAGCCTTTCTTACCTCGCCTTTTATAACTAAGCCTGGTAATTGACAGGCAGCCATTTGCAAGCCTTTATTGGGTTGTACTTTTGCTGTTTGTAGCAGGGTTCCAAAATTTGCATCCTGTCTGCCTATTTCAATATTATTGTACCCAAAGTTGCCAAGCAACAAGGCACCGGTAATTAAATGATTGATTGGCACAACAGCACGAATATTACTGAACTGTGCTGCTACGGGTAATTGCATGGCATTGTATTTTCCTTTGCCCTCATTTATCAATAGCATGTTGGCCATTTGTGTTGCTTCAAGTTTCGTAGCTGCTGCTAACTTCTCTTTTCCAAATAAATCATCTAAAGTGGCTTTGGCAAAATCTTCTGCATACAGGAACTGCTTCTTTAGAACAGGTAATGATTTTTCCAATTGTATTTTACTGGCAAAAGGCATTTCTTTTCCCTGTAGATAATACGTGATTACCTGCTCCATTCTTCCATTATTATCATAGTCGTTCAGGTACATACGAACCGGTTCTGCTGCGCTGGCTTTCAGTCGACTATTTAATCCAAAATTTCCTGCCAGTATATCCTGATCTCCATCATTGTCTATATCCAGCAGTGTTATCGATTGCCACCATCCTTTCTGATTAAGTATGGTCTGCTTCACAAATTGATTTCCCTTTCTGATAAATGCATCGATGGTTCCCCATAAAGAACTAATCAGAATATCTTTTTTGCCATCCTGATTAATATCAGCTAATTGTGCATCAGTTACCATACCTGGGTTCAGCAATTCTTTGGAATAACGGATTGTCTGATCTGTAAAGTTTCCCTTCCCATCATTCTCCAATAAATAGGTTCTGGGGGCATTGCCATATTTCCAGGGTTCAACCCTTCCTGTTAACAACAGATCAACAGCTCCATCTCCGTTAAAGTCTTCTGCAATAATGCGACTTTGAGTTGTATTGATACCAGCAAATGCATCTGCTTTTCTAGTCAACTTTCCTTTTCCGTTATTAAGATATAGTAAAGGCAACAAGTGCGGGTCATCTCCATAATATTCATTTCCTCCACTAGCTATGAGTAAATCTTTATAGCCATCTTTGTTTACATCTGCCCATACAGCATCCGTATTCTCCCACATGGAATCCAACAATAAAGCAGGCTGCGGCATTTGCTTAAAAATTCCGTTCGATTGCTGCATATACACAGCATTGTGTTGCGTTTTTGATGCCCCTATAAAAATATCTTCCAAGCCATCACCATTAATATCGGCAATAGCCAATGCAGGACCTTCAGCTGATGTCATATGAGGAATCAAAGGTTCTCTGTCAAACTCATTGAAGGGATTTTCTTTATGCTGATAATTCAATTTTGTTGCTGCAGTAATATCGTTGAATACAGGCTTATTTGAAATGGAGCTTTCTTCAAGATTGCCATGTTGATTCAAATTGGATAATTGTAGGGCATGCTTGTTATAATCAAATTTGGGAAGCCCCGGCTGATAAGTCATAGATATATGAATTCCCGGACGTATCGATATACGCTGATAAGTTTGATCGGGCCAGATAAGGATTGCAGAGTCTGGCTGAATATTATCTAATCCAATATGCAAAGGAATCTGCATACTCGATAAAAAGCCATGCACTGGATAGTTTTCATAGGTATATAGCGCGTCTTTTGCATAAACCATCAGCTTTGATCCTACCGCCATAGTATTTTGCGTGCTACCTTTCAGCTGTATGGAAACATAATTAAGCTGTTTATTTTCTGCATTATTATTTACATTTTTAGAATTGCTTCTATTCGCTGAAGGATTAGCAGGAAGATTTGTATTGTTTCTATAAATGAGCACAGGATCATTGATATTATTTACCACAATATCCAGATCTCCATCGTTGTCCAAATCGGCATATACTGCACCATTAGAGAAACTATTGGGATTTTTATCAATGGCCTGGGTTATATTATTGAAACTAAATGCACCCTTGTTCTGAAAAAACTGATTGGGGATTTTAATTTCAGGAAACTGATTGATCAAGGTCAAATCCTTGCTTTCTAAACTATTGTTTTTCAATTTTTCCTGTAAAGCTTCTCCGGATACAAAATTGATATAGTCTATATCGTTCATTCGCTTGGGTATCCCGTTCGAAACAAAAAGATCCTTCTTGCCGTCGTTGTTAAAATCCATCCACAATGAAGCCCAGCTCCAATCTGTAGCGTGAATACCTGCATACTGCCCTACTTCACTAAATTGTCCGTTGCCCCGATTGTATTGAAGATTATTTCTGGCATATTGATACGTATACCCAAAAGCTAGTTTGTTCTGGAAAATATTGTAGTCATCTTCAGATAAAGATCTTCTGAGCATATAGGACTCATAGGGCAACATGTCCATGGAAACAATATCGGGAAGTCCATCATTGTTCGCGTCTGCCACATCAACACCCATAGAGAACTGACTGGTATGCATCATGGCTTCCTTTCCTTTCTCTTCAAAGCCTCCTTTTTTATTGTTAATATAGAGATAATCATTTTCGTGAAAATCATTTCCTACATAAATGTCTGGCCAGCCATCTACATTAATATCTGAAACGGCTACCCCTAACCCATACCCAATTTTAGATCCATTGATACCTACTGTGGTAGTAATATCAGTGAATCTCCCTGTTAACATACCGTCTGCATTCTTCTGAGTATCGTTGCGATAAAATTTCTGACCAGCTAGTGCATCAAATGTATTTTCAAAGTTCTTTCTGGGTGCATAGTTTCCATCGTGATTAACAGAATGGTTCAATAAAAACATATCCAGGTCTCCGTCTTCGTCATAGTCTAAAAAAGCAGCTTGTGTGCTAAATCCCGAAAAATCCAATCCGTATTCAGCTGCCTGGTCTTTGTATTGCGGAATCCCTTCTTTGGTTATTCCTGTACAAACCAATAATTGATTCTTACCTTTTAATACTTTGTAATTGCCCACCCTACATACATAAATATCAAGTAAGCTATCGTTATTGATATCTACAACAGATACACCCGTACTCCATGAACCATCATTAGGAATTTGGGCTGCTGTTGTAACGTCTTCAAATTTCATTAACCCCTGATTCAGGTATAAATGATTGCCCGTTTGATTGGCTGCAAAAAACAAATCAATTTTACCATCCCTATTAAAATCTCCTGCGCCAATACCTGCACCATTATAATAGTACATATAAGAGAATAAATTGAACTCTTTTGTAGGAGTTAGTGTATTGGTAAAGTTTAACCCTGATTGATTCGCATCAATTGGTGTAAACAGAGAAGGTGAACTGCTTTGCTTACAGCCAATGGCAAGGAACAGCGTGATTAATCCCACCAAACCCAAACTTTTCCATTTCATTTTCATACGCTATTTTTTACCCGCAATAGTTTTGGTAAAATACAATGGTACCTGATTGTTTTGTAAAAAAAGGTAACCGTTTTTTTGCTGAATAGTAATAGGCAGTATCTGTCTGATTTGTCCATTGATACTAATACCAGACACCTGAGGCGTACTTACTACAAATTGATTTTTTCCCCTACCCAGCAACAGATTGCCATAAGAACCGTCGATACTGCAAAACTGTGGCAGCAGATCAACAAAATTTCCTGCCGTTACAATATCCTTATTGCCATCTCCATTAAAATCGTCTATAGCTATGGCATTCACACTAGATAATTGTAATTGATAAGGCAATGCCTGAATGCTGAATGATTGTTTTTGATTATTGATAGCTAGTACCGAAGCTGCATTGGTTACCTGCAATAGCTGTGCATCTGCCAATTGATTCGGGAATAATTGCTGAATGGTTTTATTAGCAAAATCCTGGTGTTTTAAATTCTCCTTTTTCAAATAAGGCAACTGCTCTGTAATGTCTTTCTTTAAAAACACTGGCATGTCTTTTCCATTCAGTGTATGACTGAAAATTTTATCGAGTGTTCCATTTTTATCAAAATCTTTGATAAATAATTTTACAGGAGCTTCTTTAGTTGCTTTCAAATAAAAATTCTCACCTATATTACCCAACACCAAATCCAGATCTCCATCCTTATCCAGGTCGTCAGCAACCACTGTTTGCCACCATCCATACTGATCTTCCAATCCTGATTTCTGTTCCTGGAATTGCTTTCCATTGTATTGGTAAACATGTGGATACATCCACTCACCTACTATCACTAATTCACTTTTGCTATCGCCCAGCACATTGGCATAAACTGCACCAGTTATCATACCCAGGTTTGACAGGAAAGGAGCTACACTGGCGCTTACTTCTTTAAACACCCCATTGCCTTCGTTGTGATAAAGGAAACTAGCCGGAGCTACCCCGTACTGTTGTGGTGTGCTTCTGCTTCCACTAAAAATATCAAGCTTCCCATCCTGATCATAATCCAAAGGAATCGCCACCCCACAATTGGTATGACTGATTAAAAAAGCTCCAGACTTTAAAGTGAGTGCCCCTTTTCCATTGTTCAAGTACAATTGGTTCTGATACATGTCTACAGACGCTGGCGCAAAATTGCCTCCGCCACCAACAAATAAATCCAAATCGCCATCCTGATCGGCATCAAAGAAAAATGCAGCTGTTATATCATTGAATTTATACTGCTCAAAATCTTTCACTTGCTGCTTCTTCATGCCTGCTCTGGTTTGCAGGTATAATTGGCTTGCCTGTCCTCTTGCGCCACCAACAAATAAATCTTCCAATCCATCGCCATTTATATCGGCTGCAGCTGCTTTAGGGCCCAGCTTACTTAACATGAAAGGAATATTTCTTTCTATGTAAAAATCTACCTGGTCGTCTTCTGTATGTTTCTCCAATTGAATGGTCTGCTGCTGCAACAAAGCAGTGGCATTATTTGCAGATGGATCCCCGGCATACAGCGTGTTAGCTACAGATTGTTTAGACAGATAAGGCACAGCTTTTGCCGCATCATAGTTGACTTTGTGCAGTTGATTGGCTGCTGGTTTTTGAATAGTAGTTACTGTTCTGTTAGGCCAGATGATTTGCATGGAATCTACGTTACCTGCTCCCAATCCAATGGTTAATTTGTATTCAACTGAACTTTGAAACCCTTTGCTCGGAATCAACTCTCTGGTGATAATTTCTTCTCCCTTGAATATTTTTACTGTGCTCCCGATGGCAAAAAGATTTGGCTTTTGATATTGCAATTGCACTGCCATCCATTTAGCTTCACCATTTTCAGTTACTGCTACACTTTTATTTCCCTTTGAATCCTCTGATGAATTTTGGCTTGCAGTTGCATTATTCTTAATTTGTTCATTGCGCTTATTTTTGTAAACGCTTGCCGGTTGATTCACATTATTAATGATCAAATCCAAATCTCCGTCATTGTCTAAGTCTGCATATGCTGCGCCATTGGAAAAGCTCGGCTTATCTAATCCCCAGTTAACCGATTCATTACTGAATTTTAAATTGCGATTGTTTTTAAACATACTGTTCGGAATAGGAACAGATGGCATTTTATCAATCACATTGTTAACCTGCTCTTTTTTACCATTCAATACCATTTGATTCACCACATCATTGGCAAAAAAATCAATAAAGTCCTGATCGGTTACATCTCTGTAAATACCATTACAAACCAGTATATCAGACCATCCATCGTTATCTGCATCAAACATCAAGGCACCCCAGCTCCAGTCGGTGGCTGCCACTCCACTATAGAATGCGGTCTCCAGAAACTTTCCTTCACCGTTATTTACCTGCAATGAATTCTGTGTAAACTGATTAAAGAAATCTTGGTTTTTCTTAAGCATGAATACATCGTAGCTCTCAAAAGAAGTGTTGGTCTTTAATCGATAATCATCTCCTGGAAGCATATCGGTTGTAAAAATATCCGGCTTACCGTCATTGTTAATGTCTTGCAAATCCGCACCCATGGAAGAGAAGCTGATATGCTGTGTTCTTGTTCCTATTTCGTCTTTAAATGTGCCATTTTTCTGAT
This sequence comes from Sediminibacterium sp. TEGAF015, assembly GCF_025997995.1. Lineage (GTDB taxonomy): Bacteria > Bacteroidota > Bacteroidia > Chitinophagales > Chitinophagaceae > Sediminibacterium. The sequence continues at coordinate 2,771,604 of NZ_AP026683.1, read as the reverse complement.
TGATATATAAATAATCTTTCTCAAAAAAATCGTTGGAAACATAAATGTCTGGATAGCCATCTAGATTGATATCACCCACTGTTACCCCCAATCCAAAACTGATGATACTTCCATATATACCAGACTCATAGGTTACTTCTTTAAAAACACCATTGTCATTTCTGAATAAATGATCTCCGCCCCCTTTTAAAAATTCTGCAAATGGCGCTTTGGCCTCCGGAATATTACGCATATTGGCATAGTTCAACGTATTTACCGGAATGGGACTGTTATTCACTAAGAAGCAATCGAGGTCGCCATCTAAATCATAATCAAAGAAACTCGCTTGTGTAGAGTACCCATCATCGGCAAGGCCAAATTCAGCGGCTTTATCTGTAAATGTATTGTTGTGATTATTGATGTAAAGCTTATTCTTTCTTTTTTCTTTTTGCAGCATATTGCCCGCATTGCATACATAGATATCGAGCCATCCATCTGAATTGATATCTACGAAAACAACTCCGGTACTCCACTCTCCGTCATATTTTATTCCCGCCTTTTCCGTAATATCTTCAAACTCAAAATTGCCTTTATTTAAATACAGTTTATTGCTGCTCTGGTTGGCAGTAAAGAAAACTTCTGGCAACCCATCATTGTTTAAATCACCGGTTGCAACGCCACCGCCATTGTAAAAATTCCGATACTTGAAAACATTGAAATCATCTGATTCCGTAAGTGTATTGGTGAATTGAATATTGGTTTTTACCTCTTCAAAAAGGGTATCCTGCTTTTGGGTTTTACAGGAAGCCAACAATCCAATCATTAAACCAATAAAAAAAAACTGATTCTTGCGCATGTGCTAAAATACGCATTGTATGTTGCGAATGTTTCACACAGGGGCAAAAAAAATCCCTCCGAAATCAAATGATTGCGGAGGGATAGTATAATTAACCCTGGATATTAGTATCCGAAGTTTTGCTTCAAGTTAGGGTTAGAAGATAATGAAACGGTTGGAATTGGGTAAACCACTTTGTATGCATCAGATGCATTGGCTCTCTCTTCAACTGGAGCGTTGAATACACCAAAACGAATCATATCTGTTCTTCTGTGACCTTCTAAGTATAGTTCACGTCCTCTTTCAGCCAATAAAGATGAAAGGGTAATTGAACCTAGAGCAGTAGCTCTACGCTTAGAACGTAGGTCGTTAACGATAGATAAAGCTGTTTCACCGTTAGCACCTGTTGTACCACCTCTTAATAAAGCTTCAGCTTTCATTAAGCGAACATCAGAGAAACGGAAGAAAGGAAACTCGTTCGCACTTCCCCAAGCACCATCGTTGATAGTTGATGGGTCAAGAGGGAACTTATTTACACGAATACCGCTTGCTTCACCATTAAAGAAGATTGAAGCAGTACGAGTGAAAATCAATGGGTTTCCAGAGCGGTCTTTCAAATCAACGATTGGATCGCCAATTACACCGTTTTTAGGCCCACGAGCTTGTCCTACTAATAAACCTGCTGTAGCACCTACTCTATCAGTGAATCCAGCCAAGGTATCGCTCTTACGAACGTCGCTACCTTCGAAGCTATCGTAGAACTGAGAAAGGGTTACGAAACCATTCCAAGAAGAAGGAGTTTGGTTGTAATGCCAGCTCTGAGAAGTCTGCCATCTTAAACCAGCACCATTACCTGCTCTTGCATCTGCACCCGCTTTACGAACGAAAATGTTCTCAGAAGAAGCAGTACCGTTATCCCACTTAAAGTTATCCCAATAGTAAGAATCAATAGCAAGATTCGTATTCGCAGCAACTAAGTTACAGTACTCAATTACTTTGTTCATATCCGCAGCAGCAAAAGTGTAAGGTCCAGCTGGTTTAGTTGGATCTTGCTTATAAACTGCTTTGTTTAAATACGCTTTTGCCAATAAAGTCCAAGCAGCTTCTTTAGTTGCTTGTCCACGGTTAGCTCCGTTATAAGCTGGCAAGTTTGGAACTGCAGCTTCTAATTCTGTGATGATGGCATCAATCGCCTGAGATCTGGTTAATACATCAGGAATTGCGCTAGCAGCTGCTGTAGCAGGTCTTGATTGTACTTGACCATATAAATCACAAGTTAAGAAACGGAAGTAAGCACGTAGGAATTGACCTTCTGCTTTCTCCAATCCAGTTTTGGTTTCAGCAACCAAAGTTGTTTGGAATAATGCACCGTTCAAACCATTCCAAGTGTCGTTGATCTGATTGTGATCAGGACCCCAGGTATGAAGGTGTAAACGACGCCATGTACCAAAGTCATCCCAGTCAGTACCACGTGTTGGTCCCATGATTTCGTCGGTGGAATGCTCTTGCATACCAAACCAGTTACCCTGGCCACCGGTTAATTGGTTCAATTGCTCATAAACTGCAGCAATTGATGGTGCTGATGGAGCACCTCCTGCCTGATTAGGAGCTATGGAGTTTGGCGCCTCCAACTTGGGATCAAGCTTGGAACAAGACGTGATCGCAAGTACACCTACTGCCGCGGCAGGTAAAATGTAGCTTTTAATTATATTTTTCATATTAGTCAATATTTATGTTGTTCTTTATTAAAATCCTACGTTAACACCTAATGTAATAACAGTTGGTCTAGGATACTGAGTGTAGTCGAAACCACGTGAAGGGATACCGTTGATGCTCTTGTCTACGTTTACTTCAGGATCAATTCCAGAGTACTTAGTGAACAATGCTAGGTTCTGACCAGAAGCAAAAGCAGTTAAGGTCTTAATTGCTTTTCCGCTCTTAATGTCGAACGCATAGCTAAGGTTCATGTTAGCCAAACGGATGAAGTCGCCCTTCTCAAGGAATCTTGTAGAAACAGAACCTGGGTTAAATGGATTCTCAGGACCGTTACCAATTGCATAAGTCACGTTACGTGCATTACGCAAACTACCTTTCAATAACAACGCATTCGCAGTATTGTTGTATACGTAGTGACCGCTAACAGCATTTAAGAATACACTTAAATTCCATCTTCCATAAGAGAAGTTGTTGGTTAAACCAGCAAACATTTTAGGCAATGCAGTACCAACCAATTGGTTAGCAGCACCTGCAGCATAACGTGCGTTACCGTTACCATCAAATCCTTGGAACACAGGCATTGACCATGTGAAAATAGGAGATCCATTGGTTAAAGTTTGTGCAAATGCACCTGTTAAACCTTGTCCGCTAACCGCACCTGTATTGATTGGGGTTGGTAAACCGGTAATATTGTTTTTAACAGTAGTTACGTTAGCACTTACGTCCCAGTTAAACTTGTTGCCTTTAACCAACTTATAGTTAACACTGATTTCCCAACCTTCGTTGTTTACCTTACCAGGTAAGTTAATCCACCAGCTGCTGGTTGGAGCGAATCCACCCGGAGTTGGAGCGAAGAACAACATATTGGTACGCTCATTCTTATAGTAATCTACAGTTGCAGACAAACGACCATTCTTAGTAGTGAAGTCAACACCTACACCTGTAGTTGCCACTTCTTCCCACTTCAAATTAGGGTTACCCTGCTGGATGAAACGAGTAGTTGGACCGCTACCTACATCAAATGTTTGTTGAAGGTTCAAGGCCGCATAAGAACCTAGGTTATCCTGGCTACCCAATTTACCGTAGTTCGCTCTTACGTTGAAGTCGCTGAATAATTTACCTAAAGAATTCTTAGCCCAACCTTCTTCCAATACTCTCCATTTGAAAGCAAATGCTGGGAAAGTACCGTAACGGTTGTTAGCACCGAACTTAGAAGATCCATCAGATCTTACTGTAGCAGTTAAGAAATACTTGTCTTTGTAAGTATAGTTAACACGACCGAATACAGATTGTAATTCGTTTCTATCGAAACCAGGTACAAAGTTTGCATAGTTCTTAAACTTGCTGAAATCTTTAACAAATACATCAGTTGGAGCAACCACTGGTGTATTTAAACCCCAACCAAATCTACCAGTGTAGCTAGATTGGAAGCTCTGATATGAATAACCTGCAACAGCGTTGATTGCGTGAACGTTGTTGAAAGTTTTATCAAATGTGAAATAGTGTTCAATCAAAGTAGACTTTGTTTCTAGATTTTGTCTAGTTACACGGCCATTACCTTGAATACCATTCTGATAATCTCTACCAAATACGTTGATTGTACCACCGTATGCGTTAGAACCCAAACGAGGGTCAGCAAATGCAGTACGCTCAGACTTAGCATTATCCAAACCTAATACCGCACGGTAAGATAAGCTTGGAGTGATTTGATACGTAGCAGATAAGTTGGTTAAGAATCTGTTTACGAAGTCACGGTCATCAAAGTAAGCCAACATTTGAACTGGGTTACGCTGATCACCAGGCTGGAAGAATGAACCATCCTTATTGTAAACAGGGTTGGTTGGATTCAACTGTAAAGCAGCACCCAACAAAGAACCTTGGTAACCCGCATTGTTAGACAATGGAGCGTAAGTGTTCTTAGTATTAGAATAAGTGATGTTTGCTTCTAATTTTAATTTGTCGTTGAACAATTTCTGACCAAGATTAGCACGAGTAGTGATACGCTTTAATCCACTGTTTCTAACGATACCTTGTTGGTCATCGTATGAAGCACTTAATCTTGCAGTAGTTCCCTTATTGCTATAAGCCCAGCTTAGGTTATAGTTCTGAGAAATTGCCTGACGGAAAATTTGGTCTTGCCAATCGGTATTTGCACCATTGTCAATACCCTTAACCGCTTCACCAGCAGCAACTGGATCTGCACCACCATCAATATTAGCTTTCTTAGCGGCAATTAAGAAATCCTGTGCATTCATCAAATCGTAACGACGAGCAGTGTTAGCCAAACTGGTAGTTGCACCAAAGTTGAAAACACCTGCTTTACCACCTCTACCTTGCTTGGTAGTAATCAAGATAACACCATTCGCACCTCTTGATCCGTAGATCGCTGCGGCAGATGCATCTTTTAATACAGTGATACTTTCAATATCATTAGGGTTTAAGAAAATCAATGGGTTTTTAGGAGTAGTACTTCCTTCAACACCACTTGCAGAACCCAAAGTACCACCTTGAATCAATGGAACTCCATCGATTACATATAATGGTTCTTGAGCACCACTGATAGATCCTGTACCTCTGATATTGATAGTTGCAGCAGCGCCTGGCTCACCAGTGGAAGGAGTTACCAACACACCAGGAGTACGACCCTGTAACAACTGATCTGGAGAAGCGATCTGACCTTTGTTGAAGTCCTTCTCCGTAACGCGCGCAACAGAACCTGTTACGTCTTTAGATTTTCTGCTACCATAACCAATTACAACAACATCTGTTAACGCATCAGCGGTAGATGTCAATTTTACATTGGCTGTGTTAGAAGAAGAAACGTTCACTTCTACGTTACCATAACCTGCAAAAGAAATCACAAGTGTTTTGGTTGAAGCAGGAACGTTTAATTTGAAGGAACCGTCTGCACCCGTCTGGGTACCTGTTGAAGTTCCTTTAGCTACTACAGATGCACCAGCGAGCGGTGATCCGTCCTTTGAGTCAGTTACCTTACCGGTAACTGTTTTTGTTTGCGCATACGAGAAGATGGCAAACAGACAAGCGAAGGCTCCCATTAAGATGGGCCTAGCAAGCAGTCTTAGATTCATAAATGGCAGTTTACTGGTTATTAAGCGTGTACAAAATACACATTTTTTGGTTTAAACAAAATTTTTGTTAAATCTTAATAGAAAATTTAGAAAAATTTGTTCGTCACCTATATATGAATGATTTGTACCTTTTTTATGACCACTTTGATTTTTAAAAAGTTGCATGAATAAGCAAAGTTTTTAATAGAAAAAGTGGTGATTATTAACGTAAATATGAGTTGATTAGTACGAATGGACACATTAAAAAAGACTAAAATGCGGGAATTTTTAAAAATCCGCAAATTGACGCAAATAATAATAAAAATACCTGCATAAAGCAGGTATTTTTTGCGGTTTTATCCGGTCAAATGTTAAAATATGAATTTTACTCTTTCTATTTCCAAATTTAATCCTGATTAGTTAGTTATCACAACTGTAACAATTTAGTTATCACAACTATCATAATAAAGACTTCAATCGCTGTTGGTATTGCTTAAACTCAGCCTCCAGTAAATCGATGCCTTTTTCCTGATTCGGTGATAAAGGATCTAGGGCAATCACGAGATCAAGATAAAAATCAGTGAGTTTTCTTCTGAATTTTACTTCGTCAAAGAAAATAGACTTACGATTCAACTCTAATAATTCTTTTCGGAACGAATCTAAAGCTGCCATTTTTTCTTTTGATTTCTGAACCTTCGCTATCTCACTACTGGTTGTATCTTTTACATAAGCACTTATGCTAGAGTCTATAGTAGCAACCATCTCTGCCAGTTGCTCTATCAAAGTAAACATCCGCATATTCTGCTGATATAGCTTCTGAAGATTTGCTTGAGTTAGTCCTGCTGTTGGATTGGGCAGTACTTGCAGCATCTGCTCTGAACTGTCTTTGCCAGCTTTTACTTTTACTTTGTAATTACCCGCTGGTACTTTTGGTCCATATACTCCCGCATATTGTACAGAAGATTGTGCAACAAAACCACCTTTGGCTACTTTGGGAGGATTAGATGTTAAGGTCCACATTACTTTATTTAAACCCTTTACACCCGTGCCATTGATGTCTTTTATTTTTTTATTGTCGCTATTGTAAATTTCAATCTTCACAACATCATTACTTCTTTCTTTTAAGTAATAATAAAAGGTAGGTGCCAATGATTTTCCAGCACCAACATAGCCAACTAAATTAGTTGGTGACTGAGGATATTGCGCTCCATATTCATACTTAAATGGCTGAACAGGATAAAACAACAAAGCTTTGGATAAATCTGATTTTACCATTTCTCTTAATGGCTGAATATTGTCTACAATATAAACGCCTCTTCCATGTGTAGCTACAATTAAATCACTCGTGGCCGGATGTATTTTTATATCCCTTACCAGACTGTACCAGGGCATATTCTGGTATTTACTTCTCATCCAGGTTTTACCTGCATTCAGTGAAATAAAAAAACCAGACTCTGTTCCTAAAAACAACAGATCGGGCGTTTTGAAATCTTCTCGGATGATATGCGCATAGCCACTGAATTCTTCCGATTCAAATTTGGTAAATGTATTGCCGCCGTCATTGCTAACCACAACATAAGTATTGTTGTCGCCATACATATGATGATCAAGTGTTACAAAAATTCGTTTCGGATTGTGCAAAGACAATTCAATACTACTAATCCATGCTTGTGCAGGCACTCCTGCTTTAGTTATTCCGGAATTTTTATTCTCCCAGGTTTTTCCTCCATTGTATGTAACCATTAAATTACCATCATCTGTTCCAACCCAGATAATATTTTCATTTGCAGGTTGCTGTACAATGGTAAAAATAGTACCGTGATTTTCTGCACTGGTATTATCACCAGTTATGCTCTCACTATTCTCTGACTTATTGTGAATGGCTTTATTGTTGGTTGTTAAATCCGGAGAAATTCTTTCCCAATTAATACCATTGTCTCTTGAACGGAAAAGATACTGCGCCCCCACATATAAATTGCTTTGAGGTTTTCCGGCCGCATTTTTTGTTGTAGACTTTGCAGTGACAATGGGTGTATTCCAGTTCCATCTGTGGTCTTCTTCCCCTGATTGTTTTTTGGGTTTAATAACATTGGACAATCCGGTTTTAAGATTGATGCGATACATTTCTCCTCCCTGCGATTCAGCATAAATAATTTTCTCATCTAACGCATCAGGTTGAACCCAGAATCCATCTCCCCCACCAAGTGCTTTCCAATCGGTTGCTGCAACCCCACCTGGTGCTGTATTCGGAGCCATCCAGTTATTATTATCCTGTAATCCACCATACACATTATAAGGAGTTTGGTTATCTACACTCACATGATAAAACTGAGGGACTGGCAAATTATTGAGAAATTGCCAAGTAACACCTTTGTTGTAGCTCAGATAAACTCCACCATCTGTTCCTAAAAATAACATATCGGTATTAGCAGGATTAATCCATAACGCATGATGATCTGCATGTGGTGTTACTCCTCCAATAATCGTATTGCTGAAAGTGCTTCCTCCGTCATTTGAATAAGCAAATTCATACGCAGGCCTGTACACTCTTTTGGGATCTTTTGGATCAATCACCAATGTGCTGAAGTAAAATGGACGAGCCATTAAACCAGTTGCAGTAGTTAATAGCGTCCAGGATTCTCCATCATCACTGGATTGATAAAGGCCTGATTGCTTGGCTTCAACTAATGCAAGAAAATGAGAAGGTTTAGATGGATTTGCCGTTATCACAATTCTTCCCAAATTGCCTTCTGGCAAACCTTTGGTCAATTTTTTCCAGGTTTTTCCTCCATCGGTTGATTTATAAAAGCCTGATCCTTCACCGCCTGATACAAAAGAAAATGGTTTTCTTCTGAATTGCCAGCTAGATGCAAAAATGATATTGGGATTTTGCGGGCTGATGGCTATATCTGCGCAGCCGGTATTTTCATCAATAAACAAAATCTTATTCCAGGTTTTTCCTCCATCAGTAGATTTATACAAACCTCTGTGTGTAGAAGGTTTGTATAAAGGGCCCGGAGCAGCAACATAAATCACTTTTTTATCTGTTGGATCAATCTGTATTTTGGCAATATGCTCTGTACTATCCAATCCAATTTTTTGCCAGTTACTACCACCGTCTGTTGTTTTATACAAACCGGTTCCAAATGAAACAGAATTTCGCATATTGCTTTCCCCTGTTCCTGCATAAACTACTCGGGCATTGCCGGGTTCAATGGCAATTGCACCAATTGATTGTGTGTATTTATCAAATATGGAATTAAAGGATTGTCCTCCGTTCTGCGACTTCCATATTCCACCTCCGGCAGTTCCTACATACAAGTTCAATTGCCCATCAGCATAAGCACCTTCAATTGCAGTGATGCGTCCGCTCATAGTAGAAGGACCCAATGCTCTTGCACCCAATACCTGAAACTGAGCCGTATTCAGAGAGGGAATGTTCTGTGCATGCAATAAAGATGCGGTTCCTGTTATCAGGAACAATAAAAGTTTGCGCATAAATAAATTTATTTGCCTGAGAAAATAGCTTCGTCAATTGTTGGATTAATCGTAACTTTTTTGGTTACCATCATCATCATTCCCATGTCTGACTTGAAAGCCATTTTAATACCATTTTCTAAAGTTTGGTAGTCAAGGTACTTAACGGATTGTTTGATTTCCTGACCTTGCTGTTTTACACTTGTTTCTTCCTTGTAAATTAAATAGGTATTTAAATCGAAGTAATACGTTTTTTCATTCCCGTTTTTAGTAGTCAGTTTTACCTTGTGATAAGAAGTACCTTCTTCTTCTTCCTTTCCTAAATATTCTACAGTCGAACCTTTTTCTTTATAGTTCACAAATTCGTCCTGCACATCCAACTCATCAATTTTGGATTTAAGTTCGTCAGCAGTAATTTCTTCAAGACCTGTTTTACCCATTAATGGGTTCTGAGACCATCCTTTGGTTGGAGTAGTAATGTCAATGATTTTACTTCCCTGAAACTCAGCATCAACACGCATGCCTTTCATATGCACAGCCTGCATTGTAAATGGGATTGCCAAACCCTGTACTTCAATTTGGCCTTCTACTTTTAATGACTGGACTTTAGTCCATTTTTCTACGCCTCCAATGGCTTGAACATACTTGTTGATTACTTCATCAACAGATTGCGCAGATAAACTGATGACTGCAGCAAATAGAACGAATGCAGATAATAAAAGCTTTTTCATGTTTGTTGGTTTAATTTTTCTCATTAGTATAATAACTAATTCCAATATTACAGTTTTGGTATTAGTTTTAACTTTTATAAGTGTTAATGGTATATTAATTCAACAAACGGTCTTATTTGCAGGATTTCTCTAACTCAATCGTAGCTGCAAATACGCCCATAGCTGCTGCTTTTTGCAAATCCTCACATCCGGCTACATTTTGCTTTAGAATTACTTTTAAAATCCCCCTATTTAGATAAATATCCCCGTTTTTGGGGTCTTGTTCAATGGCTTTATCATAATCAGCTATAGCCGAAACATACTGTTTTAACTGGCCCTTTACTATCCCTCTGTTAAAAAATATATTGGGCATCTGAGAGTCTAATTGAATTACACGATTATAATCTGCCAATGCGCCTGCCAAATCTTTGGCAGCATACCTAGCCAGTCCTCTGTTGTACCATGCGCCTGCATTTGCAGGTCTTAATCGAATACAGTTATTGTAATCTGCCAATGCCCCTTTCTTGTCTCCCAGCGCATTTTTTACATAACCACGGTTAAAATAAATATCGCCATATCCCGGATCCAGCTTCAATGCCTGATTATAGTCATCCAATGCAGCTTCATAATCACCTGATCTTTCAAACTGAAGTCCCCGGTTAAAGAAAGCACTCACATTCTTTTTATTCAATTCAATGGCACTGGAAAAATCATCTACTGCGGCTGCAGTATCCGCTAATTCTAACTGAACCAATCCTCTGTTTACAAATAAGTCTGCATTTTTAGGACTGAGCACAATGGCCCTGTCAAAATCTGCCTTGGATTCTTTAAAAAGCTTTTTATCTCTGTATAACAATGCACGGTTAAAATAAATATCCGGACTCGACTGATTGTTTTCTAAAGCCAGATTCAGATCGGGCAAAGCACCATCAAAATCTTTCAACTGTATTTTGCTGATTGCTCTGTTAAAAAAAACATTCTCTACCGATGAGTCTATTGCAATTACTTCATTGTAATCTTCAATAGCTGCTTTATGATTGTTTAATGCCGCTTTAGAAATACCCCGATTAAAGTAAATGTCTGCTGCAGGGTCTAGGGAAATGGCTTTATCAAAATCAATCAAAGCGGCTTTATGATTGTTTTGTTTTGCTTTTACATACCCTCTGTTAAACCAGGCATCCGTATTTTCTGGATTGTAAGCAATCGCTTTATTGTAATCTGCCAGAGCGCCTGCAAAGTCTTTCAAAGCATACTTAACTACGCCCCTGTTAAAATAAACTTCGCCATAATTGGGTTTAAGTTGTAGTGCGCGGTTATAATCCTTCAATGCACCCGCATAATCTTCTATATGTTCTTTTTCTATACCCCTGTTAAAAAACATATTGGCAGTTGCCGGTCCTAGGGTGATGGCTTTATTATAATCTTCAACTGCACCAGACGCATCACCGGCAAGTCCTTTAATAATCCCCCTGTTAAAATACAGGTTTGCATTGGCGTCATTCACTTCCAATGCAAACCCAATATCTTCTATTGCACCCTCATAATTTTTCAGCTCTCTCTTAGCAATTGCTCTGTTCAGAAACAAATTGATATCATCGGGTGTTTCTTCTAGTGCCTGCGTAAAGTCTTCTACCGCACCTTTGTAATTCTTAACAGCCATTCTTTGCAGGCCACGCTTTACCAATTGATCCAACGTTTGAGCTGTCCCCTGGACCGTAAGCCCAAACAAAATGAATACAAACAATAATTTGAGTATCCGGCGATTCATCATATATCTGAAGATTGAGCGCAATTTAATTACTCTGCTTCATTCTTTAACATCATCAGCAAAGTATACGCCCCTTTAATAACATAATTGCCAGATTCGGTAAGCATTGTCTCAGGAACAAGCAGTTCGGTCACCCCATTTTCGGTTTCTCCAACAGTTACTTCCAGCATGGCATACTTCTGTTTGGCTACTTCCTTAAAAATGAAATGTTTACCGTCATGCCGCACAATGGCATCTGCAGGCAGCACAATTGCTTTTCTGTTTTTAACTTTTATTTCCGCGTTCATGTATGTACCAGGAATCAACACCTTATCATACTGTTCAAAATGACAATGTACATCTGTATACCCTTCTGCATTGATGTCTTTGCCCATTAATAAGACTTCACAATCGTATTTTTTTTCAGGGTTATTATTGGTATATGCAATCAGCCCTTGACCAATAAACAATTTAGGCAGATCTTTTTCAAATACTTTTAATGCCAGATGAATATCTGTTGGATTTACCAATTCAAACATGATTTCTGTAGGTGAAATGTATTTCCCAATGTTTACGTTCACTCTGGTTACGTACCCATCAATAGGTGAATGTATATTGACGCTCTTGCTGATATTATTTTCTGTAAGATTTGCAGGATGTATGCCTACCAGTTGCAGTTTCTGTGCCAATGCTGCTGAAAGAATCCGGTGTGATTTTAAATCGGCTTCTGCCTGCTGTAACATTTTATCGCTGGATGCCTGACTGGCATTTAATTCTTTCTGTCTTACATACTCTTTCTCCAGTTGGCTAAGTTTTACTTTCGCCATTAAATAGTCCTGTTGCAACTGAATGTATTGCTGGTCTTCCATGGTGGCAACCACTTCTCCTTTGTTCACATGCATTCCTGGCAACAACTTGCTAGTCTTTAAATAACCACCCAGCGGCACACTGATTGATACCATATTTTGAGGCGGAACATCCACTTTACCATTTACTTTCAGCAAGGAAGAAATTTCTCCGGTTTGTAAAGGCCCTGTCTGAATATCAGCATTTTTGATTTGAGCATCCGTTAACGTAATAGTATCTATTCCTGCATTGCCCTTAGCTTGCTCCTCCATAGGACCAGATTTAGTTCCACAGGCAATTAAAGCAATAGATAAAGCCAGTATAAAAAAATATTGTTTCATAATTATTTAGATTGAATAAAGTAAATTAATTGGATGATGGCTTCGTTTAAACTTCTGACAGCTTCTATATAATCGCTTTTTACCATGGTGGCCTGATTTATCAACTGCACCCATTCAAGATAATTGATTTCTCCCGCTGCCAGTTGCTTATTAGCTGTTTCAGTAATGATTTGTGCATTTTTCAAACCCGTTCTTTCCATATACTGAACAGTTGACTGAAATTTCTGATACTGAGCCATTGCAACCTGATATTCTGTATTGATTTGTTGCTTCACTTGTTGATATTGTGATTCAGCAATTTTTTCATTGAGTGTTGCGCTATTAATTCTGGCTTTCTGTGCTTTATTAAAAATAGGTATACCAACCCCAACTTGAATGGAGCTGAATCTTTTTCCTGTATAAAATATATCGTCTGCACCAATACCACGGATACTTCCATTTAGGTACCCGAGTGATAGGTCGGGCAATAACTTACTTTGTTCAAAAGCTACACCTGCCTGCGCAATTTGCTGTTGCTGCTGTATGCTTTGTAATACAGGATGATTATTAATTAATGCAGTATCCAAAATAGCAGAGACTTCCAGTGTTGTATTATCGTTGGAAGGCACTAGAAACTCATTTGTGTTCAGTAACAAGTGAAACTGCAACTGCATGGCAGCTTCGTCTTTCAACAACTGTTCCTTCTGTACATTAATTTGTCCAAGTAAAGTTTCTGCACTTGTTTTCTCAAGAATATTTGTCTCTCCTGTTTTTAAACGCAAGGCTGACTTTTGAAAAAAAGCGGCGTATAAACTATCGGAAAACTGCAACAGGTTCTTTTTCTTTTGCATGTACACCAATGTGTAATACACTTGCTGCACTTGTTTTCTGAGTAGCGCTTCCTTTACGGCAATATTCAACACACTGCTTTTGAATTCTTCCTGCAACAAGGCTTTTTCGCGCTTGTAAACAGTGGGGAAAGCAGTAGACTGGCTTAGACCAAACCGATTATCATTATATATACTATTGATTTGACCTATTTCACTAAGCAACATCGTTTTGGGCAAGTTACCTGCAGTGCCTACCATAAGTTCCTGGTATTTGGCTTTTAACTGTTCATTCTTTAATGTCAGATTATTCTGAATAGCAGAATCTATGGCAGCTTTCAGCCCAATCGTTTTAACAGTATAATCTGGCGTGAAACGGGAAGAATTCAATCCTCTTGTACTCTGTGCATGTAAAGCAGAAACGGACAGTAACAGTCCTGCCATTAAAGCTGCTGTATTTACCGGAGTTCCAGGCTTTTTAAATCCCTTTTCGAACATAATATACAATACTGGCAATACAAATAAAGTCAGGAAGGTTGCAATCAGCAATCCACCAATTACCACTGTTGCCAATGGTCTTTGCACTTCTGCTCCTGCACCATTACTCAATGCCATAGGTAAAAATCCCAGTGAGGCAACAAATGCAGTCATCAGTACTGGTCTTAATCGCAAACTTGTTCCTGTTAATACAATTTCTCTCAGGTTGTCCATGCCATCTTTTTTAAGTCGGTTGAATTCTGCAATCAATACAATTCCATTCAATACTGCCACTCCAAATAAAGCGATAAATCCAACTCCTGCACTTATACTAAATGGCATATCTCTTAAGGCAAGGAAAAAGATACCTCCTATAGCAGACAAGGGAATGGCTGAATAAATCAATAGTCCGTGCTTTACAGAGTTAAAGGCAAAATACAAAAGAAGAAAAATCAAAAGCAAAGAAATAGGAACGGCAATCATTAACCTTGCTTTAGCCGCATTTAAATTTTCGAATGCACCACCATAAGTAATATAATATCCGGCAGGAAACTTCACCTGCTTTTCAATTTTTTGCTGCAACTCATTTACTATACTTTCCACATCTCTTCCGCGAACATTGAAGCCAATGACAATTCTTCTTTTGGCATCTTCCCGCTGAATTTGATTAGGACCATCTTTAATGGTAACTGTTGCGAGTTGAGACAAAGGAACCTGAATACCACTGGGTGTAGGAATAAGCAATTGCTGAATGTCTTTCAGGTTTTGTTTCATTTCCCCTTTTATTCTTACTACCAGGTCAAATCGTTTCTCTCCTTCAAATAGCAAACCAGTACTTTGACCGGCAAAAGAAGCATTTACAATTTTATTGATTTCACTGATATTCAAATTAAACTGGGCGATGGTATTGCGGTTGTATTCAATCATTATCTGAGGCATTCCTGTTACAGATTCCACGTACACGCTAACAGCACCTTCTACTGTTCCGGCAATTTTTCCTACCATAGCAGCATAAGTAGCCAGACTATCCAGATCTTCTCCGAATATCTTACACACCACATCCTGTCTTGCGCCTGTCATTAATTCATTAAACCGCATCTGTACCGGAAACTGAAAACCAGTCGTAATACCAGGTACAGCAGCTAAGGTATTGCCCATTTTTTCAGCCATCTCAGTAAAGTTCTTTGCAGAAGTCCATTCTTCCTTTGGTTTCAGAATTACCATTAAATCACTTGCTTCCATAGGCATAGGATCTGTAGGTATTTCGCCGCTACCAATTTTGGTTACCACTTTTTCTACCTCTGGATATTCTTTTATTAATAACCCTGCTGCCTTTTGAGTGCGCTCCAGGGTTGTATTTAAATTACTTCCAGTAAGTACCCTTGTTTCTACTGCAAAATCTCCTTCCTCAAGTGCAGGAATAAACTCTCCACCCAAACCAGACAAAATAATCATGGCAGTAATGAATAAACCTATTACAACGGTTAATACAATTTTGGGGAAGGCGATAACAGTTGTCAGCAACTTCTTATATCTTCTTTCCAGTTGCGCCATCACTCTATCGGACCAAGTTGCTTTGTGTGTAATATTTTTACTAAGGAAAACAGAACTCATCATTGGGATATAGGTCAAGGATAGCAGGAAAGCGCCTAATAAAGCAAAGGCTACAGTCTGTGCCATGGGTTTGAACATTTTACCTTCTATCCCCTGCAATGTGAATATGGGCAGGTATACAACTAAAATGATTATCTGACCAAATACAGCGCTATTCATCATCTTACTAGCCGAGTGATTCACTTCCTTATCCATTTGTTGCTGCGATAAACGATTCACCACTGCAAACTTTTTACTATGACTCAGCTGATGCATAACAGCTTCTACAATAATAACGGCACCATCCACTATCAACCCAAAATCCAGTGCACCCAAACTCATCAGATTCCCGCTCACACCAAACAGATTCATCATAATTACCGCAAACAACATAGCGAGTGGAATTACCGATGCTACAATTAATCCGGCCCTCAAATTACCGAGGAATAGAACGAGTACAAAAACCACAATCAATGCACCTTCCAGTAAATTTTTCTCAACTGTTCCTATGGCATTGTTTACCATTTTGGTTCTATCGAGGAAGGGTTCAATAACAACGCCCTTTGGCAGAGATTTCTGTATTTGTGCAATTCGCTCTTTTACGTTTTTAATTACCACATTGCTATTGGCTCCTTTCAACATCATTACAACTGCACCTGCCACTTCTCCCTGATCATTGAAAGCCATTGCACCATAACGGGTAGCATGACCAATCTTAACTTCTGCCACATCTCTTATAAAGAGTGGGGTTCCTCCGGCAATTTTTTTGATTGCTATATTCTGTATGTCTTCAATATTACCCAGCAAACCTTCTGTACGAATAAATAAAACAGTTGGCCCCTTCTCAATATAAGCTCCCCCTGTATTCTGGTTATTGGATTCCAAAGCATTGAAAACATCGGAGATGGTGATATTGTAACTTAACAATTTGGAAGGATCAACTTCTACAGAATATTGCTTAAGTTTTCCCCCAAAGGAACTCACGTCAGCAACTCCTTTTACGCCCAATAATTGTCTTCTTACTATCCAGTCCTGAATGGTTCTTAGCTCTGTAATATCATACTGTTTTTCGTATCCCTTCTCTGGCCTTACAACGTATTGATAAATTTCACCCAAACCTGTTGAAACTGGCCCCAACTGAGGTGTTCCAATGCCAGCAGGAATCTGGGATTGAACCTGCAATAATCGCTCTGCTACTTGTTGCCTAGCCCAATAGATATCTGTGTTATCATCAAATACAATTGTTACTAGCGATAAACCAAATCTTGAAAAACTTCTGATTTCGAGAAGACCAGAAATATTATTGTTGGCTTGTTCTATGGGAAAAGTTACCAGTCGCTCTATATCCGTTGCGCCAAAGGAAGGAGCAACTGTAATTACCTGCACCTGGTTGTTTGTTATATCTGGCACTGCATCAATGGGCAATCTGGTTAGTTCTATGGTACCATACCCAATGAGTGCCACTAGAAATAATCCTACTATGAGTTTATTCCTAACGGAAAACTCAATAATTCTTGTCAGCATTATTGTTCGTTAAATATTATTTGAAAATACCTTAATCAAAAGGAAGTCTATATGTTATGCAATAACATATACTTTGGGAGGCTGCCAAATATTCACCTGGTAATTGGAATATAATTTGGGAGGTTGATGACCTTTCCATTCTGTATTAGAAAACACAGTGGGATTTGACAATACAATTAAGGCATTTAAGGGAACAAAAGCAGTTACTGAAGAACCGAAAAATTCTCCAGTTGTTTTAAATGGCAACTGCATATCTCTAGCATAGTCATCATCTTTCACCGTCTTTTGTCCGTAATGAATTTTCAAAAACTGAAAAACAGTTAAGCTTTGATTGTCTGACTTATGTTCAATAAAATGTTGAAATACTACAGGCAATTTCAGTAACTCATGCGCTTCAGTTACCGTGCAGACATAAATAGTCAAGAATAATATGGCGATGCCTTTTCTCAAGGATATAAAGGTACACTAATTATTAATAATCTGAATAAGTAGTGCTTTTCAGCAATTGACTATGTAAGGCAGACATATTGTTCTTATAAAAATCCATGGAAGAAAGTCGCTTCCAAGTGGCGGATTCTCCAAATTGTTTCCAATGCTCGTTCCTACTTTCAATGCTGCTAAAGCTAGTCATATACATCAAATTGGGCATTTTAGATCCAAATAACACATCCGCGTAAAACACTGCATTGAAACCCAATTGATCAAATAATTTGACTTCCCCTCCTTCATTGAACATATGTACTTTATTTCTATAAGTAGCTTCTGTTGGGCTTTCATAACTTCTCAATTCAAAAATGCGATCCGTTTTGGAAATAGCGGCATCAGGAATTTTCATAAATGGCATATCGCTAAAAGCACTTAGCAAAAACTGTTCGTAGCGGTTGTATATTGGTTGATTATAACTGCCTAATTCTGTAAGACCCCACTGGACAGGCTGGCTTAACTTCTCCAAGTTGTTGTGATTGAGTAAAATAATTAGCTGTTTGTCTTTTGCAGTATCGTTAGCAATAGGTTTGAAAACACCTATTTTGGCAAAACCACTTTGATGTAACTGAGGCAAATAGGTCTCCGTCAAAAACTGATCTAACGTTTGTTCTTGTTGTGTGGAAGAAAAATGATATACGATTAACTTGTAATATTCATGCTTTGGTTTTGCAAAGGCCATTACGGTAACAAAGCATAAAAGGAGGGTAAATCTCTTTTTCATCGGTGCTTATTTTGTTGTAAATTTAAGAGGGTTTCTTTAAAAACCTTTAACAGCATCCATATCCATGCCTACAAACAGAAATAAAGAGTTGTTGTCGGTTGCAGAATCTATTGCACATTTTGGCACATTTGAATATAATGCCCAATCGGGAGAAATAATTTGTTCAGAAGGCATCTACTTCATTTTTGGATGGTCCACACAGGCTCCTATTCCACATATTGAAGAGATTAAAGCTCAGATTGAAAAAGAGGATCTTGAGACCCTAAGACAAGTAGCCATATCACTTATTGAAACAGGAAAGGAAGCACAAGTTGAATGTAAAATTGAGGATACACAAAAAAAAGGTCATTATATCAATTGTTACGTTTCGTTAAAGAAAAACGCGGAAGCAAACAATCCAACCATACTTGGTGTAGTGCAAGATATTACTGCAGCAAAACTGAAGGAAATTGAAGTTGAAGAAACTAAAAATAAATTAAATAAAATTTTAGACTCATCACTTGACATCATTTGTACAGTAGATGAGTCTGGTATCTATACTTCAGTAAGTTCTGCCTGTTATGAAATTCTAGGGTATAGACCAGAAGAAATGATTGGACGTCACTATACAGAATTTGTTTTTAAAGAAGATTACCATTCAACTCAACAAGCTCGTTCTACCATAATGAGTGGTATAAGCATGAACTACTTTGAAAATAAACTGATTAGCAAATCTGGAAAAATCATACCAGTTATTTGGTCTGCCAACTGGGACTTCTCCGATAAAATCATGTACTGCATTGCCAGAGATGCTACTGATATTAAGAAACAAGAGGCTTTACAATTAAAAAATGAAAAGCGCTACCATGCATTAGTTAACAATGCATCAGATGCCATCTTAATTCTGAATAAAACCGGTTTGTCCACCTATGCTTCCCCATCCATATTCAAATTAACAGGATATACAACCGAATCATTTCTGCAATTAAAGTTGCTAGACCAAATTCATCCTAAGGACATTCCTACCTTATTAAAATATTATCAAGTTTCTTTGGCCAAACCAGCAGAAGTTATTGTTGCAGATAATATCCGATTTAAACACCAAGATAATCACTGGATCATCATTGAATTCACATTAACCAATTTATTGGAAGACCCTTTTATTGAAGGGATAGTGATTAATTTCAGAGATGTAACGGAGAGAGAAAAAGCACTTACCGAATTAAAATTAATGGAGTCGGTCATCACCAACACAAGTGATGCAATAATCATAACAGAAGCTGAACCTTATGATTTGCCAGGTCCCAAAATAATTTTTGTAAATGAAGCATTTACAAAAATGACGGGGTATTCAAAAGAAGAAGCCATAGGTCAGACCCCCAGAATATTACAAGGAACCAAAACAGATAAAGGGGAATTAGCCAAAATGAGATTGGCCTTACAGAGCTGGCAAAAGTTTGATACAACTTTAGTCAACTACAAAAAAAATGGGGAAGAATTTTGGGTCAATATTACCATCACCCCGATAGCTAACGAAAGGGGCTGGTTCACTCATTGGATAGCAGTTGAAAGAAATGTAACAGAAGCAAAAACCCTTGAACTTGAAAAAATACTATTATCAGATATTAGCAAACTCTTTTTAGAAGATTCAACATTAGAGGAAATACTCACGAGATCTATTCAAAAAATAATTTTCAAAGAGGAATTTAGCCTAGGGGAAATTTGGTTATTAAGTGCCAGTAATGAATCTTTATCCTTAAGTGCTTTCGCGGGAAATAACGATCAGGTTATTGGGTTTTATAAAAACAATGACCATTTTAGATATATCAATCAAGGTCAGGGATTACCAGGCCATGTATGGAGAACTAAGGAGATTACTTATTGGGAAGAATTATCCAATCATCCAGGATTTTCGAGGAAAACATTGGCTGCTCAATACAATGTAACTGGAATGTATGGTATACCACTATTACACGGCAATCAGGTGATTGGAGTCCTCTGCCTAGGAATATGTAATGCTAATACAAAAAAACAAATTTCGAGTAGTCTATTTCAGCAACTAAGTCATTTATTGGCTGCAGAAATCATTCGTAAAAAAATAACCATTGAGCTTAATAATATTTTTAATTCTTCAGCCGATTTAATCATAATTGCAGGAATGGATGGTAATATTAAAAAAGCCAATCCGGCAATTTTGTCTATTTTGGAATATGATCAAAAAGAAATCATAGACCTTCCGTTTACGCATTTTATTCATCCGGAAGACGAAGAAATTACCCGTAAACAAGCTGAAAAATTAAGCATCGGGGAATCTATCGTCAATTTTGAAAATAGATTGATTACTAAAAAAGGGAAAGTAAAATGGTTGGCCTGGACATTCAACCCTTCAAAAGCAGACAACCTTATATACGGAATTGGTAAGGACATCACAGAAAAAAAGAACTTAGAAGATATTCTTAATAAGTCTAACAAATTAGCCAGAATTGGTAGCTGGGAAATTGATTTAATAAAAGGCACTGTATTCTGGTCAGATATTACTAAGGAAATAAGGGAAGTAGAACCTGACTTTGTACCCACTTTAGAATTGGGAATATCGAAATTCAAAGAGGGATTTCATAGAAATATGATTCAACAAAAAGTACAAGATTGTATTGAAAAAGGTACACCTTGGGATGAGGAACTACTAATTGAAACCTTTAAAGGAAACTGGAAATGGGTAAGAAGTATTGGAGAAGGTGAATTTTTAAACGGAAAATGCATTCGGGTATACGGTAGTTTTCAGGATATTAACGAAAAGAAATTGGCACAGCAGAAAATGCTGGAAAATAACGAAAGGTTTAGCATGGTAGCCAAAGCTACCAATGACTTGATTTGGGACTGGGATATTATAAGTGGTGAAACCATTCGTCTGGGTTCTTCATTTTTCGAAAATTTAGGGTACCATTCAAATTTTTCTAAAAGCAATAAATCACTATGGCTCGATTTTATTCACCCTGATGATTTAGAAAGGGTTGAAAAAAATAGAAATATCATCTTTGACGATCCTACAAAGAATTATTGGGAAGACCAATACAGGTGCAAAAGAGCGGATGGTTCCTTTGCGATAGTTTATGATCGTGGCTATATAATTAGAACTAGTAATGGCACTGCAATAAAAATGATTGGTTCTACGCAAGACATTAGCAAATTAAAACAGAATGAAATAGAGTTGGCTCAATTGAATAAGCAGCTCACCAATCAGGCAAAAGACCTTGCTTTATCTAATAAAGAACTCGAAAATTTTGCCTACATAGCTTCCCATGATTTGCAGGAACCACTCAGAATGATTAGTAGTTTTTTAACTCAAATTGAAAAAAAATATGGTCATGTACTAGATGAAAAGGGAAAGAAATATATCTTTTTTGCAGTAGATGGTGCGAAAAGAATGAGACAGATTATTCTGGATATTTTAGAATTTTCCAGAGTTGGCAGACAAGAGTTGAGTGAAGAAGAAGTAAATGTTAAGTTACTCATTGAAGAGATTTCTGATCTTTATAAAAAACAAATTGAAGAAAAAAATGCAACTATAGAACTGGGTCCAATGCCTGTTATTCAAACCTATAGAGCTTCTTTGCGGCAAGTATTTCAAAATTTAATTAGCAATGCTTTGAAATACCAAGAAGAGGATAATAAAGCAATCATTTCTATTCAATGTACAAATGAGGATGGATTTTGGAAATTCAGTATTCAGGACAATGGTATTGGTATTGAAGAAGAATTTCATGATAAAATATTTGAAATATTTCAACGACTGCATAACAAGGAAGACTACAGTGGTACTGGCATTGGCTTAGCAATTGTTAAAAAAATAATTGAAGGACAAGGCGGCAAAATATATTTAGAATCAGCCAAAGGGAAAGGGAGTATATTTTACTTCACCATACCGGAAAAAATCAATCCAACAGATTAAGGGCTTTTATAGACTAAATAGCAGAAAATGAAAAGAGATTTAGAAGCAGAGATAGAAAAATTGCATAAACTAAATATGCTTTTTGAAGAAAGCAATACTGTAGCAAAAATAGGTGTGTGGGAGGTAGATTTAAAGCAAAAAACTATCTTCTGGTCTGCTACTACCAAAAAAATACATGGAGTATCAGAAGACTATGCTCCTACGCTACATGAAGCATTTCAATTTTTTAAAGAAGGAGAAAGTCAAAAAGCCATGCTGCAGCATTATGAAGAAGCTGTTCAATTAGGCAAATCTTATGATATTGAAGTTCAAATAGTAAAAAAAGATGGAACCACAGTGTGGACCAGGGCTAAAGGAAGCCCTGAATTCAATAATAATTGTTGCATAAGGGTCTTTGGAACCTTTCAAGACATACAAGATCAAAAAGAGAAAGAAACAGCCTTATTGACCTCTCAGAAAGAATTATTAGATATTGCCGGAAAATTCAAAGGTATATTCCAATCCACTTTTCAATTTATTGGATTTCTTACCCCCGATGGTACTCTGACAGAAGCGAATGATTCCGCATTGGCATTTGCTGGTTTACAACCTGAAGAGGTAATTGGAAAAAAATTCTGGGATTGTTACTGGTGGACAATATCTAAAAAAACACAGGAACAATTAAAAAAAAGTATTGAAAAAGCTGCCAAGGGCGAGTTTATTCAATATGAAGTAGAAATATTAGGCGCTAAAGGAGCAACGACTACCATTTTATTTAATCTCAAACCATTATTTAATGAGCAAAATGAAGTTTTCTCCATTATTCCAGAAGGTCGTTTGATTCAAGATATTGTAGATACTAGAAAAGAGCTCATCAGTAAGAATCAAGAATTATCTCAGTTTACAACCATTGTTTCGCATGATTTAAAGGAACCGCTACGAATGGTTAGTCAATTTATGACTAAACTAAACCAAAAATATGCAGGAATACTTGACGAGAAAGCAAAACAATATATATTCTATGCAGTTGATGGTGCCAAAAGAATGAGTAAAATGATTGATGAGTTACTTAGCTATTCCAAAATTGCTGAAACACAAAAGGAAATAACCCTTATTCATACGAATGCATTAATTCATGATATCTTGGATAGTATGCATCAAAAAATTGAAGAAAAATCAATTCAAGTAAAAACAGAAAATTTACCTGATATTTATGGAAATGAAACAGGAATAAAAATTCTTTTTACCAATATGCTAAACAATGCTATAAAATATACAAGCAGCGCACAAGAACCCATAATTCATATCTCTTGTGAAACAGAACCAGCCGCTTGGAAATTTTGTATAGCAGATAATGGTGAAGGAATAGACCCCGATTATCATCAACGTATTTTTCAATTATTTTACAGAATTAACAAAAGGGAAAATGAAGAGGGTAATGGTGTTGGGCTTGCAACTTGCAAGAAGATTGTAGACTTACACAAAGGAAATATTTGGGTTGACTCTGCCGCACAAAAAGGCAGCCAATTTTACTTTACCATTAAAAAAAATATCCATGCCTAAAATAAAACCAAATCATATATTGCTTGTTGAAGACAACGAAGGGGATATTCTATTAACAACAGAAGCACTTCAGGAACACGCTTTAGCAGACAAAATAACTGTCATTAGAGATGGCAAATTGGCAATTGAATTTTTAAATAGCCTGGTTGAAAATAACGAAGTAAAGCCACCTGATATCATTTTATTGGATATTAATTTGCCAAAGAAAAATGGTCATCAAGTGTTACAGTACATAAAAGAATCTGAATCGTTAAAACAGATTCCCGTTATCATGTTAACTACTTCATCTGCCGAAAAAGACATCATGGCCTCATATAAAAATCATGCAAATTGTTATATTACAAAGCCTAATGATGTTGATGATTTTAATACTGTAATGGAATCAATAGAAAACTTTTGGATACAAACAGTGAGTTTGCCTCACCAATAATAATATGATTAAAGACAAAAAAACATATCATATTCTTGTAGTAGAAGACAACCCGGGCGACTATTTGCTTATAACAGATTACTTAGAAGAGCATATAAGCAATCCGAATATAATCCATACCCAGAATTACAAAGAAACCAAAAGGCAAATTGAAACATCCACACAAAAAATGGATGTGGTTTTGCTAGACCTTTCTTTGCCAGACAAAAGTGGAGATGAGTTAATTGAAAACATATTAGAGATATGTGAAGATACGCCTGTAATTGTGCTAACTGGTTATTCAGATATTGATTTTAGCATTAATTCTATATCCAAAGGCATTGCGGATTATTTATTAAAAGATGAACTAACAGGAGATAGCTTATACAAGAGTATAATCTACTGTATTGAACGATTAAAAAAGAATAACGAGTTATTCGAATCTGAAAAAAGATACAGCGAACTCTTTCACCTTAGCCCCCTTCCTATGTGGGTTTACGATATTGATACGCTTGAGTTTTTAGACGTGAATGATGCTGCTCAGAAACATTATGGGTATAGTTCAGAAGAATTTCTGAGCATGACTTTGAAAGATATTCGTCCCCCACAAGATATGCCCGCTTTTGAAGAACAGTTGAAAATAGCACGTCAATATCCCAAGGAATTTATATCTGGCGTTTTCAGGCATATCAAAAAAAATGGAGAAATAATTGATGTTGATGTACAGAGTAATTACATTCAATACAAAGGCAGAAATGCACGCGTTATACTGGTAAACGATATTACAGACCGACTAGAATATATCAGTGCTATTGAAACCAAGAACAAAGAGTTACAGGATATCGCATGGCTTCAATCCCATGTAATGAGAGCCCCCGTTGCCAAGATATTGGGCATTGTTCATCTATTGCAAAGAATTGATTTAGATGAAGTAGAAAAAACCATTCTATTAAATGATTTAAACGCCTGCGCTTCAGAAATTGATCTGGTAATACATGATATTGCCAAGAAAACCCATGAAGCCAGATTGAAATAGAATAGTCTTTAAAAGATTTCACAATTGCCAAAGCGAAATTATTGCCAAATTAGCTGAACGACCGTATCGATTGTATCGAATACGATTCCATCCAAATACAAAAACACCCCTTCAGGGACTTGCTTAAACTTTACGGGTGTACCATTTGAAAACAAAGTGGCTTTGGTCAATTGCTTTCCAGAAAGTGGGATAAAAATAAAAGGCTTTTGATGTCTTTCTAAAATATGAACAAAATGGCTATTGTCCTTTGCTGTTATAACCCCCCATTCTTGTGCAGGAAGGATGTTACCATAAGTACCCCGAATAGTTGATCCAAATTTTTCCATCCAAGCTCCCACTTGTTTAAGTGTATCAATATTCTCTGGCTGTATTTTCCCATTGGGCATTGGTCCTACATTCAGCAATAAATTGGTATTCAACGACGCTGCTTTTACTAAATAATGGATGATTTGTCTAGTAGATTTATAGGCATGATCAGTGATATTATACCCCCATGAATTATTCATGGTTTCACAGGTTTCCAAAGGCAATTGATCAGAGGGTTTTTGAAAACTCAGACCAGTGTGATTCTGTCCGGGCAAATCTTTTTCAAACATCTGAAAATCTTCACCAGGCAATGGATCCAGGTGATGATTATTACCAATTAAACACTGAGGCTGCAAGCGATGAATCAAAGAATATATTTCTTCATACTTCCAGTTAATTCTAGAAGACCTGTCAGTTGATCCTTCTGGATTGGTTTGATCCCAATGACCATCAAACCAGATTGACATGATATCACCATAATTGGTAAGCAGTTCTGTCAACTGTGCTTTCATGAATTGCAAATAGGCATCATAATTGCCTCCGGTCTTTCTACCTGTACCCTGTCCGGTTCTGCCAGTAGAATATGGGTAATCCTCCCTAAACCAGTCCAACGTAGAATAATATAGTCCCAACTGCAAACCTTGTTTCTTACATTCTTCGGCCAGCATTTTTAAAACATCTTTGCCATAAGGCGTATTGGTAATCTTCCAATCGGATTGTTTGGTATCCCAGTTAGAAAAGCCATCATGGTGTCTGGTAATAAAAACAATATACTTCATACCGGCATTTTTAGCAGCAGTTACCCATTCCTCGGCATTAAACTGACTTGGGTAAAAAGTTTCTTTCAGTCTTACATAATCCTTCACTTTGATGTTACGGTTTTGCATTACCCATTCGCCCGCTCCTAACATACTGGATACTCCCCAGTGAACAAACAATCCAAATCGATTGCTCTGGAACTGATTTCTGGCTTGAAGATTAGCGAGAGTTGGCTGATAGGTAGGTGCAATTTGATTAGCCTGCTTGCTCTGAGCCAATAAAGAGAATGCAGAAAAAATGAGAAACGAGAAAAGAAATGCACGTATCATAATTTCATTTTTTTAAACTCAGTCTCATATTCCATTAATCGTTCGAGCAATACAACCTGATTGATAGCTCTCACTAAATTGTGTGCTGGATACTGAATCTGGTAATAAATATCATTATTAAGATAATCTGTTAAAAAACGCAGGGCCTGCATATAAATCATGAACTGTCCTGCAAAGAAAAAATTCTTTTTTTCCTCGGCTGTAAGTTCATGTTGCATTTCCTTATAATATCCTTCAACAATAGCATAATAATAATCTGGTCTTATATGCACTTTGCTGATGTCCTCCTCATTTTCAGATACGTCACATAGATAAGTTCGCATCATATCTCCCACATCGCTAATGAAATAACCGGGCATTACTGTATCTAAATCAATAATACAAACAGCATTGTCGTACTCATTGAAAAGGACATTGCTAATTTTGGTATCATGATGCGTTACACGCTTCTTAAATGAAGAATTATTTGTGATAGCATCATATTGTTTTACCAGAAAATTCAGCCTAATCAGTTTCTCTATCAGATTTCTCTCATTGTGAATTCTTTCCTGATTTCCTGCAGTAAGTGCTTCTTGAAATTGTTGATAGCGATAGCTAAGATTATGGAAATCTGGAATGGTAACTTTGAGTTGACTGCAATTAAATCCACCCAGATATGCTGAAAATCTGCCAAACTGTTCCGCTGCTTCAAACGCTTGTTTAGGATTGGCAACAACATCAATAGTATGTGTGCCCTCAATAAAAGGGAACACCCTGAAATAGCCAAACTCCGGTAATTGTAATAATGGATTTCCGTCTATATTCTGAATGGGTGCGGGAAACAAATAATTGCTGTAGTTCTTTTTTAAATACGTTGCTATTGCTGTTATATTACTGTGAATCAATTCTGGTTTAGCAAAAACATGGTCATTGATTTGCTGCAGTATATAATTGCCTTTAGCACTACAGACTTTCCAGGTTTTATTGATAATTCCAGAATTGATTGGAATCATCAACGCATCGGAAGGGATACCAAATTTCTGTAGGACTGCTTCCATTAATATTGGTCATTTAATGCAAATACAGGTTTTCTATACATCCATTGACCTCCTGTAAAATCAGGGAATTCCACGGTTTGATTTCCGAGTTCTATTGATTGCTCACTTAATGGAGTGATGGCGCTCCAGGCAGCGGCATCGTACACGTCCATTGGCGTAGGTGTCTGATTTTTTATTGACTCAACAAATGCATGAATTACAAAAAAGTCCATACCAGCATGCCCTGCACCAGCAGTTTCTTTACTCCATCTTACCCAAAGCGGGTGATCATATTTATTAAACCATTCTGTCTGAGATTCCCATTGATGCGCTTTCGGGGATTTGCCTTCTATGTAAAGAGATTTATTCAAATCCATCCAGATACCTTCTGTGCCCTGTACCCTAAATCCCAATGAGTACGGTCTGGGCAAATTGGTATCATGCTGCAATAAAATGGTTTCACCATTATTACAATCAATAGATGTTGTAACTACATCACCTAATTTAAACTGGACTTTCGCATTTGGATGAGACTCCCCTCCCTTCTTAACAATATAATTGTGCAAACCTCTTGGTTTGGAGGAAAATGAGCAAAGAGATAAAAATCGATTTCCTCGATTGATATTGATATAATGTGCAATTGGTCCAATTCCATGGGTGGGATATAAATCGCCGTTTCTGTATACGGAATGGTTGGTTCTCCATGCTGCTTCTGAAAATCCTTTCTCCCCAAACTCAACACCGCCACCATAAGGCTTAACCCCATCATTGAATTTGACTTCTCTTAGATCATGCTGGTAACCACCCTGCAAATGAATGATTTCACCAAATAGTCCTTGCCTTACCATGTGCAATGCAGCCATCACATCTCTGCGATAACATACATTTTCTAGCATCATAACTTGGCCATTGTATTGTTCTGCAGCTTTTACCACATCCCAGTGATCTTGCAAGGTTGTTCCAAGCATCACTTCCGTTCCTACATATTTTATACCTGCCTGCAGCGATCCAATAATCATTTCCTTATGCAGTTCCCAGGGAGTTGCTATTATTACACCGTCAGGCTTTTCCTTAGCAACCATTTCTTTCCAGATAACTGGAGACCCGGTATACACTTTCGGCATTTTCTTTCCCGACTTTTCAATCATACCTTTTGCGGTTGAGAGCATTCTGTCATTGATATCGCAAATTGCTGTCAATTCCACATCGTCTCTACGTAATAAAAGATCTAAATGGTTTTGTCCTCGTAATCCTGTTCCAATGATTACTATTTTGACTTTGTTTGCCAAGGGTTTGGCAGACAAAATATTGGACGATAATACCATTGCACCCGATGCCATGGCTGATTTTTGAAGGAAGCTTTTGCGATTCATTGTGTTTGAGTTACTTGGAATTAAATGAAATGTGCTGATACTTATTCGCTAATTAAATTAGTCATTAGAACAGCACACTCAAAATACTAATTTTAATTGTTGGATAATTTTTTATCTAGCATTGCTTTCCCACTCTGCATAAGAGTCGCTCGTTTCATAAATCTTCAATTTCCGCAATCGTATGTCTGCGGGTAATTCTGCGAGTAAGACATTGCGGATATACAGGAGTATATTTTCTGCAGTTGGTTCCATTTCCCAGACAATGAGGTTCTCGGAAGCAGCGGCATGAGGATGTTCTGCCAGAAAATCATTGGATAAAATTAACCGATGATCCAGTTGGTCAACAATAATCTGATTCACAATTTTTTTTAGGTCTTTAAAGTCAATCACAAATCCAGGCTTTGGCAAGTATGCCACATCATCGGCATCTGATCCAACTGTTACGTGCAACACATAAGAGTGGCCATGTATATTTCTACAATGCCCGTTGTATCCATGAATGGCATGCGCAGTTTCAAACCTGAAAATTTTGGTAACCTGAATCATTTCTGTAGTTTTTGAATAAAATAATTTCCAATAGCCTGCCCCTGTTTCTGGCCGTTCTCTACAGCTGAACGATAATGGATCCCTCCGTACATTCTACTGATACTAACTTCATTGGCTGCGGCATTGATAGAAGGAAAAGAGCGCTCCATTCCCAGATACTTTAATTCAACTGTATCCCTGAATGGTGTTTGCTCTCCAAAAATACTACTTAATACGGTTGCGGCAGCAGCAGAAATGACACTGTGACCACTGGTATATTCTGGAAACGGCGGCGTTTGTAAAAACGCATTCCATTCTGAAGCAATATGTTCTCTGATAACTGTTATTGGTCTGACTGTTTTACTGGTAAACTTTTCTTCCCAGGTAGAAACAAATCCATCAAACACAGCTGCAGAAGCCATAGCATACGCTTTGGCAATTTCAATTGGGGGCAACTTAGATTGCTTTCCCAATATGCCAATTATACCCATCCAGTGACCTACCGGTGTTGTCTTTTTTGTTGCATAGGTAAAATGCCCCTTATGCTCAGAAACAAAAGGGTTATCATCCCAGAATTTTGCAATTGTCTTTTGCTCATCTGTTAATGTGATACTCATCTGATACAGTTCATTCAACTCTTTATAGTACTGGCTGTTCTTATTCAGATTGTATGCGGGTGGTCTTACTGGTTTAAACTGCGCAGCAGAGTCCATTAGTAAGGGCTTGATATACCTCCAGTTAGGTTCAATGGCTTCTTCATAATCGGGAGGCGTTTGCTGCCAGATTCCTTTCTCTTTAAATACGCTGAACTTAGGCATACCCCTGGTTATTTTGTATCCATCTTCCGAAGCTCTTTTAAGAATTATAGAAGAAACCTGGTTTGCCCATGCAGTTGATTGTTCTATCACTTCTGACGCTAATCCATCAAATTGTATTTGTAAACTATCTTTTACAACACGAATACTGTCTTTTGAAAAAACGAGGGCTTCTGCCACATTCATAAAGGCAAGTGCAGCTGCATATGGATAATGCACTTTAGCCCTTTTATTGTTATCAGTTACCAGAGTGTCAAATCCCTTCATATGCGGCAAAAATGAATTGGCCTTCGAATACGCGGGTCTAATTGCTTCATAAAAAGCCAAATTACTATAAGCATACATTCTAGCTGCAACAGGCGGACTATTGATATCGTGTACTATTACATTGGTTAACTGTTGCTCGCAGTTATACAACAAATCATCTTCTTTTATGGTAGTTACCTTTTGTTGTTTACAGGAAACAAGCATAGAAACCAAAGCAATGAATATAAATAATAGAAACTTTTTCAGAAATGAATAACATTTCAAAAATGAAGAACCATTCATAAATGTAAAACTGCTCATAGAATACTATTTAATCTTCCTAGAAACCTGTTTGCTTGCGTATATCAATACATGATCCACTTTCTCATTCAAGGTAAGAAATCGGGAGGACTGTGATAAGAATCCATGGCCATAAGAATATTCTTCTTTTCTCACCTGTCCATTTTTATAGTAAAAAACTGCTGCTGTTTCATTGGACTCTAAAGAAATAATTCTTGACGCAGTAGTATTCAACTGAAAAATGCGAAGAAAATCCCGATTCTGACCAGTTAGAATTGAAGGCTTATTCTGCACATTTAAGAATACTAGCGATTTCCCATTTGCAGGACTGTAGAATCCGCTTTCTATAATTGATAATTCTCTGAAAGATCTTTTACCTGTATTCAATAAAACCAGTCCATTTAAAGCATCTTGTTGCCCTAAATAAGGAGAGATACCATAATCGTTCCCATTTAATATGATATCGGTAAAGCCATCTCCATTTACATCGGTTGCTACTAATCCAAACACAGGGGCCATTTGCGCAGCTGCTGGCAAAGGATGAGATTCAAATGCAAAGCCACCTTTATTTTCTATCCAGTAAGACTGAAGTTCATTCACCGATGCCATAAATGCCTCTTTCAATTGATCAGGTGTTATTAATTCTTGCAATGAGGTACTTGCATAACTTGCATAATTAGGATATCGTGTTTTATAGGAACTCATTTCTCTTAATAATACATCTCTTCCTGCAACAGGTACTTCTTTGAATTGCCCTTTTACTTTATCCATCTGCCAGTGCGAAAAAATAA
Source organism: Sediminibacterium sp. TEGAF015 (assembly GCF_025997995.1). Taxonomy (GTDB): domain Bacteria; phylum Bacteroidota; class Bacteroidia; order Chitinophagales; family Chitinophagaceae; genus Sediminibacterium. The sequence continues at coordinate 2,739,903 of NZ_AP026683.1, read as the reverse complement.
CATCCAGGCTGAAATTATTATCAAAGTCTTTTGCATAAACTGAAACAGGGCGCTCAGCAGATGCTTTTAGAAAAGCATTCTTTCCAAAATTACCCAACAAATAATCCATATCGCCGTCATTGTCCAAATCTGCAGCAACTAAACTATTATACCAACCTTTTGCCGAATCAAGTGATGTAGCCACAGGGATAAACTGCTTTCCATTGTTTTGCAAAATCATGGGTGCTCCCCATTCTTTGGTTATAAATAAATCTGATTTACCATCGTTGTTTATATCCGACCATATAGCAGCCGTTACCATACCTGTATTTACCAGTGATGGGGCTATTTGTTTTGTTACATCTGTAAATCGGATCCCCTCTTTGTTAGAATCGTTTCGATAGATAAAACTACTTAGCGGCAACGGATACCTGCCAGGCGTTACCCTTCCCCCAACAAATAAATCCATATCACCATCCTGATCATAATCATTCGCCACAACGCAGCTCTTTGAAATTAAATTCTCAGGAATAACCCCCTCTAATTCTTTGAAATTTCCTTTGCCATCATTCTGGTAAAAATGGTCTGCATAGGCTTTTGTTTGTGGCTGATTTTCAGCACCTCCTGCCGCTATATAAATATCTAGATCTTTGTCATTATCCGCATCAAATAAAAGGATACCAGCATCATCCTGAAGCTGAGGTTGCTGATATCCCGGCAAATATTTTCTTACAAATTTCCCCTGTGGTGTCTGAACAAAAAGGGAAGCATGAAAAGGTGAACCCCCTCCTACTACTACATCGTCTAATCCATCCCCATTAATATCTCCTGCAGCTAAAGACGGACCGTATTGGGTTAGCTTATGCAATAACATCCGCTGAATATCGAAATCAATAAAATCTACTTCGGAAAAACCAAAATTTAAATTAGCCGATTGAGTTATCTCGGTCATGATACTATGACTTGCCGAATCTTGATGCTGCATTAATGATGGGATTTGAAACAATATTTTGCTTGCACTATCTTCCTTTGCATTTGCATGATCCAAAATCAACTGCTGATTGGTTGGTATATTTTTGATTAGTTGTGATTTTTGGTCGGGCCATACAATCAAAATTGAATCAACTTTTTCGGTGGTACCCATTCCAAAATGAAGTCCTGATTCCACACTAGATAAATACCCTCTATAGGGATTTACTTCTGCTACCTGCTTTCTTTTACCATCAAATACCTGAACGGTAGCACCCAATCCCATCAAATTATCTTTGTTCCCTTTGAATTTTATTTTCAAATAATGAGCTGTTTCATTTTCTTGAAGTGATCTATTTTCCAGTAGCGTTGCTGGCATATTGGTATTATTAATTACCAAATCCATATCGCCATCTCTGTCTAAATCTGCATAAGCCATCCCAGCTGAAAAAGTAGGAAAGTCTACTCCCCATTTTTGGGTCATATCGGTAAAAGTTAAATCACCATTATTTTGATACACGTAATTACTGATTTTAACTTCTGGCACTTGTCTTAACACCTCGTCCAATGAACTAGCAGCATATGCGTTTTGTCGATAGGCCATGAAATCCTTATCGGACATGTCTTTGGGTAACCCATTGGTTACAAATAAATCTCTCCATCCATCATTATTAAAATCAGCTAATAAGGGCGCCCAACTCCAGTCTGTATGAGCCACTCCACTATAATAGGCTATTTCACTAAAAGCAGGTCGGCTCACTGAATCATATCCCTGCGGTATCATACCCTGATTTAACTGCAGCGTGTTTCTAGGATACTGATATATATATCCATAGCGATCACTGTTTTGAAAAGTCTGATAACTTATATCAGAGTGCATCATTTTCTGTCGATAATTATCGGCCGGCATCATATCCGTCTCAATAATATCCGCTTTACCATCATTATTGATATCAGCAATATCGTTGCCCATTGCATTTTTACTTGTATGCTTAAAATACAATGCACACTGATCGGTAAAAGTTCCATTCTTATTATTGATATAAAGTATATTGTTGGAGAGATAATCATTACTGATATAAATATCCTTCCAACCATCGTTATTTATATCGGTAATATTGATTCCCAATCCATGTCCTTCAATTAGTATACCTGCCTGTTTTGAAACGTCTTTAAATACAGGATGCTTTAGCGTTGTATCGTAATTATTTTGCAAGAGCTTATCGGTATTGGGCCAGCTCCCGTCTTTGCGAATAGGCCTAAACTCATTTGGATAAGTGCCATCTAAATCATTAATCAATAAATAAACGTCTAGGTCACCATCATTATCATAGTCAAAAAAATTGGCCATATGTGTATTAGAAGCATCGTCAAGTCCGTATTCAGGAGCCCTGTCTTTAAATATTGGAATACCCGTTCCTTTATCTACCCCTTCATTAATATATAATATATTTTTTCTGGAATTGCTGTCTGGTAATACGGCTGCACACACATAAATATCCAATAAACCATCATTATTAATATCAATAATACTAACGCCTTTATTCCATTTACCCATACCCGCTACACCCGCCTTGGTAGTAATGTCTTCAAACTTCAGATTCCCTTTATTCAGAAACAACTTATTGGCCACCCGATTCCCTGTAAAATAAATATCAGGTAAGCTATCATTATTAAAGTCGCCAATACCCACACCGCCTCCATTGTATATATATTCGTAGTTGAGTACATTTAACTGATTATTTTCTACAATATCGTTGGAAAACTGAAGGCCTGAAACAGCAGGATCAATATTTACAAACAATGGTTTTTCTTGATTGCAAGACTGCAAAATAAAAATCCAAAAAACACAATATAAGAGGGTACAATATTTAGAAAAAAGGCGCATAAAAAGATTTAAGAAATGGTTACTTCAAAGAAAAGCTATTTAAAATAAACCTTACATTTATAATAGACTAAAATAATTAATATGCAATTAAAATGTTTAACCATTGATTTAATTGTCTCCACACAGGTGTATAATGTTTGTTGAAAATCGTTTTAAATATTTGAAATGGCTGGGAGTCATCTTGATGAGTCTGGCTGGTTTGGTATTGGTTGGCTGGGAATTTAATATCACTGTATTAAAAAGTTTCTCGGTAGAAATGACTGCCATGAATCCTTTGACAGCTATTACTTTTATAGTTGCGGGATGGTGGCTTTGTTCTTATAAAGAAAATAATTCAAAGAATACACTTGCTATAGCGGCCATATTTATACTTATTGTAGGATTAGTTCACTCCGCTGCCTATTTATTTTTGCTAGATTCTATTCGGTTTGATGATTTGCTATTTAGACAAAAAGTAGAAAGCAGTTATATCAATTCGCATTTAGCACCTACCACAGCTGTATTATTTTTATTGAGCGGAATAATTATGCTGAGTAATTCTTCGAAAATACCTGTACTCTTAAAACTCAGAAATCTATTAAGTCTGCTCATATTTATAGTTTCCTATGCATCTATTTTAGGGTACCTCTATGGAAGAGATTCCGCTTATAGAGTTGAAGGAATTTCAACCATAGCCTTGAGTACAGCAATTCTATTTTTATTGGTAAGCATTGGGTTATTCCTCAGCAATATTAAACATGGATTGCCTAAACTTTTCGTATCTATTCTAGAGGGAAGTTCACTATTTAGAAAAGTAACTCTTTTTATGTTGGTTTTCCCGCCATTCCTAGGTTACCTAAGAATCCTTGGTGAAAAAAGAGGCCTTTATTCACACGAATATGGATCTGAGCTATTTACAATGATCTTAACCTTTATTGTTTTTATTTTGATTTATAACTATGCTCATTTGCTAAACAATAAACAAAAAACAAGCATCGCTTTAGAAAAACAATTGAAACAAAGTGAGCGAAAATTCAGAGAACTGGTTTCGTCCTTAAAAGAAGGTGTAGCCAGTATCGATTATGAAGGACGACTTATTTATTGTAATCCCAGCTATTGCAAAATATTAGGCTATAAAGAAAAAGAATTGATAGGGAATGTGGTAGTAGACATGATTATACCCATCGAAAGAAGAAAAGAATTCTATGAAAGGCTAGAGAGGCGGAAAAAAGGAATTTCTGAAAATTATCAAACAGAAATCATACGGAAAGATGGAGAAAAAATTATTATTGACATCAAAAGCAATTCTTTGATTGACGATCAAGGTTCTACCGTCGCTTATGTAGTAAGCATCAATGATATTACAGAAGAAATTAGACAACTGGAAGATATAAAAGCCTTTTCGTCTTCTGCCGCTCATGATTTAAATAATCCAATTAATAAGATTATGACTGTTGTTGATCTGGTAGATCCCCAAACTTTGAATGAAGAGAACAGAGAGTTTTTACAAATGGTAAAAGCAACTGTTTCAAATATGAAAGTGTTAACACAAGATTTGCTAACATTCTCCCGTCTGGGCAAACAGCCATTAGAAAAAGCAGAGGTACATCTTCAAATATTGGTAGAAGAAGTAATTAAACAGCAAAAGCCACTTGATTTTAAAGGAACGGTTCAACTGAATACACTTCCGAATGCATTGGGAAATGAAGCTGCACTGAAACAACTTTTTAATAATCTTTTATCAAACGCTTTTAAGTACTCTTCCAAAAAAGAAAATCCAGCCATTGAAATTGGGTCCTATCAAAAGGAACACCAGACTTTTTATTATGTAAAAGACAATGGTGTGGGTTTAAACCAAGAGCAAATGAAAACCTTATTTACCCCCTTCAAAAGGTATCATAGTAAATTTGAAGGAAATGGTCTGGGTTTAGCAATTGTCAAAAGGATTATTGACAAACATGGGGGTACCATATTTGCCGAATCGGATACCGATAAGGGTCTCACTTTTCATTTTACCCTATCGCACAACTAATAATAAATCTTATTTTGAAAATATTAATATATTAATTCAGTTCCATTTTCGATAGAAGCAATATAAAAATCCAAAGGCAGGTTCATGGCTGCTTCATAAGCAGGTTTAATTTCACTAACAAGTTGTGCAATGGCATTTTCTTGTACAAGGTTAATGGTGCAACCCCCAAAACCACCCCCCATCATTCTTGCCCCCAATACTTCAGGCTTATCTTTCACAAAATTGACCAAAAAGTCAAGTTCTTTACAGCTTACTTCATACTGTCTACTTAGTCCTTCATGGGTTTCAAACATACATTCACCCATAGATGCAATATCATTTTGTTCTAGATAATTGCAGGCATCATTTAATCTTTCCATTTCATCTACAACAAACCGGCTTCTTTTATATACCAATTCATTAACAGGTAGAACAAATTGGTCAAGCATTTCAACCGTAACGTCGCGCAAAGATTCAACAGAGGGCTGATGCGCTTTAATTAATTCAACGGCTTTCTCGCATTCTTCTCTTCGTGTATTGTATTCGGATGAAGCCAGTGAATGCTTCACGTTGGTATTTAACAATAAAATCTTGATTCCATCTAATTTAAATGGCACATATTGGTATTCCAATGAGCGACAATCTAATTTAATTACCTGACTCGCTTTCCCCATCATAGAGGCAAACTGATCCATTATTCCGCACATGACACCTGCATACTCGTGCTCAGCTTTCTGAGCCATACTCACCATTTCAATCCTGCTAAATTCTGTCTGTAATAAATGATTCATTGCAAACACAGTAGCACATTCTACCGCTGCAGAAGAGGAGAGCCCCGCCCCGATAGGCACATCACTAGTAAGCAACAGGTTAAATCCCTTCAGGGGAATACACTTTTTAACAAACTGCGCAGCTCCACCTAAAATGTAGTTGGGCCAGCTTATATCACCAATTGGTTTTAATTGATGAATTGTAGTTGAAAAGTTTTCTTTCAAGTCTATTGCTGTCAGATGAATCTCTTCATCCTGTCTTAAAGACAAGGCAATGTATGCAGCTTTGTCTATGGCAGCCGGCAATACAAATCCATTATTATAATCGGCATGCTCCCCAATTATATTTACTCTTCCAGGAGAGCGAACAATAACCTGAGGCGAAGCCTGAAACTGTTCTATAAAAATTCTTGTCAATTCATTTTTCATGACTTACTTAATTTGAAATAAGGGATGCGTTGATGATACGCTTTGTTGTTGCATAATCATTTCCATTTCCTTACGCTTATCCGGCAATTGCGCTGACAAATTGTTTTTTTCGGATGGATCAGATGAAAGATTGTATAATTCAGTTCGGTCTGGCTCTGTTCCTTTATAATATCGGATTGCTTTCCAGCTTCCCGATACTACAGCCTGCTTAAATCCCCCTTCATAAAATTCCCAGTACAAAGGTGGGTGTGACCCCTGTTTATGACCTTTCAATACATTTAATAATGAAATCCCATCCGTTTTTACGGAAGATTGAATGCCTGCAATTTCATTGAACGTGGGTAAAATATCCCAGAACGCTCCTATTGTGTTTTGGGTTTGAGGTTTTTTAAATCCTTTCTTCCAACTAATAATAAAGGGAACCCGGATACCTCCTTCATATAAATCTCTCTTAGCTCCCCTGAATATTCCACTGCTTTTAAAATACTCAATATCATTTTGATTTCTACCCCCTTCTTTATGTGTACCATTGTCACTGGTAAAAACAATGATGGTATTCTCTAGTAGATTTTTCTCTTTTAACTTTTCTACTATCTCGCCAACATAACTATCCATTTGTGAAACCATTGCTGCATAGGCTGCTTTAGGAAATTTTTGTTCCCCATAATGCTGACCTGTAGGATGTTGTTTTTCAGGTGCAAAAATGCTTTGACCATTCTGATCCAAATAAAGTGCTAAAAAAGCATTGGGGACTTTTAATTCTGCATGAGGAAGCGTGAATGACAAGTATAAGAAAAATGGCGAATAAGCATTTCTATTTTGACTCTTTTCTGTATGCAGATCAATAAATGATTTGGCTTCATTGGTAAACCATTCATTACTGTATTGCTGTTTTGGAATGGCTAGTTTTCTGGTTTCAGCATTTATCATTTTCCATGCAGAATCAGGTTGCTGATAATGCCCTTCTACATGATGCAATAGTCCTGAAAAGTAATCCCATCCTTTTTTCTCGGGAGAACCCGTTGTATGGGATTGACCCAAACCCCATTTGCCAAATATCCCTGTTGTATACCCAGCTTCTTTTAAGTATTGGGGTAGTATTTTTTCTTCGGCTGGTAATGGTACTTCTCCATTTCCTCTAACAGTTAGATGTCCTGTATGTAAGCCAGTCATTAAAGAAGCCCTAGAAGGTGCGCATACGGTACTACCCGAATAGAAATGAGTAAACCTTGTACCTGTTTTTGCCAGCGCATCTATATGAGGGGTACGTATCTGGGCTGAACCATAACAACCCAGATCGCCGTATCCTAGGTCATCTGCGAGAATAAATACTATATTAGGTTTTGATTGCTGCGCAAGAAGACAATCCTTATTCAACATAAAAACCATCGCAAGAAATATGTAGACAGTTTTCATTATAATCTTTTTGATATATCTTTTACGCATCGAAATCCAGTGTGTTCTAGTCCAGTATCTGGACTACTTTTCATCCTTCTAGCTACTCTATATCCACTACAATATTCATCATTACATAAAAAACTTCCCCCTCTTAATACTTTCTTGGGAGTAGAGGGATTTTCGGGATCAAAACTTTTAGCTGGTCCTTTTGGATTTATCGAATTTTTGAAAGCAATTGTTTGATAATAATTTGAACTGTACCAATCACTACACCATTCCCAAACATTTCCTGCCATATCAAAAAGTCCAAATCCATTACAATTAAAAGTCGCAACTGGTGCATTCCTTATAAAGCCATCTTTTTGCTCATTAAAATATGGGAACTTCCCTTCCCAGCTATTTGCTTTTGCAAAACCTTGATTTATGGGCTGATTTCCCCATGGGTATAATTGATTTGTTTTTCCACCGCGGGCGGCAAACTCCCACTCAGCCTCTGTTGGAAGTCTCTTTCCTGCCCATTTACAATAGGCCATTGCATCATCCCAGCTAATATGAACAACTGGATAGTTTTCTTTCCCCTTAATATTAGAACCAGGTCCTTCTGGTGATTTCCAGTTTGCCCCTTTAACCCAACTCCACCATTGACTATAATTATTAAAATCAACAGGACCAGTTGTTTGTTTAAATACCAATGAAGCTGCAACCAACAAACTATCTGCTGGCTTAGTAGTTCCGGTTGGTAAAATTTTCTTAAGCTCACTCCAGATAGGTTTTCGCTCAGCAGTAGTAATATAACCCGTTGCATTTACAAAAATGGCAAATTGTGCATTGGTAACTTCTGTCTGATCCATATAAAACGAATCAATTGTTACTAGATGTTTCGGTAGTTCGTCTAATTCAGATTGAATTCCATCGCCACCCATTTCGAAGCTACCCCCAGGAATTAAAACCATATTTGAGAGAGAACTGTCTAAGACATTAGAAATTGATGAATTGTATTTTACTCGATATCTATCAGGAGTTTTTAAACATGAAACAGTTGAATCCTTTACTATATTTTCATTATTTGTAGCAGTATTGTAACTGCAGCTTAATAAAAAGATTAGAATAATATAAACAATGAACTGAAATATGATTTTAGGTAAATTGATTTGCATATAAAATATTTTTAATACCCTAAAACAAGTAAGCTATTGTGATTGAAAGTATTAAATTTCCCGATTCTATAAACTGAATTCCTGATTTAATAAGCTACTCAAACTGCTAATTCTGACATTCGCAGCTCAAAAAATAAGAAATGAGAGGAATAGCAGTGTTCGCTTTAGTAGCGATGAGTTTAATTTCAAATGGTCAAAATACAATATCTGTTAATGATACAATTTCTGTTACGGATACAATAGCTTCCAAAAATCTGCCAGACATAACCGTGGTTGGAAGGAACAGTAAAAGCGATTATCAGCAAATGCCCGAAATTGTTGGGACCAATATTTATGCCGGCAAGAAGAATGCTTTGATTGTAATGGACAATGTACAGGGAAATGTTGTAAATAATACTATGCGCCAGGTGATGGCTAAAATACCCGGTATACATGTATGGGAAAGTGACCCTAGTGGCATTCAAATTGGAATTGCAGCAAGAGGTTTAAGTCCTAATAGAAGCTGGGAATTCAATGTCAGACAAAATGGATACGATATTGCAGCTGACCCTTATGGTTATCCGGAAGCTTACTATAACCCCCAGTTACAGGCGGTACAAAGAATTGAAGTGGTTAGAGGTCAGGGATCATTACAATATGGGCCCCAGTTTGGAGGATTAATCAATTATATTCTTCGAAACGGCAGTGAAATAAACAAACCCATTGAATTAGAAACACAACAGAGCTTTGGAAGTAATGGTTTATTTAATTCCTATAACGCCATTGGAGGACAAAAAGGTAAAATTCATTATTACTCATTCTTTGATCACCGAGAAGGAAATGGATGGAGAAACAATAGTCGCTTCTATAATAATTCCGGATTCGCAACTATCACTTATCAGTTTAGCAGTAGATTTTCATTAACTGCTGAAATCATGCGATCAAATATGCGTTCTCAGCAGCCGGGGGGATTGACCGATGCTCAAATCAGACAGAATGCACAAGAAAGTCTTAGAAGCAGAAACTGGTTTGACGTAAGCTGGACTACGCCTGCATTCATTGCAAATTACCAGATTAATGAAAACACAAGATGGAACACAAAAATATTTGCCACATTCGGAGACAGAAACAGCGTTGGATTCATGTTACCGGTTACTGTTAGAGATACCATCAATCCTATCACTGGCAATTATAATCCAAGAACAGTCAGCTTAGATCAATACAGAAATTACGGGTTGGAAAGTCGAATACTAACTAGCTACACTTTAGGCAAAATGAAAAACAATGTGTCGGCTGGGATCCGTTTATTTACAGGAACTACCAGCAGACAATCTGATGGAATTGGGTCAACTGGTATGAATTATGATATCAGTATCAGTGGCCAGCATCCAAGAGACATTGTTTTCAAATCAAAGAATGTAGCAGCATTTGTAGAAAATATTTTCCGGATAAATGAAAAACTAATCATCATACCCGGAATCAGATACGAATGGCTACAAGGATCAGCATCAGGAAGAAATGGTTTCTCTAACAATGGGAATGAAATTCGTTTACAAAATATTAGCAGAAGCAGAAGCTTTATTTTAGCTGGCATTGGTGCTGAATACCATGTTACCAATACAACAGAAATATATGCCAATTACTCCCAGGCTTATCGACCCATTCAATTCGCTAATTTACAAGCTCCACCTACCACAGATATTGTAGACCCTGACTTGAGAGATTCCAAAGGTTATAATTTTGATATAGGGTACAGAGGAAAAATTAAAACCTTTTTACAGTTTGATATCAGCGGATTCCTACTTCAGTACAACAATCGCGTAGGTGTTATTACAACCAGTGGAACAAATAGCCGCTTAATCACCAATGTTGGAGCAAGCACCAGCAAAGGAATTGAAAGCTATCTGGAATTTAATCCTGCGAGAGCTTTTAAAGCGCCAACTGTTTTTGACTTGATTATTTTTAGTTCCTATGGTTATACAGATGCCAGATATAGCGGTAATCATAAAGATGCCAATACTAAAGGGAAGCGTGTTGAAAATGCCCCTGAGCATATCATCAGAACCGGTATAACCGTAGGCTATAATAAATGGTTGATTACCTGGCAATACAGTCATGTTGGACAAGTGTTCAGTGATGCCAACAACACTGTTACTCCAACGGCCAATGGAAACAATGGTTTGATCCCTGCCTATGATATAACAGATATTACCCTGACCTATAAGATGAATAATAAACTCAATATTAAAGGAGGGCTAAACAATCTATTTGACACAAGATATTTTACCAGAAGAGCAGGGGGTTATCCAGGCCCGGGTGCATTACCTGGTGATGGAAGAACTTTTTTTGTTTCGCTACAGGCTAAATTTTAAAAATCAAAAAAAGAATTTTGATTAACGCATCTATATCGAAGTAGATTCGAAATCTTATATCAAGATCTTTATCCAATTTTAACCGAGGTCATGGTTAATGATCCTCCTACTGCTTTGTCATTGAAAAAAGAAATTTGATCCTTGCTTGTGCCTACTCCTAATGTGTACATTAATGGCAAATAATGTTCAGGAGTAGGTATAGCTAATAAAGCTTCTCTCCCTAATTGGGTGTAATTAATTAAGGGTGCATGGTCCCCGGATTCAATAAATGATTTAAACTGGCTATTGATTTGAATGGCCCAATCATATCCATATTGATCTTCATTTAATTTATCCCAGGCTACCATTCTTAAATTGTGTACCATATTTCCACTACCAATAATCAAAACGCCTTTCTTTCTAAGGGCATATAATTCCTTTGCTAAATCATAGTGAAACTTCGGGCCCTTTGTATAGTCAATGCTTAATTGCAAAACAGGAATATTGGCTTCAGGATACATATGCCTCACAACTGTCCAGGTTCCATGATCTAGTCCCCAATCGTGATCCAACTCTACTTGTGTTGACACAATCATAGATGCTGTTTCTTTCGCCAAAGCAGGATTTCCAGGAGCGTTGTATTGCACATCAAATAAAGCTTGTGGAAAGCCCCCAAAATCGTGAATGGTTTTAGGGAAATCCATGGCAGTAATTTGCGTTCCACGCGTAAACCAATGCGCAGAAACCACTAGCACAGCTGTAGGTGTGGGTATTTCTTCCGCCATCTTTTTCCAGCCTCTACTAAATTGCGTGTCTTCGATCCCATTCATGGGAGATCCATGTCCTATAAAAAGAACAGGCATTAAATATCCATTTTGAGGTAATGCTTCTGTGAAGTTTTTAAACTGTGATAAAGTGGTCATGGCTGCTGATGTTAAGAGGATGGATATTATAAATTTACTTCTTTCCATATAAATCCATTACCGATTTCAATTTTGATAAGTTTCTTGTTTTCAACCAAATTTGCTAATGTAGCCATCGCTTCTTGAGTGTTCAAATTGTAGAAAACTTCAAATTCCTTAAGAGTAACCGTACTATAGAATTTGAAAATATCTATATATGAAATAGATGCCTGTTTTTCTAAAGGCTGATTAATTAATCTTAGTAAAGCGGATTCATACACTTCATATGGTTTACTACCATACACTTTAAACCGATTGTCGTCAGCATCAATAAAATAAATCGTGGGAAATCCTCTTACACCCCAATCTTTTGCCATCCTAAGATCATCTTCAAATAATATTTTGGCAGTATTTCTAAAGTCATATTTAAACTGAATATGATCTAAACCTGAATCCTTAGCTGCTTGTACCAAATGTTCCAATTTGCTTATATTTTTTTGCTCAGTGAAAACCATTTCCTTAATCCTTCTTAGAAACTGCTCTGCCTTTTGCTTATCCTGCATTTGAGCTGCTTTGAATGCAATGGAAGGAGGATAAGAGGAATCTAACGGATCATTTAGCCATACTTTCCCATCAATTGGCATCTGGTAATAGTGACTTGCTTCCTGCCAATGTTGTGCAACGGAACTTGGACCACTCACATCTGAACCACCATACTCCTTCCAACTTTTTAACAATCCACCCATCCGATATTCTATATCAAAATAGTGTCCATATTCCTGTTTTAACTTTCTAAGTTGAGGATCAATTCCCCAGCAGGAAGAACAGATTGGGTCAGTAAAATATAAAAGCTTAATAGGCTTTTCTTTTCTATCAATATTGTTATGCTCAAAATCCTTTGGGATTTCACAATAACCTGTAATGGGATCACAATTCATTATTTGCTCATTTTCAATAAGTAATCAGTTGAATATTTACCACTACCGCCCAACAACAATACCAAGTAAACCAATAAGTACTGCAAGGATGGCTCTTGTTTGCCAAATGGATCGTTAGCATGAATTAACAGCGCAGCTACCATCATGGTAACTATTAATGGAACAACTGCCAAACGAGTTGCAAAGCCCACTAAAATCAATATTGAACAAATAACTTCTGCAAATACAGTAAGGCTAAGCGATAATTCTGAACTCATGCCCATAACAGGTGGAAATTGAACCGGTGCTCCAGAAAACAACATCGTCAATTTGGGTATGCCGTGCGTTAACATTAATACTGCGATTCCAGCTCTTGCAATCAATAAAGCCAGATCTGTTGTGTTGGAAGAATTGTTGATGCTCAATAGTTTTTTCATCTTTTTTGTTTTTATTAGTTATTTGATTGTTTTATTTTTTTTGTATTGATTTTTTTTGTTGATTATTGAATCAACTTGCTTTTGTAATTCTTCTGTTGCACTCGTATCTGCAGCTTAAATGAATCCGTTGTAGGTCTCATTCAGAGGACTCGCCACAGAAATCACAAACTTTTGATTGGCTACCGCTTTAATTTTTGAAGCAATTTCCTTTTCAGCTGAATAGGGAACAGCAGTGCAAAGCTACGCTAGGGCATAGCCTTACGCCATTGCCTATAAGCAAGAAAAAGCATTGATTTTAGTCAATGCTTTTATGAAATAGTAATTATTTAGTGGAGATTCTGCGCCTAATCCGGCTTAATGTTTCTGGTGTGAGGCCCATATAAGCAGCAATCATATGTTGAGGAAAGCGCTGTATTATTTCAGGATACTGTTTGGTAAATTGTTCATACCGCTCTTCTAATGTGCTACCTATAATAGACGTTAGCCTTCGTTGCATTGCAATGTAAGCCCCTTCAAAATTGAGTCTTGTATAAGTCTCATATTTGGGTAATATTTTTAATAAGCTATCGTGAGAAGTCTTACTCATCAATACCAGTTCTGCGTCTTCTACAGCATCTATATTATACGTTGCCGGTTCACCAGTAAGGAAGCTAAATAAGTCGGCAATAATCCACCCCTCTATTCCAAATTGAATAATACTTTCACTTCCACTCTCATCAACTGTATAGGCTTTTAAAGCTCCTTTTTCAATAAAAGCAAAAGATTTACAAACGTCTCCCTCTTGCAATAGGTATTGTTTTTTACGAATCTTTTTGGGCATGAGATAGGTCTTTACAAGAGCTTCTTCTTCTTGAGTTAGCGCTACCCTTTTATTGAAATGTGCTAGAAATGCTTCGTACATAATCTATTTACTTTCCAATACAAAACTTACTAAATATATAATCTAACTGATCTTCATGTGTTATTGTACCAGTGATGGTTCCTAAATGATGCAAACACTGTCTTATATCCAGTGCCAGTAAATCGCCTGGAACCCTATTTTGTAAACCCGCTTCTACTTCTTCAATAGATTGTAACAAAGCCACCAATGCTGCATTGTGTCTGGCATTGGTTACGATGGTAGACTCAGCATGTATATTTCCGTGAATGGTTTTACTCACCAGTTCTTTTTTCAAAGCTTCTATTAGTTCATTATTCTTTGCTGAAATAAAGAGCTGATTGGAAAATTGCTCAAAGTATTTCAGTTGTTCCTTAGAAGCGAGGTCGGCTTTGTTGCCAACCAATATATATTGAATTTTTTCTGCGTCAAACTCAGCCACTACTTTACTAAGATCATCTGACGTTGTAGTTAACACATCATAGAGATATATTACTAGTTCAGCTGCACGCATTTTTTCCTTGCTCTTGCTTACGCCAATCTGCTCAATGGCGTCGGCAGTGTGTTCGCGTATGCCGGCAGTGTCAATCAACCTAAATAAAACGCCTTCTATATTTAATACTTCTTCAATGGTGTCTCTAGTGGTTCCGGCAATATCACTTACGATGGCTCTGTTCTCGTTTAATAAAGTGTTTAATAGTGTTGACTTGCCCGCATTTGGTTTGCCAATAATTGCAACCTGAACACCATTCTTGATTACATTGCCCAGTTTAAAAGAAGCAATCAATTGCTGTGTTGCTCTTTTCAATTGCGCAATTAATTCAGCAAAAGCAGTTCTGTCTGCAAACTCTACATCCTCCTGTGAAAAATCCAGTTCTAATTCAATCAAAGCAGAAAAGCGTATCAAGGTTTCTCTTAACTGCGACAAATCAGAGGAGAAACCTCCCCGCATGGTGTGCAATGCTGCTCTTTTACTTGCTTCAGTATTACTCGCAATTAAATCGGCTACTGCTTCAGCTTGCGCCAAATCCATTTTGCCTTTTAAAAATGCTCTCTGCGTAAACTCTCCAGGTTTCGCTAAACGAATACCCTTAGCTGAAATGGCTTGAATAATTTGCTCTTGAATATAAGGAGAGCCATGACAACTAATTTCAATTACGTCTTCCCCTGTATACGACTTAGGCCCTTTATATAAAGAGAGAACAACTTCATCTAGTATGATATCTCCGTTTTTTAGTAAACCCACATGCAATGTATGAGACGCCTGTTTCAATAAATCTTTTGAAGGAAACAATTCATTGATAACAGAAAAACTGGCAGGACCACTTACTCTGATTACACCAATAGCACCTATACCCGGCGCCGTTGCCAATGCCACAATGGTATCATCCCATCCTTTTAATTGCATATTCATATGGCAAAGTTACAGCATTTAGGTCCCTGCTTAAAATACAGAAATGAAGGCCATATAAAGAAAAGACCCCGACTCATTAGAATCGGGGTCTTCCTATATTCGTATTAAGTGAGATTACTCTTCAGAAACCATGAATGTAATGCTCTGCTTGTGACGATAGATTACGTTTCTACCATTCTGTACGGCAGGCTTCCATTTAGGTCCTCTTGTAATTACACGAACTGCTTCGTTCTTAGTGCCATAACCCGGATCATTTTCAGCAACTACGTCACTGATTGAACCATCCTTAGCCACAATAAAAGAAACAACTACAGTGTATTTTCCTGGAGGCGCTCCATTTTCAACTGGTAAGTCTCTGTTTAAGTTACGCTCCAAGTACTTTGCCCATGCAGGCAAACCACCAGGGAATTCCGCAGGGATTTGCACCACTGTGAAAATTTTATCGTAATCTTCTTCTTTTTTAGGAGCTTCTACCACACCAGTACCTGACTCAACCGGAGGGGCAACAATACCTTCGTCTTTTGCACCTTCCTGATTGATTGTACCAATCTTGGTATCTTCTAATTTTTCAACCTCTTTAATTTCATCTTCTTCTTTCACTTCCTCATCTTTTACGATTTTAGGAGGAGTGAACTTCGTGATTTCCACTTTAGGAGGCTCTTGCTTTGGTGGCGGTGGTGGTGGCGGCGGTTCAGGTTTTTTCTCTTCCTGCTGCACGTTTTCCAACGACACATCCTGCACTATTAATTCTGTCTTCGAACCTGAGGAAGAATTGGCAAGTAGGTTGCCAAGCACGGCAAGCAATATGATCAGTATAGTCCCTACTAAAGCCTTAATCATACGCTTGTTGTAGGTTTTACGCAAATCATAAGCACCATACTCTTTGTTTCTTCCATCAAATATGATGTCGAGAATGTCTGCTGATTGAATTTTATTTACGTCCATTGTAAAATGTTATTAATTAGTTGCTTGTTGATATTAGTTAGATGCACCAGCTGCTGCGCCACCGCTAGCATCAGATATTTTTACCAAAGCGGCTTCGCCTTCTGAAATATCCACTAATGCGTATTTTTTCAATACATTAATTGCCATTTCATCTAACATATCTACTACATTCTTGTAAGTACAATCAACGGATGGTTTAATAATCACAACTAAATCTTTTTCAGGAGTATTGCGTTTTTTATCAATCAAAACGGTTCTGATCTCCTTAAAAGTTGAAGATTTGAAATTAGACCCATCTGTTGCCAACTGACCTTCATAATAGAAGACATTATTGTCTTTACCAAGCAAAACGGTGATAACACCAGACTCCTTGGCCTTATTCTGATCTTCCGGCTTATCAGCATCTTTTGGTAAAAAGAGCCTCATTGCCGTTGGCTGACTCATGGTTGTAGTGAAGATGAAAAAGGTAATCAACAAGAAACCTAAGTCCACCATGGGTGTTAAGTCAACCCTGGTTGATAATTTTTTCCCTTTCTTGACGCCGGGTCCTTTTTTGTGGCCACCGCCGCCCGAGGTATCCATTTCTGCCATGTCGGTAGAATTTAGTTTTCGTTATAAATTATTTACTCTTCTATTTTTTCACCTTTCTGATTCAATTTCCAAAGATCAGTACCTACAGGAGCTGCTTCAGGGCTTGTAACCATCTGGAACTTCAAAATATCATTCTTTTTGAAGGCATCAATGATCGCCTTAAATGCAGGGTATTTAGCAGCATTGTCGCCTTTTAACAGGAATGCTGGTTCTTTTTCGCCCATGTACACTTCTTTGGTTATTCTCATCCAGGTAACCAATTCATTGTTCGCTGTATCTAATACCGGAATACCAGGTAATTTATCTCCTTTGCGCTGATCTTCAGGCAATGCTAAAAAAGACGCAAGGCTACCAAATGGTGCTCCAAAAAACAGTGACTTTTTAAAAGCAGCTGTATTCAATCCCAGATTTTTGGTGGAATTCAAGGAATTGGCAATCGCTTCTTTCTTTGACTCATCGTCCATTTCAAGAAAAACTTTGCCACTTTTATCAAGAATTACCATTACATAATCTTTCTGAGGCGCTACTTTTGAAGCAACTGAATTGGGTGTAGTAACAGCAATTGCTTCTGCGGGTTTAAACTTGGTCGTCAAGATAAAGAACGACAACAAGAGAAAGGCCACGTCGCACATCGCCGTCATGTCAATATTTGTACTCTTCCGAGGTAATTTGGCTCTACCCATTGTTTTGTTTTTTACTGTTCACTTATAAATGATTCAAATCTTTGCGGATTCCACAAATAATTTCAAATTATTTGTAGTTAGCAGCGAAGCTTTGAGTTAAAGTGAAACCAGACTCATCAATACCATAAGTAATACCATCGATACGAGTAGTAAATACGTTATAGAAAATGATAGCTACTGCAGAAGTACCGATACCTAGTGCAGTGTTGAACAATGCTTCAGAGATACCTTTTGACAATTCACGAGCAGCATCACCACCACCTTCGTCACCTAGGGCAGAGAATGATTTAATCATACCTAATACCGTTCCGAACAAACCTAGTAGGGTTGCTACTGAAGCGATAGTTGATAAGAATACCAAGTTCTTTTCTAACATAGGTAATTCAAGAGCAGTTGCTTCTTCAATTTCCTTTTGGATATTCAAAACTTTTTGTTCAGTTTCTAATTCTGTGTTGCTGATCATTTCTTTGTACTTCTTAAGACCAGCTTTCATTACATTACCTACAGAACCTTTTTGCTTATCGCAAGCAGCCAAAGCTTTGTCTACTTCTTTGTTAGCAAGGTGGAACTGTACGCTGCGAACAAACTCAGCATTGTTAGCTGTACCTGTTGCTTTAATTACAGTTAGTAAACGCTCAATAACGAAAATCAATACGATGATGAAGTTACCAATCAAGATAGGTACAACGATACCACCCTCATACATTTTTGCTAATCCAGTCAAAGGTCCTTTGTGGTTAGGCCAGAAACCACCAGCCAAGTCTGGATTGGTAAAGTTACTGTTTGTTCCAAGTACAAATCTCCAAAGAATGTACCCGATTAATACCCCTGCGAAAGGAGCAATCCATGAAATAACGTTGCTGCTCTTCTTAGGTTGAGTAGAAGTTGCACTTTTCACTGCAGCGGTTGGTTTTGTTTCAGCCATGACTCAAATGGTTTTTGATTTTTTAAAAAAATAACTAATGGTTTAAAAAATTACTTCACAATGCTAATGAAAATTATCCTGAATTAACAAATTGTTTGAAATTCTTTAAAACAATTTAAACCAGCATTGGAAAGGGGTTGTAAAATAGGTATTTTATTTAAAGCAGCAAACTCAAGCCTTATTTTCTTTAGATGAATTTTACCGATTTTTAGAAAACCTCCACCACTCATCCAATCCTTAATATGATTTGATTGTTAGACGGTTAACAACCCTATCTTTATAGGCATTTTTTTAAAAAACACTAATTGCAACAATGAAAAAACTATTATTCACCAGTACAACGCTGATGCTGGCCCTAAGTTTAGTGGCTCAACAGCGACCACAAACCCCACCCCAGACGCCTGGAACGGGTGCTCCTGCACAAGGGCCTAACATGGGTAATTTGGCTAATATGATGAACAATGCCCAGAGACAGGGCCCAAAACCTTATAAAGAGGTAATTACTGCTAAAGCTGTTTCAAAGACAGGCTTGTTCACCGTTCATAAGGTGGAAGACAAATACTACTTTGAAATTCCGGATTCTCTTTTCGGAAGAGAGATATTATCGGTAGTAAGATTTTCTAAGGTTCCAGCAGGTGCCGGTTATGGTGGAGAGATTGCCAATCAGCAAACCATTACTTTCGAGAAAGGACCCAACAACAATGTGTTTCTAAGAACAGTTACTTTAGTAAATAAGGCTGAAGAAAACCAGGACATATATAAAGCAGTAACCAACTCTAACCTTAATGCTATTGCTTCTGCATTTCCAGTTGCTTCATTGGGCAAGGACTCTACCGGAGTGGTAATTGACGTTTCTGCATTTTTCAGTGGCGATAACCAAGCGGTTAGCATAAATCCAAATATCAAAAGAAGATATAACCTAACTGCTTTAGCACAGGATCGTTCTTATATCAGCAAAATCAGTACCTATCCAATCAACACTGAGATTGTAACTGTAAAAACTTTTAGCGCCTCTGCTGCAGCAGGCCCTTCAATTCCTGGTTTACCTACTTCAGGTGCTTCTTTGGCAGCCGCAAGAGATGCAGGAGCAGTAACTATGGAAATCAACACCTCATTGTTGTTATTGCCTAAAGTGCCTATGCAACGCAGAATGGCTGACAAACGTGTAGGCTTCTTTACAGATGATTTTGTTAGATACAGTGATTCACAACAAAAGGTAGAAGATGTAAGTTTTGCGGTTCGTTGGAGATTAGAACCTAAAGATGGTGAGTGGGAAAAATGGAGAAGAGGAGAATTGGTTGAACCTAAAAAACAAATCGTTTACTATATAGATCCAGCAACTCCTAAGCAGTGGCGTTCTCACTTAATTGCTGGTATCAACGATTGGCAGGCCGCATTTGAAAAAGCTGGTTTCAAGAACGCGATTGTTGGTAAAGAATGGCCGGAAAACGACACTACTATGAGTATGGAAGATGCTCGTTTTTCAGTAGTACGTTATTTTGCTTCTGATATCCCGAATGCATACGGTCCTAACGTTCACGATCCAAGAAGTGGTGAAATTTTAGAAAGCCATATTGGATGGTACCATAATGTTATGAAATTGGTTCACGACTGGTATATGGTGCAAGCTGCGCCAAATGACCCAGGTGCTAGAAGTATGAAGTACGATGACCAATTAATGGGTGATTTAATTCGCTTCGTTTCTTCTCATGAAGTAGGTCATACATTGGGATTGCGTCATAACATGGGAAGTAGTAGCCAAACTCCAGTTGAAAAACTAAGAGATAAGCAGTGGGTAGAAGCTAATGGACATACTGCATCTATAATGGACTATGCTCGTTTCAACTATGTGGCACAACCAGAAGACAATATCAGCAGAAAAGGTTTATACCCAAGAATTGGCGACTATGATAAATGGGCATTGAAGTGGGGCTACGGATATATTCCTGGCAATACGGAAGAAGAAATAAAGAACAACAGTAACAAAATGGTTACCGCTGCTTTAAAAGAAAACCCTCGTCATTGGTTTGGAACCTATGAAAGTGGTAATCGTGTTGACCCTAGAAGCCAGAGTGAAGATTTAAGTGACAATTCTGTTAAAGCCAGTGAATACGGCGTTTTAAACTTAAAGCGTGTAATGAAAGGTTTACCTGAGTGGACCAAAGAAGAAGGTGATCAGTATGAAAACCTTGCTACTATGTATGGTCAAACACTAGGTCAGTTCAACAGATATGTTGGTCATGTGAGTACTAATATTGGTGGTATTTACGAAACTTTCAAAACTGTTGAACAAAACGAGGCTGTTTATGAAATTGTTCCAAAGGCTCGTCAAAAAGAAGCCGTTGGATTCATCAACAAAAACGTTTTCGAAACCCCAACTTGGTTAGTAGATCGCGCTATGTGGAATAAATTCAATAATCCAATTTCTGCAGACCCAATCATGAGTCTTCAGGAAAGAACAGTGAACAGCATTGTTAGCACAGATCGTTTAGGCCGCTTACAATTAAGCGCTGAAAGATTTGGTGCGGATAAAGCTTACACTGCTATGGAATTGTTGAATGATGTTCAGGGCACTATTTTCAGTGAATTGAGCAGCAAAAAAGCCATTGACACTTACAAGCGTATGTTACAAAGAGCTTATGTAGATCGCTTGGCTTCTATCATTAACCCTGCACCTTCTTCAGCTGGCGGTATCACTATTAGCTTTGGTGGTATTTCTGCAGGTATAGATGCTAAGAAATCAGACGTTACAGCAATTGTAAGAGCACAGCTTGTTGGTTTACGTGGTCAACTTTCTGCTGCTGCTGCAACTACTGCAGACAAAATGAGCAAGATTCATTTAGCTGATTTAGCTGAAAGAATCAAGGAAGCTTTAGACCCTAAATAATACTTTAGAAGATTACAAAATCAATAGTATAGAAACCGCAGGTAATTAGCCTGCGGTTTTTTTATTTGTATCTTTGTTATATGAAAAAACTACTGATTCTTCTCTTGGTATTGATTGCAGGGAATTCCCTTCAGGCGCAAAAAGTTATCTGGGGCTATGTAAAAGATAGCATTACAAACGAACCTATTGAAATGGCGAGCATTACCAATACCCGCAATAACAATACAGTTATCACCAACCAAAAAGGATTGTTCAAAATAGAAGTGAGCAAAAATGATATCCTATCAGTTGCTGCAGTAGGTTATTTTTTTGACACGGTTTTATACAGTGGTATCCTCAGCGCAAGTGATACTATTACCCTTTTTTTAAAACCCATTAGCAGAAGTCTGAATAATGTAACCGTTCAAAATACAGGCGTAAATCAATACAGCTTAGATAGTTTAAGAAGAATCAGAGAGTTTACAGAAGAAATGGTTAGCCCTCCCGTTAAATCCGTTGAATTAGCCAATTCGGGGGCTGGCATTGGCATCAGTTTAAATCGATTTTCTAATAGAGAAAAGAACAAAAGAAATGCCATTAAAATATTTAACAACAGTGAGAAGCAGGCATATGTTGACTATCGGTTCTCTACTGCAATTGTTACCAAATACAGTGGACTCAAAGGAGAAGAACTACAAGTATTCATGCAACGTTACAGACCCTCTTACGAATGGTTAAGAAAAAATCCTAAAGAAGAAGATGTTAAGTATTACATCAACGAAAAGCTGAAAGACCGAAGAAAATAAGGCATTAATTCGGTACTACTCGTATCGTAATGCAACAATTGGATTAAGCTTAGCAGCTTTCATAGCAGGATATATACCTGCTACCAGCCCAACAATGGTGCATATAATGATTCCAATGAATACCCATGCCCATGGTATTACAAAACCAGTATCTAGAATAATTCCAAAAACATTCCCTACCAGAATTCCAAGGATAATGCCGAACAATGCGCCCAGTAAACTGATAATCATGCTTTCAAATAAAAACTGCTGACGTACATATTTACTTTTACCGCCAATCGCTTTTACCAACCCGACTTCCTTGGTTCTTTCATTTACTGCTACCAGCATAATATTCATCAGACCAATTGCTGCTCCAATCAATGTGATTAAACCAATGGCACTGGCTGCACCCGTAATACTACTAAGGAATCCAATAAACATCTCAGCAAACTTATCGCTCTTCTCAATTACGAAGTTATTATCCTCCTTGGGCTCGAGTTTTCGGATGGATCGGAATACCGAAGTAGCTTCATCCGTTGCTACGGGCAATTGATTGATATCAGTTACGCTCACCCCTACTAGATAAGTAGGACCAATATTGGCATAACGACGCACATTGGTATAAGAAGTTACAATTACATCGTCTTGTCTTAACATGGCACTTGACCCTTTGGATTTTAGCAATCCAACTACGCGATATGGAGTACTGCCTACTTTGATTATTTTGTCTATAGAACGTTCAGGCCTTTCTCCAAACAAACGGGTTGCTACATTGCTACCCAATAAGCAAACATTCCTTCCACTCTGCACATCCAGATTATTCAGGTTCCTGCCCTGCTCGATGGTATAACCATTCACCATTAAATAATTCTCGTCTCCGCCCCAAACAAGGATTTGCGGATTGGTTTTTCTGTCTTCATACCGCAATTCCTGTCCTCCAGGACCTCTTCTGTAAACACTGACCATTGCTCCGGGAAAGTTATACAAGGATTTGAATCTTTCCACTTCTTCCAGACGGAGTGGTTTATTTAAATTGGATTTCTTCTCTTTCAGTCCTCTTTTGGTTTTAGTGACTTCATCATTATTAGGCCCCATTCTGGCTCTTGAGTCTTTGTAGCGGATACTGAATGAGTTTGCCCCCATTGAAGAGAAGCTTTCCTTAAGACTCTGGTTCATGGCTTCAATGGCGGTGATAATCCCTATTAATGCCATAATACCAAAAGCAATAATAGCAATAGTGATACCGGCACGTAGTTTATTACCCTTTACCGTGCGCCAGGCTAAATTGAATGAGTCGAGAACTGTCATGAAATAAAGGTACAGCGTATTGCGGAAACCTTTTCAGCCACGTCCTTCAATTATGAAGAGCGGTTAAAAATAGAAGCAATTGAGCACTATTGAAGGAAGAACGCCAACCAATACAATGGCAGCGGCTACCAATAACAGACCAATTTTGAATCCCTGCCCTATTTCAGCCGTTTCTGGCTGTCCTTCCTTGAAGTACATAGCCTGAATTACTTTGAAGTAATAATAGGCACTGATGGCTGCAAATAATACGGCAACAATTACTAACCAGATTGGACCACCTGCTTTTACTACAGATGCCAA
Organism: Sediminibacterium sp. TEGAF015; assembly: GCF_025997995.1. Classification (GTDB taxonomy): domain Bacteria; phylum Bacteroidota; class Bacteroidia; order Chitinophagales; family Chitinophagaceae; genus Sediminibacterium. The sequence goes on along the minus strand of NZ_AP026683.1, from coordinate 2,716,040 downwards.
CATAAAGTATTTGGCAAAGAATCCTGCAGTTAAAGGAATACCGGCTAAAGAAAGCAAACAAATGGTCGCTACAAAAGCCAATACAGGTTGTGTGCTGGCTAGTCCATTGAATCCGTCGAAAGTATAGTCTTTCACTTTCATTAGAATGGCGAAGAATCCGATAGTGGCCAAACAATAAGCCACAGTATATAAAATGATCCCTTCAGTTCCTAAATCGTTATTACTGTACAATGCAAACAACATGAAGCCTGCCTGTGCAATACTGGAGTAAGCCAGCATTCTCTTGATGCTTCTCTGAAATACAGCAGTGATATTTCCTGCAAATAAAGTGGCTACAATAACAAATGAAAGTATAATTGACCAGGTTGGTCCCAATAAACTGGTATTGGAAGCGAATAATTTAATGAAAGCAAAAAATCCTGCAGCTTTCACAATGGTTGACATGAATGAAGTGAACACACTTGGTGCCCCATCGTAAACATCCGGCGTCCAGAAATGGAAAGGTGCAGCAGACACTTTAAAAGACATGGCAGCGAACAATAATAAAAGACCAGCTACCTGTAGGAAAGAAGCCGACTGAACGCCCGCAGATGGTGGCAATGCAGAATTAGTTACTCCTACCAAGCCAAAGCTACCGGTTGCTCCATACAATAATACAATACCCATCAACATGATACCGGTTGTGAAAGAACCCATCAGAAAATACTTCAGAGAAGCTTCATTGCTTTTTAAATTCTTTTTATCGGAACCAGTTAAAATATATAATGGGATAGATAAGATTTCAATTCCAAGGAATAACATTAGCATCCCATTGAAAGAAGTAAGGATGGCAGTTCCGCAAAGCACAAAGAAAATCAGCGCATAAAAATCAGCTGTTTTGTTCCCGAGTTTCTCCAGCTCTGATCCACTTAACAAAACAAATAGTAAGGTTCCTGCAATTATCAAGGTATTAAAGAACATGCCCATCTTATTAAAATGAAGCAGTTCTTTTGTGTCGACCTGTATAGAAAAAATGCCATAGCTATTCAGAAGATTAGCTACAAGCAGTATGACTAATGCAACTATTGCCGTCAAGGTAATCACGGGTTTCTTATTGGTAAGAATGCCTGTAAACATCATCACCACACCCATTATTGCTGAAAATATGATTGCGTTCATAACTACTCTATCGTTCTTTTACTTATTTACAAATATTGCGGAAACACTGTCTCCGGTTAAATCTAATAGTGGCTGAGGATATACACCAAACACCAATATCATCAACGTAATAATCACTAGTGCTACCTGAATATTGAAAGGTATTTCACTTGCTTTTTCAGTGGTTGCATTCACATTTCCGTAAATAACACGCTGAACCATATTCAATGTGTAAACCGCTGCAAGTATGATACTAATACCTGCAACAGCTGCCATTACCATATTGTACTGGAATAAGCCATTGAACATTAAAAACTCTCCTATAAATGCATTGGTTAATGGAAGGGCTACATTGGCCAATGCCATCACTACCAGTAGAATTGCCATTACCGGGGCTTTCTGTGCCAGCCCGCCCAATTCTTTCATATTGGTTGTGCCCAATTGTTTTTCTATTAAGTCAGCAATAATCCAAAGTCCAATTACATTTACACCGTGGCTGAACATTTGAATCATCACACCTTCCATAGCAGTTGCATTGTTCGTAAACATAGCAGCAGACATTAAACCAATATGCGCAATAGAAGAATATGCAATCATGCGTTTTATATCATCCTGTCTGATAGCAATCAACGATGCGTAAATCATACCAATTACAGATAAGACAATAATCAGGTTGGCAGATTGTGCAGCTGCAACAGGGAACATTGGCAACAACCATCTGATTACAGCAAAAACGCCCATTTTAACCATGATTCCACTCATTACCATGGTAGTAGCTGTTGGAGATTGTTCGTAAGCATCCGGCTGCCAGGTATGGAATGGGAATATGGGCATCTTTATGGCAAATGCAACAAAGAATAACCAGAATAAAACGGTTTCCTGTTTTGCAGACAATTGAACTGCCTGAAAACTTTGCCATGAGAAGGACTGATCTGCAGTGCTGAAATACATGAACAAAAGTCCAATCAGCATCAGCAATGATCCTACAAACGTGTACACAAAAAATTTGAAAGTAACCGCAATTCTTTTTTCTCCACCCCAGATGGAACAAAGGAAATATACAGGGATTAAAGCCAGTTCCCAGAAAAAGTAAAACAACAAAGCATCAGACGCTAAAAACACCCCCATCAAACCTGCCTGAGACAATAACATTAAACCATAAAAAGAAGCGGCCTGTTTATACGTATTATTATATATCGCTGTAAAGATTATAGGGAAAGATACTGCTGTTAATAAGGTCAGCATTTTTGCCATTCCATCTGCCTTCAAAGTGATTCTGCTACCAATGCTTGTTAACCAGCTAGCATCGTAAGTTAGGGTACCCTGTGCAAAAACGGCAGATAAGGAAAGGGCTGCTGTAGCTACAGAAGCCAGCAAAGCAAAATTTTTTGCTGCATTTCCCTGCTTTAAAAAGAAAGCAATTAATCCTGTTACAAGCGGTGTTAATATGAGTAATAAAGTAATCATTATTGCAGAGCTACTTGATGAACGAATTAAAATAATTTATTTAAAAAACCAATGATGGTTGAATCATTAAACCATACGATAAAAAACACAACCAACGATAAAATCATAATCAACAGATAGCTTGCTACCTGTCCGCTTTGAATCAAACGTACTTGTCTGGAACCGTAGGCAATAAACTTCCCTACGCCATTCACCAATCCGTCAATACCAGACTTTTCTACTACTTCTTTTAATGCACCGGCCAGCATATTCAACGGATTTACTACAATAGCATTGTACAATTCATCTACATACCATTTATTCAATAGCACTTTGCCTAGTCCTGATTCTTCTGCTTCATTTTGCTGATAGTTCTTATAAGACTTTACAGCAAAAGTGATGACAGCAATAATCAATACTGTTACTACTCCCATCATTATATATTCTTGGGAATGACTTAAGTGATGCGCTGTTGCCTGCTTAGCAGAATCTGCAAAAATGGGCGCTAAGAATCCTGCCAACCAATGTTTGTTTTCTGCAAATACAGCAGGTATTCCAATGAAACCTCCTATTACAGATAAAACAGCTAATACAATTAGCGGAACAGTCATAGCAGAAGGGCTTTCATGTAAATGATGTTCCTGCTCATGTGTACCGCGGAAGTTTCCAAGGAAAGTAAGGGTATACAAACGGAACATGTAAAACGCGGTCATTAATGCACCGCCAACACCTATATAATAGAAGATGGGATTACTACTGTACGCAGCTACCAGTATTTCATCTTTAGAGAAGAAACCGGAGAATGGAGGAATACCTGCAATGGCCAAACAAGCCAATAGGAATGTGATATGCGTAATGGGCATGTACTTTTTTAAATTTCCCATTTTGCGGATATCCTGTTCATGGTGCATGGCATGAATCACAGATCCTGCACCCAAGAATAGTAAAGCTTTAAAGAATGCATGGGTCATTACATGGAACACAGCTCCAGTATAGGCACCAACGCCTAATCCCAAAAACATATACCCTAACTGACTTACGGTTGAGTAAGCCAATACTTTTTTAATATCGTTTTGCTTCAAGGCAATCGTTGCAGCAAATATGGCCGTTGCCAATCCAATTACGGCTACTAATGTTTGTGTAGCAGGTGCCATGGTATAAAGAATATTACTTCTCGCAATCATGTAAATACCTGCAGTTACCATGGTTGCGGCGTGTATTAATGCAGATACCGGAGTAGGACCCGCCATTGCATCAGGCAACCAGGTGTATAAAGGAATTTGAGCACTCTTACCCATTGCCCCAACAAACAGCAAAGTGGTAATAGCAGTAATATCAAAAGAAGATAATTGACTGATACCTGCAAATACATCTGTATAATTAACAGTGCCTAGTTTAAAAATCAACCAGAATACCGCTAACAAGAATCCAAGGTCACCAATTCGGTTCATGATGAAGGCTTTCTTGGCAGCATAGCTGTAATCACCATTCTTAAACCAGTATCCAATTAATAAATAAGAACACAATCCAACACCTTCCCATCCAATAAACATAATAACATAGTTGCTACCCATTACAAGCAACAACATAGAGAAGACGAAAAGATTTAAATATGCGAAGTATCGTGCAAAATGATGAGGCGCTTCCTCTTTCATGTATGCAGTAGAATACAAGTGAATCAGGAAACCAATACCTGTAATAATTAACAGAAACAAAACTGACAACTGATCTACCTGAAAGGCAAAAGGAATAGTAAATGCCTCAGTCTGTATAAAGTTAAACAAGGTAACTACGCTGTTGATAGGAGCACCGCCGCTATTGGCTGCCAATCCATATACCTGTCCAAATAAAAAGCAGGACGTTAAAAAGGACAGGAAGATCATACCTGATCCAACAATACCTACCGCAGATTTAGACAGACGCTGTCTGCCTAATCCGTTTATCAGGAAACCCAGCAAGGGAAACAAGGGGACTAAAAAAGCAATTTTACTCATATTACTAAGTTGCGGGTGCTAGTTTTTCAATCGGTTCAGGAAATTAATATCTACAGAATGCGTATTTCTATACAGCATCACAATAATGGCAAGGCCCACACTCACTTCTGCTGCAGCTACCACCATAATAAAGAATACAAACAACTGGCCTTCTACCCCTGCAGTGCTTGCTGCATTGCTGGTTAAAGCAGCTGCGTGGTGCATTTTGGAAAATGCAACCAATAGCAGATTCACTGCATTTAGCATCAACTCTATGCACATGAAAACTATAATAGCATTGCGTCTGGTTAAGACTCCAATAATACCAATGCTAAACAAAGCCAGTGAAAAATAGATATAGTATTGTATAGGCATAATTGCGTTGTTATAGGTTAGTCTTTTTTACCAATTACTACAGCACCAACCATGGCGCTTAAAAAAAGTACACTGCTGATTTCAAATGGAACAACAAAGTCACTGAACAATGCCTTGCCCAAATTCTTGATCAATCCAATATCACCAGTCTTCATTAAAGCAGCTTTGCCGGAAAGCTCAGTTGCCTGTCTTACCAGAGAAATCATTACCATCAGAAAACAACCACCTGACACTACACCGGCCAGTTTCATCCACCAGTTTTTCCTAGGTTCTGTATCGGCATTCAGGTTCATTAACATGATTACAAACAGGAACAATACCATGATAGCCCCTGCATACACAATCAGGTTCACAATAGCCAGGAACTGTGCATTCAGCAAAATATAATGACCTGAAATGGCAAAGAATACCACAATTAACCAAAGCACACTGTGCACTGGGTTCTTACTTACCAGTACCATGATGGCACTGAATATGGCCAGCGCACTTAAGAAAAAAAACAAAATTTGTAAAGTATCCATCTGTTTAATTGTATTATAACCTTGCAAATAATTATACTCTTGCTGCACCTTTTGCTGCTGCGTATTCCTCAGGAGCTTTGTTCTTATCCGGAATCAATAAATCATCTTTTCCGTAGATAAAGCCTTTTCTGGTAAAATTAGCAGGTGCAAATGTTTCGCTTAAATAAATAGCATCTTTAGGACAAGCTTCCTCACACAATCCACAGAATATGCAACGCAGCATATTGATTTCATATTTGGCTGCGTATTTCTCTTCACGGTATTTGTTCTCTTCACCAGGCATTCTTTCCGCAGCTTCCATAGTAATGGCTTCTGCTGGACAAGCCACAGCACATAATCCGCAAGCTGTACAACGCTCTCTTCCTTCTTCATCTCTGTTTAAAACGTGCAGACCTCTGAATACAGGACTGAACTCACGCTTTTGCTCAGGATATTGAATTGTGGGTTGTTTCTTGAAAATATGGCTGAAAGTAATAGCCATACCCTTTAATATATTGGGCAAGTAAATGCGCTCCATAAAGCTCATTGGCTCTCTACTTACTTGTTTTACTCTGTTTGTTAAAGCTTGCATGTAATCTTTTATATAAAAGGTTCACAAATGTAAATGTTTGGTTTTATCCCTGCTGCCACAAAATCACTGCACCTGTTGCCAACATATTCAACAAAGCAAGTGGTATTAATTTTTTCCAACCCAGGTTCATTAGCTGATCGTATCTGAATCTTGGAATGGTCCAGCGAATCCACATGAACAGGAATAAGAAAATCACAATCTTGGTAAGCAATGACAACACGCCCAAAATCGCTGCCATATTCGGCGCCAAGGTAGATTCATCCAGGAATGGAATATCGTAACCACCAAAATACAGGCTGGCCATAACCGCACTACTCATAATCATGTTTACGTATTCTGCAAAAAGATAAAACCCAAGTTTCATAGATGAATACTCCTGATGGTACCCCATGTTCAATTCGTTTTCTGCTTCAGGCAAATCGAAAGGCGTTCTGTTACATTCTGCCATGGCACAAATGAAAAACAATAAGAAACCTAGTGGCTGATATACAATATTCCACCAAGCACCCGGTGCCATTTGCTGATCAACAATTGTTTTTAAACTCAATGACCCTGAAAGCATCAGAACAGCAATCAATGAAAGGCCCATGGCCAGCTCATAACTAATAGCCTGAGAGGCTCCGCGCAATGCAGCCATCAGGGAAAACTTGTTATTGGATGCCCATCCACCAATCATGATACCATACACGCCCATACTCACTACTCCAAACACATACAGAATTCCGATATTGATGTCAGCAATCTGCAAATCAATTTTTCTTCCGAATAATTCTACAGAACTACTCCATGGAATAACCGCACAGGTCATCAGCGCCGCTGTCATTGCCATAGCCGGTCCTAAAATAAACAAGGCTTTATTGGCTGAATTCGGAATGATTTCTTCTTTCATGATCAACTTCAAACCATCCGCCAAAGGTTGTAATAAACCCATTGGACCCGCACGGTTCGGACCTGGTCTGTCTTGCAATACTGCCGCTACTTTACGTTCAGAAAACGTAGTATAAAGGGCAATGCCCAAACTGGCGAAAACAATAATCGCAATCAGGATTAGTTTTTCCAGCATTAATATCCAATCTAAGGCCAATAGTGTCATGCTTCTGGTTTATTAGTCTTTATTCGATGTAAAGTCAGTTGAATGTGCAGGTCTGTCTAATTTGCTCAAAGTAATTTCAGGCTTGTTCACTTCGCTAACGCTATGAATATCCATGAGCAACTTAGGCTGGCGACCAGCATGCACTGCTTCAAAAGTTTCTTTTGGTTTGTGTGTACCCACATTACCTGCATAGTGACCCTGAGAAATGACTGAGTGACGGTCAATCAGTCTGGGTCCTTCAATTACCCAATCACTGGTCTGTTTCTTATCGAATCTGCAAGTATTACAAATCCAGTCTTCCACTTCACCCCACTGATCTTTGCGTGCAGTAACCCTGAATACTTCATCTCCTCTGTTCCAAAGCGTTACTTTACCGCTACAAGTAGGACAGTCTCTGTGCGCATCCATTGGTTTTAAGAACCACACCCTGTTTTTGAAACGGAATGTTTTATCTGTCAATGCACCTACCGGACAAACATCAATGACGTTTCCAATAAATTCATTGTCTAAATTTTTCTCAATATAGGTAGCAATTTCTGCGTGATCTCCTCTGTCTAATACGCCATGCTCTCTCTTTCCAGTCAACTGATCTGCTGTAAATACGCAACGGTAACAAAGAATACAACGCGTCATATGCAATTGAATTTTGTCACCTAAATCGTGCTTCTTGAATGTTCTGCGCTGGAACTCATAACGGGTACCCGCTTTGCCATGCTCGTAGCTAAGATCCTGCAAGTGACATTCACCGGCCTGATCACAGACTGGACAATCCAATGGGTGATTGATTAATAAAAATTCCACCACACCACTACGTGCATCCATTACGCGGTCACTCGTAATATTTTTAACTTCCATTCCATCCATTACAGTTGTGCGACAGCTAGCAACGAGTTTAGGCATAGGTCTTGGATCTTTCTCAGATCCTTTGCTTACTTCTACCAAACAGGTTCTGCACTTACCACCACTGCCTTCCAGTTTGCTGTAATAACACATAGCAGGGGGAGCAACATCGCCGCCAATCTTACGCGCCGCATTCAGGATAGTAGTTCCCGCAGGCACTTCTACCGTGATATTGTCGATGGTTACTTTAAATAATGGTTGTTCAGACATAACTTAATTAAGCTGGTACATGAATAGGATCTGCATAATGCGCCAATCCATAATTTCTTTTTTGTGCTTCTTCAGGATGATTCACATGCCATTCAAATTCATCTCTGAAATGTCTAATGGCAGCTGCTACCGGCCATGCAGCAGCGTCTCCCAAAGGACAGATGGTATTTCCTTCAATCTTGCGTTGAATATCCCATAACAAATCAATATCACTCATCTTACCTTTGCCGGTATCAATGTTCTTCAGAATTTTTTCCATCCATCCGGTTCCTTCACGACAGGGTGAACACTGACCGCAACTTTCATGGCGATAGAAACGAGCCAATGTGTAGGTGTTTTTAACAATACACTGGTCTTCGTCCAATACAATAAATCCACCTGATCCCATCATAGATCCTGTTGCAAAACCGCCATCACTTAAACTTTCATAGTTCATGTAACGGGTTTCGCCCTTAGCTGTTTTCAATAAAAGATTGGCAGGTAAAATAGGAACAGATGATCCTCCAGGTATACAGGCTTTCAATCTTTTTCCGTTAGCAATACCTCCGCAATATTCATCAGAATAAATAAACTCTTCTACAGAAATGGTCATATCAATTTCATACACACCGGGCTTATTGATATTACCGCAGGCAGAAATCAGTTTGGTTCCGGTAGAACGGCCTACACCAATTTTAGCATATTCATCTCCACCCATATTGATGATAGGAACCACTGCTGCCAGGGTTTCTACGTTGTTCACTACTGTTGGTCTTCTCCACAAACCTTCAATCGCAGGGAATGGAGGTTTAATTCTTGGATTTCCTCTTTTACCTTCCAATGATTCAATCAAAGCTGTCTCTTCCCCACAGATATATGCACCTGCTCCTCTCTGAACATAGATATTACAATCGAAGCCTGTACCTAAAATATTTTTTCCTAAGAAACCATTGGCTTTGGCTTCTTCAATTGCCTGCTCTAGAATGTCTACAATCCATGCGTATTCACCACGGATATAAATATAGGTATCGTTACTTCCCAATGCGAATGAAGAAACAATTAAGCCTTCAATTAGCAAATGAGGAATAAACTCCATCAGATAACGATCCTTAAAGGTTCCCGGCTCACTTTCGTCTGCATTACAAACCAGGTGTCTTGGCACCCCTTCAGGCTTGGCAATAAAGCTCCATTTCATTCCCGCAGGGAAACCGGCACCACCTCTTCCGCGAAGTCCGCTTTTCTTTACTTCTTCCACAATGGATGCGGGATCCAATTGTTTCAAAGCTTTTTCTACCGCACGGTATCCGCCTTCTTTTCGATAGGTTTCAAAGTATCGGATACCAGGCACATGCGCTTTTTCTAATAATAATTTTACACCCATATCTTAATAATTTGCGGCAGCATTTTTTCTGCATTCATCAATAATGGCGTCTACTCTTTCTTTGGTTAAATGCTCACGAAAGTGTTTTCCCATCTGCATCATTGGCGCATAACCACATGCACCCAAACATTCTACAGTCTTCAGGGTAAACATTCCGTCTGCTGTGGTTTCCCCTGGTTTAATTCCCAGTTTGGTTCCAATATATTCAATAATGTCGTCACATCCGTTAACCATACATGGTCCTGTCTGGCAAACTTCGAACATATATTTACCAACAGGTTTTAAATTGTACATGCTGTAGAAAGTAGCCACTTCATACACTTCAATTGGAGTAATGCTCAACAGTTCTGCCACATAATCCATGGTTTCAGCACTTAACCATCCACCAAAGCTTTCCTGTGCCAAATGCAGTACAGGCAATAAAGCACTCTTTTGTTTTCCTTCCGGATAACGAGCTACCAAGCGGTTAAACTCTTTCAGTTGTTCATCATTAAACTTAGTCATAGCTTCTTTTATTAAGCATCCAATTCACCTGCAATCAGGTTTAAACTACTCATGGTTAAAATGGCATCAGACAACATGCTGTCTTTTACCAACTCAGGATAAGCCTGATAGTAAATAAAGCAAGGTCTGCGGAAATGTAGTCTGAACGGCGTTCTTCCTCCATCACTGATCAAATAGAATCCTAACTCACCATTGCCGCCTTCTACTGCTTGATATACTTCCCCTTTGGGCATATCTACTTCACCCATGATAATTTTGAAGTGCCAGATTAATGCCTCCATTTTTGTGTACACATCTTCTTTCTTGGGAAGATAATATTCAGGTACATCTGCATGATATACTTCTGCTTCTGTTCCTTTGAATTCCTGAATTTTATTGTATGCCTGCTGAATAATGCGCATACTCTGCCACATTTCTGCATTTCTTACCAGGAAGCGATCATAGTTGTCTCCGGTTTTTCCTACCGGAATATCAAATTCAAAATCCTGATAGCTACTGTAGGGAGTATGAACGCGTACATCGTAATCTACACCAGCTGCTCTTAAGTTGGGACCTGTAAAACCATAATTCAATGCACGTTCTGCACTGATAGGACCGCCACCAATGGTACGTTCCATAAAGATTCTGTTTCTGGTTAACAGGCTTTCCAATTCACCTAAAGCAACTGGGTACTCTTTTAAGAATTTCTCGAGTTTCGTAAACGCTGTATTTGAGAAATTCCTCTCAAAGCCGCCAATACGCCCAATATTAGTAGTAAGACGGGACCCACATACTTCTTCATATATTTCATAAATTAATTCACGGTACTGCATTACATACAAGAATCCGGTAAATGCACCAGAGTCTACCCCAACAATGGAGTTGCAGATCAGGTGATCCGCAATTCTAGCCAATTCCATAATGATCACACGCAGATAATCAACACGCTTTGGTGTTTGAACTCCCAGTAATTTTTCACAGGTTAAATGCCATCCCATATTATTGATGGGACTACTACAATAATTTAAACGATCTGTGATAGGAGTAACCTGATAGAGCGGTCTTCTCTCGGCTAACTTTTCAAAAGCACGGTGGATATAACCCACTGTTTGCTCACTAGACACTACTCTTTCACCATCCAGCTCCATGATGTTCTGAAATACACCGTGCGTTGCTGGGTGGGTGGGTCCCAGATTGATGGTTGTTGTTTTCCGCTCAATCGCGTCTTCTGCTAATGTTATATTGTGATCACTCATGTTTTAAATTTTATCCGCGTCCAAACATTTCGTCGTCTTTGTCAATTCTAGTTTGATCTTCCAGAGGATATTCTTTTCTTAAAGGGAAATAATCCATCTCATCCACATTCAAAATGCGTTTAAGATTGGGATGTCCCACAAAATTTACTCCGAAGAAATCATAGGTTTCTCTTTCCATCCAGTTGGCCGAAGAGAACAATTGAGAAGCGGTGAAAACGTCTGGTGTTGCAATAGAAGTAAATACTTTAAAACGGATACGCGTATTTTCTACAAGATTGTGTAAGTGATAAACAACCGCCAATTCCCTTCCTGCGTCATCAGGATAATTCACTGCACACAAATCAGTTAAAAACTGAAATCCAAGGCTTGGTTCATCGTATAGGTACTGCATTACTTTTAAGTTGAAATCCTTGGGCGCTTCAAAAGAAAGCATACCATAGGTTTCTTCAAAGTTGAAGACCTGATCTCCAAACTTTTCAGTAAGCTTTTGCTGGATATATTCGTTGCTGATTGCCATAATATTATTGTATTCCGTAGCCGTTCAATAATGCTTTATAATGATCACTGTTTCTTCTTCTGATGCTCTCCTGACCAACCAGTTCCTGGATTTTCATGAATCCGTCTAAAATCGCTTCTGGTCTGGGTGGACATCCAGGTACATATACATCAACAGGGATTACTTGGTCAATGCCTTGTAAAACACTGTATGTATCAAAAATTCCACCACTGGAAGCACAGGCTCCAACAGCCATTACCCAGCGGGGCTCGGCCATTTGCAGGTAAACCTGACGTAATACAGGACCCATTTTTTTTGCAATGGTTCCCATTACCATTAGCAAATCGCACTGACGGGGTGAATGACTCATTCTTTCCGCACCAAATCTGGACAAATCATAGTGAGAAGCAGCAGTGGCCATGAACTCGATACCACAGCAGGAAGTTGCATAAGGCATTGGCCAAAGAGAGTTCTTACGTGCCAATCCTACCACATCACTTAGCTTGGTAGTAAAAAATCCTTCTCCACCGTACCCTTCAGGCGCATTAACATAAGTGATTGAATCGGCAATTTGCGCCTCTTTTGGATGTATATTGAATCTTACCGGACGTGACATAATACTGAATATTAATAGTTATAATCCTGTTTAACGTATAGAACAGCTACTAAGGGGTTTGGTTCGGTTTCCCCCTTAATCCATTAGTCTTCCCACTCCAAAGCACCTTTTTTAATGATGTAGGTAAATCCGATCAGGAAAAATCCTACAAACATTACTACTGCAAGAAACCCATTCCATCCCAATTCTCTGAAGTTTACTGCATAAGGATAAAAGAAAATCACTTCCACGTCAAATAAAACGAAAAGAATAGCCACTAGAAAGTACTTAATGGCCATGGGCTGGCGAGCATTACCATGAGATTCGATACCACTGGTAAAATTCTCCAGCTTATCGGCGGTTTTACGCTTGGGTCCAACCCAGGATGAGATACCAATCATGGTTGCTACAAAACCTGCAGCAAAAATCAATTGAATGGCAATAGGCAGATAATTGGAAGCAGAATTGCTTGAACTTGCGTCAATCAGAGTAAATAATGGTTCCATAGTGCGCTTTAAGTCCGCAAAAATACGCTTGTAAAGCATATAAAAGAAAAACTCCTCAATTTGAGGAGCTTTTTCTTTACGTTAATTTTAAACTAGCGACTTAGCTGCCGGTTTTAGCACCTGAAGCGCCACCTTTTCCTGTTGGATTGGAGTAATAATCAATGTTTTTCTGAATGGTTGCTTTTACATCCTGGGCAAATTTGTTATTTTCTTCTCCGGCAGTTGGGTAAAGGGCTAACATTTTGTCTGCCACTTCAATGGCTTTTTGACAAACCGCCAAGAACTCTTCTACTGCAGGAGATTTTTCACCCTTGGTAGTGACTTTGAAATCAGGACGCTTTTTGATTTCGTTGAAAAGATTCACATAATAGTTAATCTTAAAGTATTCATCTAAGAAAATAGTCTTTCTGTGCTTTTCTAAATCTACTTTAGCGTAAACAGAATCTAGATAATTTAAATTTTCAATGATTTTTGCAGTATCCTTACCATTTGCCATTGCAGCTCTCTTGAAGAAACTGTACGGCTGAGGCTTATCAGGGTATGCTGCCATGTAAGGCTTAGCAAATTCAATTACTTGATCGTATGCTTTTGCATTAAAAGCAGAAGAAGTTAGTTTGTAATGATCAACCTCTGCTAACTCGCCCTTCATCAACATTCCACGCTTCATTAAATTTAACTGAGCTTGGTATGCTTTTGCTTTACCCAACATATCAGCAGCAGTATTGATAAAAGCAATTTGATTGGCTTTTAAAGTATCTGCCTGTAAAGCTTTATCTACATAGGTTAAGGCAGTTGATTCGTTTCCAGGAAACTTAGTTACCACTTCAACTCCTAATTTATAATCGGAAGCCTGAATTTCTGAAGCAGGTGCTGAGTTCAAAAATTCTTCAATGTATTTCTTAGCAGTTAAAGAGTCGCCTTTTCTTAAATAATTGAATGCATATACAACTCCTAATCTAGGAACAGCTTTTAGTCCTACCGCTGCATCTAACTCTTTGGCTTTTGCTAAAGACTCATCGTATTTACCTGCACGGAATAAATAATCTGCCTGGTACAATTCATTTCTTGAATCCTTATCTGCAGTGCGAACATACTGATCTAAGTATTCCTTTGCCTTGGTTACATCTCTCTCAGAATAGTACTGATACAAAGCATAGTATACCGGAGGAAAACCTGCATCAGCAGTTTTTGCGTTATCAAAATACTGATTAAACAATTCTTCATTGTTTTGGCTTCTATAGATTAAGCCAATTCTAAACATGGCCAACGCATTTTTAGGATCACGTGCAATGGCTTCTGTATAAGCTTTCACGGCTTCTCCACCATTTTCACCACCCATTTTCTGATAGCTGATACCCATATAGATATAGATATCAGGATTGGTTAAATCCAATGCACCTGCCTGCTTTAATTTATCAATACCATATACAGGATCTCCCATCTTGCTGTCTCCATCCGCATTGGCACGACCAATAGCAGTTAAGATAGCTGGATTAGGCTTTCCTTTGTTTTTACCTCTTGTTTCAGTTGTTGCAGTAATGGCCTGTTCAAACTTTTGTTTCGCTGAATTAAGGTCTCCACCTTCTCTCAACTCAACATGTCCCATACCTACCAGCAACCAGGCATCGCTGCCCAATTCCTGCAAACCTTTCTGATACAACGCTTTTGCAGCAGCAACATCTTCTTTGGTAACTTCAATTCCATTACCAGCCAAATGCGCCTGACCTAACCAATAAATGGCCTGAGGATCTTTAGCATTTGCATCATAGTTTTTCTGCAGTACTTCTTTTGCACTTTTGTTTTTTTCGTAATGCAACAGCTTAATGCCTTCGGCAATTTGAGCCGTTAAGCATTGTACGGCAAATACAGCTGCAAACATCAAAGCAACGGTCTTCTTCATGTTCTCTCTTTTTATAGTTGTTTTGTTATTCGTTGTTTATACTACTATTCCTTTTATGAAAAGCCATTTTAGCCGGAGCTAAAAAAGATCTTCTGAAAATCAACTGTCCTCTTTCCAGACTCATGAAATTCATAAAGCCTGTACCGAGTCCTGCATGGTTCTCTTTCAATACATAAATCAAAGGTCGTGCCAGAGGGTACTGACCATAAGTTATGGTTGATTGAGAAGGCTTTGCAAAAATTCCTTTTTCTAAACAAGCGGTACATTCAACTCTTGCCAATCTTATCTTCTTCAGATAAGATTGTTGTTGGTTATCATATACATCACCTATCCAGCTTAGGCCTACAAAACCAATTACATCTTTTCGAGAAGTAACTATATCAATCACTTCCTGACTATTATTCGCTGCTACAACGTTTGCCCCAAAAGAACCGCCTTTTAACACACTGTCTTTTAAATAGCGAACTGTACTGGTAGCAGATTTTCCATCCATCACCGCTGTGATTTTATGCTTTCCACTTAATATATCTTTTACATCATTAAAAGTAAATATGCTATCGCTGGCATTATTATTTACAATCAATGCAACTGCATCGTATGCCAATTCCGCATACTGAGGTTGGTAAGATAAAGCAGATTTATAAAACTCAGCTTCTTTCTCATTAAGGCCTCTTGCTACAATAATCATGCGCGTGCTGTCCTTTTGTAAATCTCTGAAACAGTCCGCTTCTGATTTGTAGGAAACTACAATATTGGCTTTAGGGAAAGAGGATTGATGAACTCTTAATTGCTCTTCAATTACAGGCTTAAAGCTTTCATCTACACTAATGTAAATGGTTCCTTCTTCTGTTGTATCCTGAAAAGCATTTTTTGATTCTTTTGAATCACAAGAAACAAAGAGCAAAAAAATCAGTGACCAAGCAAACAATCTATATCTCTTCATACCCTCCTCCATTAATACTCTTGCTTTACGCCTCTGTATAATCTGAATGCTCCATACAAAACACAAATGCTACCGAATAAATTACGATAAAGCGGTTCTGCCGTAAACACCAGATCCATACCCAGCTTTTCTATGAAGAATACTGCAAGTCCTACACCCAGAAATAAAGTTGCCATCGAAATATCATAGATCCTTCTGAAGACACTATACCGTTTCTGGTTTCTCTCTCTGTAAGTATTTTCCATACAATCACTTTACGGGATGGGCAATTTAGTAAATATTTTACGTGAGATGCGCTAAAATTAAAATTCCATAAAAAACTTTCGGTGAATTGGCAATAAACTAATGACCGTTAGTTGTGAACTTATTTACATATTTATCGAAAGGGAATCCCCATTTGCAGGAAACTGGTCCTGCTAATTTAAATGACAATACTATAATTTTGCGGCCTATGAGCAACAAAGCAGGCATACCACAGGGCACAAGAGATTTTAATGCAATAACCGTACAGAAGCGTACTTATATATTCAATACCATACGCTCTGTATTTGAACTCTATGGTTTTCAGCCACTTGAAACACCTGCTATGGAAAATCTGGATACCCTGATGGGTAAATATGGAGAGGAAGGTGATAAATTGATTTTCAAAATCCTGAACAATGGATTGGACAATCCTGCCAAACATGCCCAGATTACCGCTGATTTCCAGAAAGTACTGGAAGGAAAAAATACCAAGGGGATTACAGAGCGCGCGTTGCGTTACGACCTGACCATTCCCTTTGCTCGCTATGTGGCTATGAATTATGGACAGCTGACCTTACCGTATAAAAGATACCAGATACAACCAGTATGGAGAGCCGATCGTCCACAAAAAGGAAGATACAGAGAGTTTTATCAGTGTGATGCCGATGTAGTGGGCAGTAATAGTTTGCTGAATGAACTAGAATTAACTTCTATTTATGCAACAGCATTTGAAAAGCTGAACCTACCTGTTGAAATCAGAATTAATAACAGAAAAATTTTAGCAGGTCTGGCAGAGCTTTGCGGTGGTCTTCAAGTAATGGTGCCTATTACCGTTGCCATTGACAAGCTGGATAAAATTGGGTTGGAAAAAGTAAAAGAAGAATTGGCTACCAGAGAAATTTCTACTGAGCAAATTGCCATTATTGAAAAATACTTATCCATTGAAGGAAGCAATACGGAAAGAATCAGTCAATTAAAAAACCTGATGCAGGAAAACGCAACTGCGTTGAAAGGCATTGAAGAACTGGAATATATTTTAGCCAATCACCCCACTAAAAATCGCGCACAGGTTATTGTTGATTTTACTTTAGCACGAGGTCTGAATTACTATACAGGCACCATTTTCGAAATCAAAGCTATTGGTGCGCAAATGGGCAGCATTGGCGGGGGCGGCCGTTATGATGACCTTACCGGTTTATTTGGTGTATCCAATGTACCTGGCGTAGGTATTAGCTTTGGAGTTGATCGTATTTATGATGTACTGGAAGAATTGCAACTCTTTCCTGAAGCGGTTCAAAAAGGCACCAAAGTATTGTTCTTTAATTTAGGAACCGCTGAATCAAAAAAAGCTTTTGAAATCATGCAGGATTTAAGAGACAGAGGAATTGCCTGCGAACTGTATCATGAAACTGCCAAGTTTGATAAGCAATTTAAATATGCAGAAAAAAAACAAGTCCCTCATGTTGTTATTATCGGCAGCACCGAATTAACAGAAGGGACCTGTATTCTGAAAAATATTATGAGCGGAGAGCAAAAAACTATTTCACAAACTGAATTGGCTTCGCAACTATTCTAAATGCAAATGTTTTAGAAGCTGGCTCTTTGGTTCCAACTAACTCGTATCCCATTGCCAAAATAGTAACACCGGTAACTACTTTGTTTTCATTGCGGGTAAATTTTGCTGTACCCTGGAATTGTGTAATGATATATACATCTTCACCTGACTTTTCTAGTGGAGAAGCTCCGGCAGCAGAGTTCATCATCAATGCCCCATTTTCTAGCACCACAGTTACTTCCGCAACAGGACTTCCTTCAGCAAATTTATACTTGCCTAATAGTTGATTAACAGTTGTGTCAGTTGGAGTTGTTTGTGCGTTGGTAGCTGTTGTAAATCCTACCAGCATTAATACAAGTACAATTAGCTTTTTCATTTCAATAATTTTGAACAAATTAATCAATTCGGTTATAAACGGAATACCTTTTATGTAAATTTTAAATCAACTATGCGTGTTCCTATTTAAGAAAACTATTGCATCCCTTCATAAATGATAGCTGCCCCCTGTCCTACTCCCACACACATGGTAGCCAATCCATATTTGGTTTTGCTCCTGAACATCTGGTGGATCAGGGTTGCCGAAATGCGGGCACCGGAACAACCCAATGGATGTCCCAACGCAATGGCACCGCCATTTACATTCACCAACGAAGGATCCAGCGCAAGGTCCTGCATACAGGCAAGGCTTTGAGAAGCAAAAGCCTCATTCAGTTCAACCAGTCCAATTTCGTTTATGCCAAGCCCTGCCCGCTTCAATGCTTTTTGGGTAGCTGGTACCGGACCGATCCCCATGATAGCAGGATCTACTCCAGCTACGGCCATACTCGTTATTTTAGCAATAGGGTTTAAGTTGAATAATTTGACAGCTTCTTCACTGGCCAGCAATACCGCAGCCGCTCCATCATTAATACCGGATGCATTCCCAGCGGTTACAGTTCCATCTTTAATGAATGCTGGTTTTAAAGCAGCTAATTTTTCCATGCTGGTTTTTCTGGGATGTTCGTCTTTATTCACCCAGCTTACCATTCTGTCTTCCAGCATTTCAACCGCAACTAATTCATCATTCCATTTACCAGCAGCTTCAGCAGCAAAATATTTTTCCTGAGACTGCAAGGCAAAAGCGTCCTGCGCTTCCCTGGATATTTTCCAGGTTCTGGCTACATTTTCCGCTGTTTCACCCATGGTATAAGGATGGTATTTTTCCGATAAAGCTGGATTAATAAAGCGCCATCCAAAACTGGTGTCATATGTTTCCAGCTTTCTGCTCCAGGGACTATCGGCTTTCGCCAGTACAAATGGCGCCCTGGTCATACTTTCTACCCCACCTGCAATATAAAAAAGTCCATCACCGCATTGAATGGCCCGGGAAGCATCCATTATTGCCTGTAACCCACTGGCACAGAGTCTATTTACAGTTGAACCAGCTACTGAAGTTGGCAAACCTGCCAATAGTGCGGCCATTCTGGCCACATTGCGATTATCCTCCCCCGCCTGATTGGCCGCTCCGGCAATTACATCTTCAATGGCGTTGGGATCCACTTCCGGATTGCGTTCTATTAAGGCTCTGATAACTGTAGCCAGCATATCATCTGGTCTTACAGAGCTTAATTTTCCACCGAATCTCCCAATTGGCGTCCTTACTGCATCAATCACATAACAAGCGCTAATCATAGAATATAATTGAGGCTGCAAGATATAAGTTATCTTTGCAGAATGAGTGCTTTGTTACCCAATATTCGCCACCAGAGCCAGGAAAGCCTGGAAACCTACTTCGACAGCATTGGCGAGAAAAAGTTCAGATTAAAGCAGGTACAGGAATGGCTTTGGCAGAAACATGCCCATAGCTTCGAAGCAATGAGTAACCTGAGCAAAGCACTTAGATCCAGATTGGCAGAAGATTTTTCCTTGCCTGCCTTAACCACAGATGCTACCCAATATAGCAATGACGGAACCATTAAAAGCAGATTCAAGACCTTTGACGGACATCTAATTGAAGGGGTATTAATACCAACTGACGACAGAAAAACAGCCTGTGTTTCTTCCCAGATTGGGTGCAGTTTAAGCTGCAAGTTTTGTGCAACAGGGTATATGCAACGGAAGCGAAATCTGAATTTTGATGAAATTGTAGATCAGGTGGTGCTGATTAATCAGCAAAGTGAATCTGTTTTTGAAAAAAAACTAACCAATATTGTTTTTATGGGTATGGGCGAACCCCTGTTGAATTACAATAATGTTTTAAAAGCCATTGAACGAATTTCAGCAGAAGATGGATTGTTCATGAGTCCCAGAAGAATAACAGTATCTACAGCAGGAGTTGCCAAACAAATCAGAATGTTGGGAGATGACCAAGTTAAATTTAAGCTGGCACTTTCCTTACACGCCCCCAACGATGCCAAAAGAAATGAAATCATGCCTATCAATGAAACCAACAATATCAAGGTTCTCACTGAAGCATTGAATTATTTTTATAAGAAGACTGGAAATGAAATTACGCTTGAATATATTCTGTTTAAAAATCTGAACGACTCTGCTAAAGATGCAGAAGAACTCACAAAGGTTTACAGACAAATTCCGGCTGACCTGATCAATATTATTGAATACAATAGCATTGATGCTTTTAAATTCACTAAACCTGACGAAGAAGATACACAACGTTTTATGGACATTCTTGCAGCCAACAAAGTAAACGCAAGACTCAGACGAAGTAGAGGCAAAGACATTGATGCGGCTTGTGGGCAATTGGCAAACAAAGGCTAAGCGCCAGATAAACTAATTCAAATATTTTTATTCATCCTGTTGTAAAACAGCAAATCAACACCATGCAAAAAAGAACAGACAACTTCAGCAAATTTGCTGAAAAGAAAAAAGGGGCAGCTATAAAAGAAGCCATTCGTCAGGAAAAAAGGAAAATCAAGGCAGAAGCCAGAGCAGTCGGCGAAGAAATGAGAGCAAAGAAAAAAGCTCAGGCCCGCGGCGAAGTTTACAGTGGCCCCAAGCAAACGGAAGCTTCAGATAAATTTGCTAGCCGTACCAGTAAAACTGTGAAGGAAAATAGTAGAAATACAACAAACAGCCATAACCGTTTTTCGGAAAACAAAGCAGATAGACCCGCCAGCGGATCCTATAAAGCTTTTAAAGAAGGGAAAACTGGCGATAAAAAATTTTCAAAAGATAAAGGGGCAAAACCAAGCTATCCTGGCAATCCCAGAGATGCAGATTATAAAGCCAAAGCAGTTGGTAGTGAGCCAATGCCATTGAATAAATTCATTGCGCATGCCGGTGTGTGTGGAAGAAGAGAAGCAGCAGAATTGGTAAAAGATGGCAAAGTAACAGTTAATGGCGACAAGGTTTTTGAACCTGGCTATAAAGTTTCGCAGTCTGATAAAATTGTAGTGAAAGGCAAGTCCGTTTTTCTACAAAAAAACCTGGTGTATCTGTTGTTAAACAAACCCAAGGATTTTATTACCACAGCGAATGATCCTCAGGGAAGAAAAACGGTGTTGGATTTAATAAAAGGCGCCACACCTGAAAGAGTATATCCGGTTGGAAGATTGGACAGAAACACTACTGGTGTTTTATTGTTGACCAATGATGGAGAACTTGCACAGAAGCTAACACATCCTTCTTTTGAGGTTAAGAAGATTTATGAAGTAACGCTTGACAAACCGGTTACTAAAAAAGACCTAGATCAGATAGCCAGTGGGGTTACGCTAGAAGACGGATTTGTTGCGGCAGACTCAGTAGGATATGCAGATCCCAAAACAAAAAATGTTGTTGGCATTGAAATACACAGTGGCAGAAACAGAATTGTACGTAGAATATTTGAACACCTTGGCTATGATGTAAAAGCGCTTGACAGGGTTATGTTTGCCAACCTTACCAAGAAAAATGTAGAAAGAAGCAAATGGCGTTTTCTGAATGAGAAAGAAGTTCGTTTGCTGAAGTTCATGAACAAATCATTTGTAAGAAAAAACAAGACCGAGAATCCCGCATGAGTATCGATATCATTTTAGAAACCCCTGATTTTGTAGCTGTAAATAAACCTTCCGGATTATTGAGCATCCCTGACAGAATGGGTGTTGAAATTTCGCTGAAAGATGTATTAAAGCAGAAGTATGGTCAGATTTATACGGTTCACCGTTTAGACAAAGATACCAGTGGTATCATTTTATTTGCAAAAAATGAAATTTCGCACAAAGCACTTTCAGCATTGTTTGAGAGCCGTGAAATGGAAAAGTTTTATGTAGGCCTTGTACAAGGTCAAATGATGAATCCAGGCGGAAGTATTGATGCTCCTATTATGGAACATCCTGGTAAAACAACCAAGATGATGACCCATGTAAAAGGAAAGCCTTCACTAACAGACTACGAAGTACAGGAGCAATTTAGATTGTATAGCTGGGTAAGATTCCAGATTCATACCGGCAGAACACACCAGATTAGGGTGCATATGCAGCATATAGGACACAGCATTGTATGTGATGAAATATACGGTGACCCTAAACCGGTTTTGCTTTCTTCTATCAAGAAGAATTTTAAATTGGCTAAAGTAGCGGAAGAAGAAAAGCCAATCTTATCAAGACTGGCTTTACATTCATCGCAATTGAATTTTTCTTACGAAGGAATTGCCTATTCGTTGGAAGCTCCTTTGCCTAAAGACTTAAGAGCCGTATTACAACAATTAAAAAAATGGAAGGGATAGTGTTTATTGCTTAAACACTTTTCCTCCTTTCATAACAAATTTTACGCGTCCCATACTGGTTACGTCTTTTTCCGGATTGCCGTCAACAGCAATAATATCGGCCATCTTTCCTTTTTCTATACTACCAATGGTATCATCGCCTAATAAATCTGCAGCGTTTACAGTTGCACATTTAATTGCTTCGAGTATGGGCATGCCCACTTCAGTCATATATTGAAACTCCATCCAATTCTTTCCGTGTGCATACACACCGGCATCTGTACCAAAAGCAATTTTTACTCCTCTTTTATACGCTTTGGCAAATGTGCCTTGTATAAAATTTCCTATCACCAATGCCTTTGCTTTTACCATATCGGGATAATAACCTGGCTTCTTGGCAGAGTCAGCAGTAGACTTTCCTGCAACAATGGTAGGAACTAAATAAGTTCCCTTTTCTTTCATCAGGTCCATTACTTCTTCTGTCATATAACTTCCGTGTTCAATAGAATGCACCCCACCTAAAACTGCTCTCTTCATTCCCTCTGCACCATGTGCGTGCGCAGCAACTTTAAAACCGTAATCATTGGCTGTTTGCACAATGGCTTTAATTTCTTCCAAAGAAAACTGAGCGCCACTGCCATCTTTGGCCATGCTTAGCACACCACCGGTTGCAGTAATTTTAATCAGGTCTGCTCCGTCTTTGTATCGCTGGCGAACGGCCTTGGCAGCATCCTCCACACTGTTTACTACCCCTTCTCTCGGACCAGGATCGCCCATTAAATCTTTGCGATAATTATTGGTTGGATCTGCATGACCTCCTGTAGATGCCAAGGATTTACCTGCAGTATATACTCTAGGACCTACAATCCATCCTTTGTTGATGGCATTTCTTAAAGCAATATTTACGTTAGTACCCCCTAAATCTCTTACCGCAGTAAATCCACTCATCAATGTCTTTTCGGCAAACATCACCGATTGGAATGCATAGTCTGCAGGGTTAAAAGTAAAGCCATTTAAATAATTACCAGGCCCTGTTTCAGACTCTAAATGCACGTGCATATCAATCAATCCTGGCATTACCGTCAGGTTTTTCAAATTAATTACTGTTTGATCAGCTGCAGGATTGGTGTAGCCCTTTTGTATTTCTACAATTTTATTTCCCTCAACTACAATGGTCATTTGCTGCAATTGTGTTCCATTTTTTACATCAATTAACTGACCACAATGCAATAGCGTTTTTTGTGCCACTAAAGACTGGCTTACCAAAAAGAGTAAGCCTACCAGAATTATGCGCATACAAACAATTTTCAGGAAGATAACCAATTTTATTGATTGAGTTATCGAGTTTTATTCGGTTGAGGAGTATAACGCAAATAAGGTTTAAGTTCCGTTACTCCTTTGGGGAATCGCTGAATGGCATCTGCAGTGCTAATGGAAGGAACCACAATTACGTCTTCCCCTTCTTTCCAATCGGCAGGGGTAGCAACACTGTATTCTGCAGTTAATTGCAAAGAATCAATCACCCGTAGAACCTCATAAAAATTTCTTCCAGTAGAAGCAGGGTAAGTAATAATCAGCTTTACTTTCTTGTCTGGACCAATGATGAACAAGGACCGTACGGTAAAGGTTTCAGAAGCATTGGGATGAATCATATCATATGCATGTGCAATGCTTCTGTCTTCATCTGCAATTATGGGAAAATCAACAAGCGTATGTTGTGTATCATTGATATCCTCAATCCAACCCTTATGCTTCTCTAAGCTGTCTACACTCAGTGCAAGCACTTTTACATTTCTCTTTTCAAATTCAGCTTTAAGGGTTGCAGTTTTACCCAGTTCAGTTGTACATACAGGCGTATAATCCGCCGGATGTGAAAACAACACACCCCAGCTATTACCTAAGTATTCATAAAAATCAATAGGACCCAAACTGGTCTCTGCGTAAAAGTTGGGTGCTATATCCCCTAGTCGAAGTGCCATAATTTGAAATTTTAGCAATAATAGGCAATTTCCTACTAATTTAGTAGACTAATATTAAAACAACAATCCACTTAACTAGCTATTGAATTATCAGGGTCTTCCTTAGCTGATTTCCTAACTGTCCTGGCTTTTTGTAGCGCCTGTTTTCCAAACTTATTTTTGACGTCATCAATGGCTTTATATAGTTCTCCTTTTTTATCCGTCTCTTCAAATAAAGACCCCTGCATCACATGAGAGGTAAGCTCTGATAGTCGCACCCCCAATAGCCGAATGGGCTGGTCTTTTCGGTACAATTGATGGAATAAATCTATGGCAACAGGAATCAATTCATCGTCTCTTAAAGTGTAGGCAATACTGGTTTGCTTTGTAGTTGTTTCAAAATCGGGATATCTGATTTTCACAGCAATACAGCCTGACAGTTTTCCATCCTGTCTTAATTCGTACGCAACTTTTTCTGTCATCCTAACGAGTTCACTCAATAAAAAAGCTTCGTCGCGTTTGTTTTCTTCAAAGGTATTTTCGGTAGAAATGGATTTAGATTCATGGTAAGGCTGCACCTGGCCCTCGTGAATTCCCTGTGCTTTCTTCCAAAGGTCCAATCCTGTTTTACCCAATAGTTTATTCAATACATCAGGTGAAGTTTCACTTAATTCTCGAATGGTAAAAATGCCATTGGCATTTAACTTTTTATGCAAAGCATCGCCTACACCTGAAAATTTATTTACTGGCAATGGAGCTAAAAAAGACTTCTCCATACCAGGCTGCACAAAGAGGTATCCATTGGGTTTTGCTTCATCGGTTGCAATCTTAGCAATCATTTTATTGCTAGCCAATCCAAAAGATATAGGGAGTTTGGTTTGCTCTATGATTTCGTTTCTCAAATCAATCGTCCACTGAAACGGATCAAAGAATTTATCCATCCCTGTCAAATCAATGTAAAACTCATCTATCGATGCTTTCTCAAACAAAGGAGCTTTAGCTGCAATAATTTCAGTTACCCACCTGGAGTAACGGCTATACTCCCCCCTTGTACCTCTTACAATAATGGCATGCGGGCATAACTGCATAGCCTTTTTCATAGGCATGGCACTTCGTACTCCAAACTTTCTAGCTTCATAACTGCATGTAGTCACCACTCCTCTATCTGCACTGCCTCCAACAATAACTGCTTTACCCTTTAATGTTGGATTGTTGATCATTTCAACACTTACAAAAAAAGAGTCTAGATCTAAATGTGCAATATATCGTTGAAGTGCTGCCATAGCAAAAGCAATATCACCCTTTTATGTGATGGTAGTATCATTTTAATCAGTCTAATTTTGTAGAAATCCTTGTTATGAAACAATGGCTTCTTTCTTTTTTGCTGTGCTTAACAATCAGTAGTATGTTAGGCCAATCCTTTATCCTCTATGAAAATAGAAAAACCATATCCAATAATGGTTTTGTAATCCATAAAAAAGAAATAGTAGAAGACTTTCAATTTTGGAAGAAAGTAATGAGCGAATCTCACGTTAACATGTATCATGCAATAGATGAAAATATTTTCCAGGAACAAGCTGCATTGCTGATAAAAGCACTTCCCAAAAAAGTCAATCAACAACAAGCCATAATGTTCTTTGGTAAAATCGCAGCTTTATTAAATGAAGGACACTTGGGATTACCAGCTGCAAAATATGCAGATAGCCTATATACCCAAAGTGAAAGATTTCCTTTTTTGCTGAAAACGGTTTCAGAAAAAACATTGGAAGTAGACCAGGATCTAAGTCGTAAAGGAATATTAGCCAGAGGTACAAAAATTGTTTCTGTAAACAATAGAAAAGTAGCGGAATTAAATAAACAGTTCAAATCCTATTTTGGCGGATTGGATCACTGGAAATTACAACAGGTGGGGACCTATGTAAGAAAATTATTGTTCTTGCATGAAATCAAAAGCCCATTCCGCATTACAGCCATCACACCAGAAGGAAAGAAAATTCAATACACCGTAAAAGGATATAATAAACAAGAGGCAGACAGTTTAAACAAAGTGCTGGCACAACAAAATTCTATGCGCGTAATGCCTTATCAGTTTGAATGGCGTCAAGACAGTATTGCATATATACAATACAACAATATGACTACTTTGAATAATAGACCTTTTTCCCGTTTTTTAGACTCCAGTTTTAGCGTAATCCGAAATCAAAAGGCTAAGGGGTTAATAATTGATATTCGGGAAAATGGTGGAGGCAATTCAGCATTGGCAGAGATGATGATTCCCTATTTCAGCAATAAAGCTTACCGCTTAAGCGCCGGCATGAAATGGAAAGTAAGCGAACATTATAAACTATTTATGAAAGGCAGTCTGGGAGAGAATGCAGGTCCATCTTTTTATTTTGCCTTACCCAATGATTCTATTTATCATTATCAGGTAAAAGAACTACAACAACCACTAGAAAATTCTTTACGCTTTTCTGGTAAAACTGCATTGCTGATTGGACCCAATACTTTTTCTAGTGCCAATATGTTTAGTGATGGTATTAGAACATATGAATTGGCAAAAGTATTTGGAGAACCAACAGGTGAACCGGGAAATGACTATGGAGAAATGTTCAACTTTATGTTGCCTAATAGCCGAATCATTGCAAGAGCACCTAGCAAAATGTTTACCAGAGCTGATGGAGATGAGAAAAATCAAGCACCCATACTACCCCATGTTCTTGTGAAACCCGAATTAAATAAAGATGCTGCTTTTGAAGCTGCTCGAAAATGGATTATACATCAAGATTGAGCATATGAATCCTCTCTGGTAAAAACTACAATCCTCTGTAAATATCCAATAACCCATCGGGTAGTGTAACATATACTTTTTTAGCAGCCCTATCAATCTTGTCCAGGGTTTCTGCATGTAAGGGAATCAGGGCTTCATTACCTTCCAATGTTACACGCAGCAAAACCTGATGAGGCTGTTCAATTACTTCTTCAATAGGACCAAGGTTCTCGTCTTCATCTGTGATAATTTCATATCCTAGTAAAGATATAGGCGCATCTTTACCAGCCAGATTCCGAAAGTCTGCATCCAGCAACCATACAGGCTTTCCTGTAAAGCGGGCAGCCATTTCCTTGCTTTGAATACCTTCCAGTTTAACATAGGACTCTTCTTCATCTTTGGCTTTGGCCGAGTCAACAAAATAAGGAATATAAGAGCCTTTTACTTCCTCTATAAAAATGGCTTTAACGTCTTTCAGATTGGTTTTCTTACCAAGGGAATGTTTAAGTATTAATTCACCTTTTACGCCAAAAACGGCTACCATTTTACCAACGTGAATATATTCTTGCATAGTGCAATTTAATGAATGAATCAGGAACATGAAAAAGGCCTGGTAAACCAGGCCTTCTCAATTCGTATGAATGCTTGCATTAAGCTTCAGCTGGTGCTGATTCCTCAGCAGGCGCAGCAGATTCTTCCTGCTTCTCTTCTACTTTCTTAACTACAGGAACATAGGCTTTCTTTGCAGATTGCTTGCTCTTGTGTTCTGTGTTTCTGCGAGTGATGTTTGCTTCATGACTGTTGTGCCATTCCTGGAACTTGGTCATTGCAGTTGCATCATCAAACAAACCTAACTTAACACCACGCAATAAGTGCTTTAAGTACAATACTCCTTTGAATGAAAGGATTCTGCGAACAGTGTCGGTTGGCTGCGCACCTTTGTTTAACCACTCTAGTGCTTTCTGACGATCTAACTGGATACTTGCAGGTACAGTTAGTGGGTTGTAAGTTCCAATTTTCTGGATGAACTTACCATCTCTTGGTGCACGAGCATCAGCTACTACGATAAAGTAGAATGGACGCTTTTTACTTCCGTGTCTTTGAAGTCTCATTTTAACTGCCATCTTAAATAGACATTTAAAGGCTTTAATAATAGGGTTTATCCGGTAGAAACCGGAACGCGAAATTAGGTGATTCCCAATGATTTTCCAAAGTTTAGCGTCTCATTCCCGGAAAACGACCACCCATTGGCATATTATTCATCATTTTCATCATCTGCTTCATTTGCTCAAATTGCTTCATGAAAGCATTTACTTCCTGTAAGTCCTTTCCTGCTCCCTTGGCAATTCTGGCTCTTCTAGAAGGGGTTAAGCTATCGGGGTTGGCCCTTTCATATGGTGTCATTGAACTAATCATGGCTTCAATCCCCTTGAAAGCATCGTCTTTAATATCAATATCTTTTACCGCTTTGCCTACTCCTGGTATCATCCCCATCAGGTCTTTCAGGTTGCCCATTTTTTTGATTTGTTGTAACTGATCTAGGAAATCCTGAAAGTCGAACTGATTTTTGCGGATTTTCTTTTCCAGTTTTTTGGCTTCGGCTTCATTAAACTGCGCCTGTGCTTTTTCTACCAACGTAGTAATATCACCCATTCCCAATATACGCTGTGCCATCCTTTCCGGATAAAACACATCCAGGGTTTCCATCTTCTCTCCACTACTTACAAATTTGATGGGCTTATCTACTGTGTATTTAATAGACAGTGCCGCACCACCGCGTGTATCGCCATCCAATTTGGTTAATACTACACCCGTAAAATCAAGACGATCGTTAAAGGCCTTGGCTGTATTCACCGCATCCTGACCCGTCATTGAGTCTACTACAAACAGTATTTCAGAGGGATTAACAGCGGCTTTTATATTGGCCACTTCATTCATCATCAGCTCGTCAATAGCCAAACGGCCAGCCGTATCAATGATAACCACGTTCTTATTGGTGGATTTTGCTTCTTTTATGGCGTTTAATGCAATGGCTACCGCATCCTTGTTTTCACGCTCACTGTAAATGCTTACACCAATTTGCTCTGCAAGTACCGTTAACTGATCAATCGCTGCAGGTCTGTATATGTCAGCAGCAACTACCAACGGACTTTTACCCTTCTTGGTTTTCAAATAATTAGCCAGCTTTCCGGTAAAAGTGGTTTTACCACTACCCTGTAAACCAGCAATCAAAATCACTGCAGGTCTGCCTTCCACTTCAAAAGCAGCTTCTTGTCCACCCATTAAATCGGTCAGCTCATCCTGAACAATTTTTACCATTAATTGCCCCGGACTAATGGCATTCAACACCTTTGAGCCAACCGCTTTTTCTTTCACCTTATCAGTAAATTCCTTGGCAATCTTGAAGTTCACGTCAGCATCCAACAATGCCCTACGGATATCTTTAACCGTATTGGCAATATTGAGTTCATTGATTCTTGATTCTCCTTTTAAATTCTTAAACGCTGATTCTAATTTCTCTGATAAATTCTGAAACATGATAGCACACTTGTTGATGAACGAGGTGCAAATATACTAGGTTGAGGAAAATGAGCGTATTCCTAATTTTTATCAGCCTAAATAATACCTGAGCTGTCTGGTTCTGTTGGCTGCCTTCAGTTTATTGATGGCTTTGTCCTTGATTTGTCTGACCCTTTCCCTGGTTAAATTAAACCGCGACCCAATATCTTCAAGGCTGAGCGCGCGTTCTACACCTATTCCAAAGAAAAAGCAGATGACTTTTTTCTGACGGTCAGTCAGGGTACCCAGACTCCTTTCTATTTCAACATGTAATGATTCATGATAAGCCAGCTTTTCATCTGTCTGCGCTTCATTGGTATTTTCTAGCAAGTCTATTAATGTAATGTCTTCCCCTTCCGCAACGGGCGAATCAATACTAACATGTCTGAATCCTGCTTTCATGGTGGCTGCCACTTCTTCAATGGGCAATTCCAGTAATTCCGCAATTTCCTGTGGAGAAGGCTCCCGCTCATACTCCTGCTCTAATGCCTGATAGGCCTTACTGATTTTGTTGGTGAGACCAACTTTATTCAGCGGTAATCTTACAATTCTGCTTTGTTCTGCCAATGATTGCAGAATACTTTGTCTGATCCACCAGACCGCATAAGAAATAAATTTGAACCCTTTGGTTTCATCGAATCGCATAGCAGCTTTAATCAAACCTAAATTGCCCTCATTTATCAAGTCAGATAAAGTGAGTCCTTGATTCTGATATTGTTTAGCAACAGAGACCACAAATCGGAGGTTTGCTTTAACAAGTCTATCCAAAGCCCGGGTATCTCCTTGCTTAACTTTTTGCGCCAATAATACTTCTTCCTCCCCTTCTAACAGCTCTACTTTTCCAATTTCCTGAAGATATTTTTCCAGACTTTGTGATTCCCGATTGGTAATCGATTTTGTTATTTTGAGTTGGCGCATACCCATAACAACTGAATTTTAGTTTGCAAAAATTAAGTATTCCTAATTTAACATTTTCCTGAGTTTTGTTAAAATAATTTATTATTTAAATGACTATCAATATTTTACGACACAAAATAAATTAACATGTTAAGTATGATTTACTATAAAATAGCATTTTTTAAAAAAACATTTGGGTAATAGGTATTATTTAATATCATTGCATCAACCTATTTGGCAAAAGCGTAATAATGAGTAAGAAGCAACTATTTACATTAGAATTTCCGGTCAGATGTTCTCCAGGTATATTGTATGAATTTTTATCAACCCCTGCAGGTTTGCAGGAATGGTTTGCAGACAAAGTAGACGAGTGGGAAAATGTGTTCAGTTTCTCCTGGGATGGTGGAGTTCCGGAGAAGGCAGAAGTAGTAGACAAGGAAGAAAACAAGTTCATTCGTTTTCGTTGGTTACACAATGACAAAAATGAATATTTTGAATTCAGAATTGAGAAAACAGAGATATCCAATCAGACGATTCTGGTTATTAAGGATTTTGCAGAGAAATCCGATATTAAGGATCAGAGCCAGTTATGGGGATATCAGACGAAAGAATTGTTCCACCGTCTGGGTTCTTAATAATCTGATAAAATAGTCAGTATTTTACTAAACTGATTCTTCATAAAATTTTCAATATCGTCCCACTTCTGCAGTGGGATTTTTTTTGCCAGTTTCAGAAAAGGTAATTTGGTAACGCTATACCCATTCCAGTCCTGCATAGGCATGTAATTATCTTTTTCAAAATAATGTTGCCAGGGATCGGAGCCAACACCAATAAACCAATCAAGGGTTTCAGTTCCATACTTGCCATACATTTCAAAGTAACGGTCAATGGAAGGACCCAATTCAGCCAAGTATTTTCCTTTTAAAACTAGGTGTATGCTGCAATGATTCCCCCACCAGAAAAAAGTACGGATAGCAAAAATATCAGACTCTGTAAAGTAACGTGGAAAATCGAGCATTACATAGGGCAACTGTTCGTATTGTTCCCCCTTTGAAATTTTAGGAGCAATTTCAAATGCAATTTCTTTCTCAAACTTTTTATGAGTAAGAAACTCCTGCCTGTACTGATTTGCCAATGCACCAAACAAATCATATACTTTGCCGATGATATGGTTCTTTGTTAAAATCCAGTCCGCATTATTAACCAATTCCAGTTCCTTTGGTGAAAGTGTTACTTTTGCGTAGCTCATACAGCAATATTAAGACAGCTATTGTGATAAAAAAACTAGACATACTAATTATTCGCTCTTTTATTGGACCGTTCGTAGCTGCATTTGCCATTTCCCTGTTTGTACTAACCATGCAGTTTTTCTGGCTGTACATTGACGACCTGGTTGGAAAAGGATTAGACCTGCTTACTGTTCTTAAACTAATTGGACTAGTAGCTTTGTTTTGGGTTCCGATGGCATTGCCGCTGGCTTTATTGTTTTCCTCCATTATGACTTTTGGGAACCTTGGTGAGAAGTTTGAGCTGGTGGCTATTAAAGCTGCCGGGATTTCTTTAATCAGATTCATGCGTCCACTTTTGGTATTTACTATTCTAGTCTGTGGCGTTGCGTTTTTGTTTGCCAACAATATCATTCCAGTTACGCAGCTGAAACTATCGGCATTAAAATATGATATCATTGTTTCGAAACCTTCCATTGATATTAAAGAAGGTGTTTTTTATGATAAGATAGATGGCTTTGTTATTAAACTAGGCAAGAAAGAAAAAAACGATAGCATTATTCACGATGTAGTCATTTTTGAAAAAGGATATTATTTACAGGATAATATGATGGTTGCGGAAAGCGGCGTGATGCGGGTTTCCAAAGACAAACAGTTTCTGGAATTTATTCTCAAGAATGGATGGCGTTATCAGGAAAAGGGACCAAGAGGAGAGTTGAATACCGAATTTACCCGCATGGGATTCAAGGAATACAAGAAAGTTTTTGATTTGAAAAGTTTTCAAATGAATAAAACAGAAGACTCCGCATTTTACGATCCCAAAATGTTAAGCCTTCGTCAACTCAATGTTGCCATTGATTCTCTGGACCATATTGATACCTTCTATTTAAAAAAAGCTAAACTTGAAGTAAGCCCTTATTTGCGGTTCGCCAGATTTGCAGATACAGGATGGGTAAAAGTAAAACAACCGCTACCAAAAGTAAATCCAAGGAAATTATTTCCCGACAGTCTTCAGCAACAATTGATAGATGCTGCTTCCAATCAGCTAGCTACCGTAAAAGGTTCTGTAAATGTTATGGCAGAAGACTATCAGACCAAATACCTTTCCATGCAATTGCATGAAATTGAATGGCATAAAAAATTCACCCTTTCAGTGGCTTGTCTGGTCATGTTTTTAATTGGTGCTCCACTGGGTTCCATTATTCGGAAGGGGGGATTGGGAACGCCGCTTGTATTTGCCATTATTTTCTTTGTGTTATTCCACTTACTGAACACATTTGGTGAAAAGTTTGTCCGTTCAGGTCAGACCAATGCCGTTCTGGGAATGTGGTTAAGTACATTCATTCTGGTACCCGTGAGTGCCTTCCTGATTTACAAAGCCATGCATGATTCTCAGCTGTTTAATCAGGAGTTCTATTATCGCAACTTTAAAGGCCTAAGAAAATTATTAGCTAACTTTAAGAAAAAAAATAGCCATGAAAAAAGCCTATAACAGAAGAGTCTTTCTGAAAGACAGTAGCAAAGCTGCGCTGGCAGCCGGAATCGGAATCAGCCTGATACCTTCTGTTGTTGTTGCTGCAACAGGAAATGAATTTGAACAACAACCGCTGCCTTATGGATATGCTGCACTGGAGCCTTATATTGATGCAATGACTATGGAAATTCATTTCACCAAACATGCAGCTGCTTATGCAAAAAACTTAGCAGATGCCTGTGCCGCAGAAAAAGTAAATATGCAGACCACTAGTGTAGAAACCCTGATGAAAAATATCAGCAAGTATTCTATAAAAATGCGTAACAACGGCGG
Source organism: Sediminibacterium sp. TEGAF015 (assembly GCF_025997995.1). Lineage (GTDB taxonomy): Bacteria > Bacteroidota > Bacteroidia > Chitinophagales > Chitinophagaceae > Sediminibacterium. The sequence continues at coordinate 2,682,582 of NZ_AP026683.1, read as the reverse complement.
AGGTCATTTCAACCATGAATTTTTCTGGAAATGCATGAAGCCTGGAACGGCCAATCAACCTTCCGGTATATTATTAACTTCCATCAACCAGTCTTTCGGTTCCTTTGAATCCTTTAAAAATGCTTTTGCAGATGCAGGTAAAAGCAGATTCGGAAGCGGATGGGCATGGCTGGTACAAACTGCTGACGGCAATTTGAAAATAGGCTCTACGCCCAATCAGGATAATCCATTGATGGATATTAGTGAATTGAAAGGAACACCCTTATTAGGATTGGATGTATGGGAGCATGCTTATTATTTAAAATATCAAAACAAACGACCCGATTATATTAACAACTGGTTCAATATTGTAAACTGGGACTTTGTAGCGGGTCAATTAAAATAAAAAAAATCATGATAGATGTAAAAGTTAATTGGAAGGAAGCGCTGGCTTTTGATGCAATAGGAAACGATGGGCATACCGTGCGTATTGATACAACATTAGAGAACGGCGGATTAAACAGTGGCATGAATCCCAAGAGAATGTTACTGGCCTCTTTATGTGGATGCAGTGCCATTGATGTAATTGAAATCCTCAATAAAATGAAAGTGAGCTTCAGTAAACTGGAAGTAACTGCGGAGGCCGAACAAACAGAAGACCATCCTAAAACCTTCACTTATATTAACATTGTGTATCATTCAGATGTTAAGCCCGAAGATGAAGATAAACTGAATCGTGCAGTATCCTTATCGATGGATAAGTACTGTGGCATTTCAGCCATGCTGGCAAAACACTGCCCAATTAATTACAGTACTAAGTTGATGTAAAATGAAGGAAATGGGTTAAGATAACTTCTCCACCCATTTGCGGATTACTTTATAGCCAATCAGGTATTTAAAGAATAGCAACAAAGAATACTTGAGGGAAATCCAGTTAATGTCTAATACGAGGGCACCCCAGGCTTGTTTCAGCGCTGCCTCCGTATCATCTAATTCATGATACACTTTGTGCGACAACTGAGCAAAATGCTGAGAGAAGTATTTTTTTGACATGGCATTCACTTCATCTCTTACATCCAAGGGCAAGTATGCCCGGATGATACCGATGATTTTAGTGATGTCGTCAATATTTCTTCCTGTTTTGAGTGCTTCTGAATGCAATGCTTTTCCATGTATTCTGAAGTTGGCCAGCACTTTGGGTACATAGGCTAACTCTACATGTGCAGCAATTCTTACTGTCATTTCCCAGAACTCTCCGTGTTCAGCACCAAAAAAGCTACCTAGTTTTTCATAGGTGCTCCTTTTAATAACCATGGCAGAAGGTTCAGTATTTTGCCTTAGTGCAACTGCTTTTACCCAGTTTTTCAGCAACCCTCTTTCTTTAGCCAAGGGCTGATGTTTCCAAATTGGATTGCCTCGTTCATTTATATACTGGAATTCTGTAAATGCAGCACCTACCCTTGGGAACTCATTAAACAAAGACAAAATTTCGTCATAAAATCCGGGCATGACATAGTTGTCTCCGTATAAAATATGAATATATTTTCCGCGTGATAATTTAATACAGGTTTCCAGATTTCTGAGCCTGCCAATTTTATTGGGCTGTCTGAAATATCCGATTCTCCCTTTTCCTGTATCTTTTACCAATTGCTCCACATCACCATCATCACTGGCATCGTCCACAACCATAATCTGCATTACGCCAATTCCCTGATCCAGTTCCAGAATAGACAGTAAAGTAGTGTTTAGATAAGTAAAAGTATTGTCCACGGCAATCATAACCGACCAGACAGGCTGATCCGTTTCATCATGCAATGGCGATATAAGTGGAGGCCTTGAAGGGATTCTCTCTCTTAGTTCTGGTTTACGCATTTCGGGGGTTATAGTCCAAATAATACCCTAATTTGGATGCTAAAAATAAAGCAAAAATTCATTAATTCCCATCAAATAAGGCGATTATGTATTCAGGGAAAGAAAATTTTTTAGTCCAAAAATGGGTTACTGTTCTTAGTGTAGTGCTGTTTATCTTGAAAATAACCGCCTATTATCTAACGGATTCACTGGCCATTTTATCAGATTCAATGGAAAGCATTGTGAACATTGTAGCTGGGTTTATTGGCCTGTATAGCTTATATATTGCAGCTCAACCTAGAGATGAAAATCATCCTTACGGACATGGCAAAGCCGAATTCATCTCTGCAGCTGCAGAAGGAAGCTTAATTATAGCTGCAGGTATTTTAATCATATATGAAACCGTTGTAAATATCCTAGAAAACCATACCGTTCAGGCATTGGACAATGGCATGTGGCTCGTTGGATCTACTGCCATTCTGAACTATATTGCCGGTGCTATCTGCATTCGCATTGGACGAAAAAATAATTCGCTTGCACTGGAAAGTAGCGGGAAGCATCTGCAAATTGACACCTACTCCACAGTTGGTGTATTGGCAGCCATTGCATTGATTTATTTTACGCAAATTTATTGGCTGGACAAAGTGGTTGCCCTTGCGCTAAGTGGATGGATTATGTACAATGGCTATACAATCCTGAGAAAGTCACTTGCAGGAATTATGGACGAGGCAGACGAGCAAATGTTAAATAAATTTATTGGTGTATTAAATACTTCAAAGAGCAGTAAATGGATTGACTTGCACAACCTAAGAGTTATCAAATACGGCGATTTGTTGCATATTGATTGTCACTTAACACTTCCCTGGTACTATAATGTTCATGAAGCCCACCGTGAAATTGACAATTTATCCAACCTGATTAAAGAAAACTTCGGCGATTCCATCGAGCTTTTTGTGCATACCGATGGTTGTTTACCCTATAGCTGTGCTATCTGCTCCTTATCGGATTGCAAGGAAAGAACACAGCCCTTTCAGCAGTCGCTGGACTGGACCCTTGAAAATGTGGTTTCTAACCAGAAACATCGCATTGCAGAGCAGGCTTAATTAGGTAACTTGCAGCTTTAAATATTAAGTATGGAGAGCTGGAAAACCTATCAGGAACAACACAAGGACCAATTTTTAAATGAATTAATTGAGTTATTAAAAATACCTAGTATCAGTGCAAGATCTGAGCACAAGGATGATATGCTGCACTGCGCAGAAATAGTAAAGCAAAGGTTGTTGGAAGCAGGTGCAGATACTGCAACCATTTATCCAACAAAGGGACACCCGATTGTATATGGCGAAAAAATAGTAGATCCAACAAAACCTACTGTATTGGTATATGGACATTATGATGTTCAGCCCGCAGATCCTTTGGAATTATGGCATAGCGGACCTTTTGAGCCAGTGATTAAAGACGGCAAAATTTATGCACGTGGATCTGCAGATGATAAAGGCCAATTTTATATGCACTTAAAAGCATTGGAAACTTTTACTAAAACCAATAGCTTCTGCACCAATATTAAATTTTTAATAGAGGGAGAAGAAGAAATTGGAAGTCCTAACCTGGCAGAATTTGTTAAGCAAAATAAAGAACTGTTAAAAGCAGATGTGATACTAATTTCAGACACTTCTATGCTAAGCATGGAAAATCCATCAATTGATATTGGCGTGAGAGGGCTCAGTTATATTGAACTGGAACTTACTGCAGCCAACAGAGATTTGCATAGCGGCGTGTACGGAGGGGCGGTTGCCAATCCCATTACTATTTTAGCCCAAATGATTGCCTCCTGCCACGACGAAAATAATCATATCACTATTCCCGGCTTTTATGACGATGTGGTAGATGCTACCCCTGAAGAAAGAGCCAAAATGGCCAAAGCACCTTTTAATGAAACGGAGTATAAAACAGACTTAGGTGTAACGGAATTGTGGGGCGAGAAAGGATATACCACCAACGAAAGAACAGGTATCCGTCCAACTTTGGAAGTAAATGGTATTTGGGGTGGCTACACAGGGGAGGGCGCTAAAACAGTTTTACCTTCCAAAGCTGCTGCTAAAATTTCCTGCCGATTGGTCCCTAATCAATCATCGGAAGTAATTACCAAAAAAGTACTGGATTATTTCAGAAGTATTGCTCCAGCCGGAGTAACCATCAATGCCATGGAGCATCATGGCGGAGAACCTTATATGACTCCGATAGATTCAGTGGAATACAAAGCAGCTGCAAAAGCAATTGAAACTGCATTTGGCAAAGAACCCATTCCTGTAAGAGGCGGTGGCAGTATTCCGATCTGTGCCTTATTTGAAAAGGAACTTGGATTAAAAATCATCTTCCTTGGATTTGGCCTAGACAGTGACAACCTGCATAGTCCTAATGAAAAATTCAATTTAGAGAACTATTACAAAGGCATTGAGACTATTCCTTATTTCCACAAGTATTTCGCAGAAATGAAAGGATAATATGGCAGTTGAAAAAGAAAAATTGCGGATAGACAAATATCTCTGGAGTATCCGGCTGTTTAAAACAAGAAGCCAGGCTGGCGATGCTTGCAGTAAAGGCAAAGTCAAATACAATGGCGATTCAGTTAAGTCTTCCAGAATTGTGGCAGTTGGCGATGAATACGAAGTAAAAACTGAAACTAAAAAATGGGTCATCAAAGTGACCGGACTGCTTCATACAAGACAAGCCTATGCTGAAGCCATTAAATACTACATTGATATAACGCCGGCGGAGGAACTGGATCGGGTCAAATTTGTTGCTTCCAGTTTCCATACAGGTAAGCGATTAAGTAAAGTAGGGAGACCTACCAAGAGAGACAGGAGAGATTTGGAAGAATTTATGGAATAAAATATAATTCAAACAGCGCATGTTCACTATTGATATCATCACGGTTGTTCCAGCCCTATTGGAAGGTCCTTTTAGCCACAGCATCATGAAACGTGCACAGGATAAAGGTTTGCTTAGGGTTCGTACGCATAATCTGCGCAAGTGGGCTATTAATAAACATGCACAGGTAGACGATTATCCATTTGGTGGTGGCGCAGGAATGGTACTAATGTGTGAGCCACTTGCCAACGCAATTGAAGAACTGCAAAAGGAAACAAAGTATGATGCCATTATCTATATGACTCCGGATGGTGAAAGATTCAACCAGCAAAGAGCAAATCAGTTATCACTACTTCAGAATCTTTTGATTATCTGTGGACACTACAAAGGAATTGACCAGAGAATCAGAGACCAATACGTAAATATGGAAATATCCATTGGAGATTATGTATTGAGTGGAGGAGAACTGGCAGCGGCAGTGGTTGTGGATGCAATCGGAAGATTAATTCCCGGCGTTTTAAGCGATGAAACTTCTGCCTTAACAGATTCCTTTCAGGACAATTTACTTGCCCCGCCTGTTTATACCCGCCCGGCAGATTTCAGAGGCATGAAAGTTCCGGAAATATTATTACAGGGCGATCCCAAAAAAGTGGAAGACTGGCGTTTTGAACAATCCATGGAAAGAACAAAAGAGCGCAGACCCGATTTACTGAAAGAAGATTAATACTGCGTTTATCCATTCATTCTACCATTAAGCAAATTAATCTGCAGCCTCGCTGTTTTTATACCAATTTTGCTTTTTTGTTGCATTCCTTGCAGAATCTATATGAGAATACTGACTATTTTATTTTTTACATGTTACTGGGCAAATGGATTTGCTCAAGTTAGAAATGGAGAGACTTTTCAGAAAGACTATCAGATTGTTATAACCAAAACACACGCACCTGTAAAAATTGATGGTATACTGGACGATGAAATTTGGAAAAAGGCCCAAAAAGTGAGCTCCTTTTGGGAAAAATATCCAGATGACAAAAAGAAAGCTAAACATGCAACAGAAGTACAAACTTCCTATGATGAGAAGTTTTTGTACGTTGCATTTACCGCGTACGATTCAGGGAAAGTTTTTATACAAAGTTTAAAGAGAGATATTGGTCACGATGGAAATGATTGTGTGGCCTTGGTACTGGATCCGGTAAATACCAGGAATAATGGTTTCTTTTTTGTGGTGAATGCCTATAATGCACAAAGCGAAGATCAGCTTACCTCTGCAGGAGATGGAGTTTCATTCAGCTGGGACCAGACCTGGTATTCTGAAACCAAAAGATATGGAGATCGCTGGACCGCTGAAATGGCCATCCCTTTTAAATCCATTCGCTATCCGGCCGATAAAAAAACCTGGGGAATCAATTTTGTAAGAGTTGATACAAAGACCAACGAATATTCTACCTGGACCAATGTGCCTGTCAATTTTGCCTCTCATGATATTGGTTATACAGGTGCATTAGTTTGGGAAGATGCTCCCCCAAAACCAGGAAGCAATTCAGTATTTGTTCCTTTTGTAACAACAGAAGTAACAGAAAACAGAGCCGGCAATGAACCCATCAATGCCAAACCCAATGCAGGTTTTGATGCAAAAATCGGATTGACTTCTTCCTTAAATTTAGACTTAACAGTTAATCCCGATTTCTCTCAGATTGAAGTAGATAGACAGGTTACCAATTTAACCCGTTTCAATATCTTCTTCCCTGAAAGAAGAACTTTTTTCTTAGAGAATGCAGATTTGTTTTCTGGATATGGAATTGAACCCATCAGACCATTTTACTCCAGAAGAATTGGATTGGACAAAAACGGAAACAAAATTCCCATTCTTTTTGGCGCCAGAATTACAGGAAATATTGCAAAGAAAACCAGAATTGGTTTTATGAATATGCAAACCGGAAGACAAGGTGATTATGCTCCAGAGAATTATACAGCTTTATCTGTGGATCAGAGAGTGTTCAGCCGCTCTGTTATAAAAGCATATTTTTTAAACAGAAGTAGTTTCATGACTGAAAAAGAAAAAAATGCAAATCCACTGGATGTTTTCAGTCGCAATGCAGGCATAGAATACAACTACTCTGACCTGGAAGGGAAATGGGGGGCCTGGGCTACTTATCATCACTCCTTTAAACCAGGCATTAAAAGTGACAATGCTTTTTACAACCTTGGATTTTCCTACAATAGCAGAAATTTTAGCTTCATGCAGGACCTAACCAACCTGGGTACCAACTACTTTGCTGATATGGGTTTTATTGAGAGGATTGAAAACTATGATGCCTCCAGAGACACATCCATTAGAGTTGGATTTAAGCACTCTTATACGAACGCAGAATATAAAATCATCCCGTCAAAAGGCAAACTGATAGGAATTCGCTTTGAAGCCGAGAACTATGTTGTATGGAATCCTGACAATAGTTTTAATGAAAGAAATACCAGTTTTAGCGGGGGAGTAGAATTTAGAAATACGTCTAGAATTGGATATGGCGCAACAGACTATGAAGTAGATTTATTATTTCCGATTTCTTTTACAGGAGGAACACCACTTCCTGTAGCAAAATACAAATACAGAGATGTAGGAATCCGGTATAACTCAGATTTCAGAAGGCCATTCAGTTTCAATGTAAGTGCAGCAACAGGTGGATTTTATAATGGTACAAACAGAACACTAACAGCTGGAATCACTTTCAGAAAATTACCCAATACAAATCTGAATCTGAATATACAATACAACAAGTTAGAATTTCCGGGCACGTATGGCTCAACTGAACTTTTTTTGATATCACAGCGAACAGAAATCAATTTTTCTACCAAATTATTTTGGACAACTTTTTTTCAATACAACACACAAAGAAACAATATCAATATCAACAGCAGATTACAATACAGATTTAAGCCAATGAGCGATCTGTTCCTGGTTTACACAGACAATTATTTTACATCGCCTTTAATGAAAAACAGAAACAGAGCGCTCGTTTTTAAATTGAACTATTGGCTTAATTTATAAGATTATTTAATTCCTATTACAGGAACTTGTTTGTCATTTATTAATTTATTTAGTTGTTTAACATCTGTATCTAATACCTGTTTCAATTTGGACAATTGCAAATTGGCCTGTGCACTTAAATCTGCAAATACTTCACGTACCTGTCTGCTAGGTGCATTCTGACCACTTGACGCTACTCCGTACAATCCTGCAATTTTATCATTTAGACGAATTGGGAAGTTCAATACATCCTGTCCGCTCTTAGCTTTGGTTTGGTACAATGCTTCTTCTACTGATGTAATTTGTTTGTTGATGCTATCTGCCAATTGCTTAATCTCTTTATTAGATTTAGCATCAATCTTAGCGTTTAGGTCCGTAATCTGTGTTCTTAGGGTTCGGATATTTCTGATAGCTTTCTGCACTTCATTGAATTTATCACGAACAGATAATAGGAAACTAACCTGTGCATCGTAATCCGCTTCTGTTGCAGCATAGGTAGGATTTGGTTTAATCACAAAACTAAAATCAGCGGAGTCATTGCCATACTTGATTTTTCCAGTGTATTTTCCGGGAGCAGCTTTAGCAGAACCAATTCCACCGTTCCAAAGTATCATTCCATCTGTTCTTTCAGCAGGCGGATAATTCTGATCCCATACAAACTGATTCATGCCTTCTACCACTTCCAGCTGATCTTCTGCCACTTTGGTGTAACTGCTGAAAGTTTTAATAGGCTTTCCTTGTTTGTCATGAATAGTAATAGAAACTTTTGAACTATCGGTTATCCCCTTTGCATAAAAGTTGATTACGGTACCCTGCGGAGGATTGGCTCCTGCATTAGGTTCAGCCGCAACAGCCCCTCTTCTTCTTCTGCCACCTCCTTCTGTTCTGTAACTGTCATTCACTGCAAACACATGCAAATTCTTATCAAGAATCGATGCATTTTTTTGCTGTATGATAGTTAAATCATCAATTACCCAAAATGAACGACCCTGAGTGGCTACAATGAGATCGTTATCCTTTAATGCAATATCAGTGATAGGCACTACCGGTAAATTCAACTGGAAAGGTTTCCAACTTGCACCATCGTTGTAGCTGATATACATACCAAATTCTGTTCCAGCATACAATAAACCCTGCACTTTTCTGTCAGCTCTGATAGCTCTTGTAAAATGCATATTATTGATTCCTGTTGTGATGCGCGTCCAGGTTTTACCGTAGTCATTTGTTTTATACAAATAAGGAGTATAATCATCTAGTTTGTATTTTGTTCCCGCAAAAAAAGCAGTACCTTTTCTGAAAGGATCTGTTTCAATACAGTTCCACATCATCCACTTGCCTGCATCTGGAGGCGTAACATTATTCCAGGACTTACCTCCGTCCTTGCTAACATGAATCAGACCATCATCACTGCCTGTCCACAATACATCTTTTTCTAATGCTGATTCAGTAGCTGCAAAAATGGTAGAATAATATTCAACAGAAGTATTATCCTTGGTGATAGGTCCACCACTTGGTCCCTGTTTGGTTTTATCATTTGTTGTTAAATCGGGGCTGATCATTTCCCAGCTCTGTCCCTCATTCTCTGTTACAAATAAATGGTTACCTGCTGTATATAAACGCTTTGGATTATGCGGCGAAAAAAAGATGGGGAAGTTCCACTGGAAGCGATACTTCAATACATCGGCACCTGCACCCATTGGATTATCCGGCCACACGTTGATGGCTCTGTTCTCACCTGTTCTATGATCGAGTCTTGCTAAATATCCGCCATAGTTACCTCCATAAACAATTTCAGGATTTAATGGATCTGCAACAACATGGCCACTTTCAGAACCCGCTGTAATATCCCAGTCTCTGGCAGTGATACCAGAGCCGCTGGTTCTACTTTTAATACGAACAGTTGAATTATCCTGTTGAGCTCCTAAAATTCTGTAAGGAACAGCATTATCTGTTGTTACCCGATAGAATTGACCAGTAGGTTGATTGTCCATAGTACTCCAGTTATTCCCTCCGTCAAAACTTACCTGTGCTCCCCCATCATCTGCTACAATCATTCTCCTGCCATCTTCGGGATCAATCCATAAATCGTGGTGATCACCATGAGGTGTATTCACAGACTGGAAAGTTCTGCCACCATCGTTACTCTTCATAAAGTTTACATTGGGGCAATACACCAGGTTTTCATTCTTAGGGTCAACATATACTTTCGTATAGTACCAGGCACGCTGACGAATATTATTGTCATTACTGGTTAGTGTCCAGGTTTCACCTGCGTCTTCACTTTTAAATAAACCACCATTTGCATTTTCAATAATCGCATATACTTTTTCCGGATTTGACGGAGCAACTGCTACACCAACAATACCCCACAAACCCTTAGGCATCCCTTTTTTATTAATCAAGGGTTGCCAGGTTTCTCCACCATCGGTACTTTTATACAATCCACTTCCTTCACCACCGCTTTCCATGCTGTGCGGAGTTCTGATTACTCTCCACATACCAGCATAAAACACATCGGGATTACCTGGCTCCATTACAAGGTCAGATGCACCTGTCTGATTGTTGATGTATAAAGTTTTCTTCCAGGTCTTTCCACCGTCTGTAGTTTTATAGACACCTCTCTCTTCATTCGGTCCAAAAAGGTGGCCCATTACAGCAGCCCAAACAGTGTTCGGATCTCTTGGATGTATAATCAAACGGATAATATGTCTGCCATCATTTAATCCGATATTTTTCCAGGTTCTGCCTGCATCTGCACTACGCCAAACACCACCCAATCCTTCAGCAACATTGCCTCGCATGGTATTTTCTCCCTCACCTACATATACAATAGATTCGTCACTGGGTGCAACGGCTACTGCCCCGATGGTACCCCCGAAAAATTTATCAGAAATATTTTTCCAATTACTTCCACCATCAGTCGTTTTCCAAACGCCACCCCCTGTTCCACCAAAATAAAAAGTGGTTTTATTTTTATAACTACCCGCCACTGCGGCACTTCTGCCTCCGCGGTATGGTCCAATGGAACGGTATTTTACTTTAGCTAATAATTGGTCTGAAACATCTTCTTTAGGGATGGCGACCTGTTTTACTCTTTCTTTTTTTTGCGCTTGTAGCGGAAGCATGCAAACGGACAATACAAGAATCGATAGGATTTTTCTCATTGCATTCAATTAAGACAGTTAAATTACTGTAATTTCATAATACAATTGAATACGAATTCATGATATCTTCTGAAAATAAGAGAGAAGACGAGTTCAGAAAACTCTCTTACCATCTGCCCGACCTTATCTTTCAATTTACCAGAAGGCCAGATGGGTCTTATTATGTACCCATAGCCTCTAAAGGAATTGAAAATATTTTTGGATGCCAACCAGAGGACGTAAAGGATAGTTTTGATGCGATTGCCAGGGTACTTCATCCAGATGATGCAGAAAGAGTATTGGAAGATATTGAACATTCAGCAAAAAACATATCAGAATTCTACTGTGAATTCCGCGTATGCATTCCCGGGAAGCCTGTACAATGGATCTTATCCAGATCAAGCCCAGAGGCATTACCCGATGGATCTGTTACCTGGTATGGGTTCAATGCTAATATTACTGAACAAAGAAATACACTTGAGCAACTGACAACGCTTTATAAAAAGCAGGAAGCCATTTTAAAAGCCATCCCTGATTTGATATTTGTGATTGGCAATGACAAAATAATTTATGAATACCATTCTAATGTAAACGACTTATTAGCCGCTCCTCCAGAAGTTTTCATGGGGAAAAAATATTCAGATATTATTTCAAAAGAGGCTTCGGCTGTAATGGATGCTGCACTAGCAGAAACAGATGAAAAAGGAATATCAGTAGGTCAACAATATGAATTGAGTTTGCCCATAGGCAAATTCTGGTTTGAGCTATCTGTTGTGCCTATTGAAGACGAAACTACATTAACTAAAAAATATTTAGTCGTTTCAACAAATATTACAGAAAGAAAAATAAAGGATGATAAAATTCAACAGCTTTCAATAGCAGTTGAGCAGAGTAGCACCAGTATTGTCATAACCGATTTAAATGGGAATATTGAATACGTTAATCAATTTTTTATTGATATAACTGGATATAGCAGAGAAGAAGCAATAGGAAGTAATATCAATATTTTGCAAACAGGCCATACTACTTCGGAACAATATGCAAATATGTGGGACACAATCATCAAAGGGTATACCTGGAAAGGGGAATTTTTGAACAGAAAAAAGAACGGAGAACTTTTTTGGGAAGAAGCAACCATTACACCTGTTAGAAATAAAAATGGAGTTATTGAACATTTTCTAGGAATTAAAACCGATATAACTGCTCAAAAAGCCACTACAGAGAAACTAAGAAAAATTGCCTGGAATCAAAGCCATCAGGTTAGAGGCCCTTTAACTGATATTATGGGGATTATCAATCTGATGAAAATGGAAATTTCTTCTGAGGAAAAAAATATGCTATTGAATCAATTGGAAATAGCTGCAAAAGTTTTAGACAAAGCCATTCATGATATAGTTGACGAAACAAAAGAGTAGACAATAAAATGAGCACTGCATATACAGTTACGGCACTATTGGTCGATATATATAACAAATCAATTTATCCTGCACGAGTTACCATAGCCAATAAAAAAATTGCCTCTATAGAAGCTGCAGCCGAAGAAGACATTGACACGCCAGGATATATCATGCCGGGTTTTATTGATAGCCATGTGCATATTGAAAGCAGCATGCTCATACCCAGTGAATTCGCAAGAATTGCAGTGTTGCATGGTACTGTTGCTACCGTAAGTGACCCACATGAAATTGCCAATGTCTGTGGCATGGAAGGAGTACAATTCATGATTGAAAATGGGAAACAGGTTCCCTTCAAATTCAATTTTGGTGCGCCCAGTTGCGTACCAGCCACTGTTTTTGAAACGGCAGGTGCTTCCTTAGATAGCAACGAAGTAGCACAGTTGCTCGCATCAGACGACATTAAATATTTAAGTGAGATGATGAATTTTCCCGGCGTGCTGCACAATGACCCCGAAGTCATGAAAAAAATTGCAGCAGCACACCGGGCCGGCAAGCCCGTGGATGGCCATGCCCCCGGCCTTACCGGAGCTTTGGCTAAACAATATATAGAAGCCGGCATATCCACCGATCACGAATGCTTTACTTTAGAGGAGGCCGTAGATAAATTATCCTATGGGATGAAAATTATTATCCGTGAAGGAAGTGCTGCCAAAAATTTTGAGGCTTTAGCCGATCTCATCGACGACCATCCGAATAGTATTATGTTTTGCAGCGACGACAAACATCCGGACAGTCTGGTAGAAGGACATATCAATCAATTGTGTGCAAGGTCTGTTGCCAAAGGGCTGGATATTTTCAATATTTTAAAAGTGGCTTGCATTAATCCGGTACATCACTACAAACTGAATGTGGGAACCCTACGCGTAGGAGACCCTGCCGACTTTATTGTAGTGGAAGACCTTACTCATTTTAAAGTAACCCAAACCTATATTGACGGACAGCCGCTGCTGATTAACAACAGTTCAAAAAATCCAGATATAACCAATCCGAATATCGAAGGCGTTACTCCATTCAAATCCATCATTCCCTCAGTAGCTGCCACTCCAATCAATCGCTTTTCCTGCAAACCAGTAACAGTGGAAGACCTTCAAGTACATATAACTAATTATCCGCAGAAAGGAGGTTTGATTCCAGTCATAGAAGCTTTGGACGGACAACTCATAACAAATCGGATCATGATGAAGGGCCTAGAAATCAACGGAGAATGGATTAGCAATCCGGAAACAGATTGTTTAAAAATGGTAGTAGTGAACCGGTACCATATGGCGCCGGTAGCAAAAGCATTCATCAAGAATTTTGGTTTCCGTACCGGCGCCATCGCCTCTACCGTAGCACACGATAGTCATAATATTGTGGCAGTTGGCGCAACGGATGGGGAACTGGTAGCAGCCATTAATGCAGTAATTGCTGCAGAGGGCGGTATCAGTTGCGTAAAGGGTTCCGATCAAAAAGTTTTGCCCTTGCCAGTTGCCGGACTCATGAGTACAGAAGATGGTTTTGAGATAGCCAATCAATATACGGCGATTGACGCCATGGCCAAGAGCCTAGGAAGTAAGCTGGGAGCGCCATTCATGACCTTAAGTTTTATGGCATTGCTCGTGATTCCTCACTTAAAATTAAGTGACAAGGGATTATTTGATGGAGACCGCTTTTCGTTTTTATCCTGACCTCAGTAAAAACCTTATTTTCGCTGCATAATTTTTGGCCATGGTGATCAACTTAAGTAAGCAGCACAGCCTGCTAAGCAACTGGGTAGCTGAGTTAAGAAATGTAAACGTACAAGGCGACCGCATGCGTTTCAGAAGAAACCTGGAGCGTATTGCAGAAGTAGCTGCTTATGAAATCAGCAAGGAACTTCCCTGGGAAACGGTTGAAATAGCTACTCCATTGGGAACACACGAAAGCAAACTATTAAAAGATCAGCCCGTTTTGGCAACCATCTTAAGAGCAGGATTACCTATGCACAATGGTATGCTTAACTACTTTGATAAAGCCGACAATGCATTTGTGTCTGCGTACCGCAAACACCACAGAGATGGGAGTTTTGAAATAAGCATGGAATACATGAGCTGTCCGGACCTGAATAACAGAGTTGTGTTAATTTCTGACCCCATGCTTGCCACCGGTGCCTCCTTGGTAAAGACCATTCAACACATGAAAGCAGAATGGAATCCGGCAAATATTCACGTGGTAGTAGCCATCGCCTGCACTGTAGGTATTGAATTCCTAGAAAGAGAATGCGGAACCAATATTAAAATCTGGTGTGGCGATATTGACGAAGAACTGACTGCCAAGTCGTATATCGTTCCGGGTTTAGGTGACGCCGGCGACCTGGCATATGGCTCAAAAATGCAATCATAGCAAAGCTGCATGCCTCAATAAAATTGTATCTTTAGAAGGAACAAAACTGTATGCGTAAACTTCTGCTTTGGGGATGTGGGGCTTTTTTGTCTTTGGTAGCGCAGGCACAGGATCCGCATTTTTCTCAATTTTTTTCTTCCCCGCTTACTTTAAATCCCGCCTTCACTGGTAAATTTTTTGGTACTTATCGCATAGCAGGTAATTATCGCAATCAATGGCCAGGCATCAACAATGCTTTTACAACGGCAACTGCTTCCATCGATTTTCAAATCATGCAGAATAAAATGCAAAGAGGCGATACCTGGGGTGTGGGCTTCATGGGATTCAACGACAATAGCAGTAATGGCGCAGTTCAGTTTAATTACGGAAGTTTCTCAACAGCTTATCACAAGAGCCTGGATGAAGATGGTATGCACCAGATTGGACTTGGCTTTCAGGGAACATATGCCAATATGTTTATCAATACCACTAATCTCAATTTTGAAGATCAGTTAACTACAGCTGGTTTTACCAGAGTGAGTTCAGAGATATTCAACAATACCACACTCAAATCAAAATACCTCGATTTAAACGCAGGTTTATTGTACAACGGAAGTACCAACGAGAATAATAATTTCTATTTTGGCATCAGCATGTACCATATTAATAGGCCCCGGCAATCTTTTACCGGAGCCGAATATGCACTGAAGCCCAGAACCAATATTCATGCAGGGGCCTATTTTCCACTAAGCACTTCTGCAACCCTTCACCTGAGCGGATCACAGAGTTTTCAGGCACAGGCTTCTCAAACCATTATCGGGGGTGCCATACAACTGAATGCAACGCCTGATCAACTCAACCCAACGAGCTTATACATTGGTGCCTGGATGAGAATGAAAGATGCCATCATTCCTTATATTGGCATTGAGTTTAACAATATCCGAATTGGTGCAACCTACGATTACAATACTTCCTCTTTAAGAACAGCTTCCATGAACAGAGGAGGAATTGAAGTTTCCCTGATTTATATCAGAAGACCCAATACAGACAGGCCAGTGAACTGCCCCAAGTTTTAGAATCCTATTTGCTATCTTTGGCAAAAACCCCCGATTGCTAAAGGAAATTATCATATCAATACAGGCTTACGGAGCAGCGCACCGTTTCATTAAAGCACATAAACTTTGGAAATGGATCATTGTTCCAGGATTGCTTTATATGTTGCTTTTTCTCACCGGCATGTATTTTTTTAGCCAGAGCGTTAATAATGCTATTGAGTGGATTGCACTGAATACCGGACTGAAAAGATGGCTGGATACTATCGACAGTGGTTTCCTCGGATTCATTTTCACCATGGGAAGCATGTTATTATGGATCCTGCTGATGCTTTTTTATTTTTCTCTCTTTAAATATTTATTTCTCATTGTAGGCTCTCCGTTGTTTGCCTACTTAAGTGAGAAAACAGAAGCGATTTTAGAAAACAAGGATTTTCCTTTTAATACCACTCAGTTCCTGAAAGATATAGTGCGTGGTATTCAACTGGCCATCCGAAACAGTTTGTGGCAAACAGTATATGTTCTCAGTATCATTTTTTTAAGTTTGATTCCGCTACTCGGATGGCTTACTCCATTTCTTGCTTTAATTCTGGAGTGCTACTACTACGGCTTCTCCATGCTGGATTATAGCATGGAAAGACATAAAAAGTCAACTTCTGAAAGCATTGCCTTTGTTGCAGCCCATAAAGGACTGGCCATCGGAAATGGTCTTGTATTTTATCTGTTTCATTTATTACCCCTAATCGGGTGGATTTTAGCCCCTGCCTATGCGGTAGTAGCTGCCACATTAAGTATATACCCGCTTAAAAAAGAAGCGCTAGAAAAAATACAGAACAACAATGGGTAAAGTATTACTCATACCTACTGTGCTATACGAAGATGCACTGGAGACCATTCCTGGATATATAAAGGAAGGAATACAGCAATGTTCTTATTTCTTTGTAGAAAACGAAAAAACCACAAGGCGTTTCTTCAAAAAGATCTGGAAAGAAATGGTGATTGACAATTATCAGTGGCAGGCGATTCATAAAGCAGAGGCGGCAGTTGTTCAGCAGTTTTTAAAAGCTTTGAAAGAAGGACATGCCATTGGCATTGTGAGTGAAGCGGGTTGCCCAGGTATTGCCGATCCTGGACAGGTGCTAGTAGAAGCTGCACAGCAAAATGGATTCCCTGTAAAACCATTGGTAGGGCCCAGCTCAATATTACTGGCATTAATGGCTAGTGGCATGAACGGACAGTGTTTTCAGTTCAACGGGTACCTGCCCATTGATCCATCTGAAAGAAAAAAGAAAATCAGGGCGCTGGAAGAAGACGCTCAACGAAATCAGTGTACACAAATATTCATTGAAACGCCTTACCGAAACAATCAGATGATGAAAGATTTATTAAGTTCCTGTAAGCCGGAAACCCGCATTTGCGTGGGCAAGAATATTACTGCACCTGATGAAAGCATTGTAACCCTTACCGTAAAAGAATGGGGCAAAAAAATACCGGAACTTCATAAAATTCCGGTGATTTTTTTATTGCAGGCCTAGCAATATTTATTTCATCTATAGTTCATTTAGTTCAGATTCAGCTCAGCAATCAATGCTGTTTAGGAGCAATAATGGTTTCATTGCCCAACCCCCTCACTTCTAAAATACTGTCTACAATGTATTTTTCTACGCCTCTCCAGGGCAAAGCACCTAAGTACCTTTTGTAATGCACATTGATTTCTCTGCCTGAATTCTGATTGAGTACTTCCGCCACTTTTTCATCTACTACGCTAAACACAAACTCATTGCTCTGTACATTGGCTTTAAATCCACTCTGAATTAAATTGCCTTCATAGGTCTTAAATACAAATCCTTTTTGCTGGAAAGTATTCAAAATGCCGGCTTTAGTTCCTTCGGAGTAAACAAAATAATAACGCCAGTAGATAAACCCAGCCAGCACTAAAAGTATTATGGTGGTTGCGCTCCAGGCAAATTTTTTCATTGTCATATTATAGTCCGTATTTGTCTACTAAATAAATTAATGCCGCCATATTCACTGCGCCCAAATTCAACTCTCTTTTGTTTACATTTTCAAAAACATCGGAACGGGCATGATGAATATCAAAGTAACGCTGACTGTCGGGCATTAATCCAGCAATCGGCGTTCCAAAAGTTTTATTCAAAGGCCCAATGTCTGCTCCACCGCCACCGGCTTGTAAAAAGTCGGTTCCATAAGGTTTTAACAATGGCAACCACTGTTGAATTTTTGCCAGCTGCTCTGCACTTGCTGTAAAGCCAAATCCTCTTGGTGTAAATCCACCTGCATCTGACTCTAATGCAAATACATGTTTCTCATTATTTTTCTTTGCTTCTTCTGCGTATTTATTACCCCCTCTCATACCATTCTCTTCATTGGCAAACAACACAAAGCGCAAAGTTCGCTTGGGCTGATAACCCAACACTTTCAATGCTCGCATGATTTCGATGGTTTGTACAATTCCTGCACCATCATCATGGGCTCCTTCGTTTACATCCCAGCTATCCAGGTGCCCTCCAACGGTAATGTATTCATTCGGAAATTCAGTGCCTGTTAATTCAGCAACCACAGAATGACCTTCCACATCCGGACCAAAGGATCCGTTGGTAGTCATGGAAACTTTGATGATATTTTTTCTGGTTAATTCCCAGATATAGTCAGCATCATAATTGCCTAAAGCAATCGCTGGAATTTTCGGATAAGCTTCATCATAGCCTGTTGTACCCGTGTGCGGATTGTTATCGGTGGCTTCCGTTAATGAGCGGATCATTACTCCCACAGCACCGTACTTGGCTGCTCTGCTTGGACCAGATCTTCTGTACTGACCTGCTTCCCCATAAGACTTGAAAGTCTGAATATTGGTTGGATTGAATTTATTGTTGAAATACACAATCTTTCCTTTTAACTGGTCTTTCTTCGCTTCCATTTCGTCAAAGTCCTGAACAGCCACTACTTCTGCTACCAGTGGTTTTCCGCCGGTACCCATTGAATTACCCAATGCCAGTACATCCAGTGTACGATTGATTTTCTTTCCATTCTGATCCACTACGGATGCTAGGTCCTTGCCCCCTCTTTTCCAGTTCGGCATCATACAGGCTTGTAAAAAAACCTTGTCTGCCCCCAGCTTCTTCAAAGAAGCTTCGCCCCAGGCAACTGCTTTATTGTATTGCTCAGAGCCAGCTAATCTTCCGCCAATGCCCTTGGTTAATTCACGCAATAAATCGTGGGCTTTGCCATTGCGCATGATTTCATCACTAATTTTTTTAATGTACACCGAGTCTGCATTGCTTTGTGCAGAAAGCAGCATCGGAATACATGCTGCAAAAATGATTAATTGCTTCATGTTCTAAAGTTAATGATTTGACCTTTCATTTAAACCATGAGGAGTAGAATCTCTCAGATTACGCTTTGGTTAATTGTACTGCTTATGTATGAACGGGGCGAACAAAAGAGAAAAATATCCGTTCTTTACATTGAATAATTCAATTGCAATGAGAATTGGTATTGTATGTTACCCCACTTTTGGTGGATCTGGTGTTTTGGCTACCGAGTTAGGCAAGGCACTTGCTGATGAGGGCCACCAGGTACATTTTATTACCTACCAGCAACCGGTAAGGCTAAATGTGTTCAATACCAATATCTTTTACCATGAAGTAAGGGTACCTACTTATCCTTTATTCGATTATCCGCCCTATGAAGTGGCGTTAGCTAGTACCATGGTAGATGTAATTATGAATTATGATTTAGACTTACTGCATGTACACTATGCCATACCTCACGCATCTGCAGCCTACATGGCCCGTCAGATTGTACAAAAGAAAACCGGCAGACATGTTCCGTTTATCACCACTTTACACGGCACCGATATTACCCTGGTAGGTCGTGATAAGACCTATGAGCCTGTTGTAACATTCTCTATCAATGAGAGCGATGCCATTACTGCCGTATCCAAAAATCTGAGGGACGAAACCTATCACTCATTCGCCATTGAAAAAGAAATAGAAGTTATTTACAATTTTGTGGATGTAAGCAGGTTCAACAAAAAACCGATTGATGCATTCCGTAAAGTGATTGCACCCAACGGAGAAAAAATCATTATGCACGCCAGTAACTTCAGAAAAGTAAAAAGGGTTACAGATGTGATTAAAGTATTTGCAGCCACACAGGCTTCCGTCTCTTCCAAATTACTAATGGTTGGTGATGGTCCTGAAAGACCTGCCTGTGAAGAACTAGCAAGAGAATTAGGAGTGGAACACGATGTTCGTTTCTTAGGTAAGCAGGAACAGATTGAGGATATTCTTGCCGTAAGCGATGTATTCTTATTGCCTTCTGAATACGAGAGTTTTGGTTTGGCGGCCCTGGAAGCCATGGCAGCCAGAACCGTTGTCATCAGCACCAATGCGGGTGGTTTGGGGGAAATCAATATTCAGGGGCAGACCGGATATATGGCCAATGTAGGAGATGTAGAATCGATGAGCAAATATGCCATTGAGTTACTAAGCGATGAGCAAAAGTTGGCAACTATGAAAGAAGCAGCCTATGAACAAGCTGCCCAATTCGACATCAAAAAAATTATTCCTATTTACGAGAAATTATACGGCAGGTTTTGTAGGATGAGTTTATAAGAACTTAAGATTTTAGGAAAGTCTTAATTGCATTTTACAATCGATTAGGAATATCCATGCTTTCATGCAATACTCTTATGATTTCCAACTCTGTTGAAGAAAATTTATAAAAAACAAAATGTGACTTTACTTTTGTTGAATAATACCCTTCTCTTAAAGAATTTAGATTTTTTCCAGACTTTGGTTTCTTAGAAACGAACTCAATTTCTTTGATAATTAGATTGTAATATCTGTCAGCTTGTTCAAGAGACCAAGTTTCTAAAGTGTAAAGCCATATTTCTTCTAAATCTGATAAAGCTTCTTGATGAAAAATAACTTTCAATTTCATGAATGCTTTTTATGAAGTTTTGCTAAATGAGCAACTGGATCAAAATTCTCAACTCTTCCAGATTTTTCACCTTTAACTAAAGCTTTAATCAATGCTTTCTTTTTTTGTTCTTCAGTTTCTAACATTCGCAAAGCTGTTCGTATTACTTCACTAGCTGAACCATAACGCCCAGAGGAAACCTCGCTATTAATGAATTTTTCAAAATGCTCCCCTAAAAGAATTGAAGTGTTTTTTGACATACAAAAGAGTATTTAAGTTCAAAAATACCAATTATTGGTATATGAATTTAAATACTCTTCAACACTATATCGCAAAGCTGGTAAAGCTCATTTTCTGTAATAATCAAAGGCGGGGCAATTCTGATTCTGTCGGGGGCAAACAAAAACCAATCGGTTACTAATCCATTTTGAATACAAGCATGCGCAATTGCCTGGGTAATTTCCGGAGTAGCAAATTGTAAACTCATCCACAATCCACAATCCTTTACCGACAGAATTTTCGGATGCTGTAAGCGGGATTTTAAAAGTGCATTTTTCTGTGGCACTTCCCGTATCCATTCGGGGTGTGCTATCAATTCTTCAAAAGCTGCTTTTCCTGCCGCACAGGAAACAGGATGGCCACCAAACGTAGTAATATGACCTAGCACTGGTGCATAGGTTAAGGTATTCATGAGTCTTTGATCCGCTATAAAAGCGCCTAGGGGCATGCCCCCACCCAGGGCCTTCCCAAGCAATAAGATATCGGGCACTATACCGAATTTTTCAAATGCCCATAAAGAACCTGTTCTTCCAAATCCTGCCTGTATTTCATCCAGTATCAACAACACACAATGCTGATTGCATTTTTCTCTTACCGCTTGTAACCATGCTGCCGGGGGAGCAGTTACGCCGCTTTCCGCCTGCACTGTTTCCAGTATCACACAGGCTGTTTCGCTGTCAATATTTTCAATCAAATCGGAGGAACCATAGGCATAATGATATACATCAGGTAACAAAGGTCGAAATGCCTGTTTAAAATATTCATCTCCCATCATACTTAAAGCGCCCTGTGTACTTCCATGATAGGCGTTTTGGGCTCCGATGATTTTGGACCGGTTGGTTACACGCTTGGCCAGTTTCATGGCTCCCTCGGTTGCTTCTGCCCCACTATTGGTAAAATAGACACAGTTTAAAGAGGCAGGAAGAAATTCGGTTAATCTTTTTGCGTATTGCACCTGTGGTGTTTCAATGAATTCGCCATATACAATCACGTGCATGTAAGCAGCGGCCTGTTCCTGAACTGCTTTAATAACGGCAGGATTCCCATGACCAATATTGGCCACACTGAAACCGGAAATTCCGTCAATGTATTTTTTACCTTGGGTATCGGTAAGCCAGACCCCATGTGCAGCAGCCATTTCAATCCCAATGGGTTTGGGAGAAGTCTGGGCCACATGGTCTAAAAACAATTGACGTTGATTCATTTGGGTTCAAACTTATAATAAGATTGCCGATAATTTATATCTTCATCGCAAATATTACTATGGCAACGATTTTACCTGTACTTGGCAAGCATCCGCAAATGGGTGCAGATTGTTTTGTAGCCCCTAATGCTACTATTGTAGGAGATGTGGTAATGGGCGATGAATGCAGTGTTTGGTTCAATACCGTGGTGAGAGGCGATGTACACTTTATTAAAATTGGAAACAAAGTAAATATTCAGGACGGTGCAGTTATTCATTGCACTTACCAGAAAAACCCAACTGTAATTGGCGACCGTGTTTCCATTGGTCACAATGCGCTGGTTCATGGGTGTACCATTCATGACGATGTATTGATTGGCATGGGTGCCATTGTAATGGATCGCTGTGTAATCCATTCCAATTCCATCATTGCAGCCGGAGCTGTATTGCTAGAAGGTACAGTAGTAGAGTCCGGAACCATTTATGCCGGTGTTCCTGCAAAAAAAGTGAAAGATTTATCACCCGAAATGGTGCATGGTGAAATAGAAAGAATATCGAATAATTATGTGCAGTATGCTTCTTGGTTTGCAGATTACAACCACAATAATTTTTTGAAGCAGTAGCTAGTACTTCTTGTTGTCCATAGTATCAAGTATGGTAAGATAACTTACATAGCGATCTTCCGATACAGATCCAATACCAACCTGTTGCTTCACCGCACAACCTGGTTCATTAATATGCATGCAATTGTTGAACTGGCAATCACCCAGTAATTTTCGCATCTCCGGAAAATAATGAGAGAGCTCAGATTTGGCGATGTCTACAATCCCCAATTCCCGAACCCCCGGTGTATCTATGATATGGGTATATTCATCAATATCGAACATCTCTGCAAAAGTAGTTGTATGTAATCCCTTGCCACTCCAGTTGCTCACTTCCTGTGTTCTCAGATTAAATTGAGGAAACAAGTGATTAATAAAAGTTGATTTGCCAACCCCACTATGTCCACTTAGTAAAGTGGTTTTATTCATTAGTATATTTTTTAATTCCCCTAGCCCCATACCCGTTTCTACACTGATTAACATCACAGTGTATCCTGCATTGGTGTATATCTCTTTCAATAACTCAAAACGCTCCATTTCCTTTTGCTTGTACAGGTCGGCTTTATTAAAAACCAGTATGGCAGGAATATGATAGGCTTCGCAAGAAATAAGAAAGCGGTCAATGAAGCCTGCTGATGTTTTTGGTTCTTTTAAAGTAGCAAAGAGTAAACTCTGATCCATATTTGATGCGATGATATGATGCATCCTTTTATTGTGTGGAGACACCCTTGCCACATAGTTTCTTCTGTCGTGAATTTTTTGGATAACAGCAGACTCTTCCTGCACGGCTTCAATTTCAATATCTACATCGTCCCCTACCGCAATTGGATTTGTAGAAGTATGGCCCTCAATTTTAAATATCCCTTTGGCACGGGCATTGTAAAACTGTCCATTTTCTGCTTTTACCTGATACCAGCTACCGGTTGATTTGTATATTTTAGCCTTCACAGAAACGAAGATAAAGGCAGTCTGCTCAATTTTTGCGAAATATTAACCCAAATAAGGCTGGTTGTGCATGAACAGAAAGGATTGCAGGGCTTAAAATGAATATCTTTGGCCCATGGCGAAATTTGCGCACGACGAAATAGTGCCCTTTAAAGATAGTGACCTGGCAAAAAAAGAACAGGTAGCTGATATGTTCAACAATATTGCACACCGTTACGATTTTCTAAATCGTTTTCTTAGCGTGGGTATTGATGTTGGTTGGAGAAAAACAGCCATTAAAGAGTTGAAGAAGTTGGCTCCTAAAAAAATACTGGATGTTGCTACAGGCACTGCGGATGTTGCCTTGTTGACTCAGGAAATATTAAAACCCGAACAGATTATCGGTATTGATATCTCTGAAGGCATGTTAAATTTTGGAAGAGAAAAAATAAAAGCGAAGGGACTTGAAAATACCATCCAATTATATACTGGTGATAGTGAAAATATTCGTTTTGAGAACGATTATTTCGATGCCATCACCGTTGCCTTTGGGGTGCGCAATTTTCAGGATTTGAGCAAGGGTTTAAAAGAAATGTACCGCGTTTTGAGACCTGGAGGTAAGGCTGTGATTTTGGAATTTTCCAAACCCAGCTCTTTAGGATTTAAACAATTGTATCAATTCTATATGAACTATATTACACCCTCTATTGGAAAGGTATTCTCTAAAAACAAAGACGCCTACCAATACCTGAACGATAGTGTACAGGCTTTCCCTGAGGGAAATCAATTCTTAAATATTTTGAATGAAGCAGGCTTTACCCAAACCTATTTGAAGAAACTAAGTTTCGGCATATGCACTATTTATTGCGGAAGCAAATAGTTCTGCTGGTATGGGGCCTATTAGGTCTTGCTCAGTATGGCTTTGCTCAAAAACAATTACACCGGATCAATCGGGAGGACCAGTTGTATTATTTCGGCATCACGCTGGGATACAATAGTTCTTATTTACAGGTAAACAAATCCAAGCAATTTACCCAGACCGATAGTATACTGGTAGCAGAGCCTGGCTCAAGCGGAGGAATCAATATGGGCTTAATGGCAACGGGAAGATTGGGCGAACACTTTCAGATTCGAGCGAACCCCCAGCTCATTATTGGAGGGGCCAGAAGCATCCGTTATCAGCTAGGAAGCACAAGATTAGGTGAAGGAAGTACGCAGATACAGAGTCTTCCCTCTACACTAGTAAGCTTTCCCTTTCATTTAAAATTCAGTTCAGACCGTATAGGAAACTTCAGAACTTACCTGATTGGCGGTGTACGCTACGATATTGATCTTTCCTCCAACTCCACAGCCAGAAACGCGGATGATTTAATCAAACTAAAAAGAAACGATTTTGGACTGGAAGCAGGGATTGGGTTTAATTTTTATCTGCCCTTTGTAACTGTCTCTCCGGAAATCAAAATCAGCTACGGCCTCTCTAATATGCACCAGACGGATGCAGCGCTTAAATATTCCAACGTTTTGGAGAAAATTCAATCCAGAATGATTGTTTTCTCCCTTCATTTAGAGGATTAAGTCTACCTTTTAAAAAGTATAACTATTATCTATAGAAGGCTGGGGCTGAATGCTGTCAATTGAATAAATTGCAGCATGGAACATATTATCATCAAAAACGCGAGCATCGTAAATGAAGGTAACATCATAGAAGGCGACCTTCTCATAAGCAAAGACAGAATTGAAAAAATTGGCGGAGACATCAGTATTAAAGCCAGAGCCCAGGAAATAGATGGAACAGGATTACATGTATTGCCCGGAGTGATTGACGACCAGGTTCATTTTAGAGAGCCCGGCTTAACGCACAAAGCAAATTTATATACTGAAGCCAAAGCGGCTGTTGCAGGAGGTACTACGTCCTACATGGAAATGCCCAATACTTCTCCAGCTGCCATTACCGTTGACTTACTGGAACAAAAATACAGCAGGGCTGCTGAATGTTCATTGGCCAACTATTCCTTTTTCATGGGAACTTCCAATGACAATATCGAAGAGATTTTAAAAGTGAATAAGAAAAAACAGGATGTATGCGGAATTAAAATCTTCATGGGTTCTTCCACAGGAAATTTATTGGTGAACAATACTTTACAATTAGAGAAAGTATTTGGTGGATCAGAACTACTGATTGCTACCCACTGTGAAGAAGAAACTTTATTTACTGAGAACTTGAAACAAATAAAAGCCACCGGAAAAAAATTAACGGCAGCCGATCATCCCATTATTCGTAATGATGAAGTTTGTTTTGAATCGTCTTTTAAAGCCATTCAGTTTGCCAAAAGAAATAACAGTCGTTTGCATATACTACATATCAGCACCGAACGAGAATTGCAGTTGTTTACCAATATGATTCCTTTAAAGGACAAGCGCATCACGGCAGAAGTATGTGTACATCATTTGCATTTTACGGCTGATGACTATGATCGTTTGGGTAATCAAATCAAGTGTAATCCTGCTATTAAAGCACCACATAACAAGGAAGCATTGTGGAAGGCATTGTTAGATGATCGATTGGATATCATTGCCACCGACCACGCACCTCATACATGGGAAGAAAAACAGGAAGACTACGAACATGCTCATGCCGGACTGCCACTTGTTCAGCATTCATTACAATTGATGTTGCATTATGTGAAAGAAGGCAGAATCCCTTTAACCAAAGTAGTTGAGAAAATGAGCCATGCAGTGGCGGACTGTTTTCAGATACAAGACAGAGGCTATATCCGCGAAGGATATAAGGCAGACTTGGTGATGGTAAATTTGAATAAACCCTATACCGTTAACAAGCAGAATATTCTTTACAAATGTGGATGGAGTCCTATGGAAGGAATGACTTTCCCGGCTACTATTGAAAAAACATTTGTAAATGGGCATATGGTTTATGGAAATGGCGTGTTTGATGAATCTAAGTGGGGTGAAAGATTGAAATTCAGCAGAGATTAATCGAACTCAACCCAAACACTGCGCATGCAAGTAGACAAAGTCACTTTACAGGACCTTTCTGTTTTTCATTCAGAAGAATTCCAGTCAGTATTCCATCATATCAATTTAACCTTAACCAATGGGGGCAGGGAGTATCTTCGATATTTACTTGCCCACCCATTGGAGTCGGTAAAAGCCATAGAACAAACCCAATTAACAATTCAACAATTGGGATCCATTATGGATCAATATCCAGTAAGCCCTTCGAACGGAACGGTATTGGTGATGGAAAAATTCTTTGAGTCTCCCATTAATAATTATCCTTCTGACATAGGGATAGTTAGTGCCTTAGTGTATAAATATCTAAATCTGGCAGATTACTCCCTGTCAAAGTTTACCGTAGAGCATGCGCTGGACTTTGTGCAGGGTATGGAAAAAATAGCGGCTTTGATCACCCTGGACAATGGTTCTATTTGGCTAAACCAAACCGCAGAACGCATTCGTCAATTACTAAACAAAGAAATGGTGCAGGATATGATTCAGACGAATAAAAAAAGTCTTAGCCCTACCACCATTTTAAAATTTGCCCAGTTCATTAGAACCCGATTCAAGAATGCCACAGAAGAATTGATTGAGATTCACAGCAAGTTAGATGCCTATATCAGTTTAGCCAAAGCCGCCAAAAAATTTCATTTCACTTATCCTGAAGTAATTGAAACCAATGAACCTTGTATTGAAGCAGAAGGCTTGTATCATTTTTTATTGGAAGTACCTGTTTCCTATGAAGTAAAATTAAATCAGTCAGCGAACTTTATTTTTCTCACAGGAGCAAACATGGCTGGTAAAAGTACTTTCATTAAAGCCGCAGGTCTAGCTGCCTATATGGGGCATATTGGCATGGGAGTTCCTGCTAAAAAAATGAAAATCAGCCGATTGGATGGTATCTTAAGCAATATTCAGGTTTCGGACAATATTATGAAGGGAGAGAGTTTTTTCTTCAACGAAGTACAGCGCATTAAGAAAACCATTGAGCGAATCAGCGATGGCAAAAAATGGCTGATTCTGATTGATGAACTTTTCAAGGGAACCAATCAGGAAGATGCAGTGAAATGCAGTACTGTTGTAATTGAAGGGTTAAGAAAACTACCCAATGCCCTGTTTATTTTATCAACCCATTTATACGAAATAGGGCATCAATTAAAACATTACCCCAATATTCAATTTCGCTATTTTGAAACTGCTATTCAAGACGATCAGCTTTTATTTAGCTACCAATTAAAAGAAGGCATCAGCAATGACCGACTGGGATACCTCATTTTAAAAAGAGAGGGCGTGGTTCAAATGTTAGAAAATTTATAGTACCTTGACTATAAATTAAGACAGCATGAAATTCCTTGTACGATTTGTAGGTATTTCCATGATTATTGTTGCCCTTTACAATGTATGGGTAGTAATTGACGTGCCACCTACATTCAAGGTATTAGCTACTACAAAAGTAGATTCGAGTGCAATTGTTAGCCTTGGCAATGATGCCGGTCACGGCAATCTGTTAGGTATACAATCTGCACTCAATCCAATTCACTATTCCAATAAAGTTACCCTGAAAGACAATTTGCGCAGTTATCTGCAGGCTGCCAATGCAAGGGGCCTAATCAATGCAAAAACGGTTATTATTTTCCCAGAATATATTGGTAGTTGGCTGGTTGCGATGGAACAGAAAAGCAGTGTGTATGAGCATACAAATTTAACCGATGCCATGACCGCTGTAATTACTGCCAATATTTTCAAATTCGGTGTTGCTTATATGACCGCTCCTTCAGGAACCAAAGACAAAGACAAATACGCTGCATTTGCTATGAAAGCAAAACCTGTGGCACAAACCTTTGATGAAATATTCAGTGAACTAGCAAAGGAATTTAAAGTAACCATTGTAGCTGGATCCATTGTATTGCCTGAGCCCTCATTGGATGAAGCAGGTAAACTAAAAATTGAAAGAGGAAGATTATACAATACCAGCATTGTGTATAATCCTGAAGGAAAAATTCAGGCTCCGCTGGTGAAGAAAATATTTCCGATAGACGAAGAAGCCGGATTTACTACTCCGGGCGATAAGAATCAGGTACCCGTATTTACTACCCCAGCTGGTAAACTAGCTGTATTAATTTGTGCTGATAGCTGGTATCCAGAAGCGTATTCCAAACTAACTGACGATATAAAAATGATTGCCGTGCCTTCTTTAGGAGCGGTAGACTCGGTGTGGAATGCACCTTGGAATGGATACAATGGCTTCAAGGCGCCTTCAGACGTAGATACATCTGATTATAAAAAAATTACCGAAGGAGAAGCCTGGCAAAAATATTCTATGGGCCCTCGTGCGGGTAAAGCCCATATTCCTTTTGGCATGAATGTATTCTTCACGGGAAATATGTGGGGCAAGAAAGCCGAAGGCCGTGTATTGGTATTAACCCGCGATGCTTTAACTGTACTACCCCCTACCACTGACACTGGAAGAATTGTGAACCAGTGGTTATACTAGATACATGCTTACTCATTCTTCGTACGATGTAATTATTATTGGAGCAGGCTATGCAGGATTAGCTGCTGGTCTAGCTTTACAGAAAGAAGGTAAAAAAATTTTATTGCTCGAAGCCCGCAATCGATGTGGTGGCAGAATTCTCACGGAATATTTTACAGCAGATCAGTACACCGATTTAGGGGGACAATGGATTGGCCCGGGCCATGAACGCATGTATGCATTGGCCAAAGAGTTTGGTATCGATACTTTTCACACACACGATACAGGAAAAAGTAGTTTATTGTTGAACGGGAAACACAAATTATACAAAGGCATTATTCCACCCCTTCCCTTGTTTGCATTGTTAAGTGTAGACCGCGCCATTCGAAAAATTAATAAGCTGGCAAAAACCATTGATCTGGAAAAACCTTTTGCCTCTCCGCATGCAGCGGAATGGGATTCCATGAGTTTGGCAGACTGGATGAATCAACAGATGAAAAATGAAACAGCCAGAAAAATGTTTGCCGTTTCTGCTGAAGCCGTTTTTGCTACAGATGCATCCACCCTTTCTTTTTTGCATGCTTTGTTTTACATAAAGAGTAGTGGCAACTTAGACTACCTGATGAATATTCATAAAGGAGCGCAGCAGGATCGAATTAAAGGCGGCGCACAAAGTATTTGCATTAAAATGGCTGAAACATTAGGCTCTGCCATACAGTATGAAAAAGTAGTAACCCAAATTATCCAGGATGAAAACGGAGTAAGGGTTTCAGGAGATGGATTTAGTTTCTCTACTTCGCATTGCATTGTTGCCATTCCGCCAGTAGCCGCAACGGACCTAGATTTCAGCCCTGCTGTTCCGGAAGCACAATGGAATCTAATGAAAGCTAGTTTCATGGGAAGCGTGGTTAAATGCTATGCGGTATATGCTACTCCTTTCTGGAGAAAGGAATTTAAAAATGGTTTGGTGGCGGCACCCGATGAAATGACTTCCGTAGTTTTTGACAACTCACCTTGGGATGGAAGCAAGGGCATTCTGATGGGATTTAGTCTGGCCGAAAAAGCAAAGCAACTGATGCAACACGATATTGCAGAAAGACAAGAATTGGTTAAGGCTGGATTCGTGCGAATGTTTGGACTCGCTGCTGCTGAGTTAGAATACTATACCGATAAAAGTTTTACAGAAGAGCCCTTCACGAAAGGATGTTATGCAGGCATGTTTCCTCCGGGAATACTCACACAATACCAAAGCTCCTTATCCAAGCCTTTCGATCGCATACATTGGGCCGGAACCGAAACCAGTACGCAATTCAACGGCTATATGGAAGGTGCTGTTAGAAGTGGTGAGCGAGCAGCGAAAGAAATTTTAGTATAAAAATTGTCATTGCCCTAAGACTATTTTTTATAGCCATTTCCCCAATTAGATTTATCTAAGGACCGATAGCCAATAGCTTCCAACAAATGTTCCTTTTGAACTTGTTCAGAACCAGCCAGGTCTGCAATGGTTCTGCTAATTTTTAAAATTCGGTCATAGGCCCTGGCACTTAGGTTTTGTGATTTCATGGCTGTAGCAAGTCGTTCTGCACTTATATTATCTAATACTACATGCTTTCTTAAAAGTGCGGATGTCATTCGCGCATTGGTATATATATTTTTCTGTTTGCGATAACGAGCCAACTGAATAGCCCTGGCTTTAACAACTCGCTCACGAATAATTGCAGAGTCTTCTTCTTCCGTTTCTTTTGCCATATCTTCTATTGGCAGTGCATTCACTTGAATATGCAAATCAATGCGATCAAGTAAAGGACCAGAAACTTTATTTAAATACCGATTCACCTGACCCGATTCGCAGGAACATTCTTTTTCTGGGTGATTATAGTAGCCGCAGGGGCAGGGATTCATTGCAGCCACCAACATAAAATTAGCTGGAAAAGATTGCGTGATTTTATTTCGGGAAATAGAGATTAATCTTTCTTCCAAGGGTTGTCTTAATACTTCTAATACTTCACGAGAAAATTCTGGTAGTTCATCTAAAAACAACACGCCGTGATGTGCAAGGGAAATTTCGCCAGGCAACGGGTTCAATCCACCCCCTACCATTGCTATCATAGAAAGGGTATGATGCGGAGAACGAAAAGGTCTCCAACAAATCAACCCTGTCTGTTCCGTTAACTTACCCGCTACACTATACACTTTAGTTGTCTCTAATGCTTCGTTGATATTCAGCGGTGGAAGAATACTAGGCAGTCTTTTCGCCAACATGGTTTTGCCTGCACCAGGAGGCCCCATCAAAATAATATTATGTCCCCCGGCAGCAGCAACTTCCATTGCCCTTTTAATCAGCTTTTGTCCTTTTACTTCTTTAAAATCGCAATCATGATCAATGGGTTTTTGTTGCAATGCTTCATTTCCACGAATGGTCACTGGCATCAATGTATTTTCTCCTTCAAAAAATTTCACCAGTTCTTGTAAATATTGTACACCCCATATATCCAAACCCTCTACCAAACTAGCTTCCGCTACATTTGCCTTAGGTATAATCAATCCTTTAAAGCCTTCCTTTTTTGCTTGCATGGCCATGGACAATACCCCATTTATACCATTCACTTTGCCATCTAAACTGAGTTCTCCAATTACCATAAAATCTTTTAGTAGCGCTGTATTGCTGAGCTGATCGCTTGCGCCTAAGATTCCTAAGGCAATGGGCAAATCCAGTGCAGTTCCTGATTTTCTAATTCCTGCTGGTGCCAAATTCACAATTACTTTGGTACGCGGCATATGATATCCCATATTCTTTATAGCCGTTTCTGCTCTGTGCAGGCTCTCTCTTACAGCACTATCTGGCAACCCTACAACAGCATAGCCCTGCCCCATACTCACATTCACTTCTATACGAATGGTGATGGCTTCAATGCCTTGCACAGAACTGCCAAAGACTTTTACGAACATAGTTATGGTTTAGTATCACAAAATCAGCGATTATATGCAGAAAAATAAACGTGTTTATACCTAACTTTCGTCCATGAAAAAACGGTTGCTTTTCTTGCTATTCATTTGTGTCGTAAACATTGCACAGGCACAGTGGTCTCCTTTTCGCTTTGCATTTATTTCTGATACGCATATTGGGTCGCCCAACGGAAGTGCTGAAGAAGATTTACGCAGAACGGTAGCCGACATCAATAGCATGCCAGAGATTGCTTTTGTAGTGCTCACCGGAGATATTACAGAATTGGGAACAGATGAAGAAATACAATTGGCAAAAGAAATTTTATCTGCTCTAAAAGTGCCGTATTATATTTTAGCAGGTAACCATGATACCGGATGGAGCGAAAGTGGCGGTGTAAGTTTTGGTAAAATCTTCGGGTACGATAAATTCAGTTTTTCTTTTAATGGCATTCAGTTCCTAGGATGCGCGTCCGGGCCTTATGTAAGAATGAGCGATGGGCATATTCCTAGAGATGCGGTTAACTGGTTAGACAAGGAATTGAAAAAACTGGATTCCAAACAACCGATTGTATTTTTAAACCATTACCCCTTAGACAAAGATTTAGATAACTGGTATGAAGCTATAGATAGATTAAAACAACACAGAACACTGGCCGTTTTAAGTGGTCATTGGCATACCAATAGAAGACTGGATTATGAAGAAATTCCTGCTGTGGTAGGTCGCTCTAATCTTAGAGCCAAAGCGGCTTATGGCGGATACAATATTGTGGAAGTAAGATCTGACTCTATGGTTTTTGCAGAGCGTACACCAGGTATTGAAACTAAAAAACCTTGGACAGGTATTGACTTGGCAGAAAATAAATTCAGCAATAAAGAATATCCGCGACCCATTTATACCATGAATGACAGTTTTCCTTCGGTAAAATCAAGATGGGTATATGCTTCAGAAGCCAATATCATTTCAACACCAGCCATTACACAACAATTGGTAATTGTAGGGAATAGTTTAGGTACTATTGAAGCCATAGATAAAGCAAGCGGTAAAAGAAAATGGAAACACCAAACTAAGGGCGCGATTTATTCAAGCCCCGCCATCCATCAAAACAAAGTGGTGGTTGCTTCTGGCGATGGAACCATTTATTGTCTGAATCATACCAATGGAAAAATCATCTGGCAGTTCAAAGCAGAAGCTGCTGTGTTGGGCTCTCCACTGATTTATGACAACAAAGTATATATTGGCGGCAGTGATCACCATTTCAGATGCCTGGATTTGAATTCAGGAATGCAGAAATGGAGTTATAATGCATTGGAAGGCCCTGTTGTTAGCACTCCTGTTTTCAGTAATGGTAAAATTATTTTTGGATCATGGGACCGGCATTTGTATGCGCTAGATGCATTCAATGGAACACTTGCCTGGAAATGGAATAATGGATCCATGGTTAGAAATTTTGCTCCGGCTTCCTGTATTCCTGTGGTGCAAGATGACATTGTTTATATAGTTGCACCAGATCGCTATTTATCTGCTATTGACATGCAAACAGGCAATACTTTATGGAGAACTAAGGAAGCCACTGTACGCGAATCCATTGGCATTTCAGCTGACGGAAAATGGCTTTATACCAAAACTATGAGCGACGGATTTGCTGTATTTCCAACAGGAAGAAATCCGCAGAACCTTGCCTGGAAAAAAGATTTTGGCATTGGCTACGAGCATGTTCCCTCCATGCCCATTGAAAAAGAAGGCAAAGTATATTTTGGAACGAAAAATGGAATTATTTACGCTATCGATCCTTATACTAGAGAGAAATTGTGGCGATATAAAATTGATAACTCCATGGTGAATACAGTGAACTTTGGTAACGCCAACGAATTAGTAGCTTCCACAATGGATGGGAAAATTGCGTTGTTAGATTTGCAATACTAAAGGGCGCTGTTCAATTAAAGGGCTCTATTCAATTAATACTGGCCCGTGCTTAACATCACGAGCGTGCAGGCTTCAACAGGTTCAATTCCGTTTTGCTCAGCCAGTTCAATCAATGCATCATTTTCTGTACCTGGGTTAAATATGATGCGCTTGGGATGCAAAGACAAAATATAATCGTAATAGCTTTCTTGCGCTGTTGGATTTAAATACAATGTAACCGTGTCTACATTTTCTACTGTGGGTGGTTCTGTTACAATAGTAACCCCCGCTACTTCAGCAGCTTTCCTTCCCACCGCAACTACTTCATGCCCATACCTGCGTAAACGGGTTACTGCTTCAAAACTATATCGGGCTGGGTTATCAGAGGCACCCAGCACTACTGTCTTTTTCATTTAAAATACTTTACTCCCCTTTTACTATTTACACTTTGTCTTTCAACAATTCCTTGTGAGAGGCATCACAATAGGGTTTGTTTTTAGATAATCCGCAACCACAGAAAGAAACTTTTTCTTTTACATCTATAGTTCCATCGGGTTTGTGAATATTCATTTTAGCCGTAACAACGATTTGTCCGAAAGGCTTTACTATGATATCTATAGCGTCTTGTGTTGTTTTTTGTTCTTGTTCCATGGTATAAAGATACGAATGCTTTCGCGGAAGTAAATACCCATGGTATTCACAACAGTATTAATTAGTGTATAAATGATTGTTTAAAAGTATAGCGAATTCCTAAAAAGCCCCGAATTCCCTGATTAGGCGCAAACATATAAGTGGGATCAAAACTCAGTGCATAAGGATTATCTGATGTGGCCAGCACCTGACCATTGGGTTGAAACTGCACGTTTTTATCGAAGGGATCCTGCGCACGGGCAATCAAAAAAGGACTGTAACGTGTGGGCAGAAAATTAAGGAGGTTTTTGATGCCTCCATAGAGTTCCATTCCTTTCCAATAATGAAAACTGAACTGAATATTTTGTAAGCTATACCAGGGGGAGTATGGCTGTCGCGGGTCGAGCGGTCCGAGCAAAGGCAAACGCATGGGGCTGTAAATATTACCCGTATAGTCTATATCCAGATGAATTGCCGGAAACTTATAAGACAAGGTCCAGGTTCCAGAGAACCGTTCTGTCAGTATCTGCTGTGCTTTTTGCCCGTTTTGATACAAAGCCACATCCATATAGGTTCCGCCGAGATTCAATTTCAAGCGATTCTGCAATGCAATATCTGCCCCTACCGAAACACCTTTGCTTATGGCGTGACCTTGCAAATTGGTATAAATGATTTGATTGGGATCGGTTTCAAAATCACCTACAATCCGATTATTGAAATAGGTATAAAAGGCTGATACATCTAATGTAGTGACATTACTGTTTCTACCGTAGAGCTTATGAATATAGTTGAGGTTGATATTAAAAGATTTTTCTGGTTGTAACTGTTCAGCAATCACTACTTTTCTTGCACCGGACAATGCGGCATGGTCTTCGGTAAATAAATTTACTACACGGAAGCCCGTTCCAATATTCAATCGTAGGAATTGCTGTGGATTAAAAGTGTACTTATATGCCAACCTTGGTGTTACTATATTTCCGTGTTTGGAGTGATAATCGTATCGAAGCCCCAGCAATATTTTATGCTGATCATTCAGGGTAATTTCATCCTGTACAAAAAGCCCTGGCAATACTACTTTCTGTGGTTGCAATCCCCAACTGCCGGGATGCGGCGCGCCTGTGCCAGGCGTATTGTCATTGTAATAAGTATAGCGTGCAGCAGCACCTAACAACCAGTCGTGATTCCTTATTTTTTTATCCCAAGTAATTTGAGCAAATGCCACTTGCTGTTTGCCCATGTACAAGGTATTTCCATACATGCTGTTCTGGTGATGGTGATTCAGCGAAAAAGCAAGATTCATCTTTTCTTTAACAGGCAGTTGATAATTTCCCATCAATTCCACCCGATTAGTATAAATACTTTCGCCATATATTACATCTGTACCTCTGTAATTTTTGTTCCAGTTCATTTGGCCACCCCATCGGTCTTCATATAAATACCGCGCAGCTAAATTGAATTGGCGATTTTGCCTTTGCTGTATAGACCATTTTTGAAATAGGCTAATCCGCTGTTGTAAGCTTAAATCGGTAAATCCATCTTTATTCTGATCAACGGGATTTGAATAATTAAAGTAATTAATGCCAGTTAAAACATGGGCCTTTGCTCCTACTTTATTGGTGAATGCAAGATCCGTATTGGTTTCTCCCCAGGTTGTTGTCATTAGATCTAATCCGATACTTTGCTTATCACTTACTTTTTTAGTGATAATATTGATCAGTCCTCCGATGGCTTCACTTCCGTACAATGAAGAAGCTGGGCCTTTTACAATTTCAATTCTTTCTATCATGGAAGCAGGAATACCTGATAATCCATAAACAGTTGAGAGCGCACTCACAATGGGCATACCATCAATCAATACCATTGTATAAGCACCCGGTAGTCCATTGATTTTAATTTCACCTGTATTGCAAATATTGCAATTGTTCTGTGGCCTAACTCCGTTAACGTGTAACAATCCTTCAAATACATGGAAGGCTGGATTCTTTTTCAGAAAAGCAGCACTGTATACTTCAACAGGTACAGGGCTTTCCACTCGTTTTACTTCTTTCATTGTACCCGTTACAACTACTTCGTCCAGATCACGGCTCATGGGCTTTAACAATTGGGAAGTATCTGCTGCTACAATTTTTGAACTGTCTTTTCTGGCTTGTGCAATAAGGCAAACTGGCAGTATCAGAACAAGTAAAAACAAAGCATATGCAGCGCAAAAGCATCTTCGCATTACTAATTGTATTACTTGCGGAAAAGACATTAACAGAATTGTTTTGGTTTATTACGGGGTAAAACTATAAATGTTAGACGAGCCTAACAAATATTTATTTTGATTTTAGCGTATTTTTAACCCATGCAAGTATTGTCGTATACAGAAGAAAATTATTTAAAAGGACTCTTTAAGCTCACTATTGAAGTTGGAGAAAAGGAAGAAGCAGGGACCAATGAAATTGCGGCCCACCTGGGGGTGAAACCTGCTTCTGTAAATGATATGCTGAAAAAGCTAAAGGATAAAAAACTGATTCAATACGAACGATACGGCAAGTCTTCTTTAACCAAAGAAGGCAAAAAAAGGGCCATAGAAATCGTTAGAAAACACCGCCTTTGGGAAACATTCTTACACGAAAAACTGTCTTTTAACTGGGATGAAGTACATGAAGTTGCTGAACAATTGGAACATATCCAGAGTAAAAAATTGATTGATAAGCTTGATCAATTTCTAAATTATCCTTCCTCCGATCCACATGGAGACCCCATTCCAAATGCTAAGGGCGAGTGGCCGCTTAATAAAAAATAAATAAAGAAAACTTTAATCGATATTTACTTCTCCCTGTTTCATTTTATTCAATACTGTTTCAAATGCTGCAGCAGAAAAACGCATAGTAGATCTTAGTTTAATAGCTTTTTCTTCCCAATTAATGGCTTCGGCTTTATTGCCTGTTCTATATAGTAACCTTGCATAAGTATCCATCAATTCTGCTGATTCATAAAACTCTAATCCGCGTTTAGCTAATATTAAGGCCTTACTTAAGTATGCAGGATTTTTAGAAAAAGTATATACATCCCATGCTCCTTCATTCAACGCATTGGCATAAAATTGCCCTCGGGGTGCAAATGGTATCACACTTCGTTGTACGCCTTGAACACGAACAGTTTTACCTAACTTATTACGAATGCTATCTGGAATTTGAGCAAAAACTTCAGGGGGAATCCCCGAACCAGTAGTATTGAGCAACTTTAGTTGCGCCAATGAATCTTCTTTGCGAATATCTTCAGGCTTTATATTCATGAAGTAACGTTCATAAAAAGAAAATACATTACGCATATAATTAACAGTATCATTAACGCCTTTATAATAGGTGAGCATTAACTGCATATTGGCTTTAGGCCCTTCTTCAGGCTTATCGGTAGTAAAAGTGTTTTGCCTAAATGAAGCAACTTGATACGCAAAAGGAAGGTTTTTATCTTCAATTGCTTTATTGATAGACTTAAAGGAAATTCTACTATTAATAACCTGACGTTCTCTCAAAGGCATATTATACCAAGCCATCATGTAATTATCTCTTTGCTTTTCTACAAATTTTTGTGCTGTAGAACCAACAATAGGGGCGCATCTCAAAACATATTGAAGAAAACTGATAGCAGTTGCTGAATCATCAGGTGCCTTTTGTGTGAGTTCGTCAATAAGATTGGAATGAGGTTCAAATCCAATCTTTAGTACTTTGTCTACAAGCTTTCGAATCACTACAAAATCACCAACTTTATTATAATAATTTTGTTTCAATTCTTTAAACGAACCATTATTCGAACGCAATTCTGCTTTGGCACGTTGAATACCTTGAATATAGGGATACGACGATGTAGAGCTTGAAGGTAATATTTGTAAAATGTTTAACTGTGCATCAAACCAAATAATACCAAAAAAATCTTTAGGTACTGTATAGATTGAATTTGCTGCATTAAACTCAACAGGAAACCGAGGTTGCTGAATTAAAATACAATTGCTATCTATACTATTTTTTGCAGCCACCAATCCTGCCTCAGCAACGTCGTTACACTGAACACATTTTTCCGATGTAATTACCAGCATTACCAATTTATTTTCCTTATCAGCTTTTTTTGCAGCTTCTTCAATAGTAAGTCTAGAAAAATTAGGCTGCGCAAATACACCAACTGAACATAACGCCAGCAGGAAAAAGAAATAAGGTTTTAACATAGATTGATTATTGCGATATAAATATAAGCATCAATAGTCAATTTCTAAACGCAGCCTGTCGCGAAGTTCTTTCACCAATGGGTACTGTTCTGCAATGCGCTCAAATCTTTGTTTGCTATTGAGGCGCATATGCAATGGAACATCTTCTTTTTCACCTTCTTCTACCAGTATAGTAAAATTGATAGCACGATTATTAAACTGAGCATGCAACTGCTCTAATAAGACCAACTTCTCAGACTCAATAAATTTCTGTGCAGTTACAGCAGATACCCTTACAGTAAAATGAATATCGTTATCGATTTCTAAACTGGCAATCTTGAATGTACCAACTGCAGAGTGTTTCAATTGTTGCTCCAGTTGTTTAATATAAGATTCCCAGAAGGAGCGCAATGTCTCTTCTGTAAGAGGCTTCGCTTCCTTTACTTCTTCAATCTCATATGCTGCACCTGCTTTTTCTTTTAATGCTTCAAGCAAAGATTTTTTTGGACCCGTCTTTAATGTGCCTGGCGGAGGAGTCACAGCAGGTGCTGTCTGCTCAACATACAATTTAGCAGAAGGAGCCTGATTGATTTGGGCCGATTGCTGGCTTGTTGCTGAAGCTTCAGTTCCTGAAGAAATTTTTGCATTACCGGCAGTGGATGCCGTATTCGTAGGAACTGGTGGTACCAGAGATTGAATAGGTCTGGCTCTAAAAGCTATAGGACCATCAACCCGTTTTTTTTTTGATACCCCCGATTTGTCCTGGCTCAATTCAATCGCTTGTTGTAAAAAACTAAGTTTGATTAACGCGAGTTCAACATGCAATCTTTTGTTACGCGCCATTTTATAGTTAACCTCTGTATCGTTCAGAATATTCAGCGCACTCACCAGATAACTCAAGGAAGTATGTGCTGCTACCTGCTCGTATTTTTGTTGCATCCCTTCTACTACTTCTAGCAAAGAAGCGGATTTAGCGTCTTTACAAACCAACAGGTTGCGAATAAATTCCGCAAACCCATTCAATACAAGATCCCCTTCAAATCCTTTACGATTGATCTGATCATACAGCAACATAGCTCCCGCCATATCCTGTTGCTGCATACAATCCAACAATTGGAAGAAATAATCTTCATCTAAAATATTCAGGTGCTCCAGTGTATTCTGATACGTTACTGTTCCATTGGTAAAACTGACAATCTTATCTAGAATACTTAAGGAATCACGCATACAGCCTTCGCTCTTTTGTGCAATCACTTGTAATGCTGCTTTTTCAGCATTGATATGTTCCTTGGTAGCTATTTCTTGTAAATGTTCTACCGTATCATTATTTGTGATTCTTTTAAAATCGAAGATTTGACATCGACTTAAAATGGTAGGTAGAATTTTGTGCTTCTCGGTAGTTGCTAAAATAAATATGGCAAAAGGTGGCGGCTCTTCTAAGGTTTTCAAAAATGCATTGAAGGCACTGGAACTTAACATATGTACCTCGTCCACAATATATACCTTGTACTTACCAGCTTGCGGAGCAAAACGCACCTGTTCTACTAGCGCCCTGATATCGTCTACTGAGTTATTACTGGCCGCATCCAGTTCATGAATATTCATGGAAGTACCTGCATCAAAGGAAACACAGCTACTGCAAGTATTACAAGCTTCGCCTTCCGATGTTGGATTGGTACAGTTGATTGTCTTCGCCAAAATTCTGGCACATGTGGTTTTACCTACACCACGTGGCCCACAGAACAAAAAGGCGTGTGCCAGTTGCTGATTGCGAATGGCATTCTTCAAGGTGGTGGTAATATGTTGCTGCCCCACAACTGTATTAAAGTTCTGAGGACGGTATTTACGGGCTGATACTACAAAATTCTCCATAGAAATTGCTGCAATATAACTTATTTATAATCCATCTCAGGATGCCTTTCAAAAGGATATTTTTCGTCGAAAATATATCGGAAAGTCACCATCTGTCTGCTTTGCTTTCCGCCAAGGCTTTTATAAATATTCACCATTTTAGGGTTCCAGTCGCCCGCCCAGCCCATTTCGTACTGAAGATACCAGCCTTTCCCCTGCAATTGAAGACCAGCAGCATAAATCAGATAACTGTCTACACCTAGTGCCTGGTATTTGGGGACCACCCCAAAAGCCAGACCGGTTAATCTTTTATTGGTACCCCGCCACTTCATCCACAACAATTGCAGCTTTTGTAATAATCCAAACTCCCCGTTAAAATGCTTAAAATATTGATTCAAATCAGGAATATTAATAAACATAGCAATCGGATCCTCTTTGTAATAAGCAAACCACACTACTCTTTCGTCCATTATGGGCTTCATTTTTTTGAAGAGCTTGACTACCTGTTCTTTGGTAATTTCCTTTGCTTCTCCATGTTGCGCCCAAGCCGCATTATAAACTGTTGCAAAATCGCCAGCGTACTTTTCAAGGTTTTGCAATTTTATATGCTTAACAGCATAGCCTGGCTTGGCATTGAACTTCTCATACCTTTCAGGAAATTTTTCAGGAAGCGGGTCATCTACATTCATGTAATAATAATACTGATTGTAGTAATTTTTGAATCCATATCCCTCAAACAAGGCTTTATAATAAGAGGGATTATAAGACATTCCATACATGGGCGCCTGCTCAAAGCCTTCCACCATCAATCCCCACCATTTATCTCTGTCCCCAAAATTAATTGGGCCATCCATGGCTTCCATTCCTTCCGAAATCAACCATTCTTTTGCGGTATCAAACAAAACATTCGCAGTTGCCTGGTCATTGATGCAATCAAAAAAACCAACACCGCCTGTTTTAAATTCAGTTCCCTTATTGATGTATTTTTCATTGGTGAATGCCGCAACTCTTCCAATGGGCTCTCCATTATCTGCAAAAGCCACCCAGCGTTTTGCTTTGCCCCATTTGAAATTTTTATTTTTGGCAGGATCAAAAACCTCATTCACTTCATTATTGAGCGCGCGAATGTAGTTGGCATTTCCGGCATTCATCATGGCATTCACTTCCAGAAAGTCCCAGGCTAACTGCGGATTGTTTACTTCTGCTATTTGCATACCAATAGTTTAAGGTTGAAATAATTTTATGGCCATTTTCTGATCGTGCTTATATATATCCCTTCTGAAATGCAACTGTCCTGAGGCATCAACCCAGGAAGTAAAATACACCAGGAATACAGGTATTTTCTTTTTTAAAGTAACCCATTTTTCCTTTTCTAGATACATCAGACTGTCCATTGTTGTACTAGTAAATTGTGGTTGATCACGCAACAGAAACTCGGCAAATTTTTTGGGCTCTGCAATTCTTATACAACCGTGGCTTAAGCCTCTGTTACTTTGTGAAAACAAATTCCGGTTAGGTGTATCGTGCAAATAAATATTAAAATTATTGGGGAATAAAAACTTCACTCTTCCCAATGCATTATTGGAACCCGGCTTTTGTCTAATCTGAGGAAGCCCATTTACATAACCGGTGATTTCCATATTGTGTTTAGCAATATAATTTTTGTTTCTACTGATTGCCGGCAATATTTCTTTTCTTACAATACTTTCCGGAACATTCCAATAAGGACTGAATACAACATACTGAAGATTGCCATTAAAAATAACAGAATTGTTTGCTTCCGATCCTACAATCACATTCATCTTCAGCACATTTTTACCATCTTCAAAAACGCGCAGTCTGAATTCGGGAATATTCACTAAAACATATGTACTGTCTTGCATAGATGGCATCCATCTGGCTCGCTCCATATTAATAAGCAATTGCTCCATTCTTTTCCTAACGGGTACATTCAGATCTTCTATCACTTTGTTTCCAATGATACCATCTTCATCAATTCCGTGTCTCTCCTGAAATTTTTTGATGGCTATAACAAGACTTGTATCAAATAAATTATTACTGGTTAATACATCGCCCTGCAAAAAGTGTAACCGGTTTTTTATTCTCGGAATCAAAGAACTGGTATCGCCACTTTTGAGTGATTTTTTTAAACGGGGCAGCGAATCGGCAACTTCCAATTTTTGCATTTCTGCCAGCCGAAACAACCATTGTTCCATTCTTGGATATTGCAAGCTAACTGGTGCAAGATTAATAATCTCGGTTACTTTTTTATTAATCACTGTATCGAGCAGTGCATGAAGATTTACTTTTTTTCTAGGGATATACCAACCCAAATCTGCCAGCTGAATATTCGAACCTTTGTACATTTTCTCTGCATACACAAAAAACTGAGCAGTGAACAACAATTCAGTATTGACAACCTCCTTATTCGCTACTATTTGTTTAGCTTTTTTATTTGCAAAGGCTGTATATAAATCTTGGAACTGCTGATTAAATAAAGAGCTGTCTGACAATCTGGAAATATAGTCGTTCTGTAAATTATAAAAGTGATGCGCTTGTTCTGAAAGTCCTGAAGAATCAAACCAGGCAAATTCAAAATTACGGTCTGTATAAAAGTCATTCATTTGTTTACTGAAAGCTTTGGCCCAGCCATTAGATTCCAGAAACGTCTGCAATGCTACACTATCTAAAAAAAGAGGATTATAGGATGTGGTTATTGTAATTGAACTATCTCTAATAACTTCTTTTTCTGAAGCATTATTCCACCCACAAGAAAAACCAAGAAAAGTCAGAAATCCTATTAAGGATAAAAAAGACGTTCGCATGCTGCTAAGATACAACATGTAAGAAGATTAGCGATGCTGCAAAAGCACAGCTGCTGCTATTCCTGCCGTTTCTGTTCTCAGCCTTGTTGTACCCAGACTAATCATAGTAGCACCTGCTTTTTCAGCCAATAATATTTCCGAAGGCGAAAAATCACCTTCTGGTCCTATCAACAATAAAGCTGCTTGATTTTTATCAACAGACTGAATTAATTGCTTGGGGCCATCCTCACAATGTGCAAGTAAAAGATGTCCATCAAAGGCTTTATTCAATAAAGTTTTATACTCAATGGGATCATGCAGTACTGGCTTAAAAACCTGCTTGCTCTGGAGCATGGCGGAAATCAGAATATGCTCCCAACGTTCTTTTTTGAAATGAGTCCGCTCTGTTCTTTCTGCAATCAAAGGATAGAAAGCTGCAATTCCAATTTCAGTAGCTTTCTCCAAAAACCACTCCATCCTTGCTGCATTCTTTACGAATGATATAGCAATACTGTTTTGAGGATCAGCTCTCTCCATCTGTTTGTGACCAGTCAACTGCACAACAGTCTTGCGCTTGTCTGCAGAAACAATCCTGCCCATACAAGATAATCCCTGGCCATTGGTAAGCGCAATGGATTCCCCGGGTTGCATGCGCAATACAACACTACAGTGCTTACTGGATTCTTCTGAAAGAGTAAACAATTCCGGAGTTGCAGGCAAACTGGTTTCGTAAAAAAAGGGGATATCCATACTTCTTATAGGAAGAAATCATTAAAATGGTGCGCCCTCATCAAAGCCTTCATCAAAATCAGAAGACTGGTTCATCTTACTTCCTTTTTGTATAAAGAAAGCAGTCTCCCCATTGCCCTGACTCATTGATCCGGGTTGAATAGGTTTCCAGTTTCCGGGACCTGGTTCCGCGTCCATTTCTTCAAATCTTTGTATTTCCAATTTTGCTCTTAACTTAATGGTTTCGAGTGAACCATTTCTATGCTTGGCAATACGTATATGGGTTTCACCATTGGTTGCTTCCCCCATTTCATTGGTCATATTTTCATAGTACTCCGGACGATAAATAAACATTACCATATCCGCATCCTGTTCAATGGCACCCGATTCACGAAGGTCACTCAACTGAGGCATTTTACTTTCTTT
This sequence comes from Sediminibacterium sp. TEGAF015, assembly GCF_025997995.1. Lineage (GTDB taxonomy): Bacteria > Bacteroidota > Bacteroidia > Chitinophagales > Chitinophagaceae > Sediminibacterium. The sequence goes on along the minus strand of NZ_AP026683.1, from coordinate 2,637,972 downwards.
ACGGGTTTCAACCGCACGACTCAACTGGCTCAGGGCAATGATGGGAACTTTCAATTCTTTTGCCAGTGACTTTAAGTTACGGGAGATGCTACTGATTTCTTGTTCTCTGTTTCCCCCTTTATCGTTGCTTCCACTCATTAACTGCAGGTAGTCAATGATGATGATACCCACGTTATGTTTGTTAACCATTCTACGGGCTTTTGCACGGAATTCAAAAATATTCAGTGCTGCCGTATCGTCAATATATAACGGTGCATTTTCCAGTTTTTTAATCCCCTTACTATGTAATTGCTGGTATTCATGATCTTCCAGTTTTCCCCGGCTAATTTTCTCCATTCTGATTTCACTTTCGGCACTCAGGATACGCTGAACCAACTGTGCGGCACTCATTTCCAGAGAGAAAAAACCTACTCCAACCGGTTTCGTCGGATGCAAAGCTGCATTACGAGCAAGGTTAAGCGCGAAAGCTGTTTTACCCACAGAAGGACGTGCAGCCAGAATAATCAAATCGGTTGGCTGCCAGCCATACGTAATTTTATCGAGTGATGAAAAGCCACTAGGCACACCAGAAATTTCATCGGTCTTGGTTCTTAGTTCATCAATTCGAGTAATCGCTTCTATCAATACACCTCCAATGTCTTCAAAGTTCTTCTTCAAATAGTTGTTGGTAATATTGAACATTTTGGTTTCTGATTCATCCAGTAAATCAAAAACATCGGTTCCTTCTTCATAAGCATCCCCAATGATTTCTCCGCTAATTTTAATCAATTCTCTCTGGATGAACTTCTGCAAAACAATACGGGCATGAGCATCAATATTCGCAGTAGATACAACCGAATTGGTTAGTTTGGTAACATAATAAGGCCCACCAACCAGATCCAATTTACCCTGCATTTTCAATTCTTCAACAACAGTTAAAATATCTATCGGAACAGATTTCTGTTGCAGACTTTGCATCGCCAGAAAAATATATTGGTGCGCATCTACGTAAAAACATTCTGGTTTAATGATTTCTGATACAGTGTCAAAAGCACTCTTCTCCAACATCAAGGCACCTAGTATTGCCTCCTCCAGCTCTTTGGCCTGAGGGGGCACTTTACCGTATACCATCGTACTTAAATCTATCGCGGGTTTTCTTCTTTTTCTGTCTTTATTTAAACTGGTAATCTCCATTTTCTTTGCTTAATCAATTTTAGAACGATCCTTTTTGCATTGTTACCAAAATGTTAACTGGCAACAAGGGGGAGCGAATATAAGGGCGCGAAGGGTCTACTAAAAATTTTTTCGGATTCTATTTATTCCACAGCTAATTCCCCGCTTATCCACAAACAAACATCCCCTATTCACACAAATTACTATGCTTATCCCCCATTTGCAAAAGTTTTCCTCTATTATTTGAAGAAATTAACAGAACCACGTTAACAAAGAAAAATGGAAAAAAGGGGGGCAATTTGTCCAGAATGACTTAATAGAGGATTGTGTAATAAGCGACTATTTAGCCAATTTATGATACGACTGATGAAAAGAATAGACCAGGCTTAGGTTCCAATCGAATTGCTTGCCCACAATGGTTGATCGAATTGCTTTGTTGAAGATACTAGCAAAAGAAAAGGGGAAATTATGAACACGAAGGTTCAGTGTGTTGGTTAAAAACACCCCATCCTTATCATCAATTCTTAAGTAATAGAGTTGTGGGTTCAACTGCACATACAGTTGTTTAGAAATATTTAATTGAGAAAATGTGATTCTAAAACCAGCATAATATGAGTCCTTAATTCCGGTATTATTGTACCCATGTCCTCGCAAAAGGTACAAGCCCATGCTAACATGATCGGCAATCACATGATTGGTAATAAGTTCTGCAGCTAAAAAGCGCTTGGATTCCATGATCTCTTCAGGAACCCCATTGATGGTAGCTGTCTGGGTATTAAAATTGATGGCTGGAATATGTCCGCCTAACTGCATAGAAAACTTTTTTCTATCGATAATTTTATAGCGGTATATAAAAATAAATGACCAGGGTTTCCCTGTCATAGCAAAACGAAATTGAGGTTCAAAACTCATTCGCTTGTTACCAATGGAAGGCTCCAAAATGATTGCAGGTTTGCCTAAGGAAAAAGAAGGAATAATTGAAAATCCATTTTGGGTAGCACTCAATGCAGCTTTAAAATATAGTGAGCTATCTTTTGTTTGTGCAGCCAATTGGCTACCCAACAACATAACAACATTGGTAATAACAACCATTACCCCTAAACCTGCCTTCTTTTGAAATCCTTTTAAATGGCTCATGTATTCCTTTATGTTGACAGCAAAGGTCTACAATATTCAACAGGAACACTTACCTGTTTTACGGATTCCTTTACCATTTTTCCGTTATACACCAAAGGCAGACCCGTTTTGCCGTAGCCGATTCCCTTACACTTACGCCGAATACCTTAAATTCGCATTTTTAACCATCGTCGCTTTACTATGACCATAAGTTACAACTGGCTTTGCGAATATTTACCTGAGACAATAGAACCCGCTCAACTATCCAAAATTTTGACTTCCATCGGTTTAGAGGTAGAAAGCCTGGAGCGCTATGAGAAAGTGAAGGGGGGATTACAAGGCGTTGTAATTGGAGAGGTTTTAACCTGCGAACAGCACCCTAATGCGGACAAGCTTAAGTTAACTACCATACATATAGGCACAGATACTCCATTAAAAGTTGTGTGTGGAGCTTCAAATGTAGCTGCAGGTCAGAAAGTAGCCGTAGCAACCATTGGTGCTACCATCTATCCAATAAGTGGTGAACCCATGACCATGAAAGCTGCCAAAATAAGAGGCGAAGAAAGCCAGGGAATGATTTGTGCAGAAGATGAGCTTGGGCTGGGTTATAGCCATGATGGTATCATGGTATTACCATCAGATCTTGTACCAGGTACGCCTGCTTCTGAATACTTTAAACCATATAGCGATTATATATTTGAAATTGGGTTAACGCCTAACCGAATGGACGCCATGAGTCATTTAGGCGTTGCCAGAGATGTAGCAGCCTATTTAACTCATCATCAGAAAGAGACACGTGTTAAACAACCATACAGCAACGGATTCAAAGCAGATAACCAGGATGCAACCATAAAAGTGACCATTGAAAACGCTGCAGATTGTCTGCGATATGCAGGAGTTACTATTACAGGAGTGACAGTTTCCCCTTCTCCTGAATGGTTGGTAAATAAACTGACTGCGATAGGGGTAAGAAGTATCAACAATATAGTAGACATCACAAATTATATTCTACATGAAACCGGTCAACCCTTGCATGCATTTGATTTGAATGCGGTAACCGGAAAAGAAATCATTGTAAAAAACCAGCCGGGTGGAACGCCTTTCATTACGCTGGATGGCAAGGAAAGACAATTGCATGCCGAAGACCTGATGATTTGCAATGCTGAAGAAAGTATGTGCATTGCCGGGGTTTTCGGGGGGAGTAAAAGTGGGGTAACCAATGAGACCACTGCCATTTTCCTCGAAAGCGCTTGCTTCCATTCTACCAGTATTCGTAAAACATCTATGCGCCATAGTTTGCGAACAGATGCAGCCACCCGTTTTGAAAAGGGAATTGATATTTCCAATACAGTTAACGTATTGAAGCGTGCAGCTTTATTAATTAAAGAAGTTGCAGGAGGAAGTATTTCCTGCGATTTAATTGATGTATATCCTGACCCCAAGCCAAGAACAACGGTTACGATTAAAAATCATTACCTGAAAAAATTAAGTGGTAAAAATTATCATGCAGATAAAGTGAAACGAATTTTAACTGCACTGGGTTTTAATATTGCCAAGGAAAGTCTGGATGAGTTGATGGTGGAAGTTCCTTATAGCAAACCGGATATCAGTATTCCTGCAGACATTGTTGAAGAGATTTTGCGTATTGACGGACTGGACAATGTTGATATCCCTACCATGATTAGCATCAGCCCTTCAGTTGAAAAACTGGGAATCAAGGAAAACGTGAAAGAAAAAATTTCCAGCTTCCTAGTAGGTAAAGGTTTTACTGAAATTCTTACCAACTCCATTACTAACGGTAAATATTTCGATGAATCCGTTGCTGCTCACACAGTTAAAATGATTAATAACTTGAGTGCAGAGCTGGATGTATTGCGCCCCTCGATGCTCGAGAGTGGTCTTGAAACCATCGCTTATAATGTAAACCGTAAGAATAGCGATTTACAAATGTTTGAATTTGGTAAGACTTATGCAATAGATGGAGAGGGCTTTAAAGAGACAGAACATTTCTGCCTGTTTGCAACGGGTAATCATATTGAACAGGGATGGAGAAATCAGGCAGCACCGGTAGACTTCTACAGAATGAAGGGTTTAGTAAATGCACTTTTGCAATGGTGTGGATTAAGCAATATTCATTTTGAGCAGGACACCGATGCATCGGTGAGCATATATGCCAACAAGCAGAAACTGGGTGTCTTAGAAAGTGCACCTGCAGCCAAATTAAGTCAGTTCGATTTAAAACAATCTGTTTACTGGATTGATCTTCCATTTGATACATTGCTTTCGGCTATACAAAAAATAAAAGTGGTGTATAAGGAAGTCAATAAGTTCCCATTGGTACATAGAGATCTTGCGCTGGTAGTGAATAAACAAATTCGTTACGAGCAAATTGAAAAAACCGTACAGGGCTTAAAGATTACCAAGCTGAAACAGATGAATCTGTTTGATGTATTTGAGAGCGAAAAATTAGGTACCGATAAAAAATCAATGGCAGTTAACTTCGTGTTCTCCGATGATAGTAAAACCCTTACGGATGCTGAGATTGACAGCATGATGAATAAGCTCATCAAAGGATTTGAGAAGGAAATCAATGCGGAAATCAGAAAATAAATCCTAATTTTCTACCATGTCTTTGCTAAACCAACATATTGCCGAACTACAGGAAAAGTTACAGACTTTACTGAAAGCCCATCGTCAGTTGGTATTGGAAAACCAACGCCTGGAAAAAGAGCTGACTGATTTACGGCAATTACAGGTTAGCAATACACATGCACTCTCGGCCCTGGAACAAAAACTGTCCGCTGCCAGAATCACCAGCGGCACCTGGGACCCGCAGGAAAAAATTAAATTGCAAAAGCAAATTGATAGTTACCTTAAGGAAATAGATAAATGCCTGGCGTTGCTGCACGCTTAAAACTATGTCTGAATTAATCCCTGTAAATATTGTTGTTGCCGACCGGACTTATCGCTTGAAAATTGAGGCGGAAGACGAGGAAATGGTGCGCAAAACCGCACAAACCATCAATGAAAAAATTCTGGAGTTTAGAACCAACTTTGCAGGGAAAGACATGCAGGATTATCTGGCCATGGTTTTATTGTGGTTCACTACCGAACAAAAAGAACATTCTCAGTTGGCTTTACTGGCAGACGAAACGGCCAAACAGGTTAAAGAAATGGTGCAATCAATTGATAATGCACTGAAAGAGAACGGATAATTTAGCTTTCAATTCAAAAATCTCCTATCTTCTTGTTATCTTCGTAGCAGGTCATTTACTTATTATATTAAAATGAGATTTGATTGCATTAATAGAATTGTGAACGTTTTAAACCCTTGCCAAAGACATGGATCCTATAATTTATGTAATAATATCAGCCGTAGTTGCCCTTGTAGTGGGCATTATAGCGGGTAAATTTATTTTCGCCAAAGACACTAAAAAGCAGGTAGAAGAAGCCGAATTACAAGCACAAACCATCTTAAAAGAAGCTGAACTAAGAGCAGAAACCATTAAAAAGGAGAAGCAATTAGAAGCAAAAGAGCGTTTTGTACAGTTGAAATCGGAGCATGAGCGCGAAGTAAACGACAGAAATCGCAAGATTGGGGAAATGGAAAACCGCATAAAGCAGAAAGAAATTTCCATCAATCAGAAAGAAGCCAGTATTGAAAAACAAGTGAAGGAAAATGATGCGATTAAGGAAAACCTGAATCGTCAGATTGAACTGGTTAATCAAAAACGAACTGAACTGGAGAAACACCAGGAAGAACATATCCGTCGCCTGGAAAAAGTAGCAGGATTAACTGCAGAAGATGCCAAAGCCCAACTAATTGAAAGCCTGAAGCAGGAAGCCCATACACAAGCCCTTGCCCTTCAGCAGGAAATTATTGAAGACGCCAAGCAAAAAGCTAATAAAGAAGCCCGTAAGATTGTTATCCAATCCATTCAAAGAACAGCTGCCGAACAGACCATTGAGAATACCGTTACTGTATTCAATCTGGAAACAGATGAAATCAAGGGGCAAATCATTGGTAGAGAAGGCCGTAATATCCGCGCCATTGAAGCCGCTACGGGGGTTGATTTAATTGTGGATGATACGCCGGAAGCTATTATCCTCAGCAGTTTTGATCCACTTAGAAGAGAAATTGCCCGCTTGAGCTTACAGCGTTTGGTATCGGATGGACGTATTCACCCGGCTCGTATTGAAGAAGTAGTAGAAAAAACCCGTCGCCAATTGGAAGAGCAGGTAATGGAAATTGGGGAACGTACGGTGATAGAAATGGGTATCCACGGTTTACATAAGGAATTGATCAGAATCGTAGGTAAAATGCGTTTCCGTTCTTCTTATGGCCAAAACCTATTGATGCATAGCCGTGAAACAGCCAATTTATGTGGGATTATGGCTGCCGAATTAGGCATGAACCCTAAGTTGGCTAAGAGAGCGGGTTTACTGCACGATATTGGTAAGGTTCCTGACGAAGAAACCGAACTAAGCCACGCACTTTTAGGAGCTAAATTAGCAGAGAAATACGGCGAAAATCCTGCTGTGGTAAATGCTATTGGTGCTCACCACGACGAAATGGAAATGTTATACGTGATTTCTCCCATTGTACAGGCCTGCGACGCAATCAGCGGTGCAAGACCCGGTGCCAGAAGAGAAATTATGCAGCAATACCTGCAAAGAATCAAGGATCTAGAGAACCTGGCTACTGCCTATCAGGGAGTGGAAAAAGCCTACGCAATTCAAGCTGGACGTGAGTTACGCGTGATTGTAGAAGCTGATAAGGTATCTGATGTAGACAGCGATAAGCTGAGCTTTGAAATTGCACAAAAAATTCAAACAGAAATGACCTATCCGGGTCAGATTAAGGTGACTGTAATCAGGGAAAAAAGAGCCGTAAACGTAGCCAGATAGAAATTTCTGGAAAATTTGCGTTTTTTAAAATATTCCCATTACCTTTGCCGTCCGATAAAAAATAATGTTATGCAGGCAGCAGTACAGTTTGTTCACGAACAATTAACCGCTAAGAAAGAGTTACCTAGCTTTAAAGCTGGAGATAATGTAACCGTAAACTATAAGATTGTTGAAGGTGGAAAAGAGCGTATCCAGTCTTTCCGCGGAGATGTAATTAAATTACAGGGTGTAGGAGCTACTGCTTCATTTACCGTACGTAAAATCTCTGATGGTGTAGGTGTTGAGCGTTTGTTCCCAATGTTGTCTCCAAACATTGAGTCTGTAGTATTGAACAAGAAAGGTAAAGTACGTCGTGCTAAGCTTTTCTATCTACGTGAAAGAAGCGGTAAGAGCGCACGTATTAAAGAAAAACGTTTTTAGTATTCTAATAAATTGCTTAAAAAAGCGCCCCGAAAGCTCGGAGCGCTTTTTTTATTGGTTGAATCGTATACATTTGTCTTAACTTTACAGCAATAAAAAATATACTATGGGAAGTTTAGGTTTTCAGGAATTACTGATCATTGGTCTTGTAATCCTAGTTATGTTTGGCGGAAGAAAAATTCCTGAATTCATGAGAGGTCTTGGAAAAGGAATTCGTGAGTTTAATGATGCCAAGAACAACGTGAAAAAAGAATTAGAAGAAGGCATTAAAGAAAAAGACAGTACTACAGCATAATGTTTGATTATACTTCAATCAAAGCATTTCATACAGCATTGCAAAACGGCCAAACCACCTGTGTGGAGGCCGTTCTTTTTTACACCCAGTCTATCCGGGAAAACGCACACTTAAATGCCTTCCTGGAAGTGTATGAAACAGAGGCACTGGAAAGAGCAAAGGAATTAGATGCAGCTGCTGCCATTGGACAGCTGGTTGGCCCATTGCATGGTGTTATTGTCGGATTAAAAGATGTGATTGCCCATAAAGGCCATACCCTAACCGCCAGCTCCCGAATGCTTGGTAATTTTCAATCGGTTTACCACGCAACCGCCACCCAAAAATTACTGGATGCGGGTGCCATCATCATTGGTCGCCAGAACTGTGATGAATTTGCCATGGGCAGCAGCAACGAAAACTCAGCCTTTGGCCCTGTATTAAATGCTGCAGATACTACAAGAGTATCGGGCGGTTCATCTGGTGGATCAGCCGTTGCCGTTCAAGCGAATCTTTGCATGGTTAGCCTCGGCAGCGATACAGGCGGATCGGTAAGACAGCCAGCTGATTTTTGTGGCATTATCGGCTTAAAACCCAGCTATGGAAGAGTATCCCGATATGGGTTGATTGCCTACGCTTCCTCTTTTGATCAGATTGGCATTTTTTCTAAGACCTTAGAAGATGCGGCATTGGTTTTAGAAGTTATTGCAGGACCCGATGAATATGACAGTACAGTTTCGCAGGAATCTGTAATGCCATATAGTAAGGTGGTCGTTAATCAAGCTAATGATACTGAAGAAAAAACGGCGGGCCCAAGTAAAAAATTTAAGCTGGCATATTTTAAAGAAGCCCTGGAACATCCTTCCTTAGATAAAAATATACAGGCACAAACACTGGCTTATTTTGAAAAGTTGAAGCAGGAAGGACATACGGTAACCGCAATCGATTTCAGCCTTCTGGAATACGTAGTTCCTACTTACTATGTTTTAACTACTGCAGAAGCCTCCAGTAATTTATCCAGGTACGATGGTGTTCGTTATGGACACAGAACTACAACATCAGCTATTGACTTAACAGAAATGTATAAGGCTTCCCGCTCAGAAGGATTTGGGGAAGAAGTGAAAAGAAGAATTTTACTTGGCACATTTGTATTGAGCGAAGGATTCTTTGATGCGTATTTTACCAAAGCGCAGCAGGTAAGACAATTGCTGAAACAACAAACAGATGGCATTTTCCGGGATTTTGACGCAATACTATCTCCTACTGTTCCTTCTCCTGCATTTAAGATTGGAGAAAAAACCAATGACCCTATTGAAATGTTTCTGGGGGATATCTATACCGTATATGCCAACCTGGTAGGAATACCGGCCATCTCATTACCACTATTTACCCATACAAATGGTATGCCTTTTGGTTTACAGGTGATGACGCGTTCTTTTGATGAAATGGGTCTTATACATTTGAGTGCCCAATTGATGGAGCTTAGATCATGAGAAACAGCAGTCATCATCCAGCTACAAAAACAACCAACGCAATACCTACAAATTTGCGTCCTTTACTTTCATTTTATATTCTGCCTTTCTCCTTTGTTTTTGTTTTCTTCCTAGGATTTTTCACCACAGAAGTTCAAGCACAAAAAGATACGACTACCGACAAGTTTGGGTTTAAATCCCTTTTTAAAACGCGCTTTGATCCCAGCAAGCCTTATGCAGTACAGCTTAATCCCAGAGCGGTTTCCTTTGTACAGGATTACATGAAAAAACACAGTAAATCGCTGGAGAAAATGAAACAATGGGGTAAACCCTACTTTGATTTATACGAAGGGGTTCTTACCCAATACGGCATTCCAAAAGAAATGAAATACCTCAGTGTGATTGAAAGTAACTTAGGCGCAGGTGTTGTTTCCTGGGCAGGTGCAGCTGGCCCCTGGCAGATCATGGATTTTGAAGCAAAGAGATTTGGATTGAGTGTTCGAAATCCGGATGAGCGAATGGACTACAATAAAAGTACCCATGTGGCAGCCAAAATAATGCGGGAACTCTATGCAGAATTCAAGGATTGGTTGCTTGTTGTTGCAGGGTATAACGGTGGTGCCGGAAGAGTTAAACAAGCCATTCGCAAAACAGGTAGCAGAGACTTCTGGCAGTTGCAATATCATTTACCTGAAGAAACCAGAAATCATGTAAAGAAATTTATTGCCACCCATTATGTAATGGAGGGTAGTGGCGGATGGACTACCATGACTGCTGCAGAAACAAAGATTCATCAGGAAAACATTATGCTTCATGGAGATGTTCGCCAGCTAAGCCCAGATGAAATCAATAACAGCACAGAACTAGAAGTAACAGGAAGGTATCAGGCATTGATAATAGCCAATGAACTGAGTATGGACATTACGCAATTCAATCGCTGGAATCCTGGTTTTGAGAAAGCTCTGGCAGCAGGTAAAACCTATCAGCTGCGTTTACCTAAAGAAAAAGTTCCCGCATTTGAAGCGAAGAAACAAGCGCTGCTGGCAGCTTCGCTAAGGTCTTTGCTCCAAGGTTATTAATACACTGAACTTCAACATTCAGGAAGCAGCCACACTCCTAATTAACCGCTTTGTCTGCACAACAACTGCTGGCAAAGGCTTCCGGCTTGGCTTTGAAAGCAAAGCCCATTCCCAGAATATACCCCATGGCTTCACGCAAAGCATCATTGCTTTTAAACATTGGATTGGTATTGATGTCGGCATGCACTTCCATCTCAATATGATACTCAATAAATAAATGGCAAAGCTCATACGCAATTTCAATACTCTTGGCAACTTCAGTAAGCATTCGCTCTTTTAGATGAAACTTCTGTTTCGTCTTTTCATTGTGAATGTACATGAAACCGCCACTGTGTTCGCGCAAAAAAACAATAACAGTGGCAAACTCGGTATCATCGCCTTTAACCTGGCTGTCGGTACCAATACAAACTTTGAGTTTTGTGCCTTTTTCGGTTTCTCGTTTAATGGCTTCTTCTACTGCCTCTTTGATGGGCAGGTGGATGTTTTCTCCATTGAATTTTCTCCAATGCATAAAATAGGGTTTTCTGAAGTTACCAAGGAAAACCGCTTATCCAGCTAAATCTGTATGAACTTATTATTAACAGTGGTGGATAAAGCGCCATATAATAACTTTGCCCCATCATGAAATTACTCCTCCAATATTTAAAGCCCTATAAATGGTTAATTGCATTGGCACTCTTACTGGCAGCTATTAACCAGAGTTTCAGTATGCTGGACCCTTACTTCTTTGGGAAGCTATTAGACCAATATGGTATGCATCCTTTGCAAAAGGGATACTTTAATAAACAAAAACAATTCATTGCAACCGGTACAAGAACAGAAGCCGAATTTATTTGGGGTGTTCTCGGATTTTTAGCTATTCTAATTAGCGTGGCTATGGTTTCTCGAATTGCCAAAGCTTTTCAGGATTACTGCAGTAATGTAATTGTGCAAAAATTTGGGGCAAAGATTTTTACAGATGGATTAAAACACTCCATGCAGTTACCCTATCAAGAATTTGAAGATCAGCGAAGTGGGGAAACCCTTTCTATTCTTTCGAAAGTAAGAACCGATACAGAACGCTTTATCATAGCATTTATCAATGTACTTTTCAGTATTCTGGTTGGAATTGTTTTTATATCTGTATACTCATTTCGTTTGCATTGGAGCATCATGCCTATTTACGCGGTGGGTATTGTTATGCTATCAATGCTTACCAGTTTTTTAAGTAAGCGGATTAAGGCCATTCAGAAAGACATTGTAAAAGAAACAACAACACTGGCAGGTACTACTACAGAGAGTTTACGCAATATTGAACTGGTTAAAAGCCTTGGTCTAACGGAACAAGAAATTGGTCGCTTAAATAAGAATACCTATAAAATCTTGGGGCTTGAATTGCGAAAAGTAAAAAGCATCCGCTCTTTAAGCTTTGTACAAGGCACATTTGTTAACTTCCTGCGTCAGGTAATTATGTTTACCCTTTTATGGTTGGTATTTCAAGGTAAATTGACTGCGGGTGAAGTAATGACACTAACATTCTATTCCTTCTTTATTTTCGGTCCTTTACAGGAAATAGGGAATATTATATTAAGTTATCGCGAAGCCGAAGCTTCATTAAATAACTTTCATAATCTGATGCAAAAACCATCAGAACCTCGTCCAGAACACCCAACCCCTATTGGAAACATCAGTACATTGGCATTTCACAATATTCACTTTAAACATCAGTCTGCTCAATTCAGTGCATTGGACGGCATTTCATTTGAAGTGAAAAAAGGCGAGACCATTGCCTTTGTAGGACCTTCAGGTGCAGGAAAAAGTACATTGGTGAAATTGCTTGTTGGATTGTATCATACCCAGGAAGGGAAAGTAACCTATAATGGTGTAGATGGCCACGCTATTGATATGGAAGAACTGCGTAACCAAATCGGGTTTGTAACCCAAGACACCCAGTTATTTGCGGGCACTATCAAAGAAAACTTATTATTTGTGGCACCAGCAGCGGGTGATGCTGCAGTAATTGCTGCCCTAGAAAAAGCCAGTTGTGCCAACCTATTAGCAAAAGCCCAAAATGGAATTGATTCCATGATTGGAGAAGGTGGATTAAAACTGAGTGGTGGAGAGAAACAACGATTGTCCATTGCACGTGCTTTAATAAGACAACCCAAACTCCTGATATTTGATGAAGCTACTTCTGCTTTAGATAGTATAACTGAAGAAGAAATTACCAATACCATACGAAGCATTTCTGCATTAAAAGAGCAGATTACCATAATGATTGCACATAGGCTTAGTACCATTATGCATGCAGACAGGATCTATGTTTTAGAAAAAGGAAAAGTGGTAGAGACGGGCAGCCATTCCGAATTATTGGCTGAAAAAGGATTGTACTATGCTATGTGGAGACAGCAAATTGGAGAAAGAAAATGATCAAAGCGCTTTTACTAGAAGACGAACCTACCATAGCCCATCAGATATCCAGTTTTCTGAAGGCAAAGAATATATCTTGTGAAATTGTATATGATGGTGAAATATTCTTGAAGTATAGCAATAGTAATTCTTATGATATCTATTTGCTGGATATTAATGTTCCTAAAATAAATGGATTAGACATTTGTAAAATAGTTCGCGAATCAAATAAAGAAACGCCAATCCTTATGCTTACTGCTTTAGGCGAAATTGAAGATAAAACGATAGCGTTTCAACTAGGTGCTGATGATTATCTGGTGAAGCCTTTTTTATTAGAAGAGCTGGTGCTAAGAATAGATGCTTTAATCAGGAGAAAACAAGTTCCCCAATTTAATGCTACCGTTTTAAAAATTGGTGATTTAAGTATTGATATAGACAATAAACAAGTGTGTAGATCAAAGCAAGAAATCAAACTCACACCCAAAGAGTTTAAATTATTAACTATTCTCGCAAATGCCAACGGCCGCGTTTTATCTAAACAACAAATTGCGGAAAGCTTATGGGACTACCATATAGAATCTAATGAGAATACTATTGAAGTATATATTAATTTTTTACGCAACAAAATTGATAAATTGTATACTGATAAATTAATACATACCAAAGTAGGCTTCGGTTATTATTTGAAACAAGAATGACCATCAAACATAAAATAACGCTTTATTCCAGCCTTTTCTTTTCAGGTTTTTATGCGCTGATTGCTCTTTTTATTGTAATGAGTTTTGCTTCTTTCAGAGCAGAAGAATTCAAGGAACGGTTAAATGAAAAAGCATTAACTACAATCCGGCTTTTATTGGATGTTAAGGAACTGGATAACGACCTGCTGAAAATTATTGACCAGAACTCAATTCATCAATTGTACGATGAAAAAACATTAATCTTTGATGAAAACTTCAATTTAATCTATAGCAGTTTAGACGACACCAAAATACATTGGACTACTGGGGATCTAGAAATATTAAAAACCGAGGGGGCTTATTTCAAAAGCGAGGGCGAAAACGAAATTTATGGAATCAAGCATTTAAATAATGGTAAACAATTTTACGCGATTGTTTCTGCAAATGACAATTATGGTAAAAGCAAACTCAGATACTTAACAACCATTGTAATCATAACATTTTTAGTTTTTCTGCTAGCTACCTGGCTATTTACCTTCACCCTGATTAAAAAGCAACTAAAACCACTAGATGAGTTCCATGAAAACATTAGTCAAATAAACGATTTGCATATTGAAAGGCAATTAGCAACTAAAGAAAACAGTAAGAATGAAATTGATCTATTAAGTATTGAGTTCAACCAAATGATGAGTCGGATTACAGAAGTATACAATCTTCAAAAAGATTTTACTGCTCATGTTTCCCACGAATTAAGAACCCCGCTGTTAAAATTATCTGCTCAGGTTGAAAATCAATTGCTACAACAAAAAGGAGAGAATGATCTCTTTCTTAAAAGCATGATGCAAGATATTGCGCAACTAAATGAACTAATTAACTCGCTGCTGCTCCTTACTAAAAACAATCAAACCAATCCGCGTGAATACGAATCAATAAGAATTGACGAGGTATTGTACGCTGCTTTTGAAAAGATTTCCCACGACTTTAAAGATATCAGTATTGATTTCAGTATTGCAGAATCAGTAGCAGAAACCCCTGAAATACTCGAGGTAAAAGCAAGCCCCAATCTGCTTGAAATTGCATTCAGTAATCTGATAAAGAACGCCTATTTATACAGCGATAATAAAAAAGTCCAAGTCAAAATATACAAGGATAATCATAAGCTGAAACTTAGCATCATTAATGCAGGAAGTAAGATAGCAGACAAGGCAGAAGATATTTTATTTAAACCTTTCAAAAGAGGTGAAAATACGGCAGATTCAAAGGGATTAGGTATTGGTTTAACCATTGTAAAGCGTATTCTTACCAATTTTGACTTCTCAATTGAATATACTTTTGGTAGCTATACCCATCAGTTCTTAATTATATTTTAACTTTATTAAGCCGGTTTTAAGGTGTTATTTAAGGTGTTTTAAAGACCAGTATCCAAGCTTTGTAGTGCCAAATAACACTACTATGGCCAGAACACTTGGAATGCTTTTTTTAATATTCTCGTTTAGTGCAAATGCACAAACCTCATTATCGCTTAAAGATTGTGAAATTCTATTTCAAAAGAACAATCTTCAATTACTAAGTGAGCAATACAATATCGCTGGAAGTAAGGCGGCTGTAATTCAGGCCAGAATATGGGAGCAACCTTATGTTTCCGGAGAAGTTAACTTCTATAATCCCAACAACAAACAAGTATTCGACATTGGAAAGAAAGGACAGAAAGCCCTTGCTATTCAGCAATTGATATACATGGGGGGAAAAAAGAAGTCAGAAATTGAATTTGCACAATCGAATGTGCAACTGGCAGAATTACAATATGAAGAATTGCTTCGCAATCTTTCGTATCAGTTAAAGTCAAGTTTTTATGAAGTCTATTTTGGACAATTGAAAATAAAGCAGCTTGAAAAACAGATTACACAATTAGATGAATTAATTAAAGCTTATACAGTTCAGGCAAACAAAGGAAATGTTGCTTTAAAAGAAGTAGTTAGGCTAGAATCACTTGCCCTTTCACTAAGGAATGATATTAATGATATTCAGAAGACAGTAATGGCCTTTCAGGAAAATCTGCAGATTTTAACCAATACCAATGAAAACATTTCAGCCATTGGAAATGAATCTGACTTAAATCAGCAAATGCTAACGCCATCTATTTTTACGTTGGCACAATTGCAGGGAAAGGCACTTGAAAAAAATCCAAACTATTTAAAAGCAGTTAAGCAAAAAGAACAAGATGAAATTAATCTTAGATGGCAGAAAGCCATCGCTAAGCCTGACCTAACCATTGGTGGAACATATGACCAAAGTGGCGGCGCCTTTAGTAATCAGGTTACGCTCACTTTTGGAATGAGTTTGCCTTTTAAAAATAAAAACAGAGGAAATATTAAAGTAGCGGAGTCTTTGTTAAGTAAATCTTCTGTAGATATTGATCAGGCAAAAACTAGCTTGTCGGCCCAACTGGCTACTGCATACAATACCCTGAATTACCAACAAAGTCAATTGTCAAAAAGCCTGCAATCGATGGGTGACTTTGAAACCGTATATACAGGTGTGATTCAGAATTTTCAAAAAAGAAATATTTCATTGATTGAGTTCACAGATTTTATTGAGAGCTACAATCAAAGCATACTCTATATCAATGAAATTAAAAAGCAAATTATACTAAGTAAAGAAACCATTAATTATATAGCTAATGAAAACATATTTTAAATCAAAAAGCATTTGGGGCTTTATTCTGACACCATTGTTCATATTATCTGCCTGTAATGAATCAACAGTTAAATCAGCAGAAAAAGAATCTTTTGTGATGAGCAATAAAATGCTTTCGAGCACACAGACAGCGAAGGCTGTTTTTACCAATACCAGAAATCAATTGAATTTTTATGGTAAAATAACAGCCGATAATAATAAACTGATTGAAGTGTTTCCCATTGTAGGTGGAAATGTAACGAAGGTAAATGTTGGACTGGGTGATTATGTTGAAAAAGGACAACTGTTAGCAACTATCAGAAGTACTGAAGTAGCCAGTATTGAAAAAGATTTACTAGATGCAAAGAATGACTTATTGGTTGCACAAAACAGATTAAAGGTGGCAAAGGAATTATATGAAGGAAAACTAAACACGGAAAGAGAAATCATAGAAGCAAAAAATGAAGTAGACAAAGCCAGTTCACAATTAAACAGGATTAAAGAAACCTATCAAATTTACAATATCAAATTAGGCGCTATATACGAAGTAAGGGCTCCTATATCCGGATTTGTGATTCAGAAAAACATTAATGAAGGCATGTTACTAAGAAGTGATAAAACAGACAATATATTCGACATTGCACAAATTGACGATGTATGGGCTATGGCAAATATTAATGAAAGCGATATCAGTCAAGTAAAACTGGGGGTAGATGCAGAAATTTCGACTCTCTCGTATCCTGATAAAAAGTTTTACGGTAAAGTAGACAAGATTTATAACATCATTGATCCCGAGACCAAGGCGATGAAAGCTAGGGTAAAATTGAAAAATGACGGCTTCTTATTAAAACCCGAAATGCGTGCAACAATTCAGCTATCCTATATAGAAGATCAGAAAATGATTGCCATTCCATCATCAGCAATTGTTTTTGACAAAAGCAAAACTTTTGTAATGATTTTTCACAGTAAAACAAATATTGAAACAAGAGAAGTAACTATCTATCGTCAGATTGGAGATATAACCTATATCTCATCTGGTTTAAAGGAAGGTGAGACTGTAATGACTACCAATCAGCTTTTGGTTTATGATGCATTAAATGATTAAAAGATGAACAAACTAATTAAAAATATAATTGCTTTTTCTTTAAAGAATAAAGCATTCACTTTCTTTTGGGTAAGCCTCTTCGTTATTTCCGGAATCATTGCATTTAAAACAATGCCAATTGAGGCATTTCCCGATGTAACGAACACACAGATCATTATTGTTACAGAATGGAACGGAAGAAGTGCTGAAGAAATTGAAAGATTCGTAACGACTCCAATTGAAATTTCTATGAACTCTGTTCAAAAGAAAACAAGTGTTCGGAGTATTACTATGTTTGGTCTTTCAGTTATCAAAATCATATTTGAAGATGGTGTAGACGATTTTTATGCACGTCAGCAAGTGAATAATTTATTGCGCAATGTTTCGTTGCCAGAAGAAGTTGTTCCTGATGTTCAGCCACCCTATGGTCCAACTGGAGAAGTGTTCCGTTATACATTAAAAAGCAAGAAAAGAGATTCGAGAGATCTTTTAACCATCCAGAACTGGGTAATTGACAGACAACTGAGAGCTGTGCAAGGAGTGGCGGATGTTGTTGCATTTGGCGGACAGGAAAAAACCTATGAAGTAAGTGTAGACCCTAACAGACTTTCCAAATACGACGTAACTCCTTTAGAAGTATTTGAAGCTGTTAACAAAGGAAACCTCAATGTGGGTGGAGATGTGATTGAAAAAAATAAACAGGCATATGTTGTAAGAGGAGTGGGATTATTAAGTTCAATAGCGGATATCGAAAACATTATTGTGAAAGAGGCTGGGGACAATCCTATTCTTGTAAAAAACCTGGCAGATGTAACTGAATCTTCCATGCCTAGGGTTGGACAAGTAGGATTGAATAACCAGAACGATGTGGTCGAGGGGATTGTTGTTATGAGAAAGGGAGAAAATCCCAAAGAAGTGCTGGGTAGAATCAAAGATAAAATTGCAGACCTGAACAATCGTATTCTTCCTGATGATGTAAAAATGGAAACATTTTACGATCGTGACAACCTAATGAATTATACTACCAACACCGTTATGCACAATATGGTGGAAGGAATCATTTTTGTAACGGTTATTGTATTCCTTTTCATGGCAGATTGGAGAACAACTATTACGGTATCCATTATTATTCCATTGTCGTTACTGTTTGCCTTTCTCTGTTTAAAATTAAAAGGCATGAGCGCCAATCTGCTCTCTTTGGGAGCGGTGGATTTTGGTATTATCATAGATGGTGCGGTTGTAATGGTAGAAGGTGTATTTGTAGCTTTGGATCATATTGCTATGAAAAGAGGCATGAATGTTTATAATAAATTAGCGATAGGTAGTGTCATTAAGAAAACCGGAACTGAATTGGGTAAAGCCATATTCTTTTCCAAATTGATAATCATTACTGCGCTATTACCCATTTTTGCCTTTCAGAAGGTAGAAGGTAAAATGTTCTCCCCTTTAGCCTATACACTGGGTTTTGCTTTATTGGGTGCGCTATTGTTTACACTAACCTTAGTTCCCTTATTATGTCATATTCTATTAAATAAAAATGTAAAAGAAAAACACAATCCATTTTTAGATTTCTGGAATAAATGGGTAGAAAGAGGCTTTAACTGGACATTCACCCACAAGAAAAAATCTTTGATAGCAGCATTTGCTTTATTGGGTATCACTTTATTTTCAACCCGATTTTTGGGAACTGAATTTTTACCGCAATTAAATGAAGGTGCCCTTTGGGTAGAAGCTAAATTCCCCATGAGCCAGAGTCTTTCTGAAACAGTGGAAAGAACAGCTGTATTAAGAAAAGAATTACAAAAATTTTCAGAAGTAAATGGTGTATTAAGTCAGGTAGGAAGAAGCAATGATGGAACAGATCCAAGCGGCTTCTACTATGTTCAGATGCAAGTGAATTTAAAGCCCAAGGAAGAATGGAAACACAAACGAACGATGGACGATCTGGTACGAGAAATGGATGATAGCCTGAGCAAATTTCAGGGCGTTGGATACAACTATTCTCAGCCTATCATTGATAATGTGGCTGAAAGTGTTGCAGGCATAAATGCATCCAATGCTGTAAAAATTTATGGCGATGATTTGGAAGAGCTTGACAGAATTGCCAATAAAGTAATTGCCCAAATTGAACATGTACCAGGAATCAAAGACGTTGGCATTCTTAGAAATGTAGGACAACCTGAAATCAGTGTAATTCTAAACAGAGAAAGAATGGCCGCCTATGGGGTACAGCTTTCTGATGCACAGGCTGTATTGGAAATGGCATTTGGGGGTAAAACTGCTACTCAGAAATATGAAGGTGAAAAAAAGTTTGATGTTAGAATCCGCTATAATAAAGCGTATAGAAAAGATGAGACAGATTTGGCCAACTTAAAAGTTCCCACAATTGATGGATCAAAAATTCCACTAAAGGAAATAGCTAGTGTTCAAAAAATTACTGGGCCCGCATTTATTTACAGAGACAATACCAAAAGATTTATAGGAGTAAAATTTTCTGTAAGAGACCGTGACCTTGGAAGTACGATTGCAGAAGCACAGAAAAACGTGAAAAACAATATCAGTTTACCAACCGGATACTCCATTGGCTGGACAGGGGAGTTTGAAAATCAGGTAAGAGCAACTGGCACGTTGGCGCAAATGATACCCGTAAGTTTGATTGGCATTTTTGTACTCTTATTCATCATGTTTGGCAATATCAAGGACTCTTTATTGGTACTTACGAATGTTCCATTCGCGATTATCGGGGGGATTATTGCCCTTCATTTAACAGGCATCAATTTCGGGATTTCGGGAGGGGTCGGATTTATTGCCCTCTTTGGAATTTGTATTCAAAATGGGGTTATCCTGATTAGTGAGTTCCACCAAAACATGAAAAAGAAGATGGATTTGGTAGCCGCCATCAAAGAAGGGGTTAAGGTAAGAACCCGACCAGTGGTCATGACCGCCTTAATGGCATCAACTGGCTTATTGCCAGCAGCAATCAGTACAGGAATTGGTTCAGAAAGTCAAAAACCTTTGGCAGTAGTTATTATTGGGGGATTGGTAACCGCTACTGTTTTAACCCTGTTCATTTTCCCCATCATCTTCTGGGTTTTCAATCGCCCCCAAAAAAACCAGCCGCTTTGATTGTTGATTCCCCCCCGGTTATCAAAAATCTTGGCGACTGGCAGTTATGAGAATCAAAATAACGTCTTATCGAATGGGTACAATTGGAAAAAGGTAAAGGAATTGGTGATTAAATAGGTTATTTCCTATATTTTGCATTGAAATCTTTATCCAATTGTCCCATTTCATGAGAAAACTGGCCTTTTTTATTGTTTTGTTATATGCAGTAAAACCGTGTTTTTCTTCAGATATAAACGGTTGGGATAGCGTTTTAGTCATGAAAAAATCGGCTTTTTTCACAGACTTAATGGGTAAAAAAAAGCTTATTCAGCCTTTACGTTCCCCCGAATACCCTTTTGTAAGTCCAAAACATCCTTTTTTAAAAGAACGCCGGTATCAGTTCTTTTCCCTTTCAGGTGAACTATTTATTCACTTTAATGGTTCAGGATTATTGTATCAACTAAAAAATTCATCGGATTCAAATTATATCTTCAGAAGAATAGATGACACAGAAAACCTGAATTATAATTTTGAGGCATATTTATTTACTCACCAAAAAGAGATCTACAATATCGGAGGATATGGGTTCTGGCGATCCAGTGGCACATTAAGAAAGTATAATCCAAAAGACATGGAATGGGATGCGGTACCCTTGAATGAAGAGATTCATATTCCATATATTAATCAAATTGGTACGGCAGGTATTTTGTCTTGGTTTAATAATAAATCCAGTGAGCTCTATATTCCTTTTTAAACAATAATTAACGGAGGACTAAAAGATCGAGCTGAGAAAGATTTAAATGATAACCATGCTTATAAATTAAATCTTTCTACTCATGAATGGAAAAAGCTTGGCAAAACTGACCCTGATTACCTATCGATGTTATTATATACAAAATGGATATTCCCTACTGATTTTGGTCAATTAATCAGTTTTGATAATAAAACTTATTTAGTTGACTTTGAAAATAATGAAGTGAGAGAATATAAAGACCCTGGATTTTCTCAATCCATTGCCAGAATTAATGAGAATTATCTAGGGTATTATGATAATGGCACTATCTACTATTTAAATGGAAGGACCTGGCAATACGATTCTGTAAAAGTCCCCTTGTCAAAATTTGAAAAATCGAATTTTAAAGTCTGGAAAAAGAGCAAAACAGGCTTAGCAATTGGTATTGCTCCGATTTTTCTCATTTTAGCAGCAACAGCAGCCAGAAAAAGAAAGGCCAAGGCAGCCAGAGAAGCTATTCTATCTTCTTCCGATCCAATTTCTGTAACTTCTACAACGGTAGCCAAAATTCGTTTTTCTGAAACAGAAAAGCAACTGCTGCAAGTGTTGCTAGAAAAATCCAAGAAAAAAGAAACCACCCCCGTTAATGAAATTAACTATGTCTTGGGCATAAAAGACAAAAATCAGGGTCTTCAGAAAAAAGTAAGAAGTGAAGTTATTAATAGCATCAATGAGAAATTCAGCTTTCTTTATCCAACCCATAATCAATTAATAGGCAATGTAAGAAGCCAGGAAGACAAACGCTATTTTGAATATTATATAGATGAGAAAAACAATACATTTTTAGAGGATCTTTTGAAAGAAGCATAAGAATTTGAACAACTCAATCCGTTTTCAAAAAAGTTAGCTATTCCTTTTCGAATTTACTTTTTATGTACTCTATTACAGTAGGGTCTTCTAATCCCTCCATATCACTTAATTCCAGTTCCAGCGCTTTAGTGCTCAATTGAATTTCCCAAAGTGAAATAGCCAGAGAACTAGAGAAACTAATTAAACTGAAAGCAAAGACCCAGTGCGCCATAATCATCCATTCTATATAAATAAAATACATGCATATAATGCAGCTCAAAAAAGCCATTACGCCCAAAGCTTGCATCTGCTTAATTAATTTAATTCGAAATCGGAGGTTTTTAATTTGACCATGAAGCACGGGCTTGTTTTCTGATGTATTGTATTCATTGTGTAAAGTTCTGACACGAGTAGCCAATGCCAAAAAACGATTGGTATAAGCCAACATAATCAAACTAATTGCAGGAAATAAAAGTGCCGGAGTATTAATACTTATGTCCATATGATTCAAGTTACAAATTTAAATTTTAAACATATTAAACGGTAAAGACTAACAGTCGTAAGCAAATAGGTGTAAAAACCTATTTTGTAGTGCTGATACTACATAGAAACCATAAATCACTCTAAAAATCAGAAGCAGCAAAAGCTTTATCTAATTTATCTTTCAGAAACTAAACGAATCAAAAATTCGTTTATAGAAGTACTTAACCCCCCCGGTTATGAAATTTTGTATACTATCTGCTTTTTTGTTTTTAACCCTATGGGTTAATGGACAAATAATTGCACCGGCTACATTAAATAGCTCGGGTGGGAATTATGTTTTCAGAGGCTCCCCAACAATACCCAATTTTAGTTTGATATGGAGTGTAGGAGAATCCACGATGATTGAAACATTCTCTGTAAATGGGGGCATGTATTTATTGACCCAAGGCGTACTCCAGCCATTTATTCCGGAAGACTTACAAACTGTCCCTATTCAAGGATGGAATAAAGAAGAAGTAAAATACTATCCTAATCCAGTTAGCACATTATTACAATTTGATTTATTCAGCAGAGACACAGGAAGAGTAGTACTAAGAATGCTAGACTTATTAGGTAATACCCATGGTGTAAGAGAATTCCAATACAATACATTACCCGTTCACCAAACCATAGATTTTAGCAAATATGCATCAGGACCCTATTACCTGATGCTCACTTTATATAGCAAAGGGCAATTAAAAAAACACGGTGTGTTTAAATTATTGAAACTACGGTAATTAAAATATTGATGTATGTGTAAGAGATTTTTAGTGCTTCTTTTTATGAGTATGTTTGGTGTTATGGTGCGTTCAGAAGCACAGCAGCTGAATTATCAGGCAATAGCCAGAAACGCAAATGGTGTTGCCTTAACTTTTAGAGATGTTGGTATCAGATTATCCATAAGAGATGGATCACAAACAGGCTCAATTGTATATTCTGAAACAAGAAATGTAAGAACCAATCAATTTGGACTATTCACTGTAGTGATAGGTAGCCCAGGAGCCAGCAATGTATTAGGAAGCATGGCATCCATCAACTGGATTAGTGGAAATAAATATTTACAGGTTGAGATTGATCCAGAAGGAGGTAACAATTATTTTCAAGCAGGGACTTCGCAATTACAGGCTGTTCCCTATGCACTATTTGCCAATGCAGCATACCCAGTTGGTCCTGCAGGAGGAGACTTATTAGGTTCAACCTATCCCAATCCCATCATTGCCCCATTGGCAGTAACCACGGGCAAACTAGCCAACCAGGCCGTAACTACTCCAAAAATTGCAGATCTAAATGTAACCACCGCCAAACTTGCTGATCAGGCTATTACTAATCCAAAAATTCAGGACAATACCATTGCCAATATAAAACTGGTAAACAGCAAGGTTACTTTAAACGGATTGATTTTGAATTTAGGTGATTCACAGGATTTCGCTGTTGGCACTAATGGCACAGATGTGAATATTATATCAGCAGGAAAGACACATACATTTAATTTTCCTGATGCTTCAATTGCGAACAGAGGTTTAATTACACCCAATGCACAAACCTTTGGTGGAAATAAAACTTTCAACAATGATATCACGGCAGCTCGCATTATTAGAGCAGGAGGAATTGCCGCACAGTTTTTAAAAGCCGATGGATCTGTAGACAACAATACTTATTTAACCGCTAATCAACCCATTATTGTAACAGCTACTGGAGATGCTACGGGTGTTTCTACTAGCAGCGGAACAGCTCCTGTTTTACCTTTAACATTGGCAACTGTAAATAGTGCAGTGGGTACTTTTGGTAATAATATTACAGTTCCTTCAATCACGGCAAATAACAAAGGGCTTATCACAAATATTACTTCGAATCCAATTCCAACGGCTACTGCAACAACAAGCGGTCTGCTAACGGTTGGAGACTGGAACACATTTAATAACAAACAAAATGCGATTCCATTAGGAACGACCACACAATATTTTAGAGGCGATTTAAGTCTTGGAAATTTTACAAATGACGTACGGAATCAATTGAGCGCTGGAACGAATATTACTTACGCAAATGGTAATATTGGATTGACTAATAATAGTATAACTATCAACTCCTTACCATTGGCACTTGGAGGCTCACAAAGTTTTGCAACAGGAAGTACTGGAAATGATTTTAATATTAGCTCGGCAGGAACTGTACACAGTTTTAATATTCCAACAGCTTCTGCTACCAATAGAGGTCTTTTAAGTAGCAATGATTTCAGCAATTTCAATACCGCCTACACAAGCAGAATTACAGGACTAACAACAACAGGTTCAAGCGGACCTGCAACACTAAGTGGGAATGTGTTGAATATTCCAAATTATACATTGGCAGGGCTGGGGGGAATTTCAAGTTCTACAACTTTAAATGGCTTATCCTTATCAAGCAATCAAACTTTTTCAAGCGGCATTATCGGCACCGACTTTAATATCATTTCTTCTGGAACAAATCATACATTTAATTTCCCAACAGCTTCGGCCAGTGCAAGAGGATTACTTTCAAGCTCTGATTGGTCTACTTTCAATAATAAACAAGTAGCAAT
This sequence comes from Sediminibacterium sp. TEGAF015, assembly GCF_025997995.1. GTDB lineage: Bacteria > Bacteroidota > Bacteroidia > Chitinophagales > Chitinophagaceae > Sediminibacterium. The sequence continues at coordinate 2,612,963 of NZ_AP026683.1, read as the reverse complement.
AAGTGGAATAGGCTATGGGAAGTGGAACGGTTCTGCCATCAGTTTTAATAATCAGATTCCTTTAGGCTCAGATGTATCAGGAACATTATTAGCTGCAAATTTTGGCCAGCTAACAGGAGACGTTACCAATACACCAGGTTCTTATACAACAACAATTATAAATAATGCAATTACTACTACTAAAATTGCTGATGGTGCAGTTTCGAATGCTAAATTGATAAATAAATCAATTACTATTAATGGATTACCAGTTGAGCTTGGCTCTTCTCAAACCTTATTAGCAGGTTCTGGAGGCTCTGATTTTAATATCAGCTCAATTGGATCAACACATACGTTCAATCTTCCTAGTTCATCTGCTTCAAATAGAGGTTTATTAACTAGTACTGATTGGATTAATTTCAATAATAAGCAAGCAGCAATTTCTGGCACAGGTTACAGCAAATGGAGTGGATCTACTCCAAGTTTTAATACAACAATTCCATTGGGAACTGACGTTTCAGGAACTTTATTAGCGGCAAACTTTGGTGCACTTACAGGAGATGTAACGAATGTTAGCGGATCTTATGCAACAACAATAAGTAATAATGCAATTACTACCACAAAAATTGCTGACAACGCAGTAACGAACGCAAAACTTGCTAACAGTTCAATATCACTAAATGGACTTGCAATAAATCTTGGATCATCACAAAGTTTTGCAACCGGCTCATCTGGAACTGATTTTGGAATAACATCTACAGGTTCAACGCATACCTTTAATCTTCCTAGTTCATCTGCTTCAAATAGAGGTTTATTAACTAGTACTGATTAGATTAATTTCAATAATAAGCAAGCAGCAATTTCTGGCACAGGTTACAGCAAATGGAGTGGATCTACTCCAAGTTTTAATACAACAATTCCATTGGGAACTGATGTATCTGGAACATTATTAGCTTCCAACTTTGGGCAACTAACAGGAGACGTTATCAATGCCCCTGGTTCTTATGCAACAACCATTGCAAATGATGCCATTACTTCTGCTAAAATTGCTGATGGTGCAGTAAGTAATGCAAAACTGACAAGTAATGGCTCATTTACTTTAGGATCAACAAGCATATCGTTAGGTAGTACAACTACAACTGTTGCCGGACTAACTCTTAATTCACCAACTATAAATACACCAGCCATTTATTACACAAACACTCCAACAGGGCTAACAGCAGGAGCAAATAGCCAAGGAAGTCTCAATCTTACTAACGATATAAATGTTATAACAACTGCAGCTGCATCATCAGCTGTTACTTTACCAGTTGCACAGTCTGGAAGGCAAGTAACCATTATCAATAGAGGTGCAAACCCTATAAATGTTTATCCAGCTTCAAGTGCACAAATAAATACATTAGGTACAAACGCTGCATTCTCTAGCGTTCCTGCGAACTCGTATGCAGAATTCTACGCCACTTCAGCATCCCAATGGTATTCAGCTAATAGCATTGCTACTTCAACATCCAGTTGGAATATTGTAGGCAACTCCGGACTTAACGTTTCAAATAATTTTCTAGGAACGACAGATGCTGTTGCTTTGAGATTTAGAGTGAATAATACATTTTCAGGACAAATACATCCTGATGCGAATGTTGGAAATACTAGTTTTGGATTTGAAACAAATTCAACCACTAATAATTCAAGCTATATTACTGCATTTGGTTCACAAGCTTTAAAAGCAAATACAAATAGCGGTTTAAGAAACTCAGCATTTGGCGCTCTAGCTTTAACCTCAAATAACTCTGGTTTAGATAATACTGGTATAGGTCAAGGGGCACTATCAGCAAATCTAAGTGGCGATAATAATACAGGGATTGGACAAGGAGCATTGACATTTAATAGTACCGGAACTAGCAATACAGCTGTAGGCCAAGCTGCCTTGAATTCAAATACTACAACATCTAACAATACAGCTGTTGGAAAGTCGGCCCTTTTTGCAAATGGTGGTTCAAACAATACAGGAATTGGACATTTTGCATTAACTGCAAATACGACAGGAAATGCAAACACAGCTGTAGGACAAAATAGTTTAAGTGCGAATACTACAACATCTAATAATACAGCAGTTGGCTGGGAAGCATTAAGAAGCACAACAAACAATGGAAATGTTGGAATTGGATTTCGTGCAGATGTTACTACCAGCGCTCAAGAGGCTGTTGCCGTTGGAATTAATGCCACTGTAACAGGTAATAACTCTGTTGCAATTGGACGAAATTCTTCAGCAAGCAATATTAATGGAATTGTGATTGGCAATACAGCATCAGCTAATTCTTTAAATTCCATATCGATTGGTTCACCTGCAACAACCACAAACGTATATACTATTGCAATAGGAGACAATACTACATCATCAGGAGAAAACGGAATCGCTATTGGAAAAAATGCAACAGCAAGTCAACAAAACAGTGTTGCAATTGGAAGTGATGCAACAAATAATACTATTAATTCAGTTTTGATTGGAGGAACTTCTAATGTTTTGGTCAATGCTACAGGTGCTTTAACAGCAACAGGATCAATTACGGCTGGTGGAAGAATAAATGGCACTGGTGCCAAATTTGCTTATAATACAATAACAGGAGATATTACTCTAGGCGATAACCATTATTATTTAAAAGTTACTAGTAGCACTGCTCAAATCACATTACCCGATGCAACAACAAGAGCCGGGCAACGATATGTGATAGCAAATAGAACTAGCCCATCTGTTGACATCAAAGGGAATATATTAACTACAAGTTCTCAGACAATAAGTGGTTTTGGCTGGGGTGCATTTTCATTTGATGCTAATTTCTCACTAGTTGTTTTTAGCGATGGTTCAAATTGGATTCTTGAAAGTCCATTTAGATAAAAAAACGCACCCCTTCGGGGTGCGCATCTTCTAAATCTAAACAAACCAAATGAAACTATTTTAGTTTCCATTCTAAAGGAACATGCAATCGGAGGGTAAAATTTCGACCCATATTAAATACTCCCATACGACCCGTAACCATATTTTCAGAGGTATATTTTAATCTGCTTAAATGGTTTTGATACGCAACATCTGCAATATTATTCGCTGCTGCGTGAATGGTAAACAAGGTTTTTCCCTTGCGCTGTACATCTGCGCCAATTCCAAAATTTAATAAGCTAAAAGCTGGTGTAACTGTTTCTGTATTGTATGCAGAGAAAATATTATTCTGTGCAAATACTCTATCTAATTCTAATTTCAAGTAGAAGTTTTTTAAAGAACCGTTTGCAGCTTTTGCAAAATCACCCCTCAACTCAGTTGTCCATCTTGCTGGGGGAATAAAGGGCAAACGATTCACCCCTTCAAAACTTTCATTAAATCTTCCGGCAACTACAGAAAAACTACTTGCTAAGTGTAACCAATCTAATGGGTGCGGATGGATATCAATTTTAGATTCAAATCCATATAAGCGGGCTGCACTTTGTTTGAATCGGAACGCCATCAAATCTTCTCCATCTTTATTTACCAATGAATCGCCACCCAATACACTATTCAACTTAGAGTAGAATATATAATTGCTAATACTATTGTAGAAAGCACTTACTTGAAAACTAAAGTGCTGTGTTCTTACTTCAACGCCTGCATCTACTTGAAAAGATGTTTCATTTTTTAAATCCTTATCACCGTATTCATATCGATTGGTTCCTTCATGAGCCCCGTTACTCGCTAATTCTGTTACTGATGGAGCCCTGTATCCTCTAGATACATTGGCCTTCAATGTTACATTCTCAGAGGCATTATAGCTAAGGCCGACTGAACCACTCATATTATTGAAGTTTCTGCTAAAGCGCTCAAACTTTACTTCAGTTCCTTCAGTAAAACCATCTGCATTCAGCTTTCTGTAATCGGCTCTCACACCTCCACTCAATGTCAATTTTTCATTGAAAGTTTTGCGAGTATACACAAATGCGCCTGCATCAAATAACCTGTATTCCGGAATCAAAACTTCGTCTGCTTTGTTTTGATTTTGCTGTTGCATACCATTGATCCCCATACTAGTTTTCCAACCATTCTTCTCAGCAAAATGATATTGCACATTATAGTTTACTGTTTTTAAATCAAAGTACAATTCAGGAATACCAGGGGCTTCAGGGTCTCCAAATTCTTTTCGCTGATTGCGCTGAAAGCCTACATTCAACTGTAATCTTCCGCTGCCCCATGCAATATTATTATCGAGCGCAATTTTAAAGTGATTGATCCCTTGTGAAGGAGCTTGCGCCTTCCTGTCTTTTAAATCTGCCTCAGTAGCAATCCTTTCCAAAGCAGATCCTGCAAACAAAATAAATTTACCAGTTGCATCATCTCTATCTCCTTCAATCATACCAAAGTTTTGATTGAAATTGCTAACCAATAAATGACTATATCCCCATTTCTTGTTCACGCCAATATATCCTCCGAAATTTCTTTCATTAAATTGACTGCCCAACACTCTGCCATCATATTTATTCTGATACGCATGCGCATTTTTGAAAGACCCATACAAATTCCAATTGAAACCATTCATAGTATGTCCAGACCAGTTTAGATGATTACTAATGAGTCCATTATTGCTATTGGTGGCCACATGGTAGTTGGCTTTCATAATACCTCTTTCTACTGGCACATTCGAAATAATATTAATTACCCCACCCATTCCATCACTACCATATAATAAAGAAGCAGGTCCTTTTAAAACTTCCACTCTCTGAACACTGGCTTCATCAATTTCAATTCCATGTTCGTCTCCCCATTGTTGTCCTTCCTGGCGAACCCCGTCATTAATCGTGATTACTCGGTTGTATCCCAATCCTCTAATGATTGGTTTACTCACTGCGGGCCCTGTACTCAATGCGCCTACACCAGGTACAATTCTACTCAAAGCGTCAATGATATTCGTGCCACTGCTTCGCTGTAAATCAGTTTTCTTAACTACTGAAATGGCCTGTGGATTTTGACTAAGGCGAATGGCAGAAGCCACACCTGTAACGGTTACTGCTTCATGTTCTACCACAGATGGTTTTAATACTATATTTATTTCCTGTGTTTTATCAACTCGCACTGTTTTAAAATAAGTACTATAACCCATGAAACTTACTTCCATTAAATAAGTACCTGATGGAATCTCAGCGGTCTGATACATACCATCAGCTCCCGTTACTGTTCCTGTTCTTAATTCATGTAAATAAACGGATGCCCCTACCAAGGATTTCCCGTTGCTTGCGTCAGTCACTTTACCTCTGATGGAGCCATTCGCAAAAGCGGCAGCTGTAATCCAACTGCATAAAAACAAACTCAATACCAATGACTTCATATTCTTATTTTTTGCTACTTTGTTGCAAATATAAGAGAGTCAATGATATTTTTACATCATTGTTGCAATTTTTTTCTGGGGGATTTTTACCTGACTTTCAGCATGGGTCGCACTTGCTGTACAGAAAGGTTCTGAAAACGGGCATAATACACACCTGTTGGCAGAAATCCGCTATTGAATGTAACGGTATAAGTCCCTGCCGGATACTCTTTATCTGTTAATACGGCAATAACTCTACCACTGGTATCGATGATTTGAACTAATGTATGTCCGCCAGCTGTTTTGAAGGTAATGACCGTACTGGAAGTAAATGGATTCGGATAATTACTGATCAATTGTTCTGTGGCCAATGGTTGAGGACGCTTACAGGCTGCACCGCTTACCAAAGGAAGATTCTGATAATTCTTCAACATGATTTGTTGCAAATCGGCATCTTCTACACATAGCCAGTTGCTTAACAAGGTAGAATAAACAGATCGGAAATCATATTGGAAAGGAACATTGTCCCCTACTCCTACACTGGCGCCAAAATTGGGGGTATTGCCAGTAACGCCACCAATCACCTGCTTTCCAAAAACAAATACAGGGGCTGCAGCACCATGGTCTGTACCACTGCTGGCATTGCTTCTAATTCGTCGGCCAAATTCTGAGAAAGTCATACCTACCACTTTATCATCCACGCCTAAAAATGCCAGATCAGTTTGAAATGCTTTGATGGCATCACTTACTCTTCCCAGTAATGTTGCATGTGTTCCAGTAGTTGTATCTCCGTTGTTTACCTGAGATGCATGGGTATCAAATCCTCCTGTACTTACCATGTATACTCTTGTTTGTAATCCACCTTTAATTAATCTGGCTACAATTTTTAACTGATCAGCCAAACTGTTATTCGCTGGATAGGTAGACTGCGTAGGTACTTTACTGGCAGCATCTTTAATTACATTGGCATACTGTTGTGTTTGCTGCGTTATCTGTCTGATATATGTTAGCTCTTTGCCTGCAGGAGTTGCTGGTGCAGGATCCTGCACTCCGTTAATCAGGTTATAAAAATTACTAGTATTGCTAATGCTCATGGCCATGTTAACAGCCGGACCTTGCATCGTTAAAGAAGTAGCCGATCCAATTTGGATGGCCAATGGATCTTTCATGGTTGCATTGGGATAGCCGGTTGGAAAATTCGGATACTGATAATCCAAATATCTTCCTGCCCATCCGCTATTGACTACTGTGTTGGAATCACTGGCACTCATCCAGATATCCGTAGCCCTGAAATGCGAAAAACTAGGCTGTGGATATCCAACTGATTGAATAATATTTAATTTCCCTTCGTTGTATAAACTTTGTAAACCAGTCATAGAAGGATGTAACCCTGCTTTGTCTACACCAGTTAATTTCAATACTTTGTTTTCAGGGATAAAAATATTGGGTCTTGCATTGGCATAGTTGGCAAAGTTCTCAAGAGGAACCACCATATTTAATCCATCATTGCCGCCATTCAACTGAATAATGACCAGGATATGATCGTTCTCTTCAGCCTGCATCTGCAATGCCGCCGCAAAAACAGAAGAAGCACCAAATACTTTAAACGAAAACCCACTCACCAATGATGGCAGTAAAATGCCTGCAGGCACTGTATTTTTTAAAAAGTCTCTCCTTTTCATAGTTTGGGTTTTAGGCCAGTTGGTATTCTGCCAGGTTCAGTAAATATTTGAGCAAGTCCCTGATTTTGTTTCTTACCGTTGTGGTATTAGCAGTATTACCTGGATTGCTGATGTATAAATTCCAGGCATCTGTCCAGTAATGATCACTGGTTTGTCCACTTAATAATATATCTTGTTTAAGTTGTGTCTTTGAAGCACCTGATAAATCTATCCGGTACAAATAACTGGTCAATTGATTGATTAGTGCATTCGGATCTGCGGGCGTGTTGAGTTGTTGAACCAGTGCCAATCCATCTACCTGAATTCTTTTACCACCAAAACTATAACCCGTTACAATCATGGTATCAGTAAATTGATTACGCTTAGGCAAAGTATCACTGTTGATCCAGATTTGATAAAACTGTGGCTCCTGGTAATAGGCTTTCCATCCACTCACATCTGGTGGATCTCCAATGTTTTGTTGCATATTACTTACCCAGGTTACCATATAATTCCAGTGTGCATAGTTAGTAATATAATCACTGGCTGGCGGAAACGCCATGGGAAACTCTCTGCACATTCCCACTACTAAATCTACCGGGCTCTTGATCTGACATCCTCTAGACAATACATCAAAAAAATGTTCACTTTGCAAGAGTGCCTGCAACACAGGCTTTATTTCATAATTATTAGTTCTGAAAATATTGGCCAGCGGAGTAATGATATTGGTTTCCACCGATGCATCTATATCATAGTAAAGAAACCATCGATAAATTCTGCGACAAACATATTTAGCTACTTCCTGCACATTAAAAATCATCGTCAGCAACTCATCCAGTTCTATATCACCAGCGGTAGCACCCGTTCTTCCTGCAATCACCGTATTATTATAAAAAGATGAAAAGGCTTTGGGATTGGTATCGTGCCTGGTTGAATCAAAGTACGCAGTCATGGTGGTATTATTATTCCTCCACCCTGTTAATACTCTTGCTGCTGCTTTTACATCAGCTTCTGTATACAAGGAATCAGGTCCTTTACCACAGCAAAATAATTCCTGTAACTCTCTTCCATAGTTTTCATCTGGTGCTGTTCTAGTATTCAACTGACCATTTAGATAGACCAGCATGGCTGAGTCAACTGTAACAGCCCGGGTTAGTGTTTTAAAATTTCCCAATGCATTTGACCGCAACAATTGATGATGTCTATATACATATTGTGCATTGCTTACATCATTGGTTTCTGTGGCAAAATGATTGTGCCAGAATAAGGTCATTTTTTCTAACACAGAACGGTCCTGATTAATCATTAACCCCATCCACCATTTTTTAAATGAAGCGCGTCGCTGACTTTGTACCGTACCATCGTTGTTTAAATCGCCCACCCAAGTGGAGCCAACAGCTATGGCCGTATCGGGTGTAGTTGCTGTTGTAGAAGTGGTATATTCTTTTATGGGGGGCGGGGGGATTACAGCCGCCGGATTCAATAACTCGCTGAGCACCACAGGAAGCGCTTTTCCTGCAAAATAATCCAGATCGGATTTACTGGCTCCAAACAGGGTTCGCTTCAATAAATGCTGTAATTCCGTCTGAGTGAATGGTCCCGTATAGGGATTCAAACCAGTTAGTGGGGGTGGGTTGTAAAGATTGTCCATACGCAGGATTGGTACTTATATGACGCTAAGTAAGCGAATTATGCAGCCTTTTAACATTAAAAATGTCTTATATTTAGGGAAATAAATCCCTCAATGACAGAGCAATCTATTCTTGCAGGCTGTTTAAACAATGACCCCTCTGCACAAAGAGAACTGTACAATCGCTACAGTCCCAAGATGCTGAGCGTGTGTTATCGTTTTGCCAACAGCCGGGAAGATGCAGAAGATATGCTGCAAGAGGGATTCATTAAGGTCTTTACACAAATGCATACGTTCCAAAATAAAGGAGCATTTGAAGGATGGATCAGAAGGATCATTGTTCATACCTGTATTAACTTTTTAAAGAAAAATAAAAAGTTCAGCAACAGCATTGATCTAGATCAGGCAGACTATCTGGAAGTGAGAGAGGAAACGATGCCATCTGTAATGCAAGCCCGACAGATCATTGAATGTATTAGACTCCTGCCACTTGGATATAGAACGGTTTTGAATCTATATGCAATGGAAGGATATAGTCATAAAGAGATAGCTGACATGTTAGACATTGAAGAGAGCACAAGCAGGAGTCAGTATACCCGTGCAAAGTCTATGCTGGAAGCTATTTTGATTAAGAAAAGAATTATTGAGCAGCCAAGAGAGAAATTCTCATGGGCAGCTGCTTTTAAGCAGTAGCTATTAGGATATGGATCGTAAGTACAACCAAGACAACGCATTTGAGCAATTCCTGCGGGAAGAGCTACAGGACCATCGCATGTATCCTGCGGATAATGTATGGAAGAAGATCCGTACAGATATTCATGGAAATCCTGCCTGGCCTGCGTTAACTGTTATTTCCTTACTGATCATAGTTGGACTTACTGTTTCTACCCTGTTAATAACCCCAACCGCCCGCCAATTTAATTTTGATACGAGCAATCTGAATAAGATTGAAAAACAAATGGTTGAGCAAAGGATGCATGCGCCATCTCCTAAGGAAGCGTATTATCATGCAATTGAGCCACAGCATTTAACCCAGCATGCTATTAAACAATCAATGGCTACAGAAGCCAGGGATGCCACAGCAAATGCTGCTATACCAACCATTGAAACCGGGATTAAAAATGAATGGCAGATGGCTGGTGTAAATATGAAGAATACCATTACAGCCCAGCAATTAATTCCAGTTGTTAAGGAAGAAAATACACCAGCTGTTGTTGCTGAAAAAACAGATTTGGAAACAGTTGCAGAAAAAGCATGGTCTGGAAATATCACTAAGATTGCATTAGCTGCTGCACCGGAAAAAACGCCTTTACATATTAATTTATCTGATGAGAAATTAATACCGGCTGTAAATCGCTCTTTGCAGTTTCCGATAACCAATAAAAGAATCGGATTCCAGTTTTACATCACACCTTCTACCAGCTATCGTTCTTTATCAGATGCAGAAGTAAAAGAAATTGTTCAGCCAAATAACAATGCCATATCCCCAGCTCAGAATCTTCCACTGGCTTTAAGTTACACTGCTGGTGTAAATGAAGTTGTAAGACATAGGCCTGCCATGGGATTGGAAGTAGGACTGGCAGCATTATACAACATCAATACCCGTCTTAAATTCAAAGCAGGAGTACAATTAAATATTCGCCAATACCATATTGAAACTTTCAGAAGTGCAAATGGCATAGCTACTATTTCTTTACTGAATAATGGCAGCATTGAAAATCTGAACATGTTCTCCAGCTACAACAATACTGTAGGCTACAAACAAGAGCAATTAAACAACAAAAGCTATCAGGTAGCTGTGCCTTTGGGCGTACAATGGGATATATTCAAAGGCAAACAATTTGGCATCAGCGCAGAAGCAACTGTACAGCCAACTTATTCCTTTAACTCCAGCGTATTTTTATTGTCAACTGATTACAAGAACTACACCGACGGGAATGATTTCGTAAGAAGATGGAATGTAAATACCAGTGCCGGTATACATATCAACTTTAAATCCGGATCTAACCAATGGCAGCTGGGTCCTCAAATCAGGTACCAGCATTTACCTACTTACACCAACAGATATCCAATAAAAGAATACTTAATGGATTATGGTATTCGCCTCGCTTACACCAAACAACGATAGAGTTGCTGATTTTGGGTAGCTTTACAGCATGAATTTTCGATTCGAATTCTCGCGGCTATTTTCTATACAAAAGTTCGTACTTCGGCTAGGGCTATTTTTTCTTTTAAGTTTATTATTTGCTTGCCAATCTAACCAAAAGACAAAGTTGGTTACTGATATTGCAATTGCAGATACAGCTAAGTTCTATCCCATTGAAAAATTTATTCAGGATGAAATACAATATGTAGACCTCAGGGATTTTAATATAACTGAGACTAAATTGAATGAATCCGGAGATACTGCATTTGCAAAGGAAGACCATACTTCCAGTCAGCTAACCAAGGATGAATTTATATCTGCAGCCAGAGAAATAAAAAATGCGGCTGTATGGTTTTCAAAAAATAAGTACTTGTATAAAGAGACTGTTTTCCAGGATTTGGGCACGGAAAGCTATACCATCAACTATCAATCTGACGAAGCAGATATAAAAAACATTGATTTGCTTTTGAATGAACAAACCAATCTTCCCAAAAGATTGTTCATTAGAGAAATAACAAGAGAAGAGGGAAATACCATGACTGTTCAGTACAGTTGGATAGCGGGAAAACAGTTTACTATTTCTAAGTCTATGAAAAATGGAAAGACGCTAATTTGGCAAAGCAGTAAAACCATTGAGTGGAATAACAAGCCTTAAAATGACCCAGGAGGAATTTCAGAAAATAGCACATACGATACCACAAGACCCTGGGGTATATAAATACTTTGATAGGGATCATGAATTAATCTATGTTGGCAAAGCAAAAAGTTTACGTAAAAGAGTAAGTTCTTATTTCAGTAAATCCTTTGTAGGTTACAAAACACATGAATTGGTTAAAAGAATACACAGCATTGAATTCACAATTGTAGGTTCTGAACAGGATGCTTTTTTACTGGAAAATGCACTGATTAAAGAATACAAACCCAAATATAACATTGAGCTTAAGGATGATAAAACCTATCCTTTCATTGTAGTAAAAAGAGAACCCTTTCCTCGTATTTTTTTAACGAGAAGAAAAATCAATGACGGCTCAGAATATATTGGCCCATTTACTTCGGCCGGAAAAGTCAGAGAATTGATAGAGTTTGTAAAACAGTATATTCCTTTGCGATCTTGCAAGCTCAATTTGAGTAAAGAAAATATTGCAGCAGGAAAATTTAAAGTCTGCCTGGAATACCATTTAGGAAATTGCAAAGGGCCATGCGAAGGACTACAAAGCCTAGAAGATTATCAGAATGGAATATTGCAGATGAGAAATATTTTAAAGGGTAATTTAGGATCCGTCATTTCGCAATTCAAAGATGAAATGCAGCAATATGCAATGAATCTGGAATTTGAGAAGGCAGAAATGATTCGTAAAAAAATTGAGCATCTTGAAAATTATCAGTCTTCTTCCGTTGTTGTAAGCAAGCATTTAACCAACTTAGATGTGTTCAGTATTGCTAAAGAAGACAATAAAGCTTATGTGAATTACCTAATGGTTCAAAATGGTACCATAGTTCAGACGCACTCTGTGCCTATTGAAACCAAACTAGAAGAAACAGAAGAGGAAGTAATGGTTTGGGTAGTTGGTGAATTAAGAAATACTTTTAATAGTATGGCGAAAGAAATCATTGTTCCTTTCCCTATTGAATATCCTGACCCCTCACTAATTATTACTGTTCCCAAAGCAGGTGACAAAAGAAAACTACTGGAGCTATCTTTAAAAAATATTGCCTACTATCAAGCCGAACTACGTAAGAAGAAAATTCTCCATTTAGAAGGAAAGACAGATCAGGAACAGAAAAAAGTCTTGTATGAATTACAGCAATATTTACAATTGAGCGAAGCCCCCTTGCATATTGAATGTTTTGACAATTCAAATTTTCAGGGAGCATATCCGGTAAGTGCCATGGTTTGTTTTAAAAATGGGGTACCATCAAAAAATGACTATCGACGTTTTAATGTAAAGACTGTTGAAGGGATCAATGATTTTGCCACTATGAATGAAGTGGTTAACAGGCGATACAAGAGACTCAAAGAGTCCGGAGAGCCATTTCCTCAACTGGTCATTATAGACGGTGGAAAGGGCCAGCTAGGGGCGGCAATGGATGCATTTCGTTCTTTGGATTTAATTGGCACAACAACTGTTGTAGGGTTAGCTAAAAATGAAGAAGAAATCTTTTTCCCCGGAGACAAAGCTTCTATTAAACTACCCTGGGATAGTGATGCACTAAAACTGGTTCGTCGTATCAGAGATGAAGTGCACCGATTCGGTATTACATTTCATAGAAACCAACGTTCTAAAGGAACTTTTAAAAATGAATTGGAACAAATTCCAGGTATTGGCAAAGCAACCATAGAAGAACTACTTAGAACATTCAAATCGGTAAAGAATATAAAACTTCAGAGCGAACAAGCTTTATCTACAATTATAGGTGCTAGTAGAGCAGCAATTCTAACGAAATATTTTAAGGAGAAGATGTAGGCCATTAATTCTTATGAAAATCAATTAATATGGTTTTTGGAGATTCATAATGGCATAAAAAAAGGGCCAGGATAGAAATCCAGCCCCGTTTTTAAAATCCAATATCCTATGAAAAACCGAAGTGAAATTACAGTTTCCCACAGAAAATATAAAAAAAACTTTATTCAACAAATGTGAATAAGCAATTCTACCCCCACCATACATAAAAATGGGGGCTTGAAGCCCCCAAATTGATAGAAATTATTTACAGAAGATGTTTCTGACTTAGTAAGCCCATAGATCCTGCTCATAATTCATGATTTTGGTTTTGATATTCTCGCCTTCCAATAATCTGAATAAAGGGTCTTTAATAAGGGCATTTAAGGATTTGTCGCCCGGGTTGTTAATGGTACTTTTAATAATATAGCTGCTGAAGAAACGACTTTCGAACAATTCTTCCCATGTCATTCTTGCTGCAATATTTTTTGGATTGTACACGTCAAATTTGGTCAGAGAAGCTCTGATATCAGGATAATATACCCAGAACAAAACTCTTGGCATTGATTTTCCGGCAACCACTTGTTTAGCTATTGGAGCAATTCCCAGAATTCTGGTAAACATGCGGCTTGCTTCTTTGTCAAATACTACTTGCTCTTTTATTCTGAAAGTATAAACACTATCAGGACTGAACTTAGGCTTTTTGGTAATTACTTTTTCAACAGTGCCAGTAGCTGGGTCTGTTACATCAACTGTATCCAAGGCACCTTCTACCATGGCTAATACCTGTGAAGTAGTGAGTGGCTTGGTAAAGCGATCGTTATCAGAAGAGAAAGCGACAACGCTATCGTTTTTAATAGCGCTTAACAATAGAGAGAAGAAACGCATGTCTCCATTATCATCCTGTCCGGGATACATGAAAGACTGATTCATTTTTTCTCTGCCATCAATCTCTCTCCAGATAAAGTGACTGAATACCGCATCATCTTCCCGAAGATCTTCGTATTCCAGGGGCTTACGGTCTCTTACCTGTGTTCTCAGCATTGCATAATTGTTTCTTAAAGAAACTTCAGGCTTGGCATTGAACCCACCTTGTACGGTTGTATCATAACTGATGGTTACAGGTGCTGAAGGATTATTGGTGGTAGGCGCTACAGTTGTATTGCCTGTACCAAGTGCCGTGTTGTTGCTGTTTCTGTAACGGGATGTTCCGCTTATATTATTGCTGGGCGTAATAGTAGTATCCGCTGCAGGATTCACCTGTGCACCTTGATTCTTAGCTGCTGCAGCCTTATTGGTTGTAGTAGCCGGTTTTTTGGGGGCAGGTTTCTTATACTTCGATTGAGCCATGGCACCAGTAGAGGCAACCATTACCAATCCCAATAAACAACCTGTATATACCATCTTTTTCATACACACACTTATTGTAAGGTAAATGAAATATTTTGATCTAATAAGCGAGTACCGCCTGGTCCGCTCACTTTAATTTCGTCAATTACTACAGTAGATCCCGCCTGACATCTGTTCAATAAGGCTTTGGCTTCTGCATTAAAATAAGCACCGGAAACCTCTGCAATACCAAATCCACTCTCTTCAAATCCGCGGCCAGTGCAAATAAGGGTAAAAGAAACTACTTCATATTTTACTCCTTCAAATACAAAGTCTTTCAAATCTGCTACTACTCCTTTTTGCACTCTAAAATTATTGGCACCAATAGGTCCACCAGCTTTACCACCAACGGTTGCCAAAGGATTGGGAACACGCTTGATGGGTATCACAATGCGCTGACTGTTTTTTCCGTCGGTTGCAACAACAGTAGCAGAACCTAAATTAGTGGCAGTAACAATATATTGACCGGGACCGGCTTTGCGATAGCTGATGCCCGCTCCTTCCACACTAACGTTTACTTTTTCGTCTCCACTTCCACCGGTAACACTCAAAGGATTTTCTAATCCCTGATAAAATACTCTTGTCTTATCTGTTGATACAACTAATCCTGAAGGAACCCCTACCGTGTATTTAATTTCTTTGGTAACCGAGGCTGTTGTTCCGTCTGGCTTCACAAATGAGATAGTTACATTCTTTGACCCGCTTGCATTGGGTCTGAACTTATATTCAAATGAACCGTCTGGAGTGGGAGTCGCTGTTGCTCCGTCTACTGAAACCTTGGGTTGAGATGCACTGTTGAACGCTCCTACTCCTGCATTAATTACAATTTCTTCACCAGGCATTACATAACTGGCATTGGCATTAGCAATTGCCTGGAACTGATCATACACTAGTTCAACTTCACCAATTTCTTTATGGCAATATTCAACCGCTTGAGATTCGCTATTTTTAATGTCGTTCTGAAACTTGCTCAACATCGTAATGGCAGCCACTGTAGGGGTCATATGAAAGAATGTATATGCCCACTCTTCTTTGTCTTTTTCTGACTTAACTTCTGGAAGACTCAAAGGAAGATTCGCTCCAATAGCTGCTTTCAAGTCAGGATCAATTGTCAATAACTGATCTTTAAAATTCTTTAACTTATCAAACAACTCTTTGCCTTTACCCTTACCAGTTGGAGGTGCAGAAATGAACAAACGGGTAGCAGCGTCTAAGTCGTCTTCTTTAAAATCTTCTTTTCCTTCAACTAGTTTTAATCCAGCTTCTTTCTTCAACTCTTGCTTAAGCGCCTCAATGTAATTGTACACTTCGTCAGAAATGGCTTTTGCTTTCTGTGCTTTGGGCAACCAGATTTCGGCTTTCTCTCTGGTGGTAGGATCTTCAATTTTTTTCTGGAATGATTTAAATATATCCGAATTCTTTTTTTCCGCAACGCCAGTAGCCGTCATAAGGCTTTTGTCAACGGTTTTAAAAGCATTCAATATTTCGGAAGAAACGTTCAAAGCAAGCAAAGCGGTTAACACGAGATACATCATGTTAATCATCTTCTGCCGCGGTTCCTTGGGTAATGACATACTATTTTTATTTATCTAAAGCGTTGTTCAATTATTTCTTTTGCGCTAATTATCTGCCTTGCATTGCAGTTAGCATATTGCCATATATCTGATTCAATTTGCTCAGGTTGGTAGCCAATGCTGCAATTTGTTCTTTAGCTCTCTGTGCATCTTCGGCAGTGCTGTTCATTGCTTCTGAAGCGGCAGACAATTTACCGTAGAACTGATTCAACGCTTTTAAATGATTATTGCTTTCCTGTAATTCCAATTCGTAGATTGTGTTTAAAGAGGCAAGATTCTTGGTTAATCCCTGAACCTGCACATGAAACTGTTTGTTGCTCTCAGCAGCAGCCTCAAAACTGGATAAGGAATGAACGGCACCATTCACTGCTGTAGCTACAGATCCTAATGCAGTAGCAGCAGCTTTTGAATTGGCACTGAAATCACCTGTAGACTTTACTACATCGCTGATTTCACCCATTTTTTCTACGGTTGTTCCCAACTTCTTAAAGCCTTCGCTTAATTTTCCCAAATTAGCGGGAGTAATATCCGCTTCTGCTAACATTTTTTCCATGCTCTTTAGCGCAGGGTTACCAGCGTCTGCAACTACTGTAGGTGCCCCCATATCCGGAGGTGGTAAAATGGCATAAATAATGAAAATCAATGCCTCAGTTGTCAAACCGATTTTTAGTGCCCAATCGGCCCAAGAAAGGTGAAGAATTTTTGCCATTGCACCAAAAATCACCACGGCAGCACCAAGAGAAACAACAACGTTTACCGCGCGATTAACTGTAGGAGAAACACCTGAAGCCATAATTGTATTTTTTGTAGTTTATTTTATTTTTTCATTTTAGGAGCCAAGTCAATTACACAACGGAAACCGATATAAGATTTTGCTGTGTCCTGGTATTCATAGTTACGTGTACTAACCTGAATCTGGTACTGAGTATCTTTCCAGGAACCACCTCTGATTACTTTGCGTTTTTCACGAGGACGATCTGAATCTTTTGCGTCGTAACGAACATCAGGACTCATATCAGACAAGAAGTTGTAAGAACCTTCATAGAAATAAGAACCCGTCCATTCAGCAACGTTACCACTCATATTGTATAAGCCATAATCATTCGGCCAGTAGGCATCTGCTTTAACTGTATAAAAACCTCCGTCTTCTGCATAATTTCCTCTGCCTGGCTTAAAGTTGGCTAACAGACAACCTTTTTTATTACGGGTGTAGTAGTTACCCCAAGGGAACATAGAATTGGTTCTGCCTCCTCTGGCAGCATATTCCCATTCTGCTTCAGAAGGCAAACGGTAGTCTCCGTCATATGCTAAATTCTTCTTAGCAAGGAAAGCATTTTGGTAATGTGTTCTCCAGCTACAGAAAGCCATCGCCTGTTTCCAGGTAACGCCAACCACCGGATAGTTTCCAAAAGATGGGTGAGAGAAATAACGCTTGGTCATGGGCTCATTGTAAGAATAAGAGAAGTCTCTCATCCATACCAAAGTATCTGGATATACTTTCTGGTTTCTTTTTACAATAAAATTCTTTCTAGGCTGACCTGCATTTTCTCTTTTTGCTGCTTCAGCCAGGTCAAAATATTCAACTCTGTATATCAATTTGTCAGGATCAATTTCCGGCTTCCCATACAATCTATTATCCGGAGCAAGATTCAGTTCATTCAGTTGTTCAACTGTTTTTCTGTCCCACTTAATGGTTTTCACCTTTGCCCAATCTACCGCCATGGTATCATCTTCTTTGTTAATACCCTGGCCAAATAAGATTTTGAATGATAAAGAGTCACGAACCCAGTTTACAAACTGACGATATTGATCGTTTGTAATTTCTGTGGCATCCATCCAGAATCCCGGAATGGAGACCTGTCTGTTTCGGGTAGTATATTGGTAGCTGATATCTTCATCGCTTGGGCCCATATGAAATGTACCAGGCTGGATATACACCATATTTCTTGGTGCATTCATATTTTGCTTGGCCGTAGGAGCCACACCGTGAAGTTGGCCATCGTCTGGCAAGCCTTTTCCTCCCTTCTTTCCCTTGTTAAAAAGGTTACAGGAAGTGACCGTTAACGCACATATCGCCGTTACAACCAAATAAAAATGTCTATTCATGACCACAATTGATTTTGACAGGAGCAAATATATTGTTTCAAATGACTGAGTACCATTAAAATGTACTGTATCAGTTGGTTTTTAAGTAAATTTTACAATCAATAATAACTAATTAAGTTCAACTAAATAGGTTTTGTTCATAGGGCCTGTCAATGGCAAATTACTTATAAAGTTGTTACATAATTGCTAAAGATAATTTAGAACGAAAAAAAAGGCTAAATGTTGCCTGACTAACCAATAAAAAACCCCTCTTACGAGGGGTTAACTATTTATTTCTTCACAGATTTCAGTGGCGATTTAACCACACTCTTTTTTGCTGTAGGTTTGGCTACTTTATCAGCGGGCTTGTCAATAGCTTTACCTGCTGGTCTTGCAGCGGATTTAACAGAGGTTTTTCCGGACACTTTCGGTGCTGTTTTTTCAGCAGGCGGGTTTGCTAAAAACAAGTCAAGAGCCGCAACCATACTTGGTCTTTGCGGACTAGGAACCTGAATCTGCAATTCAAACCCAGCATCAATCACAGCTTTAGAAGTGTTATTACCAAAAGCAGTTAAAATGGTTCCGTTTTGTTTGAAGTCTGGAAAATTATCCAATAAGCTTTTTACGCCACTGGGGGTAAACAAGCAAATCATATCGTAGTCGTTCTTCTGCAGTACTGGTTTGATATCGTTACTGATGCTTCTGTACATATATGCCAGCTGAAAATCGCAGTGATTGTTTTTTAACCAACCGCAAATTTCATTATCCTGCTGGTTCTCGCTACATACATATAAAAATTTTTCGGCTTCCTTGTGCTTATTAATTACATCAAGCATGCTTTTGTTGGTACCATCGGCACCATAAAAAACTTTCCGCTTTCTGTACAGGATGAATTTTTGCAAATACAAGGCAACTGCTTCTGTAATGCAGAAATACTTTGTATCCTGTGCAATGCTCAACTTCATCTCTTCAGACATTCTGAAAAAATGATCAATGGCATTTCGGCTAGTGAAAATGATAGCAGTGTATTGCTGCACATCTATTTTTTGTTTCCTGAATTCTCTGGCAGGAATACCTTCCAGAACAATAAAGGGATGAAATACCAGTTCAACATTGTATTTGCGCTCCAAATCGAAGTAAGGAGAACGCTCACTCTCCGGTTTTGGTTGCGAAATCAGAATCTTCCTGGCTGGTTTAGAATTTGCCCCTTGCTTAGCCCCGTTTTTGCTCATTGCTTGCTCTTGTGTTTTGCAAATGTAAAATATCAGCCTAAATTTTCAACCAACAGCTTATAAATCAAGGCCATTGGCAAAATTTCTACTGCGCAAAGGTAAAGGAAAAAATGAAAAGGATTGACTTGCAACTCAGACCTAAGTAAGCCAAATGAGACAATATATCGGTAAAAAAATAACAATGTTACAACACCGAATGAAATCGTGAGGGCAACAATTGCAATGGGTGCTTCCGCAAAAGCCATGATTACCGTCAGGGGAAGTAAAACCACGCCCATAATCCGGTTTACCACGGCCACAAGGAATAAATAGGAAGAGGCAGACTGACTATTGTTGAATACCCATCCTGCAAAAGACACAAATAAATATTTGCCCAGATAAATAATGGCTAATACTGCGGTTGCATATGCATATAGTTTCCAATATGGCATATCTACCCACTGGTATTGCTGAATCATTAATGTGATAAATAAGCCTGCAGACAGTAGAAAAAACAAATTGATGAGCAAAGAAGCTTGCCCATCCTGCTCCAGTTGATCTTTTGTTTGTTTTTGTCTTAATGAGGTCTGAAAAAACAATCGGAAGAGGTTTTGAAAATACTTTGGAAATACATTTTTAATAAAGCCTAGAATAAACACAAGAAAGATGACCGTATAAAACAATGCGTCTTTAGTCTGTTTATCCTTGTAATCTACCAACATAAATAAAGGTGGTTGATTCAATGGCAGATATGGATTTTGTGCAATGCTTTTGTAAGTGCTGGTATCAATCAATTGAACTGGCTTTTCAAATGCCATCTGCTCCCGATTAATACTGTCTGCAGCCAGGCTATCAGCAATGGATGCACTGTCCAAAGGAATCCGCAAAGTGTCTGGCAAAATTTCAGCAGGTTGTTGAATGCGGCGGTTTGAATCCTGCTGCGCAGCCATCCACTGCATGCAAAAAAAACAGATCATTATCAGAAATAAACGATTGCGCATCCGTACAAAAATATTGATTGCAGTTTATTAAACGTTCAGGTTGACAGAACAATGCTAATTTTAATTTTTAAATACTCATGGCAGGCATCTATCTACATATTCCATTCTGCAAAAAAGCATGCAATTACTGCAACTTTCATTTTTCTACCAATCAGCAGAAAATGGATGATTTGGTGAATGCATTGGTACAAGAAATAACAATACAACAACACTACCTTACTGATACGGTTGAAACCATTTATTTTGGAGGTGGTACACCATCATTATTGAAACCAGCACATTTAACCTTATTACTGGAAACAATTCACCAGTTTTTTACAGTAAAAGCCGATGCTGAAATTACCCTAGAGGCCAATCCAGATGATATAGAACCCACCGTTTTAAAAACATGGATAACTGCACGAATCAACCGACTAAGTATCGGCATTCAATCCTTTCAGGAAGCAGATTTACAATGGATGGGAAGGGCTCACAACGCTTTACAGGCAAAGGATTGCATTCGTATGGCACAGGAGGCCGGCATTACCAATTTATCCATTGACCTGATTTATGGCGGGCCTACTTTGCCTCATGAAAACTGGGAACAGAATTTAAAAACGGCGATTGAATCAGGTGTTTCCCATTTATCCTGTTACGCACTAACGGTTGAACCCAAAACCGCTCTTGCTCTTAAAATTAATCGTCAGGAATTGCCCGAAATAGATTCTCTTCACCAATCAGAACATTTTTCCATGCTACAATCCATCACTGCAAATGCAGGTTATGAACAATATGAAATATCCAATTTTGCGTTGCCTGGAAAAAGAAGCAAACATAATTCCAGTTATTGGTCTGGCGCACATTACTTAGGAATCGGCCCCTCTGCCCATTCCTTTAATGGGTTTAGCCGACAATGGAATATCAGCAATAATTCACTCTACATTCAATCCATTCTAAAAGGGGCAGTTCCTTTTGAAATTGAGGTATTAACGCCCATTCAGCAAATTAATGAATACATCATGACTGCTTTAAGAACAGTTGAGGGTATTTCCGCTGAAACGATTGACAGAATTGCGCAACAACCCATTTTTACTGAACTGGTTAAAGACGCGCAAAAGCATATTCATCGGGGATTAATGGAATGTAACCATCATCAACTGCTAATTACCCCGGCCGGAAAATTTATGGCCGATGGCATTGCAGCCGATTTGTTCCGTGATTAATGAATATTGTCTACTGTAGTATCAATGGTTTGCAATAGGCTCATCACAATTGGATAAAAATCATGCTTCTGAGGGTGTTTAGAATTGATTTTATCAGAAATTTTGTCTAAAGACATCAACAAATTCTCCTTGTTTACACTTTCCTTCTGAATATTATTAGGGCGATGTATTTCGAAATCGTCCCTGAGTAATTCCATGATGGATACTTCCAGAATTTTGGATAAATCTTTGATATGCCTCACTGTTAACTGGGTGTATCCATTCTCAATTTTGCTGTAGGCATTCTGAGAAATTCCCATTTGTTTGGCTACAAATTCCTGTGTGTAATTCCTTTGCTCTCTTACTTTACGAATGATGGTTTCTGGCACTTTTAAACATTTAAGGGGGTTGATGATGTTATTATCTTTTTAATACATCTTTAAGCCACATTTTGTTTAAAAATTATTGTAAAAAACGCTCAATTTGTTTAAAACCTTCTTCCGCAGGCAGGTTTTCCCATAAAATAGCATGAATAGTAGAGGCAATTGGAAGAGCAGCCTGGACAGTAATATTGGTCTTGTACACACACTTGCTAGCAAAATATCCTTCAGGCAACATATTGAGTTCCAATTGGGCAGCTTTTACAGAATACCCTTTACCTAGCATATTTCCGAAAGTACGATTTCTACTATACAAAGAGTAACAGGTTACTAGCAAATCTCCCAAGTAAACAGAAGCCGTATAATTGTTGTTCTGACAGGAACCAGGGGCAATTTTTTCTAAAAACGCTCCCATTTCATGAGCACAGTTGGCAATATATACACTCAGAAAATTATCTCCGTATTCAAGACCATGAGCTATACCTGCACCTAAGGCATAAATATTCTTCATAACTGCGGCATATTGCACTCCTACCACATCTGTATTCACAACTGTATTAATATAATCCGTAGTAAAGTATTTGGCAATTTCGGCTGTCTGTAAGGCATCAATTCCGGAGAAAGTAAGATAGGATAATTTTTCAGCAGCCACTTCTTCTGCATGACAAGGACCTAATAAAGTGAAATACTGACTTAATGATATCTGAAAATGCTCTGAAAGAAATTCATGCAAGAGTTGATTCTTTGTAGGTGTGATGCCTTTAACGGCGGAAACAATTTTCTTTCCCTCCCATTTTTCGGGAGCTACCTGTAATAAAGCTTCCTCTACATAAGCTGAAGGAACAGCAACCACTACCACTTCAGATGCTTCAATCACTGCATTGATATCTGCATCCAGGTATAATTGTGCGGGATTAAAATAGGCTGAACTTAAATAATGGGGATTATGTCTGCGCTTCTTAAAATAATGAATGCTTTCTTCATTTCTGATATACCAGTGAATGGTATTACCGTTATCGGTGAGGATTTTTGCTAAAGCGGTTGCCCAGCTACCACCTCCTATAATTCCAAACTGCATATGGCTGATTTATCGCTATTAATTCAGCAAACATACAGAAAAACAAATGGACGGTCTAAGCCGTCCATTTGCATGTATTTTTAAAAAACATTAGTCTTTTTTCTTCTCTTCAAATAATTTATCCTTCTCAACCACAGTTACCAAATTGCCATCCTTTAGCATTTTGCTTACGATAGAATAAGGACCGGTAATTACTTTGTCTCCTTCTTTTAAGCCCTCTGTTACTTCAATATTATTCAGATCTTGAATGGCAGTTTTCACTTTCACTTTCTTCACTTTGTTATCCGCTTGCAACACAAATACCACTTCTTCAATTGTATCATCAGAAGTAACTGATTTCTGCTCTGTCTTTTCTACTTGAGCAACTTTACCATCAGACTTTTTCTCCTCTTTCTTTTCTTTCTGATCTTCCTTAGCATCTCTGGTTGTAACTGCATTCAAAGGAACAGACAAAACGTTGTATTTGCTTCTGGTCTGAATATCCGCACTGGCTGTCATACCTGGACGGAAAGGGAAAGAACGGCCAGGAACTACAAGGTCATTGTAGCTTTCAGGCAATAAACGGATATGTACTTTATAATTGGTAACTTCTGCAGTAGCATTTGCAGCCAAGGTATTACCTGTACTAGGGTTGGCAATTTTATACACAATACCTTTAAATTTTCTGGAGGTATATGCATCCACTTCAACAATTGCGGTATCTCCAATCTTTACTTTCGGAATATCATTTTCACCAACATCAACCCGAACTTCAAAACTGCGCATATCGGCAACACGCATCATTTCAGTACCTACGTTAAAGCTATTACCAGCTACACGCTCTCCTTTTTTAATAGCAAGTAAACTGATAACACCATCCATTGGAGAAGTAATCAAAGTTCTACCGATATCTTTATTGGCCCTGTTTAATTGTGCCTGCACACTCTGAACCCCTGCTTTAGCACTTTTAATGCCTTCCATTGCAGCATTATAATTGGCACGTGCAGTTTTTACTGCCTGATCAGCCTGCTCAAATTCCAGACGGCTGATTACTTTTTCTTCTAATAATTTTTTCTGACGATTGTATTGAATTTCGGCCTGATCTAATGTGGCTTTAATAGCCGCAGACTGAGCTGTTGTATTAGACACCTGAGCCATTTGCTGACTTACTCCTGCAGCTACCTGGTCTCTCTGAGAGTTCAGGATATCTGCATAAATTCTTGCCAGCACCTGACCACGCTTTACTGTATCGCCTTCTGCAACTGTTAATTCTACAATTTCCCCACTCACGTCAGGGCTAATTTTTACTTCAATTTCAGGATATACCTTTCCGCTGGCATTCACAGTTTCAATAATTGTTCTACGCTGAACAGCTTCCACAGTTACTTTAATGCCCTCTTCCTTTCCTATAACTCCTGCTTTCTTCAGTCCAATGATAACTCCAATCGTTACCACCAGTCCTACAATAATCCAGATTAACTTCTTACTCATAAATTTCTTTTTATAATTTGATTCCTTGGCCTTTGTAAAATTCTAAAAGTTTGATTCTAAAAATATAATCGAACTGGTTGTTCAAACGATCCAGCTTTGCTCTTAATAAATTATTCTGACTGGTAAGTAAATCCAGTGTGGTAGATAGTCCTTCTTCAAAACGTTTTTTTGCATAATCATACGCTTTCTGAGAAGCTTCCACAGATTTTTCACTGGCCAGAAAACGTTGCATGGCTGCAGTAGCATTGGTATGAGCCTGATATATATTTTGTTGTAAGGTAAGATCTGCTTGCTGTCTGTTGATTTGAGCCGATCTTAAATTCAACTTGGAACGTTCGTATCCCAAACGCGCAGACCCTGCATTAAATATGGGAATCTGAATA
Organism: Sediminibacterium sp. TEGAF015; assembly: GCF_025997995.1. Taxonomy (GTDB): domain Bacteria; phylum Bacteroidota; class Bacteroidia; order Chitinophagales; family Chitinophagaceae; genus Sediminibacterium. The sequence goes on along the minus strand of NZ_AP026683.1, from coordinate 2,588,033 downwards.
TTAAATCCAAAATTCTGTCTGAAGTTCTGCTCAATCTGACCACCCCAACCATTCCACATCTGAAAGAAATTTCTCTTACTCGATGTCAACTGAATATCTGGTTGAAACACTTGATAATTCTGGTTATTCACCGTAACAAAATTTGTGGTTGGTTTTACACCAATAACATTTGCTCCAGTAACCGTTGTTGCGGCATTAGCGAAGTTGGAACCCATACCACCGAAAGCAGAAATAGTGGGATAGAAAGCAGATTTGGCTCTCTTGATAGAAGCTTCAGCCGACTTAATTCTAAGGTCACTTACTTTTTGTGCGGGCTGATTATTCAATGCCAGTTGATACAACATAGCAGGATCTAATTCAGCCAATGGTTGTAGTGGTATTGTATTAACTACAGGAATTTCTACATCGAATGGAACAGCCATATCCAAATTGATAGCGGCTTTCAACTGAATAACTGCCTGCTGAAAAGTAGCTTTAGCGCTTACTAGTGTACTGCTATCCCTGGCAAGCTGTGCCTCAATTTCAGCTGCACTCAGTTCTGGAAGGGTTCCTGCTTCTACCCGCTTACGGGTAAAACCAAGCTGAGAAGCAGATTGACCTAACTGCACTTCTGCAATGGCGATTTGCTGCTTGGCTGCTACTACCTGTAAATAAAAAGTAGCAATACTTAAAGAAACATCATTGGTGATTCTTTCTATATCTGTTAAAGCAGCCTGAGCGTTAAATCCGGCAATTTGTCTGTCTGCCTTTAACGCACCCCAGTTAAAAACGGTTGCGTTCACATTCAGGTTTAACTGCTGAAATAATAGCTGTGTTGTGGTAAATAAGTTGGTGGTAGGATCGATAGATCTACCAAACTGCGTACCCACATTGGTATTGGCACTGGCCGAAGGATATTGGGCCAATTTGGTTCGCTCTACCTCCAAAGCTGCCAAACGAGCCTGAACATCGGCCTGCTTTACTGATATATTGTTTTTGGCTGCGTATTCCACACAACGCTGCAGGTTCCATTTGTCTGTTGAAGGCTGGGCCATTAACTGCCCTCCCAACGTAAAACAACCGAACACGGTTAAAAGTAAATTCCTCATAGAACAAAAATAAGTTATTCGGCGAGGCTTTTACAGAATTTAGACAGACGGAAAGGAAAGGGATAGTTTTGTGTTTAAACTCGTATGAAAGGCAGTTTATGCCTGTTTAGTGCCATTTTTCACCCGCTGACTAATAAAATAGATAGCCATAAACGCGGCCAGTACTCCTGTTCCAACCAATGCAGTCTGGGGGGTTTGAATGGCAATGCTAACCCCAACAAAACAATAAGTAGCCATGAATATCAGTGGCAACAAGGGGAATAGTTTCATTTTATAAATTCCTGTACCGTCGAGATGTTTGGTCTGTTTCCTGAGCTTAAAAATGGTTGCACTGGAAGCCACCATACCAAAGCAATCCAGGAATATGGTAAAATTTAGAATTGCATCAAAGGTTTGCGCAAAAAATAAAATGATCAGACAGGTGGCAGCAAATACAGTTAGTGAAACTACAAGCACACCGTTTTTTTCATTTTGTTTTGAGAATATTTTAGGAATAGACCCTTCATCACTCATGGCAAACATAACCCTTGGGTTACTCATCAACAAGGCATTCACATAGGCTAGTACACCGAAAAATAAAAAGAAGGAAAAGACTGCTGCACCCTTCGGACCAAATACTTTATTAATGACTGCATATGCAATTTCTCTTTCCCCTTTCATTTGCTCAAAGCCGACAATCTGATAATAGCTGTAATTCACAAGCAAATACAGCACGATAATAATGGCAATACCAAAGAAAATCCCTTTGGGAATATTACGCGCAGGGTTCTTTACTTCAGAACCAAAATTGATAGTTTGCTGATAGCCCCCGTAAGTAAATGACACAGCAATTAAACTATATCCCAGACTTTGTATCCAGCTCATTTCGGGCGTTGAGGGGATTGCAGCTGTAGCAGACTCGGCAATTGCCGCAGCTGAGCTTGTATCGTACGGAAATAAGAGTGCCGCAATCAATACCAGGATCATTCCAATCTTGATAATCATCAAAATATTCTGGGCACGGGAACTCATTTTTAATCCTCTCAGATTAATGAGATAAAATAAAATAATAGCACCTGCACTTAGCAAAGCCTTGTCTACATCTGTCCAGGGAGTTCCCGGAAAAAGTTTGGCAATATATCCACTGCCTATTATAGCTACCACACTTAAACTTGCCGCATTACTGATCAAAATAATACAGTTGATAGCAAAGGCAATACTGGGATGATAGGCATAAGAGAACACTTTATAGTAACCACCCGTTGCCGGAAACCGGCTACCAATTTCTGCATAGGTAAGTGCCCCACACAAAGCCACAAAGCCCCCCATTAACCAGGCCGCAAAATAAACAGAAGGCTCAATAGCATGCTGCGCGCTGGTTGCAGCCGATCTGAAAATTCCCATACCAATTACCAGACCCACCACAATCATGGTGAAACTAAAAACATTTAGTTGTTGATTCCCTTTCATAAGGATAAATATATACATTTGCTGCGTTACTGGTTCATCTGCCTCAGCCAGATGATTAAAAGGGAAGTCCGGTGCAATTCCGGCGCTATCCCCGTAGCTGTAACCCATGCCTTCGGGCAAACTTTTGAATCACTACAACCACTGTTCTGAAAGAGGAATGGGAAGGACATTCAAAAGGTGGGAAGCCAGAAGACCTGCCAATAGCAAACAAGTATTCACGGCTTTCGGGTGAAAAGCATGGAATCTAAAGTGCTGCTGCAGCAGTAGTTTATTTTTCGCCGTTTTTTTATTTTCCTGGAAGCTCATTGTTAACCTTAAATAAAATGGACAATGAGCAAAAAATTAACGCTCTTCCTAACCTTGCTATCAGGCGCAAACCTGTATGCACAAAAAGACAGTCTACGCACCAGTGTGCTGGACGAAGTTGTGGTAACTGCCAATAAGCAGGAACAAAAACAAAGTACTACCGGTAAAGTAATTACAGTGATTGGACCTGCTGAACTTTCCAAGAGTGCCGGTAAATCACTGGGTCAGGTATTAAACGAAACAGTTGGCCTAACCATCAATGGGGCTTTGAACAATGCAGGTACCAACCAGACTGTATTCATGCGTGGAGCCAATAGTGGCCGAACCCTGATATTAATGGATGGCATACCTGTATATGATCCTTCTCAAATTGGAAATGAATTTGATTTGAATATATTTTCAATAAATGATGTGGAAAGAATAGAAGTATGCAGGGGTGCACAAAGTACTGTTTACGGAAGTGATGCCGTTGCCGGTGTAATCAATATTATAACGGTTAAGCAAAATGTAAACAAACCTGTAAATATAAAAGCCACCCTAACAGGAGGAAATTTAAACAGCTTTAAAAGCAATCTTCAGGTATTTGGCAAATGGAAGAAACTAACGTACACCTTGCGCAATGCAGCCATTAATACCAATGGATTCAGCGCTGCAGCTGATACTTTGGGCAACCGGGATTATGACCGCGATGGATATCATGGAAATACTACTACGGCAGCCATTCAGTATGCAGTTACAGAAAAACTGTTGTTAAAAGGATATGGTCTGTACAGCCAGTACCGCGCTGGTATTGATGCAGGTGTTTTTAGTGATGACAAACATTATCAGCTAAAAAACAATTTGCTGAATACAGGATGGGGCGCTATTTATAAGACGAAAGGATTTCAGCTAACTGCCAATTATCAGTACAGTGAAACCAACAGAGGATATGAAAGGGATAGCCTTGATAAACGTGTCTTCAGTTATTTTCAGCGAAACCAATATTATGGCAAAACTCAGTTTGCCGAGTTGTATGCCAATTTCAAAATCAATCAATATTGGTCTTTACTACAGGGAATAGAATATCGCTATGCTAGCATGAATAACCAGTACAAATCGGTTAGTAGTTTCGGACCTTTTAATTCTGGTTTTAAAGACACCAGTGTTCATCAGACATCAATTTACAGTTCTCTTCAGTTTAATAGCTTAAAAGGTTTCTTTGCAGATGCAGGATTCAGATTGAATAAACATTCCATCTACGGCAATAGCACCACGTTTACTTTTAACCCTTCTTATGCTGTGAATGAGCAATTACGTTTATTTGGTAGTGTAGCAACGGCTTTTAAAACCCCTTCCCTATTTCAACTCTTCGACACATTCAGTGGCAGAAGAGATCTGAAAGCAGAAACCAGTACAAGTATTGAAGTGGGAATGGCGCATCAATATACAGGATTCAATAGTCGCCTGGTGGCATTTTACAGAAATACCAACAATGGTATTGATTACGATTATGTTCGCAACAAGTACTACAATTTTGTAAAACAGGTTGCATTGGGTGTAGAATATGAAACCAATATACAGCTAAGTAAGGCCCTGCAACTAAAAATGAATTTTACTTACCTCAGCATGACTGATTCTACACAAAGTCGCGTTAACTTCAAGGATACAGGCTATGTGTATGGACTTAGAAGACCTGGCTTCCAGAGCAATATAGTACTACAATACAGCCAGCCAAAATGGAGTGTTACCATATCCGGAAAATATGTGGGAAGCAGATCTGACATTGGCGGTTTCAGAAGAGTCGATGTTTTGCTGCCTTCCTATTTTTTGTTGGGAGCTTATACGGAATACAGGTATAATGAGAAGTTGAAAATATTTATAGACACACAAAATATTACAGGCAATCGTTTTACCGACTTGAGAGGCTTTAATGGAATTCCGTTTATTGTGAACAGCGGCATTACGCTTCAATTTTAGAATAAAGAATAGTTTACCTTTTGCCAAATAATTTGATACAATACAAGTTTGCAAATTAACCGCTAATTATCTAAAGACTATTTAATGCTAAAAGATCAACTGCAAAACAAAATCAACGGTAAAACGAAGCCCATTGGGGCGTTGGGAACTTTAGAAGAAATTGCTTTACAAGTAGGACTTATACAGAATACCTTATCGCCTACAATTGTAAAACCTACGATTCTTGTTTTTGCAGGGGATCATGGCATTGCAGCAACGGGATTGGTAAATCCTTATCCCCAGGCAGTAACAGCACAAATGGTTTTGAACTTTTTACAGGGAGGTGCCGCCATTAATGTTTTTACCCAATTACACAATCAAAATCTGATTGTAGTTGATGCTGGTGTAAATGCAGACCTGAGTCACTTGCAACAAGAAAATTTTATTCATGCCAAACAGGGAATGGGCAGCAGAAACTATTTAGCCGGAGAAGCACTTAGTAAAGAAGAAGTAAATAATAGTATTGCTATTGGTAAGCAACTGGTCATAAAAATTACTGCTGAAGGATGCAACTGTATTGGTTTTGGCGAAATGGGCATTGGCAACACATCCGCTGCAGCATTGATAATGCATGCAATAACTGGATTACCACTTAGTTCTTGTGCAGGAAATGGAACAGGTACCAATGAAGAACAGTACAAAACCAAATTAGCCACTTTAGAAAAAGTTGTTGAACTGCATCAGGTTGCTCAGCTGGCAAATGATCCATTTAAGTTATTAGCTGCCGTAGGAGGTTTTGAAATTGCTATGATGACAGGTGCTTATTTATCGGCTGCAGAAAACAAGATGGTAATTGTTGTAGATGGATTCATTGCAACTGCGAGCTTATTAATTGCTGCAAAACTATCCCCGGACATTTTATCCTATTGTCTGTTTGCCCATAATAGCATGGAACAGGGTCATACAAAAATGCTGGAATTCCTGAAGGCCAAACCTTTACTGCAATTAGGATTGAGATTGGGCGAAGGAACAGGGGCCTCATTGGCCATTCCGATTATTCAGTCAGCCGTTGCATTCATGAATCAGATGGCATCCTTTGAACAGGCAGGTGTAAGTACTGCCTCAGAATAATTATCTTCCATTAAATTTAAGGAATGGGCCAGCAATGGGTTTTGTTTAAAACAGCCATCATGTTTTTCACCCGCATTAAAGTGGGTAACCTTCCCTATAGTAAGGAAACCCTTCAGGCGTCTGCACGTTATTTCAGCTGGGTTGGGGTGATTGTTGGGCTAACAGGAGGATTGGTATTGTGGGCAAGCAGCGTTGTATTCTCTCCTCCTTTATCCGTATTATTTTCAATGCTAAGTACCATCCTATTAACCGGTGCTTTTCATGAAGACGGATTTGCAGATTGTTGCGATGCATTTGGCGGTGGTTGGACAGTAGAAAAAATACTGACCATCATGAAAGACAGCAGACTAGGCACTTATGGAGTAATTGGTCTGATTGGAATTTTGTTTACCAAGTATCTGTTACTACTGGAGCTTACAGAAAATTTTCCTTCTAGTATCTTACTTTGGGTTTTAGTAGCTGCACACGCCAATAGTCGATTCTGGGCCACAACTCTAATGCAGAAGCTGGTGTATGTACAGGATATTGATGCCAGTAAATCAAAACCACTTGCAGACAGAAAACTGACCAGAAAAGAAACTACCATTCTTTCTTTCGGCAGTTTTGCTCCCCTTGCCCTATTCTTTATTATTCTTTACACGCCTGTTAGCGAGTTGAATCATTTTCACCTTGATATAACATTTATTTCCTGGTTTTTGTCTTTCTTATTCTGGGTTCAGGTTCCTCCCTTTATAGTTCAGCTATTTGCAGTTCGGTATTTTAAAAAATGGATCGGGGGTTATACAGGGGATTGCTTAGGGGCTACTCAACAAGTTTGTGAAATTGCATTTTATTTAGGATGTTTATGCCTATGGAAATTTATTTGATTAGACATACTACCCCGAATATAGAAAAGGGAATCTGTTATGGTCAGGCAGATTTAGATATAACGGAAACATTTTTAGAAGAAGTAGCATCTATTAAACCGCATTTACCACAAAAAGAAGTAAAGGTGTATAGTAGTCCATTACAACGCTGTAAAAAACTGGCTGATGCCCTCTTTGAAGGTATGGAAATAGATGTTCATGAAGACCTGATGGAACTCAATTGCGGCAATTGGGAACTGCAGCGCTGGGATGATATTCCAAAAGAAGAAATTCAGCCTTGGATGGAAGACTTCGTGAATGTTCGCGTGCCCAACGGCGAAAGTTATGTGGATTTGCATGAAAGAGTAGTGAATCGTTTTACTGAAATAGCTTTGCGTAAAGAACCCGCTGTAATAGTTGCGCATGGAGGCGTTTTGAGAAGTATTCTTTCGCATATTACCAATACTCCTTTAAAGGAATCCTTTGATGTATTCACTTTGCATTATGGATGTGTAGTAAAAATCAGTTTATCAGATAACGGAATGAAACACGAGCTTTTATACAATCATTCGCGCCAGGGTAAAGAATGGCATCGCCCAACTGTTTCTTAAATTGTATCTTTAAAAAAACAAGTTTATGGAATTTCAGATTGATCAACTGCTAACAGTAACGTTTACACTATTTGCGGTAATTGATATTGTAGGTTCTATTCCCCTATTAATTTCTTTAAAAGAAAAAATGGGAGGTATCCGCTCCATTCAAGTAACCCTGATTTCAGGAGCATTAATGATCTTGTTTTTATTTGCAGGTAAGCCTTTTCTTAAAATATTAGGACTAGATATCCGATCCTTTGCGGTGGGCGGCTCTATCGTAATTTTTTTATTGGGCCTTGAAATGGTTTTGGGTCATGAAATTTTTAAAGGAGATAACAATGCAAAAAGCAGCAGTGTTGTACCAATTGCCTTTCCCATTATTGCAGGATCGGGAACCCTTACTACTATCATGTCGCTGAAAGCAAATTTTGAAGAACTCTATATTTTACTTGGAATCATCATCAATCTGGTGGTTGTCTATATTACTTTACGATTGCTTAAAGTAATTGAAAGGGCTTTAGGTGAATCAGGATTACTCGCTGTGAGAAAATTCTTTGGAGTAATCCTGATTGCTATTGCCGTTAAAATCTTCAGTACCAATATTGCAGCTTTTGGTAAATAAGCTTACCAAAGTACTGTATACAAAGCGGTAATAATTCCAAATAAAACCAAAACACCTACTACAAAAGTAGGATGCAGTTTAAACATGCTTCGATCTACTTCAAGACCGTTTGTTTGAACACCACGTCTTGCATCCCATATACTAATGAAATACATAAAGACCAGACATATCAGGAAGACAATACCCATTCTGTCTAAGAAAGGAATTTCAAAAACACCCTGAGCATTTGCTACTGCATAGCCGGAAGAAGCCAGCCAGGAAAGGTCTACATATGCGGGCATAAATTTGAAAATAATTGACAAAACAAATCCTCCGATGGTAGCAAACAACGCGGCATTGGATGTTGTTTTTTTCCAGAAGAAACCAAGGAAGAACATAGCAAATACACCCGGAGAAACAAAGCCCGTATATTCCTGAATGTATTGGAAGCCTCCTTTTTTATCAATGCCCATAAAGGGAGCAACTGCCATGGCCAGTAACATAGCAACTATAATGGAGACTCTTCCAATATTCACCATTTGCTGTTCGCCAGCTACTGTATTAATTTTCTTTTTATAAATATCCAGCGTGAAAATGGTAGCTATACTGTTTGCCTTACCAGCCAGAGAGGCAACTACTGCTGCAGTGAGCGCTGCAAAAGAGAGCCCCTTTAATCCCACCGGTAATAAATTCAACAACACAGGATAAGCACGGTCTGGGTTTACTTCTCCATCCTGCAATAATTCAGTTTGAAAATATCCCTGCTGATGCATTACATATGCTGCAATACCTGGTAACACTACAATTACAGGCATGATTAATTTTAAGAACCCCGCAAACAATAAACCATTTCTTGCCGTAGGCAAATCTGCTCCCAGTGCACGTTGTGTAATGTACTGGTTGCATCCCCAATAATTTAAATTGGCAATCCATAATCCCCCTATTAAAACCGTTAACCCTGGCAAGTCTGAAAAACTAGGATTATCCGGTTTCAAAATCATATGAAAATGATCATCGGCTTTTTCTGTTAATACTTTAAATCCGTTGATTAATCCAGTAGTTCCATTTTGTTCGGCCACCAAATTCAGTGCTATATAAGTAGCTGCAAGCCCTCCCAGTATTAAAAAGAATACCTGAATTACATCGGTATAACCAATTACTTTCATACCTCCTAATGTAATCAGCACTGCAAAAAAGCCCAGTGCAATCATACAAACGGTGAAGGAAATTCCTGAGATACTACTAATGGCCAATGCTCCTAAGAATAAGATAGATGTCAGGTTTACAAACACATAAAGTAATAACCAGAATACTGCCATAATCATTGCTACCGTATCGTTGTAACGTACCTGCAAGAATTGTGGCATAGTGAATATCTTGTTTTTAAGATATACTGGCATAAAGAATATGGCCACTACAATTAATGTAACTGCTGCCATCCATTCGTAACTGGCAATGGCTAATCCCATTTTAAATCCACTGCCACTCATACCTATGAATTGCTCAGTTGAAATATTCGAGGCAATTAAGGATGCGCCGATAGCCCACCAGGTTAGCGATCCTTCTGCTAAAAAATAATCTTTGGAACTGGCTTCCTTTGCCTTTTTTCTGCGGTATACCCAGATACCATATCCGGCTACCAAGATGAAATAAAACAGGAATACTAGGTAATCGGTTTGTTGCAATGCATTCATACAGCTAGGTTATAATCGTTTAAGTGAACCTAAGCTATACAATTATCAAATGTGTTTGTGTGGATAGGGAGAGATTTTTTTCTCATTTGTAGGGGGTGGGTGGGTCTGGGTTTCCAGGATTGTCGGCAATACTCGCCAAGATTGCCAGTCTCGCTTCGCTCAACTGTCTTCCCCCCGTATTGAACTTACTCAAACCCTTCGCATGCCAACCTTCGGTTGCCCTGCGGGTTTTTCGCTTATTCGCTTGTCCGAATAAATTCGGACCGCTCAATCGCAAAAAACCCTCGCAGCTTTCGCTGCGAGGGTTTGTGGTCTCGCCAGGAATCGAACCTGGATCTGGAGCTTCGGAAACTCTTATACTATCCATTGTACTACGAGACCAATAATGGGTGCAAATGTAACGGATGCTTGTTAATTCTGTTTCATCTCAGCAAAAATGCGTTCGGTATCTTCCAGTTTACACAGTTCAGTCCCTTTATGCAATGTGGCAGCAGATCCAGCTGCTACCCCATACTGCAATACATCTTTCCATCCCCAACCTTTGGTTAATGCTGCCAACATGCCGGCTACCATACTATCTCCTGCTCCAACTGTGCTCAATACTTCTGCCTTTGGCGCACAAGCTTGGTATACTTCATTGTTAGTAATCAGCATAGCTCCATCCGCACCCATTGAAACAGCCATTGCTTCACAGCCACCGGCCGCAATAACCTGTCTGGCTGTTGGCACAACATCTGCTACATCAATCCATTCTTTACCAACAAGGGAAGCCAGTTCCCGCAAATTGGGTTTTATTAAAAACAATCCCTCTTTCGAAGCTGCTTTCAATGCATCACCAGATGTATCTATGATTAATCTTGCATTTAACTGAGCTGCTATTTTAGCTATTTCATGAAATACAGCTACGGATGTTCCTGGAGGTAAACTTCCGCTAACAACAACATAATCAGCATGCAAACAATTGCCAATGGCCTGCATCAATGAACCCAGTTCCTTTTCAGAAACGTTTTCTCCTGGCATTCCAAAACGGTACTGTAATTTTTTATCTTCATCAAATACCACAAAATTCTCCCTTGTATCATTTGCAGTTTCAATAGCAGTATACCTTACGCCTTCTTTTATCAATAGAGATTCCAACGCTTTTCCTGTGTAGCCGCCCGATAAAATAATAGCTTCTGAATCAACACCCAGTTTTTTTAATGCCCTTGAAATATTGATGCCACCACCACCTGGCTCTACTTTTGAAGAGAGCGCACGTAATTTTTTTTCGGGTACCAGTTCCGGTACAGAAATGCTTTTATCCAAAGCTGGATTGAGCGTAATAGTTACAATATGCTGCATTGCTTAAAGTTACAAAATATGATGGTAAGAGACAGATCAACGCTTGCCCTGACTGACTATTTCCTGTAATGCAGCGGGAAGGAAAATACGGGTGGGCACACTGCTCATAATTTTGAGATCGGTTAATACATCACTCTCATTATCTAAAAAAGACAAAACACTTGAAGCTTTGTTTCCCTTGAAGATGGAAGCAAAAATAAGATCACCCGGCATTTTTTTATAATGCAGCACGTGTAATAAAACAGCATCATACAAATGACCTTTTTTTTCAGAAAAGGATTTATTGATTGCTAAAGATCTCCCTTCCTTCAATGCCTTCACAATTGCTGCCGTACGTTTTTGTATAGACTTGAAGGCATAGCCACTACTCGCTTTTGCCTCTCCCCCTGCAATACCAATATAAATATGATTATCCTGATATCGCGGAAAGTTGTGTGTGGTCATTGGGATTATACCTTTTTCACGGTGCACAATGGTATAGTCCTGAATTTGTAATTCACTTCCGATATAATTTCTGAGTGCTTTTTCGTATGCTTCATCCGGCAAAAGCTGTTCAGTAAACAAAGTGTATTCAACCAATGCCTTTGTGGTTGAAGTGGGTAATACATACATGAAAGTAGTACCCTGTTCTTGACCTACCCTAAAATCCATAAAGACTGCTTTTCCCGGGTTAAAACAGGGTGAAGCAGTTTCAATTTCCCACCCGGTAAAATGTTGCAGAAAGTGATAGTCTGATGGTGCTGTTTGAATAGGTTCAAATAAAATACTACTGAAAACAAAGCTTGCGTAAATAAGGGTACCGTCTGTTAATTCAACACCAGCTAAGTTTTGTGTTGTATGTTTCAATGGCTTTTTTATCGAAGCCTTTCTCCATTCAATATTAGGGGCTGCTGCAATTGCATTCTTTACATAGGCATAAAAATCAATGCCTCTAATCATTTTATACTTGTAGGGAGCAATATCGAGTACGGTAGAAAAGTGATTAGAGAAAAAATCCAGCTCATTCCATTGATGATGAACAATTGGCTCGAAAATATCGGGGTCTTTTTCCCAGAAACACCAGGTTCTATCATTCACGGTCTTATCATCTGAATCTAGTACCAATATTTTCTTAGAGGAAAAAAATGGATCACTGGCCAACCGTAAAAGTAAGCTCATTCCTGCACAGCCTGCTCCGGCAATAATGAAGTCGTATTGATTATTCAAGGCTTATACAGCTTTTAGCTTTTCGTCGCGTCTGATTTTATCCCAATACTTCTTTGCAACTATTAGCATACCGAAGCTTTCACCTTCTTCTTTATTGAGGTGTTTGTGGTGCATTTTATGTGCCCAGCGAATGGCTCTGATATAGCGATTATTACTGCGGGTAAATAATTTGATACGCTGGTGTATGATAATTTCATGAACAAGGAAGTAGGCAAATCCATACATAGCAATTCCGGCACCAATACTTACTACCCAGTAATTCTGATTCATACTCCCCAACATAATACATAGCCAGCTTGGTATGGCAAAAATGACAAAAAAAGCATCATTTTTCTCCCAGAATCCCGGACCTTTCTGATGATGGTCTTCATGCAAATACCAGAGAAATCCATGCATTACATAGCGATGGGTTAACCAGGTAATCCCTTCCATTAATACGAATACCAATAAAGTAAAAAGTACATACCACATGCTATAAAAATATTCTAAGTGACAGAAAAAAGAGTGCCTGTATAATTAACAAGTGTATGGCAAAATGGTTTTGGGCCTTTAATTTAAGCTGTTGCTGAACTGCCAATAAAATGGCGCTTATCCCAAACCAGCAGACATAATTCAACATAGGAATACCACCACCTTCCCAGGACCAGAACCCTAGCTTTATGGCTACCGGCTCCATCAACCAGTCAAAAAAAGTAGCCAACACTGCACCATCAATAATAACAGACCACTTAATGATGGCAACTGGTATTGGGGCTTCATATTTAGCCAGCATTACTTTGTTCAATTTGTTCATGAGCGATCCACAGCAAAACACAATCACAAACCAGTTCATACCAATCAAAAAGGGTACGCCCAATAATTGAGGGCCCATCACGGTTCCATATACATAATCCCCAAATAAGATCCCTGTATTTACACCTATCATTTCTGTAACCATACCGGTTACAAAAGCAAGAATAAAAAACAGCACAAAACCTTTTTCAATTTTTTCCTGACTGGCAGCCAGCAATATTCCCATCAAAATAAGTGTTAGTGGAGTGTTGGCGATGAACCATTCCTTATAAGGGGTGAACAAAATACCCAGCACACCCATAAAATGAAACAAGATGGCTATGAACAATGGTATGGCTGGCTTATTATACAACATCGGCTTTTACTAAATCTGACATAATTGCTGCACTAGACAAACAGAGAGGAATTCCACCTCCGGGGTGTACACTTCCTCCTACAAAGTACAAACCTTTTATGGTATTACTGAAATTAGGGTGACGCATAAAAGCCGCCATCTTGCTATTAGAACTAGTTCCGTACAAAGAACCCATATAGGATGCAGTTTTTGTTTCGATACTCACAGGGCTTAATACTTCTTCCACTTCTATGTACTTAGCTATATCTTCTCCTATAATACTATTCAGTTTTTGCAGTATTGCTTTTTTGTAAAAATCGCGAATAGCATCCCAATCCTGGCCATTATTTGCAGGTGCATTGACCATTACAAACCAGTTTTCTTTCTCTGAAGGTGCCTGGATACCAGGCTCACATTTGCTTGTAATGTTGATGTATACAGTAGGGTCGGCAAAAGGCTGACATGTATGAAACAAAGAATTAAATTCTGCTTCGTATTGCTCGCTGAAAAAAATATTATGCAAACTCAGTTGCTCAAAAGTTTTGCTCATGCCCCAATAAAAAATAAATGCACTACTGCTTCTTTCCTGCTTCAATATTTTTTTAGCTTTCAATGGCTCACCCAATAAATGCTGATAGGTAAAATAAACATCCATATTACTTACTACCAGATTGGCCATTATATTTTCTCCATTCACTACAACGCCTTGAACTTGGTTATTTGCACGAATAATCTTATCTACCGGAGTATCAAATATGAACTTCACTCCTTTCTTTTCTGCAAGTGCAAACAAGGCACGTGTAATGCTGATCATTCCTCCTTTTGGATAGAAAGTTCCTTCATTGTGTTCCAAATGAGGAATCAAAGAAAGCATGGCCGGTGCTTTGTAAGGATTGCTGCCATTATAGGTAGCATATCTGTTAAAGAGTTGCACCAATTTGGATGATTGAAATCTGGATTGATTGTACTGATGTAAACTGGTAAAGAGATAAGGCCATTTCAGATATTGAATGGCTTTGGCTACAGGCGCTTTAAATAAGGTTGACAAGCGATGCAATGTATATTTTAGAAATATATCTGCAATGTTTTCATATGCATTGGCCGAGTGTCGTAAATATTCGTGTACATGCTCAGCTGGCTCCCCTGTTTTTACCTGTATTTCTTCTGCAAATTTCTCATGATCCGCATATGCTTTTATCAGGGTGCCATCCTGATAAAAATAATGACAAGCAACTGGCACACGTTCGTAAGAGAAATAGTTTTCCATTGGCTCATTGGCCAATACAAATAATTCTTCAATCAACTTTGGTCTGGTAAATAAACTGGGACCTGCGTCAAATTGATATCCATTTATTTCAAAATGGCTCAGTTTTCCACCCGGATAGTTGTTTTTCTCATACACTGTTACTTCGTACCCCATTACCTGCAGACGTATGGCAGATGCCAGGCCTGCGATACCCGCACCTATAACAATTGCATTTTTACTGGACGAATTTTCACTCATTCCTTTAGCGATATTTTTCTTGCCACCAGGCTTTAACTTTCGGAAATGCTATTAAAAACCAGGAAGTAAATTGTGCTGGCTGGGCTTGAATCATGGTTTCTATTGTATCAAAGCTACGAAAAGCATGGGCTTGTACTTCCGAAGGATTCATTTCAATACTTCCTTCATAAGTTCCAATAAATACATGATCAAATTCGTATTCAGTTAAGCCGTTATCAAAAGGTGCTTTATATACAAAGTCAAAGGCTTTTTGCAAAGGTGTCTGGAAACCCATTTCTTCCTTTAGTCTGCGATTCGCTGCCTGCGCAACAGATTCGCCTGGTCTGGGATGACTGCAACAGGTATTGGTCCACAGATTAGCGCTGTGGTATTTTTCACTGGCTCTTTGCTGCAATAACATTTCTCCGGAGCTATTGAAAACAAATACACTGAATGCTCTGTGTAATAAGGCCTTCTCATGAGCTTCCATTTTTTCCATGAAACCAATTTCTTCGTCAGCTTCATTTACCAGAATCACTAGTTCTGTCATTGGATTATAGCAGGTTTAGTTGACTACGAATACCCGCTTTGGCCAGAATGAAAACCTTACCATGATCGGGAATTCTCACCCTGGTGTCTAATATCTTCTGTGGCTGTAGCTTTTTGATTTTTTTGAACAGACTTAAATAATATTTATATGCTACATATACGCCAAATCTTGCTTTAAGAGGCAATTGAACAATTCCTTCATATGCATGATCAAAATCACGCTGAATATCCTGCTCAATTTTTAGTTTGTCTTCCTGTGTGAAATTACTGAAGTCGCAACCTGGAAAATACATCCTGTCTAATCCCTCAAAATCTGCTTTCAGATCACGAAGAAAGTTTACTTTCTGAAAAGCAGAGCCCAGACTGCAGGCATAAGGTTTAAGCTGTTCATAGCTATTTTTATCGCCATTGCAAAAAACGTACAAACACATTAAGCCAACTACTTCGGCACTTCCATAGATATATTCCTCATACCCGTTTCTATCATACTGCTTCTTACCCAAATCCATCTCCATGCTCTTCAGGAAGGCATCAATTAATGAATGGTCAATATTGTATTCATTCACCGTTAACTGGAAGCTGTGCAAAATAGGATTAAGTGAAATTTTTTGCTCAATGGCTTCATAAGTAGCCTTTTTAAAATCAGTCAGCAATTTTACTTTGTCAAATTCATGAAAAGTGTCCACTATTTCGTCTGCAAATCTTACAAACCCATAAATATTAAAAATGGGCGTTCTAAGATCTTTATGCAAGAGCCGAATGGACGAAGAAAAACTCGTGCTATACAGCTCCGTAGTAATTCTGCTGCATTCCTGACTTACCTGATGAAACAGTTTAATCATATAATTTGGTAATTTCTTTAGCTACTACTTCACCGCTGATCAGACTGGGAGGAACTCCCGGACCCGGAACGGTTAATTGTCCTGTAAAGAATAAGTTTTTAACTTTTTTACTTCTGCATGACGGCTTTAAAACAGCAGTTTGCAGTAAAGTGTTCGCTAAACCATAAGCATTTCCTTTGAAAGCGTTATAATCTTCAATGAAATTGCTTTGGGCAAAAGTCCTTTTATAAATAATAGCATCTTGTATTGACTGGCCAATTTGTTCCTCTACTCTTTTAATTATCTGCTGAAAATACTTCTCTCTTAGTTCTTCCGTATCCCCGGTTAAACCAGTTGCCACAGGTATTAATAAAAATAAGTTTTCGCATCCTTCTGGCGCAACCGTTTTATCTGTTACTGAAGGTGCGCACAAATAAAACAGTGGATTGGTTGGCCATTCCTTGGTTGTGTAAATTTCTTTACCATGCAAACTAAAATCGGTATCAAAATACAAGGAATGGTGCGTTATGCCCTCCAGTTTTTTATTTAACCCGATATAATACAACAAACAACTGGGAGCCATCACACGCTTATTCCAATAAGCAGCTGAATAGGATTGATATTCACTTGGTAACAAAACAGTTTCAACATGATGATAATCGGCTCCACCAACTACCACATCAGCATCAATTGCCACACTTGTTTTGCCTGCAGGTGTATTCACCAGGCAGGAAACAGAATTTGCTACCCCATCTTTAATATTAATGCCTGTAACAGAATGATTAAACCTAAATTCTACGCCCAATGATACCGCCAAATCATACATGGCTTTTGCAATTTCATACATTCCTTTTTGCGGATACCAGGTTCCTCCTTTAATATCGGCATAGTTCATTAAACTGTATAATGCAGGAGTGTGTTCGGGCAATGCACCTAAAAACAAAACGGGAAATTCCATCAATTCTACCAGCTTCGGATTCTTGAAATACTTGCCCACATGAGCTTTCATAGAATTGAAAACATCCAGCTTGAATACCCCTTTTATTAAATCAAGGTCTAAAAATTCCAACAAGGATTGACCCGGTTTAAATACGAGTTTATTTACCCCAACTTCATATTTATAGGCCGCTTCTTTCATGAACAGGTCTAGCTGCTCACCGGCACCAGGTTCCAATTTTTCAAAAAGGGCTTTTAATTCAATATAGTTTGCGGGGATATCTGTAATGCCATCAGGCCAGTAAACACGATAGGATGGATCCAGTCTTTCCAATTGGTAGTAGTCGCTGACTTCTTTTCCAAATTGCTGAAAATATCGCTCGAATACATCTGGCATCCAATACCAGCTGGGCCCCATATCAAATGTAAAGCCTGCTGCTTCAAATTTGCGGGCTCTGCCTCCCGGCATATTATGTTGTTCCAATACCATAACTTTCCAGCCCGATCTGGCTAGAAATGAGGCCGCAGACATACCTGCGAAACCGCTGCCGATTACGATCGCTTGCTTTTGCTTCACTTGACGAGTAAGTTAATGAAAATTCTTAGAAACGCTGAATATGAGATTTCAACAGTTTTCTGGCAAAGTGAATCCTGCTCTTGATTGTACCTAAAGGTTCATCCAGCATTTCTGCAATTTCATGGTATTTGTAACCATCAAAATATAAAAGAAATGGATTTTTAAAAATCTCAGGAAGATTGTGAATCGCCTGCTTTACTTCTTTCATATTAATATTTGCAATGGCTTCGTTGGCTACTGCACCCTGATTGAAGTCTAATAGAAATTCATTGGGGGTATTATCAAAGATGGTAGACTGTTTAGACTTTCTTCTGTAGTTATTGATGAAAATATTACGCATGATGGTGTACAACCATGCCTTAATATTCGTTCCTACATTGTACTTGTCTTTGTTAGCCAATGCCCGGAATAAAGTTTCCTGATACAAGTCTTTTGCCGCTTCCTGATCGCGCGTTAAAGTAACCGCGAAAGGTTTCAAAAAATCCGCATTATTGACCAACATTTGATTAAAATCTAGCGTAGACATGGCGTATTGTTTAATAATTTGAAGCATAAAGCTAAACATATAATTCGGTAATGCCCCTGTATTTTGTTTAATTTTTTAAAAATATTTGTTAAACAAACCAGCCCGCATATAGCGGGCTGGTTAATTGTTGTTTAAACATTATACTTAAATCGTATGTAGCGGCATAAATGCTTACAAAGTGCCTATATATTCAGTTACTTCTGCCAAAGACTTCTTGAAAGTCACATTGGTTGGTACCCGTTTTTTGTAAGACTGAGTCAAAGCCCCTGAAACAATTACGGAGAACTCTGGTATTCTATTTTGTACGTTCACTAAGAACTTCTCAAAATTAAAATTGTGCGCAACAGAAGTTAGATGGGAATACAAGAAATCAGGTTTCTTTAAAGTGGCCACATATTCTACATCTTTCAATGGTACATTCGCACCCAAGTAAATCACTTTAACCCCTCGGCTCTTAAACAGATAATAAGTAAATAAAATACCTAACTCATGATGTTCACCCTCAGGCAAAAACAACAAGACCGTTTTTCGCTGTGTAAGGGGAGTCTGACAGGTTTCGATACCCATGATGAGTTTCTGACGAATAATATTCGTTACCAGGTGCTCCTGAGCAGGATTGATGTGGTTGGTGAGCCAGAGTATTCCGATGCGTTCCAGAAAAGGGAAAATAATCTGTGGAATGGTTTTTTCAATTCCCTTGGTTTTGATATAGCCATCAACAAGCATTTCAAATTCCTCCAGCTTCATGTCGATCATGCAGCTGATCAATTCATTCACAATTCTTTCCTGCTGTGCTTGCGCCTGATTTAAACTAAGGGTTTTTTCACGCATTTCATCCGCACTCATGCGGTCAATATGCGAAATCTTGAACCCATACTTATTCAGTAAAGCTATGTTCAAAACCGTCTTTAATTCATCGCCTGAATAATAGCGAATATTGGTTTCTGTACGCTGTGGGTTAAGGAACGAATACCGCTGTTCCCATATACGGATGGTATGCGCTTTAATACCCGACAGGTTCTCTAAATCTTTGATTGTAAAGGCATTCATAGCATTAGTAACGCTGCATTGCCGATTTTGTTTAAAATACCTACAAAACCTTTAAACGCTTCAGGTATTCACCATAACCACTTTTAGCATATTTTTCAGCTAAAACCATGAGTTGTACGCGATCAATGAATCCCATACGATAGGCTACTTCCTCTATACAACCAATTTTCTGACTCTGTCTTTTCTCAATAACTCTTACAAATTCACAGGCATCCGCAAATGAATCAAAAGTACCCGTATCTAACCAGGCTGTACCTCTGTTCATAATACCCACCTGCAATTTTCCCGCGTTCAGGTAAACACGGTTTACATCGGTTATCTCATACTCGCCTCTGGGTGAGGGCTTGATATTTTTGGCAATTTCCACAACTGAATTATCATAGAAATATAGTCCTGGTACTGCATAATTAGATTTAGGCTGCTTCGGCTTCTCTTCTATGGAAATCGCTTTTTTATCTGCATCAAATTCAACTACACCATATCGCTCCGGATCATTTACTTCATAAGCAAATACCGCCGCACCGTTTACATCGTTGAAGCTTTGCACCAGTTTACTGAAACCTGCCCCATAAAAAATATTATCCCCCAGGATCAGGCAAACTTTATCGTTCCCAATGAATTGCTCTCCAATCACAAATGCCTGCGCCAATCCATTGGGTTCGTGTTGAACAGCATACGTGAACGAACACCCAATTTCAGCACCATCTCCCAATAATCGCTGGAACTGATCGGAATCTTGCGGAGTAGTAATGAACAGGATTTCCCTAATACCTGCCAGCATCAACACCGACAGCGGATAATAAATCATGGGCTTATCGTATACCGGCATCAGCTGCTTACTGATTCCTTTGGTAATTGGATACAACCTGGTTCCTGATCCTCCTGCTAAAATGATTCCTTTCATATCTGCGGTATAAATATTTAAAATTGTAAGCTATTGATACAGTCTTTCAAAAAAGGCAGTTCCTTGTCTTTATCTGAAAGCAATAATTGATCAGCAGGCAACTTCCAATCAATGCCCAGATCCGGGTCATTGAAAGCAATGCCTCCTTCAGATGCTTTGTGATAATAATTATCACACTTATAAAAAAATGTTGCCTGTTCACTCAATACTACAAAACCATGTGCAAAACCACGTGGCACAAAAAACTGCGTACGACTCTCTCCACTCAATTCTACTGCTACGTGCTGACCAAAAGTTTTTGAGTCTTTTCTTAAATCTACCGCAACATCCAGCACAGTTCCATTTAATACACGAACTAGTTTCGCTTGCGCAAACTCTCCATGCTGAAAATGCAAGCCCCTCAAAACACCTCTGCCCGACTGAGACTGGTTATCCTGTACAAAATCTACTGCTACGCCTGTTTTCTCTAGAAAAGTGCTTCTATTAAAACTCTCAAAAAAATACCCACGACTATCACCAAAAAATGTATCGTGAATTATAAAACAACCTTCTATGGGGGTATACTCTATCTGCATGATTATTTGTTACTATACATGGATTCGTAATAATGCTGGTAATTACCACTGGTAACGTTGTTCAGCCATTCGGTATTGGCCAAGAACCAATCAATGGTTTCACTCAACCCCTGCTGGAAAGTAACCGTTGGCTTCCAACCCAGCTCACGGTTAATTTTGGTAGCATCAATCGCATACCTTCTGTCGTGACCAGGGCGATCTTTGATATAGGTAATTAGTTTTTCGCTAGTACCTGCCGGCTTGCCCAGCTTTTCATCCATTTGCTGACACAATAATTTTACCAGATCAATATTCTTCCATTCGTTAAATCCACCAATATTGTAGGTTTCTCCATTCACTCCTTTATGGAATACCAGATCAATGGCCAGCGCATGGTCTTTCACATACAACCAGTCACGTGTATACAATCCATCTCCGTAAACAGGCAATGGTTTCCCCTGCAAAATATTATTAATAAACAAAGGGATCAGTTTCTCCGGAAAATGAAACGGCCCATAGTTATTGGAACAGTTGGTAATTACAACCGGCAAATGATAGGTTTCATGATAAGCTTTTACAAAATGATCGGAAGATGCTTTACTTGCAGAATATGGCGAACGTGGATCATAGGCGGTTTCTTCCGTGAACAAACCCTCTGTTCCCAGACTTCCGTATACTTCATCCGTTGATACATGATAAAAACGATGATTGCTCAAATCCGCTGCCCACTTCTGTTTTGCGGTATTCAACAAATTAACAGTCCCAATCACATTGGTGTACACAAAATCCAAAGGAGAAACAATGGAACGATCTACATGCGACTCAGCTGCCAAATGTATCATATCTGTAACCTGATATTGGTCAAACAAATCCTCCACAGCTTTTACGTCCAGTATATTCACTTTGGCAAAATGATAATTGGGTTTGTTTTCAATATCACGTAGATTTTCCAGATTGCCAGCATAGGTTAACGCATCCAGGTTAATAATAGTATAATCAGGATATTTATTAACGAATAATCTTACAACATGCGAGCCTATAAAACCGGCGCCCCCGGTAATGATGATTCTCTTAGACATAAATAATTTTGTATGAATATAAAGTTACTGTTTTGTATGCTTACTTATTTTCCTGAGCTATTCCAAGGAGCATTTTTTACCAAATCATAGACCATTGAAATGCCCTGATATAAATCTATCCTGGCTTTCCAGCCAAATCCATTGATTTTGCTTACATCCATTAGTTTTCGGGGGGTACCATCAGGTTTGGAAGCATCCAGCACAATCTCACCCTGATAGCCTGTAATTTCTTTAACCATCTGAGCAAGTTCCAGAATAGTCACATCTACTCCTGTTCCAATATTTACCAAACCTTTTTCATTATAATTTTCCATCAGGTACAAACAGGCTTCTGCCAGATCATCCACATGCAGAAATTCTCTTCTTGGAGTTCCTGATCCCCAGATTGTAACTGTAGCTTCATCATTTGCTTTAGCAGTAATGAACTTACGCAACATGGCTGGCAATACATGACTTTTTTCCAGATCGTAGTTGTCATTGGGACCATACAAATTCGTGGGCATGGCAGAAATAAAATTACAGCCATACTGGGCACGATAACTGTCACATAATTCTATACCTGCAATCTTTGCAATTGCATAGGGTTGATTGGTTTCTTCCAAATAGCCACTGAGTAAATATTCTTCTTTCAGCGGCTGTGGGGCCATTTTAGGATAAATACAGGAAGAACCTAAAAACAATAATTTTTGCACACCATTTACATAACTCTGATGAATAATATTACTCTCCATCATAAGGTTGTCGTAAATAAATTCTGCGCGATATGTGTTATTAGCAACGATTCCACCAACTTTGGCTGCAGCCAGAAATACATAGTCGGGCTTTTCTGTTGCAAAGAAATCAGCAACAGCCTGTTGATTCCTCAAATCCAGCTCCTTTGAAGTTCGGGTAATAATAGAAGTATAACCTAAAGTTTCCAGCTTTCTGACAATAGCGCTACCCACCATGCCTCTGTGACCGGCCACATATATTTTTGCTTGCTTATTCATGTTCCTTTTCTGTTGCAAATCCATTGTCTTTCAACAACTGTTCTTTTTTAAACAATACAATATCTGCCGCCACCATCTCTTTTACCATTTCAGCTAAAGTATATTTAGGCGACCAGTTTAATTTCTTCTTAGCCTTGGTTGCATCTCCAATTAATAAATCAACTTCAGTAGGTCTGTAATAACGAGGGTCTACTTTTACCACAACCTGTCCTACTTTCATAGATGAGTGTTGCACATTTTCAATAGCCGCAATTGTACCTATTTCATTCACTCCCTCTCCACTAAATGCCAGGGTAACTCCTACTTCAGCGAAAGCCATTCTAACAAAATCACGGATATAAGTAGTAACTCCAGTTGCCAATACAAAATCTTCTGGCTGTTCTTGCTGCAACATCAGCCACATTCCTTCTACATAATCTTTAGCATGCCCCCAATCTCTTTGTGCATCTAGGTTTCCTAAGTAAAGAACATCCTGTAATCCCATCGAAATACGGGCTACGGCGCGGGTAATTTTTCGGGTTACAAAAGTTTCTCCTCTTAACGGACTTTCATGATTGAATAAAATTCCATTGCAGGCATACATGCCATAGGCTTCTCTGTAATTCACTGTAATCCAGTAAGCATATAACTTAGCTACCGCATAAGGGCTTCTGGGATAAAATGGCGTGGTTTCACTTTGCGGAACAGCCTGTACCAATCCATATAATTCTGAGGTAGATGCCTGATAGAATTTTGTCTTTTTAGTTAACCCCAGCAAACGTATTGCCTCCAATATTCTCAATGCTCCCACTCCATCCGCATTGGCGGTGTATTCGGGTGTTTCAAAACTCACATGCACATGACTCATGGCAGCAAGGTTATAAATTTCATCGGGCTGCACTTCCTGAATAATCCGAATCAAATTCGTACTATCAGTTAAATCGCCGTAATGCAGTACCATATGTCGGTCTGGAATATGTGGGTCCTCGTAAAAATGATCGATTCTTTGTGTATTGAAAAGCGAACTCCTGCGCTTGATTCCATGCACTTCATAGCCCTTCTTCAGCAGCAGTTCTGCTAAATATGCACCGTCCTGGCCGGTGATGCCCGTAATTAATGCTTTTTTCATGATCCTAGATTCATGCAAATATGCAACCTAAAATGCATATAGCATAAATTGGTAGCAATATCCAATTAGTATAACTTAGCTTTTACACTTAGCCAATTATGGGAAACAGATACTATTCACTGGACGTTTTCAGAGGCGCAACTGTTGCCTTGATGATTTTAGTTAATAATCCAGGTAGCTGGGGGCATATTTTTGGCCCTTTACAACATGCACCCTGGCATGGCGTAACGCCAACAGACCTGGTATTCCCTTTCTTTTTGTTTGCTGTTGGCAATGCCATGGCATTTGTGATGCCTCGTTTTGAAGCAGCAGGCCCGGCTGAATTCTGGAAAAAAGTAATCAAAAGAACCCTACTCATTTTTGGGATTGGTGTGTTGTTGCACTGGAGTCCTTTTGTAAAATGGGATGGCGAAGAATTGGTTTTTAAAACATGGGAGAACGTAAGAATATTAGGCGTTTTACAAAGAATTGCACTCTGTTATTTCTTTGCTTCTGTTATTGTGTTTTATGGAAAAACCCGCGGCGCCTATGTAATTGGCATGGCCATTCTGTTGCTTTACTGGTTCGTTTGTTATGCATTGGGTGCAGACGGTGACCCATATAGTTTACAAGGCTGGTTTGGAACCGCCATTGATATAGATATTTTAGGCGTTACCCATATTTACAAGGGAGAAGGTGTTCCGTTTGATCCGGAAGGGTTCATGAGCACGCCTGCAGCTATTGTACAGGTGATTTTTGGATTTTTAGTTGGTCAATACATTCAGTTGAAAGGGAAAAACGCCGATATGCTTAGCAGCCTTTTTGTTGCAGGTTTGGTGCTAACTTTCAGTGGGTATTGCTGGGACTTGGTATTCCCCATCAATAAAAAAATCTGGACCAGCAGTTATACTTTATATACAACAGGTTTGGCCATTTTAACCATTGGCGTAATGATTTATGCCATTGAATTTAAAGGGGCTAAAGGTGCATGGAGCCGTTTCTTTGATGTATTTGGGAAAAACCCGCTTTTTATTTTTGTATTGAGCGGCTTCTTGCCAAGATTATCTAGCTTACTCAGATGGGTATCTGAAACGGATGCAGATGGCACCAAACACTATACCAGCTTTTTATCTTGGTTTTATAATACACTTTGCAAACCCATTGCAGAAGATGCCAGAGTAGGCTCTTTAGTATACGCACTCTGTATGATTGCTTTTTACTGGCTGATTGTGTATGTATTAGACAAGAAAAAAATCTATATCAAAGTCTAATACCATCAGACTGAGCAATTAAGCGGGGTTATCATAGTCATTAACCCTACTATTCTATTATCGGATTTTTTTGGCGGGATTGCCTGCATAAAACCCAGGCTCATTAATGTCCTTTGTAACCACAGCGCCTGCACCAATGACCACATTGTCACAAATAGTTACAGGTAAAATAGTAGCATTGCTACCTATGGAAACATGATTTCCAATGAATGTAGCTTGCCATTTAGATGCATCGCCTGCTGGTCTTCCTTCTGAAAATAAATCATTGATAAACATGACTCCATGTCCTATGAAGCAATCATTGCCAATGGTTACTAGACTGCATATAAAACTGTGAGACTGAATTTTACATCGCTCACCAATAGTTACATTGGATTGTATTTCGGTAAATGGTCCTACACGTGAATCATGGCCGATAATGCAACCATAAATATTAACAGGTCCAACAATGGTTACATTTTTTCCAAACTGAACATCGCGCACAGAAGACTCTATTAAATTAAAAGTGGGTAGCATGGCACTAAATTTTATTCAATTTAGTTCAATTACCGTGCCTGATAAATGAGATTAATCAGTTCAATAGTATTTTTTGCTTCTTCAATTGTGGTATAATAAGGCACTTGATGCTTTAACGACTGCACCAGATTATCATACACTTTGTGATGATTGCGCATGCTACCCTTATAATTTCCGTAATTGTTCGGTTCGAATGATGGCTGGTACAAATTTGACATAGTAGTTACATCTGTATTAGTAACAGAAAAAAACGCTTTCAGCAGTAAGTCAATCTTTTTTTGCAACACACTATCATCAGTTGAATAATCCCATTCATTTAAGTAAGCACCTCCAGCTTTAACCCGCCCCTTCTCACCAATGATTTCTATGGATCCTTCCCGGTTTATTTGCGGCTCGTTAATGCCATACTCCATTTGCACACTTATATTATTTTCAAAAATCATTTTCAGATTTCCTTCATCTTCAAATTCAATCAGTCCTTCGTGCAAACGATTGTTAAAGCTGGCTTCCAGCAATTTGCCTTTGCCGAGAAACCAGCAAAGAAGATCAATAAAATGGCTGTACTGTGTATACAAAACACCGCCATCGAGCAATAAAGTTCCGTGCCAACTATCGGTATAATAGGAAGCTGGTCTATGCCAGAAACATTTCACTCTTACATTTTGAATAGCACCCAAAGCATGCTCACGCAACAATGCTTTAATCATTTGCACCGGTGGATTAAACCGATTCTGCATTATCGTATAAATATTTTTACCCGCTTTTTCTGCAGCAGCTTGTATAAGGGAAATATCAGATGTTGTTAATGCAACTGGCTTTTCAACTAAAACATGATATCCATTTTCCAGCGCTTCAATGGCTTGCGCTGCATGGAGTCCATTGGGTGTTGCTATAACAACAATATCCATCTCAATTTTAGAGGAATACAATTGAACAGTACTAGTGAAAAAAGGAACTCCAAATTGAAAACCTGTCTGTTTCGCTTTCAACAAATCAACATCTACTACAGCTACCAGTTTGCCAACACGGGCAATTTGGCTGAGATGCTCTGTAGAAATCCTGCCACAGCCAATCAAGGCAAAATGAAGTATCTGATTCATTTTACTATTGCTCATTACTCAAATAAACTGGCCGCTTTTACCAGGCTTTCCGGTTTACCTACATCAAGCAATAGCGCACCTGTATGGTCAAAAGCATAAATGGATTCTGCAGCACAAAGATCAAGGTATACATCTACCATTGAGAATTTTCCCTCTCTGCTTATTTTTTTAAGCAAGGCTGTTTGTATTACATGTAATCCACTGAAAGCTCGTTTGAATAACCCTTCCATATCTAAGCCTTCAGGCTTTACTTCACCTGTATTGGTATTGGTCCAGCCTTTTAATTTACTATCGGATCCGAATAAAAAATAACGAGACGATTCTCTTTGCGAAACGGCCAGTGTTGCCAGTGCATTGGTTTTCTTGTGCTGCAATACCATCTGATCCAATTGCAGGTTGGTCAATATATCTGCATTCAGGATGACGATATTTTCTTCGCCTTCAAAAAGTGGTGCGGCTTTTTTTAAGCCTCCCCCGGTTTCCAGCACCATATCCGTTTCATCGGAAATAGTAATAGCAGAGCCCCATCCGCGATTCTGCTCAACCGCATCAACAATCTGATCGGCAAAGTGATGCACGTTTACTACTACCTCTGTTATTCCATATTCCTGCAGGTATAAAATATTTCTTTGCAATAAACTTTTTCCATTCACCATGGCCAGCGCCTTGGGATGATGATCGGTCCAGGGTTTTAACCGGGTACCCAATCCTGCTGCAAAAATCATTGCTCTCATATCATGATTTATTTTACCCAGTTTTCACGATTGGTATGTGTTAATACCACTTTTACTTTGTACTTATTTCTTAGATGCCTGGCTGTTTGTTCAGCGGCATATACACTTCTGTGCTGTCCGCCGGTACATCCGAAGTTAATCATCAGATTCGCAAAATCCCTGTTCAGATAATCTTCTACCGTGATGTCTATTAAATCCCAGACACTGTTTAGAAACTTACCCATTTTGGTCCGTTGTTCTAAAAAGTCCTGCACAGGTTTATCCAATCCGCTCTGCTTCTTGTATTCATCAAATCGGCCCGGGTTTAAAATACCACGCATATCAAACATGAACCCGCCTCCATTCTCTGTATCATCATGGGGCAATCCGCGCTTATAGCTAAAGCTGTTGATGGTAATCACCAGCGGTGTTTTTTCATTGGCCTGTGGTGCTACAAATTTATTGATCATGCTGTCTTCTACTACCAGCTTCAGTACACGATCAAATTCAGGTGTTACAATTCCCACCCGTTTGTGTTCAATGAAAAATTTCAGGTTGTGTAAAGCCAGCGGTATGCTCGCTAAAAAGTGCGCTTTTCGTTCAAACAAGCCCCTAAATCCATAAGCACCCAATACCTGTAACAAACGAATCAATACATAGCCATTGTACTGACTTACAAACGTAATTCTGTCTACGGGTTCGGGCAATAATGGATCTACCTGATCCATATAATATTCCAGCAATTGGTCTTTCCATTCCTCGCTTAATTCTGCTTTTGCCTGCCACAACAAGGATGCCACATCGTATTGCAATGCACCTTGCATGCCTCCCTGATAATCAATAAAATGTACCTGATCGTTTTGTACAATAATATTCCTGCTTTGAAAATCGCGGAACATAAAATACTTATTCTGCGTACGTGTTAAGTAAGTACTCAATGCATCAAAATCATCCAGCATTGCCTGTTTATCGTAAGGCAATTGCAGGGTGTCCAGAAAATAATACTTGAAATACAAGAGATCACTCATGATGGCTTGCTTACCAAATTCCTTGGCTGTTAAGCACCAGTTATAGTCTAAACCCTGATGTCCTAGTACCTGCATGCGAGCCAATGCTGAAAGGCTTTTCTGAAAAAGCTGGTATACATACTCACCGTGTCCGCTTGCTTCCAGTTTATTCAACAGTGATTCAGTTCCCAAATCTTCCTGTAAATAAATGGTATTGGTATCGTTTACTGCTAAAATAGCTGGAACAGGAAGATGGGCTTTTTTAAAGTGCTGACTGAAATAAACAAATGTGGCTGTTTCGCGGGTGTTGATATTGTAAGTAGCGATATACGTATTTGTAGCACTATATACCCTGAAATAAACTCGGTCACTTCCGCTTTGCGGTAATTTTTCTATCCGGTCTGGTGTCAGCTGTAATGCCTGCTGACAAAGTTGTCCTATTGCTTCAATGATGGATTCCATGAATGGTCTTCGTTTCAACGAAAATAAAGCTAAGAATCCAAAGCAAGGGCATCCGTCAGGGTTTTAAAGCAAATACGTTTACTTGTTTGTATTGTTCCTGCCCGAATGGTTTGCGCATCAACACCAGTTCGGTAATGGTATAACCGGGCGAATGGCAGAGCAATTGATGCTGAATAGCTGGCCGGAGATTAAAATACATTTCCCTGCACTGATAACTGCTGATGAACTGACTCACTACTTTCAGTTCATTCGCCAGTTGTGCAAAAGCACCTTCATCGGCCAGGCACAACTGGAGCTGACCGGTATCTTCCTGTATCTGCTGATGCACCCGCACCGTAAAGACAGATTTATTGCTAATGATTCGGCGCATCCAGCGAATAATGGTTTCTTCCATTTGCTCCGTTGCTTCAAAAACAGCTATTTCAAAAGGATAGGCCATTAGCAAATATTGCTCCCTTTCACTGGCCATCAGTGGCTGTTGATCTCTGGGTAAAACATATCCTTCCTGCATAAACAAAATTTAGATTGATAATTATTTTAGTATAAATTTACTAAATTATTTAGTAAGTAAAAAATCATTTTATGGACGGGGAAATCGGGTACGGAGCCGCCTACAAGGGCTCTAAGCGGTATTCGCAGTGGGAGGTACCTACTGCCAATGCCACCGGATTCGGGGCTGCTGCCGACGATTATATGGAACGCGGCATAGACCTGAACGAGCAACTGGTGCACAACAAGCCAGCTACTTTTTTCTTTCGGATGAACAGTGATGCCATGACGGGTGCCGGCATTTTCAGCGGGGACACTTTAATTGTAGACCGCAGTATTAAACCGGTGAGCGGTAAAATCATCATTGCCATTTTAGACGGAGAGTTGCTGGTGCGCCGGTTGCAAAAAAATTTTAACCAGCTAACCCTGGTAGCAGAGAACAAAAAATTCGCAGACATTCCCTTAACCGGCGGCTTCGATGAACGGGCCCAGGTATGGGGAGTCGTAACGTATTCTATTCACGCGGTATAATCATCCGGACAGATTAGTATGATTGGAATAATTGATTGCAATAGTTTTTATTGTTCCTGCGAAAGACTTTTTTTACCTGCCCTGCACAATGCACCCGTGGTGGTGCTGAGCAATAACGACGGATGCATTGTGTCGCGCAGCGATGAAGCCAAGCAGGCCGGGATTGCTATGGGTATCCCTTATTTTCAGGCGAAGGAATTGATTCAACAAAAGGGCGTTCATACTTTTTCTTCCAACTATAATTTATATGGGGATTTGAGCTGGCGCGTGATGGAAACCCTGCGTCAATGCCTTCCCGCTGGTGCAGTAGAAGTGTACTCTGTAGACGAATGCTTTGTAACCCTCAGTCATATTGAGCCCGATCAGTTAGAGGCGTTTTCGCTCCACCTGAAAAATACAGTAGAACAATGGACTGGCATTAAAGTATCTATTGGCGTTGCTGCTACCAAAGTATTGAGTAAGGTAGCCAATCGGCTGGCGAAAAAAAATAAGCAGGCCACCAATTGCATCATGGTGCTGAACACGCCGGAAAAAGTAGCAACCGCATTACAACAAACAGCGGTAGAAGATATCTGGGGCGTAGGCCGCCAGTATGCGGAAAAGCTGCGTAAATACAATATCAACACGGCTTTTGATTTGCGAAGTATGCCTGAAACATGGGTACAAAAAAACCTAGGTGGGGTTGTAGGACAGCGACTCTTAAGAGAGTTGAATGGTGTACAAAGTATTGAAATGAAAGACCCCTTGCTCACCAAAAAAATGATTGCTACAACCCGGATGTTTGGCAAAAATGTAACCAGTAAAGAACAGATTAAAGAAGCGGTAGCAACCTATATTACCAGAGCTACGGAAAAACTGAGAAGACAACAAAGTGCCGCTTCGGTAATTTATGTTTTTGTGATTCCGAAACAAGAAAAAACAGAAGGCAGATTCAGGCATGGGAATAGTGTAGGCGCTTATGTGCATTTGCCTTATGCTAGTTCCGCCACACATATACTCATCAAGCCCGCCGTAGCATTGGTAGATCAACTGTTTCAGGAAGGTGCTGTGTATAAAAAAGCCGGCGTTATTTTAAGTGGTCTTGTGCCCGATGAATCGGTGCAGGGAAATTTATTTACCGATGCCGTGCCGCAGCAAAATAGAAAACTCATGAGTGCCATTGACAATATCAATTTTGCCATGCGCAACGATATTATTCAGTTTGCAGCAGCAGGAACCAAACGAAATTGGAAAATGCGGCAAGAACTGCGTAGCCCTCGCTATACTTCGCGTTGGGAGGAGCTGAAAATAGTTCATTAGGTAAATGAACTATTTTTAAAATTATATGCGCACTACTGCACAGGGAACTTACTGAACAAAGCCTGTATGCCCTTGTCAGCAAAGGTTTTGAGCTTGGTGCTGTCGTCCGGTAAAGATCCCCGAAGGGTGGCTGTCCAAAGCATATGATTCTTGGCAGCATCTACTACATGCAAACTAATTGCCCCTCTTCTATACCTACCCACTTCCACTTCTTCCGACTTCCATTTATAATTGCGCTGTCCCATGTAGCGCATCATACCATCTTGTGGCCAGCTGGTTTCGCGGGTTTGCACTTCTAACTTTATAGCCACCCCAATATTGATAAACAGATCTGGATTTTTTGGTACTTGCGTAAAGCGGCGCTGCTCCATCTGCGCTGCAATTCCTTTTTTAAGATAGGCAATGCGCTCATTAAACTGCTCTGTAATAGTGTCTCCAAAAGCAGTGACTTCGAAAAAAGCAAAGGTTTTGTAGTTACCAAAATTGGCATCAGGTGCAGTAGCCAGGTCTAAAACACGGGGACCTGAACAGGAAACAAACAATGAACCTAATAGAACAATAAACAGATATTTCATACCAATGATTTTGTAAAAGGTTAACGTGTTGTATCAAATTTACTTTAAACAATACAGATTTTTTTGAATAAAGAAATCCAAACTGACTGGTTTCTCGTAAGTAAAAATAAAAACTATGAGAAAGTACAAACTATTCGCAACCATTTTTGCAGCAACGGCCATTTTTGCTTCTTGTAAAAAATCAGATTCTGCTCCTGAAGCACAGGTTGTAAAAGAAATCATGGTATCATTGGCTGCAGCCAATCAAAACCCACAACCAACCGGAAGAACAGAAAGAGGAATGGCTACTATTAAAGTATACAACGACAATTCCATTACGATGGATGCTTCTGTAACCGGATTAGCATCGGGAGATAATTTAACCCTGGCGCATATTCATGCCGGAGATCCGGTAACCAATGGACCGGTGGTATTAGATTTTATGCCCGTTTTTACAGGCAGTATGGTTAAAGCAAGTGTGAAGGGAGTAAGAACTTCATTCATTGATAGTTTAAAAGCAGGAACAGCAGATTTATATGTAAATATTCACTCTACGCAACAGCCTTCCGGAATTGTAAGAGGTCAGGTCTTTAATGAAGTAAGCTTTGCAGCAAGTGTTCCATTGTCTGGCATGAATGAAGTTCCTTCGGTTACAACTACCGCAACAGGAATGGCACTTATCAGAATTACCGCAGACAATAAATTATACAGTAAAGTAACCGTAAGCAATCTGGAAGCAAGCGATGCCTTGAGTGCCGCACATATTCATACAGGGGCTGCAGGTGCCAACGGTGGTGTATTAATTGGCATTTGTGAATCGGCTGCAGATTTTGGAATCACAAAAATCTTTTCTCCCAGTATGGCCATTTTGAATTCAATCAAAAATGACGCGCTTTATGTAAATGTGCACTCTACCATGAGACCATCCGGCGTAATCAGAGGTCAAATCAGATAAGGAAAAAAAAACCGCCAAAATTGTTCAGAGACCTTAATTTTGCAGAATTCTTAGAAAAAATGAACCCTACTCTGAACTCCAACGAATCGATCCCTTCCAAAAAGAAAAAAATCATTGTTCTGGGCAGCGGCCCCAACCGCATTGGACAGGGAATTGAATTTGATTACTGTTGTGTACACGGTCTACTCGCCATTAAGGAATGCGGATACGAAGCCATCATGGTGAACTGTAATCCTGAAACAGTTTCCACAGATTTCGACATGGCAGACAAATTGTACTTCGAGCCAGTATTCTGGGAACATCTCTGGGAAATCATTGAACTGGAAAAACCAGATGGAATTATTGTTCAGCTCGGCGGACAGACTGCATTGAAACTGGCGAAGCGTTTGCACGAAAAAGGAGTTCCAATTGTGGGTACATCTTTCGAGAATATGGACATAGCCGAAGACAGAGGTCGTTTCAGTGATCTATTAAAAGAGCTCAATATTCCTTATCCCGAATATGGCACTGCCTACAATGCAGACGAAGCAATTGAAGTAGCTAATAAAGTAGGGTATCCTGTATTGGTAAGACCCAGCTATGTTATTGGTGGGCAGAGAATGCGAATTGTAATCAACGATGAAGAAGTAGAAAAAGCAGTCATCAGTTTATTGAAACATATTCCTGGTAATAAAATCCTGATTGACCATTTCCTTGACAGATGTCAGGAAGCGGAAGTAGATGCCATTTTTGATGGCGAGGAATTTCATATCATGGGTGTGATGGAACATATTGAACCTGCAGGTATTCACAGTGGAGACAGCAATGCAGTTTTGCCTGCATTCAACCTTACTCCACTGGTAATTGAAACCATGGAATTCTATGCAGAAAAAATTGCGCGTGCTTTAAACATCCGCGGATTAATCAATATTCAGTTCGCTATTAAAGACGGTAAAGTGTACGTGATTGAAGCCAACCCACGTGCTTCCAGAACAACACCATTTATTGCGAAAGCTTATCAGATTCCATACTTGAATATTGCTACCAAGGTAATGCTGGGTGCTGCTAAATTATCAGCGTTTACTATGGAGAAAAAACTGGAAGGATACGCCATCAAGGAACCTGTATTCAGTTTCGAAAAATTCCCTGGCGTAAATAAAGAATTAGGACCGGAAATGAAGAGCACCGGAGAAGCGATCCGTTTTATCAAAGATCTTAGAGATCCTTATTTCAGAACACTCTACAAAGAACGTAGTATGAACCTGAGCAGATAAGGTATTAATACGCTTTTTGAAGGCCGCAGTAAAATACTGTGGCCTTTTTGTTTAGGTTTATTCCATGGCGAAAATTTATACATCGCAACGCTGGTGGCAATTTCCCATGATACGCATCACCCTCGCACTCATTACAGGCTTGTTGCTGGGCAAATTTGTAGTTGTTCCGAATGGGTTGATTGTGACTGTTTTTACAATAAGCTCGTTGCTTTGGCTTTTCAATGGCCGCAGCAGACTTTTTCATTTTTTTAAGCGACAATGGATGACGGGATTGTCTGTACAGTTGCTGTTCATTTGCGCAGGCATTATACTACACAAGCAAAGTATACCTGCTGCTACTCCCATCAGCAATAAAGTGGTTCTGTTAGAAACTCCCATTAAAAAAGCGAATAGCTATCAGGCGCTGGCAGCTATGCATAAGACAAAGCTACTAATCTATTTTAATGTTGATATCCCTCTTGATTCTCTCAATGAGGGTATGGAAATTCAGTTGTTTAAAAAACCTACAGTCATAGTATCAGTAACCAATCCGGGGGGATTTGATTTTAAACAATATGCAGCTGCTCAGCATATTTTTCATCAGGTATATCTTACAAAAAAAGATTACCGCATCACTAGTCAGCACCCATTTTCAATAACCAGTTCTTTATTACAAAAAGCCAGACAATACGTATTGCATACTTTGTATCTATACATTAAAAGCAACAGAGAAAGAGGAGTTGCAGAAGCATTGCTGATTGGCTATAAGGCGCATCTGGATAAAACATTGATGAATGCATACAGCAATACGGGTGTGATACATATCATTGCCATCAGCGGATTACACCTCGGCATGATTTATAGCCTATTGTTATTACTCTTTAAGCCTATCAGAAGATTGAAACAATTCAGCTGGATCAGAACCATATGTATTTTATTTTTCCTATGGGGATTTGCTTTGTTAACTGGCGCAGGTGCTTCCGTACTTAGAGCTGCCGTCATGTTCAGCTTCCTATTGCTGGGAGAACAGCAGAACAGGCCACACCATCAGATGAACAGCTTAGCAGGGTCGGCATTTTGTCTTTTGCTGTTTCGTCCGGATTTTCTCTGGGATATTGGGTTTCAGCTTTCCTATGCGGCTGTTCTGGGGATACTGTTTTTTGCAAGACCAATTGAAAAACTAATTTTCTTAAAAAATAAACTGTTGCAACTGGGATGGCAAATGTGCAGCATCACATTGGGGGCACAAATCCTTACTTTGCCTTTATTGCTGTATTATTTTCACAGCTTCCCCAATTTATTTCTGATTGCAAACTGGATTGCCATTCCTGTTTCAGGACTCATATTGTACCTGTTAATTGGTTTGCTATTGTTGGCACCATTTTCAATCATTGCCTCCCCACTAGGCACTTGTATTGATTGGCTATTATCTCAATTGAATCAGTTAATTGAAAAAACAGCTTCACTTCCTTTTGCGCTCACTGAGTATATACAAATTAGTGGATGGCAAATGCTTTTGCTTTTTGCTTGTATTATTTCACTGTATCAGTGGCTGCTGCATACAAGTAAAGTCTTCTTTTTTATTGCAGCCTCAACGCTTTTGTTCATTGTTGGCATACATACAATTGACACCCTGCACCACCGCCATCAAAAAAAAATAATCATATATCATACGCCTAAACATAGTGCCATTGATATCATGGAGGGATTAGGGCACCAGTTTCTGGGAGACTCGGCTTTCAATTTCAATCCTGTTCTGGTGAATCAGGTTGTAAAACCTGGCCGAACCTTGTACAGAACGGGAAAATCGATCCGTCCTGTTTCTGTTGCATTACAAAAACCTTTCATAATTAGCAGGAACAAAGTGATTCTGATTGCTGGTCCGCAGCTTCCTTTTCCAGATCTGGCCACTGTACCCATTGTAGATCTGATTGTCATAACAGGCAGTAGACCTGTTCCCATGAAAGCCATAGCAAAATATTTTCCCGCAACCCTGCTGGTTTTCGATAGCAGTACCCCATTGTGGAAAATACAAAAATGGAAAAAAGAAGCAGAGCGCTTACATTTGCGCCATTATTCGGTACCTGAAAAAGGTGCTTTTGAATACAATCTCTAACTTTTGCCCCATTAACTGCCGAAGGGCTGAAAGCAAAACATATGCAAAAAAAAATTCAATCTGCGTTAATCTCCGTCTTTTATAAAGACGGCCTGGAACCCATTGCCCGCCAGCTTCAGAAGCTGGGAATCACCATTTATTCAACCGGTGGAACTCAGACCTTTCTTGAAAATCTGGGCATTACCTGCGTACCAGTAGAAAGCTTAACTACCTACCCTTCTATTTTAGGCGGCAGGGTTAAAACACTTCATCCAGTTGTGTTCGGAGGTATTTTAGGAAGAAGATACGAAGCACAGGATTTACAGGAAATGCAGGATTATAAAATCCCAGAGATTGACCTGGTAATTGTAGACCTGTATCCTTTTGAAGAAACATTGCGCAGCACCAGTGAAGAAAAGCTTATCATCGAAAAGATTGATATTGGCGGGCCTTCCATGATTAGAGCAGCTGCAAAAAACTTTAAAGATGTTACCGTTATTGCAGCCAAAGACAGTTATGGCGATTTAGAAAAACTTTTGATTGATCAGGAAGGAAATACCACCATTGAACAAAGAAGAGCTTTTGCAGCTAAAGCTTTTGAAGTAGTGATGCATTACGATATTGCTATCAGCAACTACTTTAATCCAGTTGAAGAGAAAGCACTTCGTTATGGGGAAAATCCACATCAGCAAGCAAAATTCACAGGTGATTTATCCAGCGTATTTGCGCAACTAAACGGGAAGGAACTTTCGTATAATAATCTGGTAGATGTGGATGCAGCAGTTCAGCTTATTGCAGATTTTAGTGATTATCAGGAAGCTGTATTTGCTATCATTAAACATACCAATGTTTGTGGCGTTGCGGCAAGACCAACTGTAAAAACAGCATGGGATGCAGCATTGGCCGGTGATCCTGAAAGCGCATTTGGAGGCGTCCTTGTTTGTAATCAAACCATTGATGCAGCAACAGCTGAAGCCATTAATGAAATATTCTTTGAAGTATTGATAGCTCCTTCTTACGAAGAAGCTGCTTTAACGATTTTAAAGACCAAGAAAAACAGAATTCTTTTACAGCTTCACAAAAAAGATTTCAAAGTAGCTTCCATACAAAAAAGTATTCTGAATGGAACATTAATACAGGATACAGATGAGGGCAATTTTGAAAAGTGGGAAGAAGTAGGCGCCAGAGTTTGTACTGAAACAGAAAAAGAAAATCTTTCTTTTGCTAATATTATTTGTAAACATTTGAAGAGCAATGCCATTGCATTGGTAAAAGACAAACAGCTGGTGGGCAAAGGCTGTGGCCAAACTAGCAGAATTGATTCGCTTCGTCAGGCAATTGAAAAAGCCAGACAATTCAACTTCGAATTAAAAGGCGCGGTGTTGGCTTCTGATGCGTTCTTTCCTTTTAATGATTGTGTTCAGATTGCCCATGCGGCTGGCATGGAAGCATTTATTCAGCCTGGTGGTTCCGTAAGAGACAAAGACAGTGTTGACTATTGTGTAAACAATGGACTTGCCATGGTTATGACCGGCACCAGACATTTTAAACATTAATCAATTTGACAACCAAGCAAAAAGCGTATTTCGCTCTGTCAGTAACCAGTATTGTATGGGGTACCAGTTGGGTAGCCAGCAGGTATGCAGTTCAATTTGCACCAGCATTACAGGTATCTGCTACCCGTCAACTGATTGCGGGTTCGCTTTTTGCTGGTTTCTTTTTGCTAAAAGGAGAAAAACTGCCCGGTTTTAAACAAATGCTTTGGCTGGCCGGGATGTCGATTCTCTTGTTCGTATTTGCTAACGGATTGGCTACAGTTGGTGTGAAATATATCTCTAGCGGACTAGCAGCTTTAATTGCAGCCTTGTACCCTCTAAGCGTAGTTATCATTGAAAAAATATTTTTTAAAAACAGAAAAATTGGCTGGGTTACTTTCTTAGGGATTGTGCTGGGGATAACAGGCATTGCCATTGTATTCTACGACAATGCATTTCACCACCAGGGGCCCAATTACTGGATTGGTATTCTGGTTTCCGTAATTGCCATGCTTAGCTGGAGTGTAGGAACCATTATTATTTCCAGGAAACAAATCAACCTGAATCCATATTATGCCATTGGATGGGAAATGATTTTTGCATCCTTATTTCTATTCGCAGGCGCCGCTGTAACAGGTAATTTGGTTCCTTTCAAAACATTTCCTGCCCAAACCTGGTATGCCATCGGGTACCTGGTCATGATGGGATCATTAATTGCTGTAGTAGCTTTCTTATATACTATGAAACACCTGGAAGCATCGGTTGCTGCTTTGTATGCCTATGTAAACCCGATTGTTGCCATCATCATCGGATCCTTTTTAATCAAGGAACCTTTAACCAAAGAAATCATCATTGGCTCCTGTATTACCCTTATTGGTGTTTACCTTGTTAATCAGAGTCTGCGCAAACAAAAATCAGCGTAACCACTTCTCCAATCTGTAAAATCAGATTGATCACTTAAAAACTGATTGTGAAAAATGGGAACAAAGCAACCCCCATATTGCTGAAATTGCTCATAGTAATATTCCATTTTTGAAATGGCTACTTCCGGCGTATTGCGTTCATGAAAAATTTGCGTGGCATCCATATAAGAGAACGGGAAAAGCGTCAATGCTGTTTCTTCATTGTTCAATAAATGAAACCAATTGAACGAACCTGTATAAGACGCTCTGAATCCAGAAATCGTTGGATAACCCATGGAGTAATCTTCTGTTATTCCCGCTTGTAAAAGGGCTTCATACGTGTCAGGAAAACAGAGTTGAATATAATGCTGTCGGGATTGCGTTACATTCTTTGCAATCAGTTTTTCAATACTCATTTTTTCAGCTCGCAACTTCCTTTCATAACCATCAATTTTGTAATTATATTCCCCATTAAATACAGATGCTTTCTGCACAGAAGGATGAAGACCCACTTTGTATTTAACTGCAATACGGCGTATCAGCTCTTTCATTCCTTTGTTTGCAGGAGAAATATTTTTATTGATCGTATCTCGACTGGAAGCTACCAGGAAAAAATAAATCGGATCAAGTTGATATTGATCGTGTAACTCATCCAGCCAATCATACACGTCATATGGATCTTTTCTCAAACCAGCCAGCACCTGGATTCTCTCAGCGATTCCAGAAAAATTTGCATTCAGCAAATCCTTGAAATACCCACCCATATTTCTGATTACAAAATGATGGTTATAACTATAAGCAATATCAATATCGTAACTGGGTCTGAAACTAAACGCAGGTTTGTTATAAGGCAGCTTGTTTTGCACGACCCATTTTTCCATCCAGCTATTTACCAATGGCTGATCCAAAAACCCAAACTGATAAGCCAGGGATTGTTCATGCCGATACCTGCCGAACGCATCGTTTTCATGTGGCAGCCATTCTTCATAGCGCGTAATTAAATAAAAAGAAGCTGCAAAAATATCAAAGGGTATTGAGTCACCTGATGTTTCAAAAAATACTGGAATACCCTGCCAGCTGTTTACAATTATTTGCTGAGTCTGTATTTGTTTCTCAAATAATAAAGTGTGAGGTACAACCTGGGCATCGCTGGCTGAAAGTAACCTGTTGGAATAATTGATTTTTTTTCCCGGAAAGGATTCAAAAAAGCTAATCTCATTGGTGATAATTGCCCTACCCTGAAACAACAGTTTTACAATATAATCCAGTCTGGCACTTGCAAATTGCGAATACACAATAATATCAGCACCAAAATCTTCCATATATTAGGATTGATTAGACTCCTTCCACATTTCATTGAAAGTTTTGGAACTAAAATCAAGATCTGCCCGATGGGCTGTCCATCCTTTAAAAATTTTATTGACAATCCAGTTTTTCATTTTCCCATTCCCTGCATTCATCATGACTCTGTTCAAACTGGCAGTTTTCCATGCTTTCCAGGCAATCCTTTCGGCTAGACTGCTATTCCCTTGTACTACTGCTTCATGACGATTATCGAGCAATAATTCGTGAAGGTTAATTCTTACAGGACAAACTTCTGTACAGTTGCCACAAAGTGAAGAAGCATAACTCAAATGCTTGTATTCATCCAGCCCCTTTAAATAAGGTGTAATTACTTTACCAATAGGACCACTGTAGGTTGTTTCATAAGCATGGCCACCAATATTTTTATATACGGGGCATGCATTTAAGCAAGCTCCGCAACGAATGCAATACAATGCTTCCCTAGCCGATTTGCTGGCAAGTAAATTGGTTCTTCCATTATCCAGTAAAATGACAATCATTTCTTCAGGACCATCCGTTTCATTGGCTTGTCTGGGTCCGGTAATAATTGTGTTATAGACAGTAACCCTTTGTCCGGTTCCAAAAGTGGAAAGTAGTGGCCAGAATAAAGAAAGATCCTGTACTGATGGAATAACTTTTTCAATGCCTACCACTACAATATGCGTTTTAGGCCAGGCGCAACTTAGTCTGCCATTCCCTTCGTTTTCAGTTATGGCTATGCCTCCGATATCAGGTAAAATAAAATTTGCCCCTGTTACACCTACTTCTGCTGCAACATATTTTTCTCTTAACTTTTGACGGGCTACCTGTGTTAATTCTTCTGGACTTAATCCACCTGGCACTCCTAATTTATCTGCAAACAAACGTGCCACATCTTCTTTGCTTTTGTGCATGGCAGGTGTAACAATATGATAAGGTGGCTCTCCGTCCAGCTGCTGAATATATTCTCCCAAATCTGTTTCAACACTTTCAATTCCATTTTGTTCCAGAAAATCGTTCAGATGAATTTCTTCTGTAACCATACTCTTGCTCTTCACCAATGTCTTACACTTCTTCTCGCTACATATTTTTCCAATATGGGCCAATGCTTCTTCAGCCGTCTCTGCCCATAACACTTTCGCGCCTCTCTCTGTTATTTTTTGTTCAAACATTTCGAGGTATTGGTCAAGGTGTTCTATTGCATCCCACTTTTTTATTTTAGCCATTTCCCTGGCTTCCATCACGTTGGTAAATTGTTTTTTTCCAATGGGAACAACAGCATTGTACTTACCAATATTGAAATTGATTTTTCTGCGATGCTCCAAATCCGCAGCTTTTATAGTACTTTTTGCAATAAAACTGGCTGCTGAATTATTACTCATCATTTCGTTTTTTAAATTCATTGGCGGTTGCTTCCAGTGCTTCATAAAATTCTGGTCCATACTTTCTGATAAGGGCTTCTTTCAGAAAAATATATACCGGCACCTTTAATTGTTTACCTAATTTGCATCCAGGTTGACATAAGTCTTCTCGCGGATGATAATTTACATATTCAACATCCGGATCTTTCTTGCTTTTTCTAATTAGTATGGGGAAAAGGTGACAACTGAGTGGTTTTTTCCAGTCTAGTTTGCCATCATTATACGCCTGTTCAATTCCGCATA
The DNA here is from genome assembly GCF_025997995.1 of Sediminibacterium sp. TEGAF015. Lineage (GTDB taxonomy): Bacteria > Bacteroidota > Bacteroidia > Chitinophagales > Chitinophagaceae > Sediminibacterium. The sequence continues at coordinate 2,546,515 of NZ_AP026683.1, read as the reverse complement.
TAATGGTACCACTCGCATCTTTTTTGCCATAAGCACAAATACCACCGTTTATGGTTGGTGTTACCCAGCCAAACTCTTTATCATAAGTATATTTGCCCACCCGCTGAATCTCTTCCATGCCTGCTTCATTTAAATAAGGAGCAATCACATCAAAGTATTGATCCAATTTTTCCAGTTCCCATTTTTCCATTGGAGCACCTGCATCACCGTCTTCGCAGCAACCGCCCTTACATTTAGTTAAATCGCAAACAAATTGTTCTTCAACCACTTCGTCACTTATCAGAATATTATCGATTGCTATCATTGTATGTATTGTTTGCGTATTACTGCTTTGATTGTTTCCTCCAGGTAAATGTATTGATTAAGTGCTTCACGTCTTCAATCAGGAACTGATTTACAATACCTAAAGAATCTTCATTGGGCGTGGCATCAAAATACAATGCACCTCTCAAAAAATGTCTGGTGGAATCAGTAAGGAAAAACTGATTCGCAGTGGCTACATTTCCTCCAACTCTGAAAAACACCCCTTCCACATTGTATGGATTACTGAATAGACTGTCTTCAATAGAATATGCTTTGGAAGAATGTTTTCCTGTTAAAGTAAATGCATGTTTTATTAATGTATCAAATCTATTCTTCTCGCCTATCTGTTTATAGCTAACATAAATTCTGCCACTGAACTGAGGAAAGTCTATATTAATCCACCATGGATTTTCAGTAGTTTCATTAAAATAGGTGCTGTCTTTACTAATGGTTGCATATGCTGGATATTCAAAGCTATACGGATAACCTGCATCATTGAATAACTGATATTTTTTTTCAGGGAAATCGATTTTAAAGTAGCCGGTTTGCTTGGGCGTAAAGGGACTATTACAGGCATAAAATCCAATGCAGGTAAGTAAAAAAAACCAAAGTGTCCGCTTATTCATCACCTCTTTCTTTTATTGTCAATTTCACTTTTACGATTCTGTTCTTGGCAACTTCCAGAATTGTGAATTCAAATTCATCTGTTGGTATCACCTGATTTACCTGTGGAATTTCTCCTGCTATTTCAAGTACGAGTCCTGCCAGTGAATCACTTTCCCCTCTTAACTCGTCAAAAGTATTCAGGTCTAAATTCATGATTTTACAAACATCATTAATCATGAGTTTGCCTTCAAAAATATAGTTGTTATCATCCAGCTTTTTATACCCCGAATCTTCTTCGTCAAATTCATCTTTAATTTCCCCAATCACTTCTTCCAGAATATCTTCCAATGTAATAATACCACTGGTTCCTCCAAACTCATCTACTACAATGGCAAAGTGAATTCGTTTCAGCTGAAATTCTTTCAACAGATCTTCAATCATTTTTTGCTCATGCACAAAAAAAGGAGGACGCAATAATTGTTTCCAGTTAAAATTGTGAGGCTGATCAAGATAAGGAAGCAAGTCCTTTGTGTGAATCATACCCGTTATATGATCAAGACCTTCCTTATACACAGGAAGTCTACTGTAATTCAGTTCTTTTACCAGTGTAATCAATTCCTGAAAATTAATCTCTTCTTCAACCCCGTGTACATCCACTCTGGTCTTCATCACCTGCTTTACTGTGATGTTTCCGAACTTTACAATCCCTTTTAAAATATTCTTTTCATTTTCAGAAGCTGTATTATCAGTTGTGATATCAATTGCATGATCCAATTCTTCCAAACTATACGCATTTCCATTTTTATTACTCAATACTTTTTCAAACTTATCAGAGTATTTCACCAGCTTTTTTCCTAAACCTCCACACAAGTAAGTCATGGCCTGCACTATTCCTCCAAAGTCTTTGGCAAAGCGGATATTGTTTTGTGTTGCCAACACTTTTGGCATTACTTCTCCAAACAATACAAGCATAAAGGAAACAGCGAGTACTTTTATAATAAACTCAACCCAGGCTGCACCATATTGCTCAAAATTGAAGAGGTTATCAATCAAAAGATTGGAAACAATGATAATGGTAATATTAACAAAGCTATTGGCAATCAACAGAGATGCCAGGAAAGATTTAGGTTCTTCCAGTAAATCAACAATCCGCTGATAAGGAGGAATCTGTTTGGAACGTAGCAGATTGATGTCTTTATGTGTTAAAGAGAAAAAAGCTACTTCAGCTCCTGATAAAACAAAAGACAGAAAAAACAAAAATACGAGCACCATAACCATTACGGTAGTGCCTTGCGTTTGCACTGCGCTTAATAAAAAGGGAGTATATAATACATCAACTGCAAGGTGATAATCCAAAGTCACGGATTTTGGTTAGAAAGCAAAAATATCATTTCTGCTACAATTAAAACGGAAGAGATTCATAATCGGGCTCGCCTGAGCCTGGTCCTGCTGTGCCATCCATTTTTTTATCCAGCATAATTAAATTGTCTGCTACTACTTCCGTAGCAAATTTTTTATTGCCTTCCTTATCTTCCCAACTCCTGGTTCTCAATCTTCCTTCAATATAAATTAGACTACCCTTGTGTAAATATTTTTCTGCCAAATCTGCCAATCCCCGCCATAAAACCACAGTGTGCCACTCAGTTTGAGAAACGAGCTTACCTGTCCTGTCTTTATATGTTTCGGTTGTAGCCAACGGAAATTTAGCAACACCAATATTCCCTTCCAATTGTTGTATATCTGGGTCTTTCCCCAGATTGCCAATCAGCATAACCTTGTTAACTCCTCGCATATGCATTTGATTTAGGTAAATTGCTTCTTAAAAATACCCATTTTTTATTTATTTACCATCAACTGGTTTTTTTATTCGGAATAGCTTCCAAATACCCATTTATTAATCTGGGGAAGGCAAATTCACTCATTTGTTTTTCCTGAATCCAATCCAGACTTTTCAATGAAACCGGAATAGAAGCTAACTCAATATGTATAAACTGTCCGCTTATCTGCTGGTGGGTCAATTGCTGAACCACCGAAGGTGAAATGGATTTTACCTCAGCAGATTCAATAGCCAGTTGCTCTTCCAGCCATTCCTTAACATGTGCAGTTGTCCAATGTATTGCTCTTTCTGATTCAAACAAATAAAACTCATTCAGCCCCTGCCAGATATCTTTTTGTCTTCTTTGCCTTATGGCCAAATATCCTTTACAGTGAAAGATAAAATAGGTAAACCACCTTTTCTTTTTGGTGATTGTCTTAGATTTCACCGGTAACTGATTTACCTGACCATTCAGAAAAGCAGCACATTTCTTTGCAAGCAAACAAGAGCCACAATTAGGGGTAGCCGGCTTACAAACCGTTGCTCCAAAATCCATAATCGCCTGATTATAAAGGCCGGGGCGGATTTTGTCAAGTAAAGCCTGAGCCAATTCCTCAAACTCTTTTTTACCTGCATTTGTATCGATTGGTGTATCAATGCCAAAAAAACGGGAAATCACGCGAAAAACATTTCCATCCAATACCGCATAGGGTTGATTGTAGGCAAAAGATGCAATTGCAGCTGCCGTATAAGGACCAACTCCCTTTAACTGAATAATTTGATGGTAATCCTGAGGGAATATTCCTCCCAATTCATAACTGATAAATCTGGCTGTATGTAAAAGATTTCTGCAGCGGCTGTAATAACCCAGTCCCTCCCACATTTTGACCACTTTCTCATCCGCAGCTTCGGCAAGCGCCAGAATGGTAGGAAACGCCGCAATAAATCGATTATAATATTCCAATCCCTGTGATACCCTTGTTTGTTGCAACATAACTTCACTTAACCAGATTTTATAAGGGTCTTTCTCGCCCTTCCATGGCATATTTCGATGGTTTTTATCCAGGTTCCAAAGCATCAGTTCTTTGGTAAAAAAGCGGCTTATTTTATCTACTGTCGTGTTTTTCTTCCTCATTGGAGGTTATTTCAGGAGGGGAATAATTAATATATAATCAAATTTACAACTGTAACTAATTGAATGATTTGATACTGTCTTGAAAAACAATTCCTGTTTTTTTGGGTAATTCATGTTTTTTTTGTTACTTTAATGCAAATACCTATTAAAAAAACACTTAATAATGAGAAAATCAGATCTCATCAACAACATTTCTGAAAAAACAGGAATACCAAAAGTAGATGTTTTGGTTACACTGGAGACAATGTTTAAAGAGGTAAAGGAGAGTCTTTCTCAAGGCCAAAACATTTACATACGTGGCTTTGGCAGCTTCATTACTAAAAAAAGAGCTGCTAAAATTGGCCGTAACATCAAAAAAAATGTAGCGGTTGAAATTCCTGAACATTTTATTCCTGCTTTTAAACCAGCCAAAGAATTCGTTAGTGAGGTGAAAAGCAAACGTAAGTAGTTACCTTTGCAGAAATTGAACTTTACGTGAAAAAACAACAATACGTTCTTTCTGCCCTAGCACTTTTACTTTGTTTTGCCTTGTATTTTGGCGGTAAGACCGTTCCAGACAAGTCAGCTGTTACACATTCTGAAGACGACGGACATAACCATTCAGCTGATGCCCCCCAGAAAATTGACCTGAATACCCTACTAACTGCAGCCAAAGGCAGTATTACCCCTTCACAGTCGCAACGCCTGACAGCATTGGAGAATTCTGTAACAAGAGGAGATGTGAAAGACCAGCAAATTCACGCTTATCATGAAATTGCCCGCTTTTGGCTGGATTCTGCCAGAAAGTTCGATTTATACGCTTATTATACTTCTGAGGCTGCGAAGTTGGAAAATTCTGAAAAAAGCCTCACCTTTGCCGCCCGCTTGTTTTTAGACCGGTTAATGATGTCTGGTGATCCAGCCATGCAAAACTGGTTGGCGAGCAATGCGAAAGTTCTTTTAGAAAATGCCCTTAAAATCAATCCTGCAAATGATTCAAGCAGCATTGGACTAGGTGCCTGCTACCTGTTCGGCAATATCAGTACCAATCCTATGGAAGGAATAACACTGATTAAGAAAGTGGTAGACAGAAATCCGGAGAATATTTATGGGCAAATGATGCTTGCACTGGGTGGTAAGAAGAGCGGACAATACGATAAAGCGATTGAGCGATTTTTACTAATAGTGAAAAAGGAACCCGAAAACATTGAAGCTATATTTCATATAGCTGAGTGTTACGACCTTAAAGGAGATAAAACCAACGCCATAGTTTACTATGAAAAAGCGAAAGAGCTGGTTAAAATACCTCAGGCAAAGGAAGAACTCAGTAACCGAATCATGGAATTGAAAAAATAATTTATTGTTTAACTATTTAAATCTCTTTGTATGCCTTGTGGTAAGAAAAGAAAGCGTCATAAAATTGCGACGCACAAAAGAAAAAAACGCCTAAGAAAGAATCGTCATAAGAAGAAGAAATAATTCTTCTCTTGAAAATATTAAAAAGCATTGCACACTAGTGCAATGCTTTTGATACTTATCTACTGTTTGCTGTTGCCTCCAGAATTTCTGCAACTTTACTCCTCCTCCTTATTCAACAGCAATAAATAGTGTAAGTAGATGTCAGGTCCTGCACTTAGGTTCCTGTCAATGTATTTTAAAGTTGCAAATCAGTGAACAAAGAATTAATTATAAACGCTGGTCCAACCGGTGTTGAAATAGCTTTATTGGAAGATAAAAAGCTGGTAGAACTTCATAGCGAAAGCGCTGACATGAATTTTGCTGTGGGCGACTTATACCTGGGGAAAGTCAAAAAATTAATCCCGGGTCTTAATGCCGCTTTTATTGATGTTGGTTACGAGAAAGATGCCTTTCTTCATTATACCGATCTGAGCCCTTATGCAAGATCTATAATCAAGTACACCCAAATGGCTATTCACGATAAAGAGCCAAACGGTTTTGACTTTTCTAAATTTCAGACTGAGCCCGAAATTATAAAGACAGGAAAAATCAATGAGGTACTGAATGGAAAGCCCAATGTATTGGTGCAAATTCTTAAAGAACCAATTGCAGCAAAGGGACCTCGATTAAGTTGTGAGATTTCACTTCCAGGAAGATTTGTAGTAGTAACCCCATTCAATGAAATTGTAGCAGTATCTAAAAAAATTCATTCCGGTGAAGAACGCAAGCGTCTGCATAAAATAGTTGAAGCCATCCGTCCTAAAAACTTTGGTATCATTGTAAGAACAGCTGCTGAAGGAAAGAGCACTGCAGAATTACATCAGGATTTATTAGGCATTATTGAAAACTGGAACAGCATTCAGAAAAAACTGAAAGGGGCTGTAGCACCTGTCAGAATTTTAAGCGAGGAAACAAAAACTACCAGTATACTTCGCGATCTCTTAAATGCAGACTTTAATAAAGTGGTAGTGAATGATCAGACCATCTTTGCAGATACTCAGTCTTACATTCAACGCATTGCTCCTGACAAACAGGATATTGTTAGTCTTTATCAGGGGAATGGCCTTCCCATTTTTGACCATTATGGCATTACCAAACAGGTTAAAAGCTCTTTTGGTAAAACAGTGAATTTGCCAAGCGGGGCCTATTTAATTATTGAACATACAGAAGCACTTCACGTAGTTGACGTGAACAGCGGTTACAAAAGTGTAAGTAATAATCAAGAGGAAAATGCACTTCAAACCAATATGGAGGCTGCCGAAGAAATTGCGAGACAACTAAGATTAAGAGATATTGGCGGAATTATTGTAGTTGATTTTATTGATATGAAACTTCCTGACAATAAGAAAAAATTGCAGGAAGCCATGGAAGAGTTCATGAAAACAGACCGTGCCAAACATTCTGTTCTTCCAATATCTAAGTTCGGACTGATGCAGATTACACGTCAGCGGATGCGCCCTGAAGTAAATATCAATACTTCTGAAAACTGCCCTGTTTGCAAAGGTTCCGGAAAAATAACTTCAAGCCTGTTATTGGAAGATGAAATTGAAAAGCGCCTGTCCTATTTAACTTCTCATGCCCATAATAATCTTACACTGGTTGTGAACCCAATTGTGTATTCGCATCTTACAAAAGGATTATTCTTCAGTTCAATTATCAGAAAATGGAATAAGAAATTTAAAACAAAAATCAAGATTAAGGCCAATACCAATTACCATATTGTTGAATTCCGTTTCTTTAACGAACACGAAGAAGAAATAAAACTATAATCCTTGTCATTACATGCCATTCAGAATGGCTTAATTAAAACACAAGATCCGTAAGTCGAAGTATCTCCTTAATACAAAGCAACTCATAAAACAAAACCCCGGTCAGTAAACTGAACCGGGGTTTATTATGCAAGCAAACAATCAGCTTATTAGTATCCTGCGTTTTGAACAAGATTCTTGTTTACGTCTGTTTCTCTTCTTGGAATTGGTAAAATTAATTTAGCATCATTCCAGGCAAGCGCTCCAACAGTTGTTTGTAAACGCTTAGCTTCAATTAAGTTATGACCTTCAAAAGCCAATTCAAAAGAACGTTCTTTGGTAATATCTGCTAAAGTAACTGTAGCCAAAGAAGCCAAACCCACTCTTGTTCTAATTCTATTGATATCAGCTAGCGGAGTAGCACCAACAGTTGTATTTAAACGCTGATTACATTCTGCACGCGTTAAGAACATTTCTGCCAAGCGGATGATAGCAACATCACCAAAACGATCCAAGTGCTTATTGGTGTAATAGTTACCACCACTTAAAGTGAAATAAGTTTTTCTAAAGTCACCATTTTCGTAAGCATTGATATGTGCTAAACGGATTTTACAGTCACTTCTTCCGTTTGTTCCAGGGATACCCACGTTTCTGCCGAAATAAGTATTCTGAGAGTTGGTGCCGTCTTGAGCAGTTACTTTTAGGGAGAATAAGTATTCGCTTGGTGTAGCTCCTGCATTATTCAAGAATGTAAACCAGTTGCTACCGAAATTTGCCGCTAAGTTTTTACCGCTTCCAGTAATAACACGGTTAGCTGCATCTCTTGCATTCGCATAGTCTTTCAACATTAGGTATACACGGCTCAATTGAGCTGCAGCACCCCATTTGTTAACATAGTTGCCATTAGAATTAGGTAACAATGTTTCTGCCTTGGTTAAGTCTGCAATTACTTGGTCGTAAACTGCTTTTACAGTAGCTCTTGCAGGGTAGTTTGCATCTGTAACGTTTCCAGTAGGTGTTAAAACCAAAGGAACACCAGGGTTAGTTGCATAATCGCCATCTCCTACAAACTTTGCATATAGTCTTACCAATTCAAAATACATTGAAGCTCTTAGCATTAATGCTTCTCCTTCTACTGAATTTCTTTTAGCAGTAGAAGAGGTTACTTTTGCTACCGCTGTTAACACATTGTTGCAGCGGTTGATTGTATTGTAACATGCAGCCCAGGTATCTCTTGCAAATGAATTATCAGATACCATCTGAGTTTGATAAGCATCAGACAAGCCCGCAAAAGTTCCGGTAAAATTGATATTGGTTGAGTTGCCAATCAGGTCGTTTAAAACCATGATATCGCCGCCATAAGCAGCAGCACTCTGTGCTCCATCGTAAGCACCTACTAATGTAACCAATACATCACCTTCAGTATTCAATGCAAGGTTATCTGCTATACTAGCTGTTGGTGCAATGTCCAATCTTTTTTCGCAACCTACTAGTGTAATAGTACCCAAAAGCAATGCAGCTTTGAAGTAATTACTCATGTTGTTGATTAATATTTTCATAATAGTTATTATTAATTAATTAAAAACCTACGTTCACACCAAATAAAATAGTTCTTGGCTGTGGTGATGTATAGAAATCGTTTCCTTTAGCAATATTTGAATCGAAAGAGTCGGCATTAACTTCTGGATCCCAGTAAGTGTAATTGGTAAAGGTTAACAAGTTTTGTGCAGATACATACACTCTTAAACGTTCGATTTTAAACTTAGACAATTGCTTGGCATTGAAAGTATAACCTAGAGAAACTGTTCTCAAACGGATATAAGAACCATCCACAATATAACGGCTACTTGCCTGAGAACCATTCACTCTGTATAAACGTACCTGAGGAATATCTGTGATATCACCAGGCTTCTGCCATCTTCTTAGCTGGTCTGCTGTATTGTTATCTTCGTACAACATACTTGCTGAAGAGTATCTACCCATACCATAGATATTGTTCTCATTACCTAAAACTCCATTGAAGAAAATAGAGGCGTCAAATCCTTTGTAAGAGAAGCTATTGGTAAGACCTAAGATATAATCTGGGTTTGGATCACCTGCAACAATTCTTTGTGCTTGAGAATAAACACTGGTAGTTCCTTTGTTCAAAGAACCATCTGCATTTTTAGTATTCAAATAGAACAAAGCGTTACCATTGGCAGGATCAACACCAGCGTACTGAGGTGTGTAGAAAACACCCACTGCATATCCTTCTTGAACACGGTTCATACTGCTGATACCGCCTTCAATAATTTGACCTTGAATATCGGTTACTTTACCAATATTGCGGGCAATATTGAAGCTGGTATTCCATTTGAAAGCGCCAATTAAGTTTTGGGTATTCAATACAAATTCAAAACCCTTGTTCTCTAACTTACCTACGTTTCTAACTTGGCTATTGAAACCGGTTGTAGCTGGAATATTTACGTTCAACAATAGACCTTCTGTTTTCTTAACATAGTAGTCAATTTCACCAGTGATACGGTTGTTCAAGAAACCGAAATCAAAACCAAGGTCAAATTGCTTGGTGGTTTCCCACTTCAGGTTGTCGTTTCTCAACTGAGAAGGACGCTGACCTGCAGCACCTGCATAACCTGCATCTCCAGAGAATAAACCTAATTGAGGGAAGTTTCCAATTTCAGCGTTACCTACGATACCATAGCTAGCACGCATTTTAAGGAAGCTGATGAATTTATTGTCCTGTAAGAATTTTTCATTGCTCATAATCCATCCCGCAGAAATAGCCGGGAAGAAACCTGATCTTGAATTTCTACCGAATCTAGAAGATTGGTCTATACGCGCACTTGCAGCAACTATATACTTTTCATCAAAAGTATAGTTGGTTCTTAAGAAATAAGACAAGAAGCGGAAATCGGTTTGTGAAGAGCTACCACCAGAAATAGTTGCAGCACTTGCAATCTTCTGATAAGAGTTAGAAGGGAAGGCTGTACCTTCTGCAAAGTTATACTTCGCTTGAGACTGTTGGTATTGTGTACCTAAAGTTGCACTGATATTATGCTTCTTAATAACAGTGCTATAATTAAAGTAAGACTGCGTATTGTAATTGGTTACAAAAGCACCCCTGTTACTACCTAAACCTGCGGAAGCTCTTGTTTGGTTTCTAACCGTTTGAGTTTGGAAATAACCTTCTTCGTTTTGGCTTAGGTAATCCATACCAAATTCAGTTTGGAAGGTTAAGCCCTTAGCTAAGTATGCTTTAATATATGCATTACCGAAGGTTCTGTACACGTCCTGAGTATATTTTGCATATTCTACAGACAATACAGGGTTATAGTACAATGGGATATTCACGTCTCCGGGAGGTGCACCAGCAGGAAGACCTGTATTCGGATCTGTAAATGGAGACATTGGCATCAATGCAATTGCCTGCAATGGGTTAGAGAAGGCGTTATCGTCTGGTAAACGTCTGTTATACGTTCTGGAAAGGCTTAAAGAAACGCCCATATCCATCCAATCGTTTACTTTTTGATCAATACTTAAACGACCTGTGGTTCTTTTTAGTTCGTTACCAATCATGGTACCTGTTTGCTCTAAATGCTGGAAAGAAGAGAAGAACTTGGTTTTGTCGGTACCTCCTCTGATTTGTAAATCAGCCTGTCTGTAAGGCGCTTTTTGGAAAACAGCGTCCTGCCAATCATAGGTTTTCTTAGGATCTTTAGACCAGTTACCATAACTGTAGTAATCCATCACATCATTTCTAACATATGAAGTCCAGCTGTTGGGGTCATTCAATGGGGTTCCGTCTAAATCATCACGGTACTTAGCTCCTTCTAAAATAAGCGTAGCATATTCTTCAGAGTTCAACATTTTCAAACGCTTGGTAGCTTCAGCAGCACCCGTCTGATAGTTGAAAGTTACTTGGGTTTTACCAGCACGTCCTTTTTTGGTAGTAATCAACACTACCCCGTTGGCCGCACGAGAACCGAAGATAGCACCCGCAGATGCATCTTTTAATACTTCTATAGATTCAATATCGTTAGGGTTTAAGTCAACCAATGGGTTGGTTGCACCACCATAAGAGCTCTGGCTGTTAGATGTCATTGGAATACCATCCAATACATATAAGGGCTGGCTGCTCGCACTAATAGAAGAGTTACCTCTTACACGTACTGTAACCGCCTGTCCTAGTTTACCAGACTGGCTGTTAACAAACACACCTGCAGCTTTACCTTGTAAAGCAGCATCCACACTGGGTGTGGGCATGTATTCGATATCTTTTCCTTTTACGCGAGCAATATTACCTGTTACTTCTCTTTTAATCTGAGCGCCACCGAAACCGGTAACAATTACTTCACTCAAATTAGATACAGAGGAATTCATGGCAACATCCACATTGGTTCCTCTTACAGGAGCTTCTACTTCAGAATATCCTACGTAAGAAAATACCAGTGTTTTTACGCTGGAAGTTACTTTGATGCTGTACGCACCATCAGCCCCTGTAACAGAGGTAACAGCGGTACCTTTAGCTTTTACTGTAACACCACCCAACGGAGATCCGTTTGCAGCGTCAGTAACTTTACCTGACACGGTTGTTTGAGCATGAGCTACAACAACACATAAGAGAGCAAAAAGCCCTACTAGCAGTTTTTTTCTCATAATTAGTTTTTTGGTTCTACACTGGTTTTATAACCAGACAGCCCCCAAGTTAACAAAAATTTCATTTGTAAAGAATTTGTTAAAGGTTTTTTTAAGCTTTGTTAAAGTGATGAATGGTTAAAACCTCCTAATATATATGCCAATACCCCGCAATGGCTTAAATTCTAAAAACTTACCAACAAAAGCCTTATACATAGTTTTAATTTACATATTTATTTAAATTTATTTATTGAATGATGATTATCAATTATTTAAAAAATTGAAATGCTTGAAAATGGGTTAGTTCTACAAAAAATAATTTTGCAGTTTGCCCTATTTTGGTAATTTAGTGGTAGAATTTAATGGGTTAGTAAGTAAAGGGGTCAACAGCTTTGTTGGCCCTTTTGCGTTTTACGCTTCTCCCTTTAATTTCCCTTATTATACCTGTTATGAGTAAGATAAAGACAGCATTTTTTTGCAGCAATTGTGGATATGAGAGTACAAAATGGATAGGCAAATGTCCTTCCTGTAATCAATGGAATACTTTTTCAGAAGAAGTGATTCAAAGTGGAGACGCAAAAGAAAAAACTACTTGGGAAGATTATTCAGATAATAAAAGAACTAATAAGTCTGTTGCGCTTAGCGAAATTAGTTACAAGGAAGAAAAAAGATTGGCAACCTTAGATACAGAATTAAACAGAGTTCTGGGCGGTGGAATTGTTGCAGGTAGTTTGGTGCTGGTTGCAGGTGAACCTGGTATTGGTAAAAGCACTCTGTTTTTACAAAACGGTTTGTTGCTAAAAAATATTCGGGTATTATATATTAGTGGGGAAGAAAGTGAGCAGCAAATTAAAATGCGTGCAGATCGCCTCAACATCAACAATGAAAATTTTTATTTGCTCACAGAAACTGATACCAATATCATTTTTAAAGAGATAAAAAAACTAAAGCCAGCGTTGGTAATAGTAGACTCTATTCAAACGCTGCAATCGAATTTGATTGATTCAGCTGCAGGAACAGTTTCACAAATCAGAGAATGCGCTGCAGCTTTTCAACGATTTGCAAAAGAAACGAACACACCCGTATTTCTGATTGGTCATATAACAAAAGATGGTTCCATTGCAGGACCTAAAATACTCGAACATATGGTGGATACTGTTTTGCAATTTGAAGGAGACAGACACTATGCTTACAGAATTCTCAGAACGCTCAAAAACCGCTTTGGGTCTACATCTGAGCTGGGTATCTATGAAATGAGCGAGACAGGAATGCGCGTCGTAACCAATCCTTCCGAAATATTAATTGCTCAAAGAGAAGAAGTGTTAAGTGGAAGTGGAATTGCAGCTGCGCTGGAAGGAATGCGCCCTCTTTTAATTGAAGTACAGGCCCTCGTTACACCAAGTGTTTATGGAACACCACAAAGAACAGTTACCGGTTTTGACTTGAGAAGATTACAACTTTTATTAGCGGTACTGGAGAAAAGAGGTGGTTTCCAGTTTGGACTGAAAGATGTATTTGTAAACATTGCGGGTGGAATAAAAATTGAAGACCCGTCTATTGATCTTGCGGTTATTTGTGCCTTACTATCTTCTTATGAAGATAATCCGCTACCGAAAAATATTTGCTTTGCAGGTGAAGTTGGATTGAATGGTGAAATCAGAGCTGTCAACAGAATAGAACAAAGAATTGCAGAAGCGCAAAAATTAGGTTTTGAAAAAATCATTGTTTCTAAATTCAATAAAAAAAGTTTTGATGCAAAAGCATTTCAGATTCAGATTATTGCCTTGAGCAGAGTAGACGAAGTGTATCAGCAACTTTTTTAAACCCCGTTTAAAAACATTTTCTTATTCGTTTTATACGCATTTGAATAAATAATGAATTGTAGAAATTGACTTTATGTCAACGCCAATTCGTTATTACTTCAGTGCATTTCAGCAATTGTTTTTTCCTCATATATGTTGCGGATGCGGAGCCGATTATATAAAAGTCAATCAATTCATTTGTGCATCCTGTATGCACGCACTGCCCGAAACAAATTTTCTGGATAAACCAGGTAATCCTATCGACAAAATTTTTGAAGGGAGATTAGCCATTTCTGCTGCGGGGGCTGGCTATTATTTTTACAAGTCCGGACTGGTTCAGCACCTGATTGCCCAATTAAAATATCATCAAAACAAAGAAGCCGGAAGATTTTTGGGGAAGCGCCTTGGGCACTTTTTAAAGGATTCGAATCGGTTTAATGAGGTTGATTTACTGATGCCCCTTCCTCTACATCCCAAAAAAGAGTTTCAAAGAGGGTATAATCAGGCAACCCTTATTTGTGAGGGAATAAAGGAAGTATGGCCAAAGCCCATTTGCACCAAAGCTGTTTCACGTCTTATCTATACACAAACCCAGACACAGGGCAACCGTATCAGTCGCTGGAAAAACATGGAAAACGCCTTCTGGGCAGTTGATCCCGCATTTATTAAAAACAAACATATTCTTTTGATTGATGATGTAATTACCACGGGCGCCAGTTTGGAAGCATGTGGCAATACTATATTAAGCATATCCGGAACAAAACTCAGCATTGCCACGGTTGCATTCACCGTTTAAGCTTACTGATAGTCTATCAACTTTTTCTGCTTAGTTTCGTTATATAAATAAAAACGCATGAAATACTTTCTTTCCATCATCAGCTTTGTGATGCTTAGTTCATTCACCATACCTGGTGGCCCCAGCATTCACAACTTTAAAGTAAAGTCCATTGACGGGAAAACCATCGACTTTTCCAGTTTTAAAGGCAAAAAAATTCTGGTGGTAAATACTGCCTCCAAATGTGGATATACTCCTCAGTATGAAGCCCTGCAAAAAGTTTATGAAGCTTACAAGGACAAACTGGTTATTGTGGGTTTCCCGGCTAACAATTTCGGAGGTCAGGAACCCGGTTCTGACAGCGAAATTCAGAGCTTTTGTAAAGCCAATTATGGAGTTAGCTTCCCCATGGCTAGTAAAGTGAGTGTAAAGGGGAGCGATATGGCACCCATTTACAAATGGCTTACTGCAAAAACGGAAAATGGGGTACTCGACGCTGAAATAGGTTGGAATTTTGGAAAATTCCTACTAGACGAAAATGGTAAGCTAATTGCCTATTATCCGAGCAAAGTAAAACCTGACAGCGAAGAAATTTTAAAATTTGTAAAGTAATTTATTCTTCTATTTTTGTGAAAAGAGAATGTTAGCACATTCTCTTTTTTATTTGTGCACCTCTTTATTGTATTGCATGCTTTTCTCCGATGTTATAGGTCACCATTCCATTAAACAGCATTTGGCTGAAATGGTAGAACACAATCGCCTAAGCCACGCATTATTATTCCTGGCGAAAGAAGGGGCAGGTGGACTTCCACTTGCTCTTGCTTTTGCTCAATATATTGTAAGCCTTCCCGCCGAAGCTCCGGTTGTAGAAGACCTTTTTGGTGGAATGACGGCTCTAGAACCCACCAGCGGTTTTATTCCCCCCGAACAAATAGCCAGTGAAGTTGCCTACACAAGAGCAGCCAAACTGGTTCACCCCGATTTGCATTTTACCTACCCTGTTATCCCCAGAAAATCAGGAGACAAACCTATCAGCGCAGACTATATTGAAGAATGGAGAAGCTTTGTAGAAACCATGCCTTACGGCAATGTGTACGACTGGTTACAAAGTATTGGTGCAGAAAACAAACAAGGAAATATTACTGCCGAAGAGTGTAACCAGATTATGCGGGAATTGAACTTAAAAAGCTTTGAAAGCCGATACAAGGTTTTATTGCTTTGGATGCCGGAATACCTAGGCAAAGAAGGGAACAAACTTTTAAAACTAATTGAAGAGCCTCCGGCTAATACTGTATTCATATTGGTTGCTGAAAACGAAGAAATGATTTTGCCAACCATTTTAAGCAGATGCCAGCTGGTCCGTATTCCCGCATTGGAAGATGCCGATATTGAAAAAGCATTGATTGAACGCGCAAAAGCCAGTGAAGAAACCGCCAGACAAATAACAGGTATTTGTGAAGGCAACTACAGAGAGGCCCTGCATCTATTGCAACACGCAGATGAAGACTGGCAGTCCCTCCTAAGGGAATGGTTAAACGCGATGCTGAAAACAGGTCCTGCAGCACAACTAAAATTCATTGACGAAGTAAGTAGATTAGGCAGGGAAAAACAAAAACAGTTTCTCCGATATTTTAACCATCTGCTGGAGCAAAGTATACGCATTCGTGTGATGGGTGAGGAACAGATTAAGGTAGCTGCTGAAGAAAAGGACTTTGCCAAAAGGCTCAATAAGATTGCATCTGTAAGTCAGCAAGAGTGTATGATTGAAGAGCTAGACAAGGCGGCTTACTATATTGAGCGCAATGCCCACGCCAAAATGCTGTTTCAGGCACTGACCATTAAACTATACCATATCATTCAGAACAAAACCCTAATTTTGAGTAACTAGGTATCAATTAAAGAACTTTTTATTTACATATATATATGGGATGTGGATCTTGTGGAACAGGAAAGCCGAACGGCTGTAAAAGTAATGGGGGGTGTAGCACTGGCGGATGTAATCGTTTAAATGTACATGACTGGCTGATGAACCTGCCTTTTAGCGATCCTGAGAGCAATTGTCGCGTGGTGGAAGTTAGTTTTAAGCAAGGAAGCAGAAAAGAATACTTTAGAAATCCAACACTACAATATTTTGAGAAAAGGGAATACGTTACAGTAGAAGGGGTAAGTGGATTTGATGTGGGGGAAGTTAGTCTTACCGGAGAACTGGTTCGGCTGCAGTTAAAGAAAAGGCAGATTGATGAGTTCAGCCCCGAGATGAAAAAAATTCTTAGAAAGAGTACTGAAAGAGATATCGAAAGTTTTGAAATCAGTAAGAGTCGTGAAAAAGAAATTCTAGCAAGAAGCCGTACCATTGCCCGCAGTCTTAATCTGCAAATGAAATTGAGTGAAGTGGAAATTCAGGCTGATGGCAAAAAAGGTACTTTCTTCTACACTGCCGATGACCGCGTTGACTTCAGGGAAATGATTAAAATTTTTGCCAGTGATTTCAAAATCAAGGTAGAAATGAGACAAATCGGTATCAGACAGGAAGCTGCAAAGCTGGGAGGAATTGGTTCCTGCGGAAGAGAACTTTGCTGTAGTACCTGGTTGAACGATTTCAAGAGTGTAAATACTACCGCAGCACGCTATCAGAACCTTTCGATTAATCAGACCAAGTTGAGTGGTCAGTGTGGTCGTTTAAAATGCTGCCTAAACTACGAATTGGATACTTATTTAGATGCACTTCAGCAATTCCCTGATTATGCAGATACACTGGATACCGCAATGGGAACGGCTCATTTGATTAAAAAAGATATTTTTAAAAATTTAATGTGGTATGTGCTTCCCAACAATACCAAGCACTATCCATTGACCATTGATCGCGTTAAAGAAATTAAACGCCTGAATAAACAAGGGCAAAGAGTGGATGAATTACAGGCGGTTGAAATTGTGAGCAATAAACAAAAAGAGGCAGAACCTGCATTCGTTGAACTGGTTGGACAAATCAGTTTAAAAACTCTAGAGAAAAACGATCGTAAAAGAAGAGATCAACAAAGAAACAATCAGCGTGGTCCACAGGGTAATGCACCGCAAAGCAGAAACCAACCCAATCAGGGTCCCCATCAAGGGCAAAACCAGGGAGGTCCCAATAGGGGCCCGCAACAGCGCGGACAAAATCAAGGACCTCAACGTCCCCAGCAAAATAATCCTAATAACCCGCGTGGTCCTCGTGGACCCCAGCCGAACAGACCCAACAGGCCTGCTCATCCCAACAATGGTCCTGTTAACAGACCAAATAACGGGAACAATTCCAAATCCGATAACGGACCTAAGCAGGAATAAGCTGATCCATTTCGGTCTTTACAAATTCCATGAGGGTTTTAATATAGGCTGGTGTTAAATTGAATTCTAGTCCGGCAGCATTGTACAATTCAGGTAATGTTTTGGTGCCCCCTAAACTCAAGGCATTCATATAATTATCCAATGCCTGTTTGGGATTTTTCTTGTACTGCATCCAAAGTCCTATTGCACCCAATTGTGCAATACCATATTCGATATAATAGAATGGTACTTCAAACAAATGCAACTGCCTTTGCCAGCCAATAGCTCTGTAAGCATCCAGCCCGGTATAATCAATTGCTGAGGTTGAGAATTCGGTAAGAATATTCATCCAGGCATCGGTTCTTTCTTCAACGCTATGCTGTGGATGTTCGTAAACCCAATGCTGGAATTTATCAATGATAGCAATCCATGGGAATATCGTGATGGTTCTTTCCAATTGATGTTCTTTGGCTCTTTGCAAATCGGATGTATTATCAAAAAATGCCTGCCAGTGATCCATGCTGAAAAGTTCCATTGCCATACTGGCTACTTCAGCAATTTCTATGGGATACTCCTTGAAGGCGGATAAAGGCAGCGGATGTGCCAAAAAAGAATGCACAGCGTGTCCTCCTTCGTGTACCATAGTAGTAACATCACTCATTTGCCCAGCTGCATTCATGAAAATAAATGGGGCTCCGCTTTCTGCCAATGGACAATTGTATCCACCTGGCGCTTTACCCTTGCGGCTTTCCAAATCAAAATGATTCATTTCTTTCATTTTGCGAAGACAATCGGCAAAGAAAGGATTTAGCTGATCAAAGCAAGTAACTGTTTTTTCATATAAATCTTCTCCGGTAGTAAAAGGCTTCAATGGCTGTGTTCCTGCAGGCTCAGCTTCTGTATCCCAGGGCCGCAAAGTATCCAGGCCCAGCTTCTGACGTTTTCTTTCATAGATCTCATTCACCAGAGGCAATACATATTGCTTCACCGCATCATGAAATTGAAAACAATCATCTTTGGTATAATCAAAACGACCCAGTTCTTTAAACTTATAATCTCTGTAATTTTCAAAACCGGCATTCACAGCAATCTGATGACGTTTTGCTATGAGGGTTGAATACAATTCGTGCATAGCATTCTCATCCTGCTTTCTTCGATCCTGAATTTTATGGTAAACCGATTCACGCAATTTTCTGTCACTGCTTTCCAAAAATTTAGCAGCCTGCTGGAGTGTATATTCTTTGCCATCCACTTCCACCGTCATTTTTCCGGCAATGGCTCCATATTGTTGTTGCAAAACACTTAGCTCTGCTGCAATAGGAATATTTTCTTCCCGAAACAATTCAATACTCTTTCGTACTGAACGTAGATAAGTGTGGTATAGCGACTGATCCAGTTCGCTGGTGTAAGAACAGGCAATTAATTTTTTGTTCAGCTGATCTGCATAGGCCTGCAGTTTTGGCTGAATTTCCATACAGAAATAGGTAAATGCATCTTCTAGGGACTTATCGGTAGTATCGCAGGTCATTTTAATTTGTCTCCAGCAGGCATCTTCACTTACTACAGCTTCTAATTCACTCAAATCCTGCAACCATTGCGATAAATCCGCTTTACTTTTGAGGGGTCTTTCCGTCAACTCCTTAAAATAAGGCTCCAGACTGATCCAGTCGGTTACTATAAAATCAGCAGGTAAAAAACTTCTGGGAATCTTCTGTATCGCAGCTTTCGGATGCATATTCACTTAATTTAAGTGCAAATTTACTGCAACTGTACCTTGCAGTTAGTACAGGAATCTTATTTTTACAAACTTTTATTTTTTGAGACATAAGCGCAGAAGACATTATTGTGAGCAATACTATTCATCTTTTACCCGATCATATAGCCAATCAGATTGCTGCTGGCGAAGTAATCCAAAGACCTGCCAGCGCAGTAAAGGAATTATTGGAAAATGCAGTTGATGCCGGTGCTACACAAATACAATTACTGGTAAATGATGCCGGGAAAGCACTGATTCAGGTAATAGACAATGGAAAGGGAATGAGTCCGGAGGATGCCAGCATTGCATTTGAACGACATGCCACCAGCAAGATCAGACAGATTGAAGATTTGTTCCGTATCAGTACTATGGGATTCAGAGGAGAAGCATTAGCATCTGTTGCAGCTGTTTCTCAGGTTGAATTAAAAACAAGACGTGCAGAAGACGAACTGGGCTGTCTGGTAGAAGTAGAAAACAGTAAAGTAATCCGTCAGGAAGCTTGCACGGCTGCAGTGGGCACCAGTATCAGTATGAAGAACCTATTCTTCAATGTTCCTGCGCGCAGAAACTTTTTAAAAAGCAATGCGGCCGAAATGCGCCATATCATGGATGAATTCATTCGGGTTGCAATGGCGAATCCGGAGATATTTTTCTCCTTGAAAAGCAATGGCCAGGAAGTATACCATCTGGAAGCAGGTTCGCGCAAACAAAGAATCGTACAGATTTTAGGTAATAGTTATAATGCTAAACTGGTAACAGTTTCAGAAGAAACAGATTACATGAATATAAGCGGTTTTATCGGGAAACCTGATACTGCCCGAAAAACCAGAGGTGATCAATACTTTTTTGTAAACAACCGTTTCATTAAAAGCGCTTATTTAAATCATGCAGTTAATGCCGCATTTGAAGGATTGATTGCAAAAGATAGTTTTCCTAGCTATGTGCTATACATAGATTTAGATCCAGGTCAGGTAGATATTAATGTACATCCGACCAAACAGGAAATTAAATTTGAGGATGAAAAAATTGTGTACGCATTTGTTCAGGCAGCCATTAAGCATGCATTGGCACAATTTAGCATTGCTCCTTCGCTGGACTTCTCTCTGAATGCGGATATTCAGGGATTGGATGCAGTAAGCAAACCTTTTACCAGTAACCAAAAGGATGCAGCAGTTTCATCCAGCCTCTACAAAGCATTTTCACAAAAACACCAGGCTCATTTGATTGAACCCAGTGCTAAATCAGAATTGAAAAGCTGGAAATCATTCTTTGAACCTTCGAGTTCCGCTACAGATCATTTGGGTGGAGATGCAGTAAAAGACAAACAGATATTTGAAGAATCCTACACAGGTAACCGTTTATTGAATGTGCCGGTTGTACAACAATATTTGCAGGTTCAGCAAAGCTATATCATTGCTACAACGGAAAAAGGCTTTTTATTGGTGCATCAGCAACTGGCCCATGAGCGTATTTTGTATGAAAAATACAGTCAGGCAGTTCACAGCAAACAGGCGCCAACACAAAAAAGTTTATTCCCTATTCCACTGGAACTAACCGTTTCCGACAAAATTTTGTTGGATGAATTGTTACCTGATTTACAACTAATCGGATATCAGATAGAAAAAGAATCGGAAGGTGAATATTTAATTCAGGGAACACCAGCTGATGTTACGCAGGGAAATGAAAAGCATGCGATTGAAATGTTGATAGAACAATTCAAGCATTTCAGCAGCGATGTTACATTCAGTCAGCGAGAGAAACTGGTTCGTTGCATGGCAAAGCAACAATCCATTAAATCTGGTACTGGTATGGATGAAAGAGAAATGACCAAACTGGTAAATGATTTATTTGCCTGCAATACGCCTAATATTAGTCCATCAGGCGCCCCCACTTATATTGAATACAAAGGAAATTACCTAGAGCAATTGTTCAATAAATAGCTCATGTAAACAGCAGCTTCTACTGCTCATTTATTATAGAAGTGAGAAACTGTTCTATCTGTTTTCTGATTACAGAGGCAGAGGATTGATGTGCATTTACCATAACTGAAAAGATCAATTCTTTTCCCTGATTGGTAATTAGGAAACCACTTAATGCAACATGATTAGAAAGTGTTCCCGTTTTGGCAAAGATTTTTCCTTCGTATCCTTTATACAGTCCTCCTAAAGTTCCCGTATTACCAGTTGGAAAAATAGTAGAAATGCGATTCCAGCTTTGCTCCTGTTTCATTTTATTCAACACCCAGATGAAATCCTGAGGTGTCATTAAATTATAACGGCTCAATCCGCTACCATCCACCCATCTAGGTACTTGTGGCATACCTTTCATCTCCGATTTCAATAAAGTATCAATTGCCTGTGCATCATTCATGAGACCAATCTTCTGATTACCGACCATTAGTAAAACCTGTTCTGCATAAAAATTGTCGCTTCTATGCATCATAATTTTTAAGAGACTATCAGTAGACTGCGAATAAAAATTTTCCCATGTAGGATTGTCCAACACTACTTCATTGGCATAACTCAGTATTCTGTTCAGCGTGTCTTCAAGCAAAGGAATCATCACCTGCTCCATATCCTGTTTTACTACAAAGGGTATGGAAGTGCCATTAAAATTCCGATTACTTTTAACAACAGTAAAACTGTTCTCAGACTTGTTTCTGGCAATAGAGAATTTACCATCTTCGGTACTAGAGAATATAACCAATGAGTCTTTAAATGCTTTAGGGATAACTGTAATTCTGTTTCCCTTCTTGCCAAAATATACGAGGTTGCCATATATAGGCATCGGAGATCTTTCCGGAGAGTAATCTGCATCAAAGTCATTCCATGCCCAGCCATTTCCAAACGCTTCCGCTGAGTATTTAGGTGCAACAATAGTGATTTTAGGTGCGTTTTTCTGCAAAAAATCAAAGGCCCGATGCTCATCAAAATCAGGATGTAGAAAACTTGGGTCACCTGTAAATCTCAAAGTAAAATTGTCCTCGTCTTTTAAATACTGAAAAGCAATCAGGCTATCACCCAGATTTTTCATTGCTGCATAGCAGGTAAAAATTTTGGTATTGCTTGCAGGAATAAAATATTTGTCAGACTGATAATTATAGAGATATTTTCCGCTGGCGGGATTAAAAACGCTGACCCCAAGATGAGCGGGCTGAAAGGCCGGATGTTGTAATAAAAACTGTTCTG
This sequence comes from Sediminibacterium sp. TEGAF015, assembly GCF_025997995.1. Taxonomy (GTDB): domain Bacteria; phylum Bacteroidota; class Bacteroidia; order Chitinophagales; family Chitinophagaceae; genus Sediminibacterium. The sequence goes on along the minus strand of NZ_AP026683.1, from coordinate 2,524,011 downwards.
CTTTTTCCTGATAAAAATCCACTTTCTTCTGGGCAGAGGATTGAACCGGGATTGAGATTACTTTACAGGAAGCAAGTAAAAAAAGTGATACAATGCAGGAAAACAGTTTTTTCATTTGGGAGATTTTAGCTTCTTTCAACAGCCCTTAACCAACGTTCAGGAATGTCGTTATTGCAGGCCACTATATAATCTTTGTGACTGCAAGCTACAAATTTACCATCATGCAACTGCATCCACCATCTCCCAGTTCTTTTACTCTGTAAAAATGCAGTAGGGGCTTCCGCAAATGCCATGGTGAATTCATTGAATTCATTCCTGTTTTCCAAACTAGCTTCCTGCTTTCCTCTGTGAATCCCATCTATCACATACCAGATCATATGTGCCTGTTGAATGGCTGTCATATCATGCATGTCTTTCGCTACATCATATCCATATAATCCTATTGTATTACAGATACTGCTCATTCCCGCATACTGCATCAATGTACAGGCTTCTTCTCCATTTAGTCCGTTGGGGGTTACCCGGTTTGCCGGTGCATGGGCATATTGAATGGCTTCAATATCGAAACTGAATAACTCGCTGTTGCGAATGGCGGGTTCCATTTCCTCAATAGCTTCTTTTACCCTTCCGACTCTGTAAAAATCAAATCCAAGTTTATTAATGGTCTCTAGCATATGCGGATGCATATAATAGCTTTGGAAAGCAATATGCGTATAGTGCTTAAGATGATTGGGAATTCCGGTAAACATATCAACTAGAAACTGGTCGGCCGGTTCCAGACTGTCCATATCAAGATTAATTCGAGCATCTACTGAAACAGCATCAATGATTTTATTCAGCGAACCGTATGCCTGATACTGTGGAGCCGTTATATCATGAGAGCCGCCCAGAATAAGTACTTTTTTACCCATCTGTATGAGCTCACTAACCACCATTTTTACCGCAGCATAACTGTCAGGCAAACTGGCTCCGGTTTTAATATTTCCCAAATCGGCAATGCGCACTTCAGAATGCCAGTAGTATAATTTGTAAAACTGTGTCCTAACTTTATTGGGAGCACTGGTATTGGTATACTGCATACCCATTCCCCGCATTTCTCCACAACCAACTATGACCAAATCTACTTCGTTGATGTCGGGCAATTCTTCTTCAAAAGCAAGGATATGTTTTCCTATCTGTGTGTCTTTAAATCCTTCATCCAGAGAAATTTCAGCAAGATTGATAGGTTCCAGAAAATCAACGATAGAGGATAATGACATGGGTACGATTTTGTATCCCCATTAACGAAAAAACCGATCCGATTATTGCCAATTAAATTAATCTGTGTACTTATATCCAACCCCACGTACAGAATGAAAATAAACCGGGTTTCGACTGTCTTCTTCAAAATACTTTCTGAAGCTTAGGATAAAATTATCGATGGTTCTGGTAGTAGGATATACATTGTACCCCCAAACTACCTGTAAAATCTTCTCACGAGTAACCACATCCCCCTTATTTTCTATCAGGAGTTTAAGCAGCATGGCTTCTTTCTTGCTCAAATCCACTCGCTGACCATTCCAGGTAATGGCATCCTGTGCTTTAAAATCAATCAGATTGTTACCAAATTTATATTGATCTCCAACTGATTCTTTAACCTGCAGGCGTTTATTTTTTTCAATTAGTTTAGAAACTCTTATCAAGAGTTCATCCAGATTAAAGGGTTTAGTTAAATAATCATCTGCCCCTTTTTTTAATCCGAGCACTTTGTCTGCCGGAGCATTTTTTGCACTTAGCATTAGGATAGGAACTTCGTTATTGTGAACACGAATGCTCTCCGTTACACTAATTCCATCTAATTCAGGAAGCATAATATCCATGATGATTAAATCGAAATAGGCATTTTCCACTTTTTTTAATGCTTCATTACCATCAAAAGCTGAAGTAACTTCATAACCTTCCATTTCCAGGTTAAGCTTTAAGGCTTCATGCAAATTCAATTCATCTTCAACAATGAGAATATTTGCTTTTTCAATTGCCATTATCAGGATTTAAATGAGACCTTAAAAATACTGCCATTTGGCTGATTATCTGTCACAGAAATGTAGCCATTATGCGTTTCAACAATTTTTTTGCACAAATACAATCCTAATCCTGTTCCTTGTGCCTTTCTGGTATTCTCACTTCCACTCCGGTAAAATTTATCAAAAATCTGTGTTTTTTCACTTTCCAAAATACCAGGCCCCAAGTCTGCAATAGCCAAACAAATTTTATTTCCATTCTTCACCAACGTAACATGAATCGGTTGGTTTTTAGGCGCATATTTTACTGCATTTTCCAATAAATTATTGAGCAACATTTGTAACAAAAAAGAATCTCCTTCAATAAATATATTTTCTTCTATTGCATCAGTAATTTCTCTTTCAGGGAATCTACTTTTACAATCATCTACACAGGTCTCTGCGATATCTGTAAAATTGACTTGCTGAAAATTTACCTTATATCCACCTGCGTCTAACTGAGAGGTAAATAAAATATTATTGCATAATGCGTTCAATCTATTGGCCTCCTGTAAAGTATTTGCAATTAACTTCTGTTGTTTTTCCTCCTCAAGTTTTCGTTTTTGTAAAGTTTCTAAATTTAACTGAGCAACAGCAATAGGTGTTTTTAATTCATGCGTAATTGCCATCATGAAATTCTGTTGCTGAGCAGAAAACTTAAGTTGACGACGAGTAGCGCGATAAACATATACGGCACCAACCAATATTAAAGCAAGAAAGGTGAGTCCTTCACCAATGTATTGAGCCGTTTTTCTCTTTCGAAGCTCTTCAATTTTAGTAAGCTTGGAAATGTACTCCGGATCATCTTTATAAATTTCTGAGATTCTTATTTCCGCTAAAATGCCATTTTGTTTTTCCAGTGCAATAAACCACCAAGCAAGCGCTGCAATCATGTATAAGAGCAGAAACCAATACACAAATGTGACAAACCCCAGTTTGGGTGGCTTTAGCGTTTTCATTTGGCAACTTTTTCTACCCGCACTCCTGCATTTAACATATTAGGCAAAGGATCTTCACGCATTGCCTGCTGCAGTTTAAAGCTGTATGTTCCTGACTTTAATTTTATAGGAGCCTGTGTAAGTCGGATACGATGATCAAAAACATCGTCCATGCCAGAGCCCAGCCAGCCTCTGCGATTGTCTGCCAGGCGTAAATTGAGTAGTTGCTTTTTTGCTGATTCTCCAGGCGATTGAGTAGAAAACTGAACCCAGAGATTATTATAACGATAAGCGTCTTCGTGTCTTATAACTGCATAAATATGATAAAGTGCATTAGTATCAGTAACGGCAAACTGAAAATCAGGCTGATACTTTGACTCCCATTCGTGTTTCTGAAAAAAAGCTACTTTTTCAAATACACCATTCGATTGACAACTGCTCAAAAGAATGAATACCAGACCTGCTGCCAGAAAAGTTTTCACTGAATACATTTTATCAAAGATACAGACTGTGACGCTTCTATAAAACATTCAAAATTTGCTCTTTTGCCTTCTCCAGCTCGTCTTTCATTAAAATAACAGCCTTTTGCATGGTGGCATCGTATGCCTTAGAGCCAGTGGTATTAATTTCTCTTCCAAACTCCTGCAATATAAAAGATAACTTTTTCCCCTTTGAAAGGCCCGGCTCATTCATTACCGTTCTAAAATAGGTACAGTGATTATTCAGGCGTACCTGTTCCTCACTAATATCTATTTTTTCAATATAATATATTAATTCCTGCTCCATTCTATTAGGATCATAGTTTTCTTTACCCACATTTTCTTCCAACACTTTCATTAAACCCTCTTTTATTTTAGTTCTGCGAAGTGGTTCTAGCTGGGTAATCAACTGTTGCTGCTCTTCTATGTTTTTTAACCTTACCAATAAATCGGCTTCTATAGATTTGCCCTCTTCCTTTCTATGATTATTTAGTTGAGCAATCGCTTCTTTTAATAAGCTTTCAAAATGAGCCCATTCAGCCTCAGATAACATTTCAGTAGATGGAGTAATTACATCTGGCAGTTTCAATATGGTACTGAGAATATCTCCCGTTGCTAGTCCCAGCTCGTTCGCCAGTTGTGCTACAGGTTGAAAATAGGCTTTAGCCAAATCTGTATTAATAGTTACAGGCTTGTTGGCTCCATTTAGTTTAATAGTGATATTACATTCAACACTACCTCTTTGCAACCCTTCATTCAATAAGTTCCTTACATCAAATTCATAGGGTTTCAACAAAGCAGGAATATTCAGCCGCAAATCAAATTGCTTTCCGTTTAAAGATTTTAGCTCAACTAAAAAATTCTTATCCCCGATAGCTTGTTCTGCTCTGCCGTAACCAGTCATTGAATATAACATACCAAACTGTTTAAGTAAAAGTAAAGGAACATTAGCAGATTTGCTAAAAATCAATTCCTATCCACTTTCTTTTCTTTTTCTCGTACTTATTAAAATTGAACTGGTATAGTTTTCCGGGTCTGTGAGATACATCCTGTTCCATCTCATTGGTATCAATTAGCAAATCCATTGAAGCGAATTTTTTACGGAAATTTCTTCTATCTAATGAAACGCCAAGAATAGCTTCATATAAATTTTGCAATTCACGAAGAGAGAACTTGTCTGGCAACAAATTAAATCCTAAAGGATGTTCCTGAATTCTTTTTTGTAACCAGCTATGGCACTCGTCTACAATCTGCTTATGATCAAAAGCCATGTCTTCCAGCGAATCATAATCGTACCAATCCAACTCATTTTCATGAATATTTAAAGCATGGTGCTGAATATTTAGAAGTGAGCAGTAGGCAATCGTAATAACCCTGCCGCCAGGATGTCTGTCAGGCTTGCCAAATACTTTTACCTGGTCTAAGAAAACATTGGTCATTCCTGTCCTTTCTTTGAGGATTCTGTAAGCCGCATCATCCAAGTCTTCGTTATTTTTAACGAAATCTCCCAGTAGTGATAGTTTACCCTCGTAAATGGATAAATCGCTTTTGATAAGTAAGACTTTCAGCTTACTCTCTTCAAAACCAAAAATGACACAGTCCACTGTTAGCGGTACTTTGGGATAGGTATCCACTAAACTATGTACCGCTTTAACGGAATTTTTCTTCATATGGCCAAGCGTTTGGAGTAATCTCCGGCAATTGCGTAGTTAGTACACAAAGTTAAGGGTTGTTGGGTAATTTCTATCTTTGCAGCTTAAGACGCAATATGTACACCGCAGAACAGACAAAAGTTTTACAGGACCAATCGAAGGATATCTTATCAAAGCTGAATAATTCAGTGACATTCAATGATCTGGCTCTTTTAAAACAAGTGCTACGATTTCATGAGTACCGTTACTACGTATTGAATGACCCCTTACTATCTGACTATGAATATGACTTACTCTATCAATGTCTGGTAAAACTGGAGGCAGCCAATCCTGATATGATTAGTCCCGACTCTCCAACACAAAGAGTAGGTAGTAGTTTAAACCAGTTCTTCGAAACAACGCCTCACCTGGTTCCAATGCTTAGCCTGGACAATAGTTACAATGCAGAGGACTTACAAGACTTCGATAGAAAGGCAAGGGAATTAAGTGGTACCGATTTGCTCGAATATTGCATAGAACCCAAATTTGACGGAGCCAGTATTTCCCTTTATTATGAAAACGATTTATTGGTTCGTGCCGTTACCAGAGGAGATGGTGTTGCAGGAGAGGATATTACTAATAATATCAAACAGATTAAATCTATCCCTCTTTATGCGCCATTTTCTACCAGAGGTATTCAGCAAATTGAAATCAGGGGAGAAGTAATCATGAGCAAAAATGCTTTTGAGCAATACAACCAAAAACTGGTTTCTAAAGGATTGAGCCCATTAGCCAATCCAAGAAATGCAGCTTCGGGTAGTTTGCGCATGAAAGATCCGAGAGAAGTTGCTGAAAGAAATTTAGATGCTTTTTTATACCATATCAGCTATGTTACGCACTTACATAATCAGCATGATAAATCCCTGGAAACCCATGGGGGTAGTCTTTCCTTATTGTGGGATATGGGTTTTCGATCTCCGCAGAAAGAGAAAAGAATCATTAAAGGGATTGAAGGCGTAATTGATTATTGTCTTTCATTTGAAGCTACTAGGGATAATCTTCCTTATGAAATTGACGGGATGGTTATTAAAGTAAATGAACTGGCTTTACAGGAAAAAATGGGAATGACCTCTCATCACCCCAGATGGGCCATTGCATTCAAGTTCAAAGCCAGACAGGCAACTACTGAACTATTAGATATAGAATTTCAGGTAGGACGAACAGGCGCTATAACCCCTGTAGCCAAACTAAAGCCTGTCTTTCTGGGTGGCGTAACTGTCTCTAGTATTTCTGTACACAATGAAGAATATATTCTGCAAAAAGATCTACGAATTGGCGATCAGGTATTAATAGAAAGAGCAGGCGATGTAATACCACAAATTGTAAAAAGTTTGCCAGAACTAAGAAGGGGGCATGAGCGCTTTATTCAGTTTCCTAAAAAATGTCCTGTTTGCTACAGTGAATTATTCAAAGAAGAAGGTGAAGCCGTTTGGAGATGCATTAATATTGAATGTACTGCTCAGGTAGTAGAAAAGATAATTCACTTTGTGAGCAAAGATGCCATGGACATCAAAAGCCTGGGAGAAGCCAATGTTCGTAAGTTCTATGAACTTGGGTTATTAAAAGATATTCCCGGAATTTATAAACTGGATTATTTTTCCATTGCCCAACTGGATGGTTTTGGAAAAAAATCTCTTGACAACCTGCAGACTGCCATAGAGACCAGCAAACAACAACCATTGTATCGGTTAATCTATGCTTTAGGAATTCGTTTTATTGGAGAAACAACTGCCAAAACTTTGGCCAACGCAGTAAACCATCTGATGGATTTTGCTACCAAATCGGAGGAGGAACTATTGTTATTGGAGGATGTAGGAACAAAAGTTGCAAAAAGCATCCAACATTTTTTTTCGAACCAGCAGAACCTTCAGATGCTAAAAGAACTAGAGAATATTGGATTGCAATTGGTGAACATAAAAAAAGAAGTAAGTGCTGACGGGACGCTTCAAGGACAAAGTTTTTTATTTACCGGCACATTGGAGCAGCTGAAAAGATCAGAAGCAGAAGCAAAAGTTGAAGCGGCAGGAGGAATAATTTTAAACGGCGTAAGCAGCAAACTGAACTACCTGGTAGTTGGAACAGATGCCGGCAGTAAGCTTGAAAAAGCAAAAAAGATAAATAGTATAAAAATTATTACAGAACAGGAATTCATTGAATTGATTAAAGGACAATAATGCTGAACAAAAAAACACTCCAATTTTTAACCCAGTTAAAAAAGAACAATAGCCGTGAATGGTTCAACGAAAACAGATCTGCTTATGATCTGGCAAAAGACGATTTCATAGAATTGGTGAATGGCATATTGGCCAAAGTAAATGCATTTGACCCTGAACTTTCTTTATTGACTTATAAGGATTGTATTTTCAGAATTAATCGCGATGTACGTTTCAGTAAAAACAAGAATCCTTACAAAACCAATATGGCTGCCTACTTTGTAAAAGGGGGGAAAAAATCCTGGATGGCGGGCTATTATTTTCACTGTGAACCAGGAGGCAAAAGCTTTATTGGAGGTGGTTTGTATGGAGGAGAACCTGATCAGATTAAGAAAGTAAGACAGGAAATAGATTATAACTGGGAAGAATTTAAGGGCATTCTTAGTAATAAAAGTTTCAAAAAGCTATTTGGCAATTTATCCAGAGAAGAAGGAATGTCGCTTATCAGAGAACCTAAGGGCTACGAAAAAGACAATCCGGCTATTGAATACATAAAACTCAAAAATTTTATCGTTTCTGTACCTATTAGTGATGCAGAGTTGACGGAAGAGGGATTGATTAAAAAAATCATTACCGCATTCGCAACCATGAAACCTTTACTGCAGTTTCTGAATAGGGCAATGGAAGATTAATTAACTGGGGCGCTATACTTACGCACTTTATAATTATTTATTTTTTTGAATTTCAACTGATTGTTGGAAACGCTTACTTCTATATAGGATTTGAAGTTCCCCTTTGCATCATTGAATCCTATAATACAAGACATTGGAATTTTACCTTTCTCTATAGAAACTACAGGTAAGATATTAAAATCAGGAATTTGGATAACTTCAGTTGACCTTATCTCTTTGTATTGAATATGAACTTTGTATTCAAAAGTTTTAGAAGTCTCATAAACATTTACTGCAAATTTCCAGTTATTGGCATTGCCCACACCATCGTCTACAGGAACAGCATAGGAAGCTACTGGTTTAGTGGAAGGATTCATGCGATTTTCTGAAATGGTATCCGGCTTAATAACCACTGTGTCTGTCTTTACCACAGCATTCTGCGATTGATTATGGCAACTAATAACAAAAAAGAAACCTAAGAGATAGATGAATGCTCGCATAAATAATAGAGTGTAAAGTTTCTCTAAAATAATCAATATCTAACTACATCTGAAAAAGCTTCATCAGAGAGTAATTTTCTTAAAACAGGATGATTCATCACTTCAGTATAATCCATCCATTTCCCATTTACTTTTATTTTTCGTGATACCAGCCGGATACCGTGACTGTAGTCTACATACCAGTCTACATGACCTGTATACAAGGGTTGTATTGGTTTTCCATTCAACTGATGCCAGCCATAAATAGCCACCCGATGCTGCTTTGGAGAGCGCGAAAGCAGATCGGAAATCACAATATCTTTTTTGATGCCACTGATTAAGCCCTTTTGACCTTTTCGCTGACCTTCAATTATTAAATGGTGTTGCCACATGGTTATTGAACTGTCGCGATAAATATACATGGGCACAGGTGCCAGCTTTACTTTGGCAGCCGCATGAATATCATACACCATTTTACGTGTTGGTAGAAAACAATGGAAACTATCTGCAATAATCTGTGCAGTGATGGGTGTAAGCGGAATTCTGGCCCAGTTATCATCCGTTCCAATACTCAGGTAATCTGGCATTACAAAAAAGGTTGCCTTATTTATTTTGCCAGTTGTAGAATCCAGTACACTTACATGAATTGCTTCTGCCTTTCTTAAAAATGAAGGGATATTTCCAGCCACTACAGCTTCAAGCGCAAGAGAATCCCTTTGCTTCCATTGCATTGTCATGGCCTGCTGATAGAACTGTTCACCAGTAATTTTTGTTGTGTTTCTTGATTCACTTGTTTGATAAGTAAACAAACGGGGTCCGCAACCCACAAATACTACCAGCAGGCATAAACATAATAATCTAAATAGATTCATCCTTTAAAAATTACAATAAGCCATTGGCCAACATGTATTCGGCAATTTGTACTGCATTGGTAGCAGCTCCCTTTCTTAGGTTGTCACTTACAATCCACATATTCAAGGTCTTGTCCTGGGTTTCATCTCTTCGGATTCTACCTACAAAAACCTCATCTTTTTCATGTGCCCATAAAGGCATTGGATAAATCTGATTAGCCAAATCATCCTGAACAATAACCCCCGGAGCAGCAGCCAATAACGCTTTTACCTCAGTAACATCAAATTCATTTTCAAATTCAATATTTACGGATTCGCTATGACCTCCAATAACTGGAATACGAACAGTAGTAGCTGTTACGCGAATAGAATCATCCTGCATGATTTTCTTGGTCTCCAGCACCATCTTCATTTCTTCCTTAGTATATCCATTGTCAAGAAAAACATCAATCTGTGGAATTACATTTAAATCAATCGAGTATTTATAAGCCATTTCACCTTCCACTCCTTTGCGCTCATTAAACAATTGGTCTACCGCTTTTTTACCAGTACCAGTTACACTTTGATAGGTACTTACCACAACACGCCTGATGCCATATTTTTCATGGAGTGGCTGTAAAGCTACCACCATCTGAATGGTAGAACAATTGGGATTGGCAATGATAAAATCTTCAGCAGTTAAGGCAGATGCATTTACCTCAGGAACAACCAGCTTCTTTGTGGGATCCATTCTCCAGGCAGAAGAGTTATCAATTACTTTAATACCTGCAGCTGCATATTGAGGAGCCCACTCTAAAGAAGTACCACCTCCAGCAGAAAAAATAGCTACTGCAGGTTTTGCAGCAATACCATCTGCCATACTAACTACTGTATAATTTTTCCCTTTAAAGCTCACTTCCTTACCTACGGATCTTTCAGATGCCACCGGTACAATTTCAGTTACCGGAAAATTTCTTTCTGCTAATACCTGCAACATTTTGGTTCCTACTAAACCCGTTGCGCCAACAACAGCTACTTTCATTGGTTGATTCTCCTTCCCTTTCGGGGTTTTGGTTAAATAAAAAAGGCCTTCCAAATTTGGAAGGCCCGTTAATATGATTCATACATAAACATACAAACACCTTCCGCTTAGCGTGGTTTTTTGTTACGTTTTATGTTTTTAATTGTGCTCATTCAAACGAATTTACAATCTTTCGATTAATTTCCCAACTCAATATCAAAATTTACCAATTGTACAAACTCATCCAGTCTGGCATCAATATCTGCCTTATTGATTTCTCTCAAGCGCTGGGTTCCGAATTTTTCTACACAGAAAGAAGCCATTGCACTTCCAACGATGATGGCTGTTTTCATGTTCTCGAATGAAATGTCTTTGGTTTTAGCAATATGCCCGATAAATCCTCCGGCAAATGTATCTCCGGCGCCTGTTGGATCAAACACCTCTTCCAATGGTAGAGCCGGTGCAAAAAATACCTGATTGCCGTGGAATAATAGCGCGCCGTGCTCTCCTTTCTTAATAATTAAATATTTAGGGCCCATTTTCATGATTTTGGCCGCAGCTTTTACCAAAGAATACTCGCCACTTAATTCACGGGCTTCACTATCATTTACCATCAGTAAGTCTACCATCGCCAATGTTTGTTTCAGGTCGTCCATGGCAATTTCCATCCAGAAATTCATGGTATCCATTACAATCAGCTTTGGTCTGTTTTTCAACTGCTCTATCACACTTCTTTGTACGGAGGGAGCCAAATTGCCGAGCATCAAAAACTCACAATCCTGATAACTATCTGGGACAACAGGCTGGAAGTCTCCCAAAACATTCAGCTGGGTGTCCAGCGTGTCGCGGGTATTCATGTCCATATGGTAGCGGCCGCTCCAGAAAAAAGTCTTTTCATCCTTTTTAATTTGAACCCCTTCCAGGTCTACATTTCTTTCAGTAAGGCTATCCAATTCTTCCTGTGGGAAATCACCACCCACCACAGAAATCTGTTTTACGGGTGTATAATTGGACGCACACCAGGCAATATAGGTGCCAGCGCCTCCAATAATCTTATCACTCTTACCAAAAGGGGTCTCAATAGCATCAAAAGCCATGGATCCTACAACAACTAAAGACATAAGTATAATTTATGATACGGCTGCGAAATTAATGGATTATCCCTTAATCACCTTAAATAAGCAGTAGAGCCAATAAACTAACGATTCGCAATAATTTTAGACAAATGATTGCTAACATGTGTTAGTATATTATCTTCGCAGCATGGCAAGAATAAAAATTGAAAAAAACACCAGCCGCAAAGAAGTAATTGTTAGCAAAGCGGCCACCTTATTCAGAGAAAAAGGCTTTAAAGCGGCCAGTATGCGCGACTTAGCAGAAGCAGTAGGCGTAGAAGCTGCCAGCTTGTACAATCATATCAAATCTAAGACTGAATTATTGCATGAGCTCTGTTTTGGGGTTGCTAATCGTTTCATGCATCATATGGATGAAGTGGAGTCTAAGAAAACCAATTCTATTTCCAAAGTGGAGGAGCTGGTTCGTTTCCATATCAACGAAATGATTAATCACTACGAAGAAGTATATGTAAGCGACAGAGAGTGGAAACATTTATCAGATCCTTATCTCTCTAATTTTCAGAACCAGCGAAGAATGTATCGCAAACGTTTTGCTGCTATTATAGAAGCAGGCATTAGAAACAAGGAAATCAAAGCCATTGATGCACCTACAGCCGTTTTGATAATTCTACATGCCATTGGTGGAATTGAAAGCTGGCATAGATCCACACAAAAAATAGATGCTGCGGCACTAACCAGTAACATGATTACGATTTTGGTAGGAGGATTAAAGAATGACTAAGTTTGAAACACTTACCGTTAAAGAAATAAAGCAAGAAACAGCAGACTGTGTTTCGGTAGCTTTTGATGTGCCGGAATCTTCTAAGGAAAAGTTCAATTTTATACAGGGTCAATATATCACGCTTAAACAGGTAATCAATGGTGAGGAAGCCAGGAGGTCTTATTCCATTTGCAGCAGTCCTCTAGACAATGAATTAAGAGTAGCCATAAAAAAAGTTACCGGAGGTTTGTTTTCTACCTGGGCCAATGAATCTTTACAAAAGGGAATGGCATTGGAAGTAATGCCGCCACAGGGAAAGTTTTTTACACCGCTGAATCCCGCTGCAAAAAATCAATACGTTGCCTTTGCTTCAGGAAGTGGCATCACTCCTATTCTTTCCATTATCAAAACAACACTGCAAACTGAGCCAGATAGCAGCTTTACGCTAATTTATGGAAACAGGAATCGACATAGCATCATTTTTAAAGAGGCCCTAGAAGCTTTAAAAAATAAGTTCATGGGCCGTTTCAGTATTGTGTACATTTTATCCCGTGAAAAAACCGATGCCCCTATTCATTTCGGAAGAATCGATGCTGAAAAATGTCAACAGCTTTGTAATACATTGCTACAACCTGAAAAAATAGCCGCCTATTATTTATGCGGACCAGAAGAAATGATTTTCGGTGTTAAACAAGCACTGGAAGAGACCGGTGTTGATACTAAGAAAATTCATTTTGAACTGTTTACTACAGGTGCAAAGGCAAAGAAGAAAACAACTGATGCAACAAATAGCAGCAAAGAGGTAAAAAGCCATATTACTGTTAAACAGGATGGCATCACTTTCGCCTTTGATCTTAGTTTTGAAGGAGAAAGCATTTTAGATGCCGCATTAAAAAACGGAGCCGATCTACCCTATGCCTGCAAAGGCGGCGTTTGCTGTACTTGCAAAGCAAAACTAATTGAAGGCGAAGTTGACATGGACGTAAATTATGGATTAGAGCAGGAAGAAATAGAACATGGGTTTATTTTAACCTGTCAGTCTCACCCGAGAACAGAAAATGTATTCATTGACTTTGATGTTAAATAGATAATTATGGAACAAGACTTTGAAAAAATCTTTCAGGACAAGATTGATCGTGAAATAAGAATTGAGCCAAAAGACTGGATGCCTGAGAAGTATCGTCAGACCTTGATCAGACAAATCAGTCAGCATGCGCATAGCGAAATCATTGGTATGTTACCAGAGGGTAACTGGATAACGCGTGCCCCATCTTTAAGAAGAAAAGCTATCCTACTCGCAAAAGTGCAGGACGAAGCAGGGCATGGTTTGTATTTATATAGTGCGGCTGAAACCCTTGGCATTACAAGAGATCAGATGTATGAACAATTGCATACCGGCAAAGCCAAATATTCTTCCATATTTAACTACCCTACTTTAAGCTGGGCGGATATGGGTGTAATTGGCTGGCTGGTAGACGGTGCAGCAATTATGAATCAGGTGCCACTTTGCAGAACTAGTTTTGGTCCTTATGCACGTGCTATGGTTCGGGTTTGTAAAGAAGAAAGTTTTCACCAGCGTCAGGGTTTTGAAATCCTCTATGTATTAAGTAAAGGAACAGAAGCTCAGAGAAGAATGGCGCAAGATGCCATCAACCGCTGGTGGTGGCCAAGTCTGATGATGTTCGGACCCAAGGACGATGAAAGTCCTAATACCATTCAAAGCATGAAATGGAAAATCAAACGATTCAGCAACGATGAACTCAGACAAAAGTTCGTGGACGTTTGTGCAGAGCAAGTAAAAGTACTGGGCTTTACCTTACCAGATAAAGATTTAAAATGGAATGAAGAACGAGGACACTATGATTTTGGTGAAATCAATTGGGATGAATTCTGGCAAGTAGTGCAAGGCAATGGTCCCTGCAATAAGGAAAGACTGGATGCCCGTAAAAAAGCTTGGGAAGAAGGTGCGTGGGTAAGAGATGCGGCTTTGGCCTATGCCAATAAAAAAGCCAAACAAAAACAAGCAGCGGCATAAGCATTTAGCATTCACGTAAGTATACACTTAATAAATCAGTATGAACTTGATAAATAAGTAGCGTGTTTTTAAAACCACAAATCAAAGAATATGAGCTTTCAAATACATAAACTTTATTACGGCGATTACGGCGAAAGCAAAAACGGAGCCGCTGATATTTCTACCCAACAAACCAATAAAGCTGAATGGCCTTTGTGGGAAGTATTCATCCGCAGTAAACAAGGATTAGATCATAAACATGTAGGAAGCTTACATGCAGCCGACGCTGCCATGGCCATTGAGAATGCAAGAGATGTATACACCCGAAGAATGGAAGGGGTAAGCATCTGGGTTGTGGAGAGCAAGCATATTCATGCCAGCAATCCGGATGAGGCAGAAGCTTTGTTTGATCCGGCCAATGACAAAGCCTACAGACATCCTACATTTTACGATTTACCTGATGAAGTAAAATACATGTAATGACGACTACAAAAAACGAAATTGATTTTTTGCTTCATCTAGCAGATAATGCTTTAATTATTGGACACCGTAATAGTGAATGGTGTGGGCACGGACCCATTTTAGAACAAGATATCGCTATAACCAATATTGCGTTGGACTATATAGGACAAGCCAGAAATCTATACCAACATACTGCTGAACTGATTAACCAGCAAACAGACAAAATAGAACTCACGCAAACCGGAAAGGATATTAGTTTGCCCGTAACCGAAGACAGCCTTGCTTATTTAAGAGATGTAGTGGAGTTTAAAAATTTGTTGATTACGGAAATAACCAACGGTGACTGGGCACAAACAACATTGCGTCTGTTTTTGCTGAGTCTGTTTCAACTGGAATTGTTCACACAGTTATTGAAACATGAAGATCCACAGGTTGCTGCTATTGCAGAAAAATCCATTAAGGAAATCAACTATCATGTAAAGTGGAGTCAAGACTGGGTATTACGTCTGGGAGATGGCACAGAAGAAAGCAAGCGACGTATGCAGCAGGCCATTGATACCATTTGGGCCTACACAGGCGAGTTGTTTATTCAACCCGATTATGCAAGGGATGCTTGCTTAAACTATGCTGCTATTGAAACCACTTGGAACAAAAAAGTGGCAGCTATTTTTGAAGAAGCAGATCTGGAGATTCCGGCCAAAACATTTATACAAAAAGGCGGTGCCACTGGCATGCACACAGAACACTTAGGATATATTCTGGCAGAAATGCAATACTTACAAAGAGCTTATCCCAACAGCGAATGGTAAATACAATTGCAGATACGAATGCAGCCATCTGGTCAATTTTGGAAACCGTAATGGATCCGGAAGTACCTGTATTGTCTGTGGTAGATTTAGGGGTGATCAGAGCTGTTGCAAAAGATGGTCAGCAGATAACCGTAACGATTACACCTACATACACAGGGTGCCCTGCCATGGACATGATTGCCATGCAAATTAGAATGGCTTTGATGGCAGCAGGATATGAACCGACTATCAAAACTATTTTATCTCCGGCCTGGACCACAGACTGGATGACCGAAAAAGGGAAGCAGCAATTAAAAGCCTACGGCATTGCTCCGCCAATAGGGAAAAGTATAGACGCTGCTTATCTGGAAGAATTGGTTGTTCCTTGTCCGCAATGTCAATCTACCCATACCGTTTTGATTTCACAATTTGGAAGCACGGCTTGTAAAGCCTTGTTTAAATGCGAAGAGTGTAAAGAACCTTTTGATTATTTTAAATGCCATTAAAATTTTTATATGGATGCAATATTGTTCAGCGTTGAGTCAGGAGTCGCTTTCATAACGATGAATCGACCAGACAAATTAAATTCTTTCAACAGGGCCATGGCATTGCAGTTGCAGGCTATAATAGACCAATGTGCCAGCGATGAAAATATCAGAGCAATTTATCTTACTGGTGCCGGCAAAGGTTTTTGTGCAGGACAAGATTTGGCAGAAGTAGTGGATCCTGAAGGACCGGGCATGCAAAGAATTTTAAGCGAACATTATAATCCGATTGTACTAAGACTAAGAGAAATGCAAAAGCCGGTAGTAGCTGCTGTGAACGGTGTTGCAGCTGGAGCAGGCGCCAATATTGCATTTGCCTGTGATATCGTTGTAAGCAAATCAAGCGCATCGTTTATTCAAGCATTTTCTAAAATCGGATTGATTCCGGATAGTGGTGGCACATTCACATTGCCCCGATTGATTGGGTTTCAAAGAGCGAGTGCCTTAATGATGCTGGGTGATAAAGTATCAGCAACAGAAGCTTTGCAAATGGGCATGTTGTATAAGATTTTTGAAGATGAGGTTTTTGAAACCGAAAGTAAAAAACTGGCGCTTCAACTGGCAACTATGCCCACCAAAGCATTGGGCTATATTAAACTGGCATTAAATGCAAGTGCTACCAATACTATACAATCACAACTGGCTTTGGAAGACGAGTTGCAGCAAAAAGCAGCAGCAACAGCCGATTTCAAAGAAGGCGTTGATGCTTTTTTAGCCAAACGAGCTCCCCAATACAAAGGCCAATAAATTGATAAAACGTAAGTCATGACACCACAACATATTGTAGAAGAAATGATGAAAGCAGATTTGTTTTCACAATGGTTAGGCATAGAAGTATTAGAGATACAGGAAGGATACAGTAAAATTAAAATGCAGGTAAGACCCGAAATGATGAATGGATTGGGCATTGTTCATGGTGGAATTGCCTTTGCTTTTTCCGACAGTGCATTTGCCTTTGCCTGCAACAATAGAAATAATTTATCGGTGGCATTGGACACTTCCATTAATTTTCTGAAACCAGTACATGTAGGAGATACATTGATTGCTGAAGCCAAAGAATTACACAATGGAAGATCGACCGGGTTATATCAAATTACAATTACAAATCAGCACAACGAGTTGGTGTCTTACTTTAAGGGAAATTGTTTCAGAACAGGTAAGCATGTTGTAAAAGCATCTTTATGATTTATTCTTTTAAGGGATTTATACCGGTTGTACATGAAAGTTCCTTTGTGCATCCCCAGGCTGCTGTTACAGGCAATGTAATTATTGGAAAGAATGTGTATATAGGACCCGGAGCCGCGATCAGGGGTGACTGGGGCGCCATCATTATTGAAGACGGCTGCAATGTACAAGAAAACTGCACCCTGCATATGTTTCCGGGTACCACCGTATTATTAAAAGAAAATGCACATATTGGTCATGGTGCAGTGATTCATGGAGCTACCATTGGCCGTAATTGTCTTGTGGGAATGAACTCAGTCATAATGGACAATGTAGTTCTAGAGGATGAATGCATTGTTGGTGCTATGAGTTTTATTAAGGCAGATGAGCATTTTATCTCCCGTTCTTTAATTGCAGGCAACCCTGCCAAAATTATCAAGACCGTTTCAGATGAAATGATTGCCTGGAAAACAAAAGGCACTGCATTGTATCAACAGCTTCCTAAAGAAATGCAGGAATACTGGGAACCTTGTGAACCCCTAAGAGAAATTCCTGCCAATCGTCCCCAACAGGAAACCCTTTACAGCACTTGGAATGCAATGAAAAAATAGACCAAATTTCAATGTTGTATCTTTGCACTTAAATTATACAAGTGTCGGAACGGAATAACTTTATAGACTATATCAGAATTTTTGCGCGCAGTGGTCACGGTGGTGCAGGCGTAAGGCATTTTATGCGCAACAAACTAACTGCCATGGGCGGCCCGGACGGTGGCGATGGCGGCAGAGGCGGACATATTATTTTAAAAGGGAACCGCAATCTCTGGACATTGTTGCATTTGCGTTATTTCAAGAATGTATTGGCCGAAAACGGTGAGAACGGTAGTAAAGACAATTGTACCGGCAGAGACGGAAAAGACATTATCATAGAAGTACCACTGGGTACAGTTGCCCGTGATGAAGAAACCGGCAAGATTGAAGCAGAAATTTTAGAGGACGGACAAGAATATATCTGGATGCGCGGAGGAAGAGGCGGATTGGGCAATAGCAATTTTGCCACTCCAACCAATCAGGCACCCGACCATGCACAACCCGGAGAACCCGGTATTGAAGGATGGAAAAATATTGAGCTGAAAGTATTGGCAGACGTGGGTTTGGTGGGATTTCCGAATGCAGGAAAATCCACATTGCTATCAGTGATTACTGCAGCCAAACCTAAAATTGCCAATTACGCATTTACTACCTTAACGCCTCAGTTAGGCATGGTTGCTTATCGTGATTCAAAATCATTTTGTATTGCAGACTTACCGGGTATTATTGAAGGAGCAGCAGAAGGTAAAGGATTGGGACATCGTTTCCTCAGACATATTGAACGCAATTCCGCTTTATTATTCCTGATTCCTGCCGACAGCAATGACCATCGCAAAGAATTCGAAATTCTTCGTCAGGAACTAAAGAACTACAATGAAGAAATGTTGCAGAAAGATTTCATCATTGCCATTAGTAAAAGCGATATGCTGGACGATGAATTAAAAGAAGCCATTAGCAAGGAATTACCGGCTGATATTCCACACGTTTTCATTTCATCGGTTACCAACAAGGGACTAACCGAACTGAAAGACCTGCTTTGGGAGACCTTAAACAAGCCGATTTAAAAATTTAATTGCTTAATTTTCAAATACTTAGATTCAAAATCCCTTTTGACTGGGTTACCTTTTGTCCAATGGGGTATTAATGTGTATAGTGTACACTAAGCTTTTTCGTTTGCTGTTGCCAATTGAGAAAAATTTATTACTCACAGTAAAATTTGAAAAGTATGAAAAAGCAAACAATCGTTACCAGTATCAAGAGAATCGTTTTTGGATCTGTGGTGTCTTCCTTGATGTTTTTATCTGCCAATGCATCTGTATCTCCTGTAAGAGCTTATGATATATCTGTTAAAAGCCATGCAGAAGTAAAGTACAGTGGTATTGATAAGAATCAACTACACACTATTCAGGTAAAATACAGCAACCCAACGGGTGCGAACTTTACCCTGATTATTACAGATGCCAACAATGAATTGGTATTCAGAGGAAGTTATTCCGACAAAGACTTCAACAAGACATTTAAGTTTCCAAAAGATGAGTCAAACAAATTGTCTTTTGTAATTGAAGATGTTAAAGCAAAGAAGTCTGAACAGTATAACGTAAGCTTTGAAACCATCGTTATTGAAAACGCTGTAGTCAGCAAGTCTTAATTAAAAACTGAAATGTAACAAACAAAAGAGCCTCCCAATGGGAGGCTCTTCATTTATCATTATCCTAGGAAAGAATTTTTTTTAAATAGATTAGAAGAGCAATGATTGCCAATGTAAGGACAAGGAAAAAAAATCAATGGATATTTGATTCGTGTTTTTACTTTTAATTGATTTTTGTAATTGTCTACCTTTTGAATACAGAGTTCCAGATCCTATTATAATTATTATTAAATAATAAACACTCATAACCATTTCTTTAAAATACATATCCAATAGAAAAGTTAAGCCAAATTCGATCCAACTTTCCAGTAGTGGTATTCATTTCACCTAAACGAAATGCAAAAGGCGCAACACCAATAAAAAAAGCTGTATAAATATTCTTTTCAGATTGATTTTGAAATCCTAGATTAATAAAAGTCCCATAACTGCCATTATTAATTTGTTTAGGCTCATTAATTGAGGCAATACTGTTAGAGCGAAAGTATGGTTCTATACCTATATAGCCAGCCGAATAATTTTTAATTGATTTGCCATTCCTAATACGTCTATTCAAAGAATAATAATATCTTGATTCTATTGAAGAAATCCAACTTACTTGTGATCTAATTTTATCCCTATTTAATGCGGCACTTGAAGCCAAGGTGAAATTTAAACCTGATTTTATTAACAAGGTTACTGTCTTTTTTAATGGAATTTCATATTGAAGATTAACAATAGGAATCGGTATACTTGCCGCAACACGAAATATGCCAATTTTATTAGATGTAGTATCTAATTCTTGACTAACGCCGTTTATATTTAAGCAAATAAATAAAAAAGAAAGAATATAAACACGCATGAATTATAATTTTATTATCCGAATTCCATACCAGTTGCATCCAATTCTTGCTCTTCCTGTAAAACTGCCTGACTTCATCTCATAACTATATGTAGTGCCACTGCCCCATGGTGTACCTATATTCCAATCAAAACGCCAAACATTAACATTACTATACCCTTGTTCCTTATATGCATTTGCAACAGTAACACGTAATTTATTATTATCTTTAATTGACGATAGTTGTTTAGCGTATTTCTCATATCTTGATGAAAATGTTGGATCTATATTATCAATAAGTGAATTAAGAAATGGTTTAAATAAGTCATTAAACTGATTATTAATAAGTGAGTTTAGCTGGCCATTTAAAAAACTACTAGCTTGTGAATTATTTATGTTTTGCCCAAATGGAAAGTTTAAATTGAGCTTTAAATCCATCGCCTCAAGGATGTGATTCCCAATCTTTAAATTTATAATATTATTAAATTCGGGCTGAGGTAATGTTGTAAAGTTATAAGGTGATGGTATAACATAGTCAGTATGCAAGTCCATATTTTCAATTCCAAGTACAATTTCATCAGCATAACTCTCTGCCCAATAAGGTATTCCTAAAAACGATCTTTTCCTCTGGACTTTTCCCCTAATTCCAATAGTTCTTAAGATTCCCAAACCTAAGAAATTTGTACTGAATGTTTCAAACTTAAATCTACGATTTTGATCGAAGTTATTGAAATATGCTGAGTTGAAATCATTGCCAGTTTGATATGTTTCATATTGATAGTTACTCGGAAAGATAATAGAACATGGAATTGTTCCGCCACTAGATCCAGGTGTATTTAAAATAGGATTTGATAAGTCAAATGGATCAATATTTGTCTCAATTCTAGTGATCCCATCACTTACTTGATAAATATTACTGCCATAAAATGTTTCATTAGGAAAACTGTTGAAGTTAGGGTTATATAAAATCTCTGATTCAAATGCAGGGTAAATTTCTCTAAAATTATTAATATACTCCGACTCAACCTGAATTACACCAATTCTTGTAAGTTTAAATAAATCGCCATTTACTAATACTTCTAAATTAGAATTTACTATATTGGCAACTGTCGGATCTTGAGTTAAGTAGGTTTCCATATCAATAAGGAATTCCTGAACATCAACATTGTCCGAGCTGCTACTTGTTGAAGTATTTTTTATTATGTTATTTGATTCTGAAGATAAGAGTTTTTCATGTTTTTTTGAAAGGCTAATAAATTCGCTAGGAATCTTCATCAACTTCAATTTATCCTCTTGTATTTCTGAATAAAATTTGTTTAAATCTTGTTGGCTTTTAAAGCTAAGTATTCCACTTGGAAAAGCGGAATTTTTAATAAGTATGACTGAGGGATCTTCTTCAAATTGAAGATTACTTATATCTTTTTTACATGAAATAAAAACAACCGGAATAACTATAAAGATTAATGATAAAAATTTAGACTTCATTTTTTTTCTTGCTAAGGTTAAAATATAATTTTTTATTAGCTCCAATATTAACTTCTAAATTCGATAAAATGCAATCACTACAAAAATTAGGGTGATTTATGCAATTGCACAATAGTTTGAATTTATGAAATCATAAAACTTCTTCCTCTTACTTTTCATTTAATATAGCAAACAAAAGAGCCTCCCAATGGGAGGCTCTTTTAATATGTAAAAGTATTTGGAAATTATCCTACTGCTTCAGATTTCATGCTTTTAGAAACTTTAGAACGTTCGTTCTCATCCAAAATGGTTTTACGCATACGAATATTCTTAGGCGTTACTTCAATACACTCATCTTGCTGAATGTATTCCATGCACTCTTCCAATGTAAACTGAAGCTTTGGAACAATTCTTACTGCATCATCACTTCCGCTTGCACGGTGGTTGGTCAGTTTTTTCATTTCCACTGCATTCACATTTAAGTCACCTGGCTTAATATGTTCAGCAATAATTTGGCCTACATACACTTCATCTCCCGGATCTACAAAGAATGATCCGCGATCCTGTAATTTATCAATTGAATAGGCTGTAGTTACTCCTTGAAACTTCGCAATCAATACACCGTTGTTTCTTCCGGGAATAGGTCCTTTCCATGGTTTGTAATCAATGAAACGATGCGCCATAACAGCTTCACCTGCGGTACCGGTTAACATCTGAGAACGCAAACCAATCAAACCTCTCGAAGGAATTTCAAACTCTAAGTGTTGCATTTCTCCTTTGGATTCCATTACCTGCATTTCACCCTTGCGCTGTGTAACCAAATCAATTACTTTACCGCTGAATTCAGAAGGTACATCTACCACCAGGTTTTCATAAGGCTCATGCTTCTTACCATCAATGGTTTTCACCAATACCTGAGGATTACCTACAGTTAATTCATATCCTTCTCTACGCATGGTTTCTACCAATACGCCCAAATGCAGAATACCTCTTCCGTATACCAGGAAACTATCGGCGCTGTCTGTATCTTCTACTCTTAATGCAAGGTTCTTTTCAGTTTCCTTCATCAGACGATCACGTAAGTGACGGGATGTAACAAACTTACCATCTCTACCAAAGAAAGGTGAGTTGTTAATGCTGAAAGTCATGCTCATGGTAGGTTCATCCACACTGATAATGGGTAATCCTTCCGGATTCTCTACATCAGCAATGGTATCTCCAATATTGAATTCTTCCAATCCTACAACCGCACAAAGATCTCCTGAACGTACTTCAGCTACTTTGCGCTTGCCCATTCCTTCAAATACGTACAATTCCTTTACACGCATTTTCTTCACGGTACCATCTGCTCCCTGCACCAATGCAATTTGCTGACCTTCTTTAATAGAACCTCTGGTTACTTTACCAATGGCAATTCTACCTAAGAAAGAAGAATAGTCTAATGAAGTAATTTGCAACTGAAGGGTACCTTCGCTCACTTTAGGTGCCGGTACATATTTAATGATACCATCCATTAAAGGAAGGATATCTTCTGTTGGTGTTAAGCTATCATTGAACCAGCCATTCTTACCACTTCCGTAGAAAGTTGGGAAATTCAATTGCTCTTCTGTTGCATCCAGGTTAAAGAATAATTCAAAAACGGCATCATGAACTTCATCCGGACGACAGTTCGGCTTATCTACTTTGTTGATTACTACAATGGGATGTAGGTTCAACTGTAATGCTTTCTGCAATACGAATCGCGTTTGAGGCATGGGGCCTTCAAAAGCATCCACCAATAAAATTACCCCATCGGCCATTTTCAATACGCGTTCTACTTCCCCGCCAAAATCACTGTGCCCGGGTGTATCAATCACATTAATTTTATAGTCTTTGTAAGTAACGGCAGCGTTTTTACTGAAGATCGTGATACCACGTTCTCTTTCTAAATCGTTGCTATCCATGATTAACTCACCAGCATCCTGGTTGTCTCTGAAAACTTTAGTTGCACCCAAAATTCGGTCTACTAAAGTGGTTTTGCCATGGTCTACGTGCGCGATGATGGCAATGTTTCTTATTTCCATTATTGTGTATTTATCTCAGTATCAGTAAGTTACGTATTTGATACTGTTTATTTAGGCGGCAAAGGTACGGCTTTAACGCGGGGGATGCAAGTAAATATGGGTCATTATTCTGTTAAGGATTCCCCTTGTAATACATAATAAACCCTAAATTGGCCTGTTAATTCAATTGTATGCGTATCATCAAATGGTTGATAGGATTCATTGCAGTGGCAGGTATTGTATATCTGCTTGGTCCCAATCCGGAAACCCCTGTTTACAATACAACCCTCCCGAATATTCCCGGAGAGCCTGCGGCACTGGAGGCGTATATCCAATCAAATGAACAGAAACACAAGGTTCGACCCAACAATGAAGCTAGAATTGTGTGGGCAAATGATAGCGTGAAACAAAAAACACCCTATGCAATTGTATACCTGCATGGATTCAGTGCCAGTCAGGAAGAAGGCAACCCGGTGCATCAGCAAATTGCCAAACAGTTTGGATGCAACTTGTATTTAGCGCGTTTATCAGAACATGGTATTGATACTACCGATGCACTCATCAATATGACTGCAGCATCCTTGTTTGAATCTGCCAAAGAAGCTTATGCCATTGGTAAACAAATTGGCGAAAAGGTAATACTAATGGGCACTTCTACTGGTGGTACATTAGCACTGCAGTTAGCAGCAATCTATCCTGAAATTGCAGGGCTGGTATTTTACTCGCCCAATATTGCTATTAAAGATCCCAATGCATGGTTATTGAATAATCCATGGGGATTACAAATTGCGCGTATGGTAAAAGGCTCTAACTATATGGGCGTGCAGAAAGAACATCCCTTGTATCAGCAATACTGGAATACCAAATATAGACTGGAAGCCACTGTGCAATTAGAAGAATTGTTAGAAACCACCATGACAAAGGAAAATTTTGCAAAAGTGAAGCAACCTTTACTGGTCTTGTATTATTATAAAGATGAACAAGAGCAGGATCCTGTGGTAAGCGTGGATGCAATGAAGAAAATGTTTGCAGAAGTAGGTACAGAAGAAAAAAATAAAAAAATGATTCCAGTGCCAAACACTGGTAATCATGTTATTGCTTCTCCTATTCAATCAAAAGATATTATTTCCGTTGAAAAAGAAACGGCTGAATTCTTAAAAAACATACTGCAGTTATCTATACAACCAAGCATTAACTGATCCTTCACAGCCCGACGGTAAAGAATCCTTACCTTTAATTTTAAACTGTTTGCTATGCCATTGAGTAAAATTGCCGGAATAGGCATGTACGTTCCATCGAATGTTTATACGAATAATGATCTGACCAAATATATGGAAACCAACGACGAATGGATCCAGGAAAGAACCGGGATAAAAGAACGTCGTTACGCACATAGAACCCAAGAAACCACCACTACTATGGGAGTGGAAGCGGCAAAAATAGCCATTGAAAGGGCTGGTATTACCCCCCAGGATATTGACTTTATTGTTTTTGCAACTTTGTCTCCCGATTATTATTTTCCCGGATGCGGTGTACTGGTGCAAAGAGCCATGCAGATGAAAGAGATTGGTGCATTGGACGTAAGAAATCAGTGCAGTGGATTTGTGTATGCCCTGAGCGTTGCCGATCAGTTTATTAAAACAGGGATGTATAAAAATATTCTGGTGATTGGAAGTGAAAAACACTCTTTCGGATTGGATTTTTCCACCAGAGGCAGAAATGTATCAGTGATTTTTGGAGATGGCGCAGGGGCAGTTGTATTGCAGCCTACAGAAAAAGAAGGTCAGGGTATTTTAAGTACCCACTTACATAGCGACGGAGAGTCTGCTGAAATTTTAGCCATGTACAATCCAGGGTCTCATGCGAATCACTGGGGTGCTAAAAACTATGCAGATTTTGATGAGGCAGAAATTTCACAGATGTTCATGAGTCACCAGATGATTGACAATGCACAGAACTTTCCCTATATGGACGGACCAGCTGTATTTAAAAAAGCTGTTGTGAAGTTTCCGGAAGTTATTATGGAAGCGCTAGAGAAAAATGGCTACCAATCTACCGATATTGATATGTTGATTCCACACCAGGCAAATCTTAGAATCAGCCAGTTTGTTCAGCAGAAATTAAAACTGCAAGATCATCAGGTATATAACAATATCATGAACTATGGAAACACAACGGCAGCATCCATTCCTATTGCCCTTTGTGAAGCTTGGGAAAAAGGAATGATTAAAGAAGGAGACCTGGTATGTTTAGCGGCTTTTGGTAGTGGATTCACCTGGGCCAGTGCATTAATGAAATGGTAGCAATACCAAGTGTAGCATCATGAAGAGAAAAATCATTTATTTAATCAATCCCATTTCTGGTACATCCAAAAAAGATAAAATCAGAGAGTTGGTTGAAAAAGTAACTGCTGCCAAAGGCTTTGAATACAGGGTATTCAACACCAATGCAACAGGCAATTACGAGTACCTGAAAGAACATATTGCCAAAGAAGGATTCACAGATGTAGTAATCCTAGGCGGCGATGGAACAGTGAATCAGGTAACTGCTTCCCTGCGCGACACAGGAGTTCAGTTTGGTATTATTCCTGTGGGATCAGGCAATGGCCTGGCTAGGGCTGCTGGTATTCCCACCAGCATGAAGAAAGCGATTGACATCATTTTCAATGGTGAAGCTGAATATATAGACGCATTTACAGTGAACGGAGAATATGCCTGTATGTTAAGTGGTATGGGATTTGACGCACAAGTGGCTCACGACTTTGCCCAGAAATCTACCAGAGGCTTATTTACGTATACTCAGCAAAGCATACTCCAGTTTTTCAAAGCCAACCCTTACCAGTTTGAAATTGTATTGGATAACTTTTCTGTTTTCACAGACGCATTTTTTATCAGCATAGCTAATAGTAATCAATTTGGCAATAATGCTATTATTGCTCCTCAAGCAAGTTTGTCTGACGGATTACTCGATATTGTGATTGTTCAGAAGATGAGCAAAGCAAAATTACCTTTTGCTATACTTCGCCAAATGCGCGGAAACAATAAAGTACAGCAATTGGTAGAAGATATGAGCTCTAAAAATATTCTCTATTTCCAGACACCTGCACTTACGATCAAGAATCCCAAATTGGCACCCCTCCATATTGATGGAGAGCCTAGAGATGCGGTGGAAGAACTCAGCATTGAAATAATCCCCAATGCTTTTCGCTTGATCAAACCGAAAAACAAATAAGCTTTTCCACAAAGCACATTGCATACACTAACATTTAGAAATGGATATCGTATGCATGATTGTGTCTAAGGTTCTTGGAATGTTTTCTGTAAACGCTCAAATTCTTTTTGATTTAACGGATTGTATACCGCTTCGGCAATGTCTCTTTTTTCTGCTGCTGTTAGGTGAAAACTCAAGCTAGCTGGGGCTTCTGATTTAGAAGGGATATACTGAAATGAAAAACGATAAAAATTATCTCCATATGCTTTTCGCATATAATCCAGCTGATCATGCTGGTAATAATCCTGCATTTTAAACCAGTTATTTTGCAGAATCAAAAAAGGTTTGGTTAAAAAGCCAATTAATGAATTGCTCTCTAATGGTTTTTCCCAGTCACTTAAACTTCTGTCTCTTATTTGAATCAATACCACTTTGGATGTATTCTCTTGAATCCAGTCTTTAAAAACAGCTATAAATCGTAAAGCAGATTCCTGACCATAATTGTCTCTTAAGCCAGCATCCATTACATCAATAACAGGATTCGTTGGTAACCAAACATTGGGTAACACATATGGAAATGTGGCATTCATTCGTAATGCAGACAGCAAGTGAATATCGTTGCTATTCTGGTTGATAAGAAAACTATTGAAGTCAACTGCATCCGGATCAAAGGGCATGATATGTGTACTATCTGAAACAGGACGCATCAAGAAACGAACAGGTCGTGAGGCAATAATCATTTTCCTTGCATCTCTTGTAATGACAGAGTTAAAAAAAACAGATGGGATAATAGCTTTTGTTTCTGCATCCCTATAAGAACCAATGGTTTTAAGGAAAATGCCTCCTGTGTTTTCATTTAATTTCTCTTCAAAAGCATAGCCACGATCTTTTACATATTCAAAACCATTAGAGGTAAATTTTTGAGCTGGCCCCAACATATCACGGGTTAAAAAAGAAGAGAACAAGGGACTAAGAAGATCTTTGGATATATTATTTACATATGCTTTGTCTTGTAAATTAACAGGCTTACCCTTTAGTTTTTCATGATACAATTCTCTGAAATAAACCGCACCAAGCATCCCACCTGAAGCGCCATTTATCAGGATGGTTTTTTTCATAAGCTGGCCATCCATCAGGCTATCCAGGAACTGTAATGTATTCATTGTAAAAGTAGCACTCCTGGTACCACCGCCACTGGTATTAATAATATAGAGAACAGGCTTTTCTTCATTTTGTCTGGCTTTCCAATTATTCAGAATATGTAGAAAAGCGGCTTTGTCTTTTGCAACAGAATCAGCAGTTGCCAGTGTCTGAATTGCTTCCTTTGTGTATTCAGGTCTTTCTGATTTCTTTACATAATTGAGTCCGTATGCTTTGTTTCTTGGATCCAGAATTTCGTACTGATACAAAATATTGGCTACGAGATAGGCGGCAACCAGTGCCATGAAACTCCAGGACTTAAGAAATAAGGTTAATGCTCCTGCTGCTGCTATTAAAATAGCAAACAGTAAAGTAATACTGGCAGCAGCAGGCAACTGAAACAGTCTTGCATCTGAACTATATCCTACCAGAATCAGAAAAACAAAAGCAATCATAATGGCTATAACGGCTGCAAAATGATGACGTCCAAAAACAGCTTCCAGAAACTCAGGATTGTAATGCTTAATGTTTCGGGGTTTTCGCAGCTTAAATGCAGCACTAAAAAACCAGTCGACGCGGATGTCTTGTTTACTATCAGGTATTCTGTTTTTTGCAGACATCCGGTCATGGCGTTTATTGGCATCGGATATGGTTGCTGAAATTGTTTTGTAAATAGTTTTGTCAGCTCCAAAAAAATAGAGGAAAGCAAAAGCTATCGAAACAATAAATCCACCGGTATAGCCCAGCGCTAGTCCTACGAAGTCTGTAACAGAAAACAATTCCTGATTCCTTGTATATTGATAAGCTTCAATCAGGTAAAAAATTAAAAATGCAAAAGGTATTATGGCGTTATTAATGCAATATTTAAGAAAGGGTTGAGCAGTAGTTGCTAAAAACTGTATCCGGCTACTATGCAAAATGAACGTAGTAATATTCCAGCTCATGATAAAAACACCGGATGTAATACCGACAATTGCAGTACTCAAAGGATTGATATTCCCAAAATATTCTGGGGCAAGAAACAGGGAATAAGCCCCGAATGTTTTCATGAAGCTACCACCAACTGTAGCAAAAAGGATATACCAGAAAACCAGAAATATCTGATAACGTCTGAAATGCAACAACAATAGTTGTACAGGTAACGAAAACCAGACGCCTTTCAGAAATTGCTTCATTCAATTTAACAGCAGTCATTTAATATTGGTATCGCTGCTGATTAAATTTAGCAAATTTTGGGCCGAACTAGAAATAATATAGTAACCAAAGAGAGCAATAATAACATGCCGGTTAATTGGTGCAGTTGTGCCATCCACTCAAACCCACCCCATGTACCTGGTACTATACTACTACTAGTTAATACAGAAGCAATTCCCAGTATAACTTGAACAAGCACTAATATCAAAGGATACTTCGCTGCTTTTCTTAGTGTTGGCGTTGCGGATAATTTTAATAGTTTTAGCGACCAGTAAATTACCAGAACTAAAATCAAATAAGCCAATCCTCTGTGTATGAAATGTATCAGAATGGTATTATCAATAAAATTCAGTAGGAATGGCTGATGCGTAAACATCGTATCAGGAATCCAAGTTCCATTTATGGTGGGCCAGGTTGCTGCTGCATTAGCTGCTTTATGACCAGCCATCAATGCCCCGTAAATCAACTGTACAACTAATAAGCCAACTAAAACAATATTGATATTCCTTGTTTTTTTATCTGCAACAATCTGATCTTTTGGAATCATTAGTTTAAGTGCAAACCAGTAAGTATAACTTAATAATCCCAGTGCCAGAATAAAATGCAATGCCAAACGGGTGGGTTTTACGTAGACAGCATCACCTGTTAATCCGCTGGCGACCATGATCCATCCAACCAATCCTTGTAATGCACCCAGGAAAAATAAAACCAGTAAGGAACCAATCATTTCTTTTTTGAATGACTTCTTTACAATGAACCAGATAAATCCAAATGCAAATACCAATCCAATTAATCTGGCCCATAAACGATGAAACCATTCCCAGAAAAAAATAAATTTAAAATCAGACAACTGAAAATCAAAATTCAGCAATTGGAACTGAGGCGTTTGTTTGTATTTGTCAAATTCTGCCAACCAGGCTGCTTCATTTAAAGGGGGCAAGGCTCCGGTAATCACATCCCATTCTGTAATGGATAACCCACTGCCGGTTAGTCGGGTAATTCCTCCCAAGGCAATTTGAATAATCGTCATTCCCACGCCAATCAGTAGCCAGGTAGCTACCGATTTATTTTCTTTCGCTGCAGATAAACTCATGCTTTCTTTCTTTTGTGCAAAGGTATAACACTCAAACTTCGAAATTGATGCATGTTTACCTAGTTTTACCAAATGTTACCTGCATTTTATAAGGAAAACCAGATAGAGGCCGGATGTGATGAAGCCGGAAGAGGCTGCTATGCCGGACCCGTATTTGCTGCTGCTGTTATATTATCCCCTTATTTTAAACACCCATTATTAAACGACAGTAAGCAAGTAGGGGCAAAACAGCGAATGATTTTGAAAGAGGTAATTGAGTCGAACGCTCTGGCCTGGTCCGTTGCCAGTATTGATGCAGAGGAGATAGACAGGATCAATATTCTCAAAGCCAGTTTCAAAGCCATGCATATGGCCATTGAACAGCTCAAAATAAAACCGGAGTTTTTATTGATTGATGGAAATCGGTTCATGCCTTATAAAAAAATTCCACATATCTGCATTGTAAAAGGCGATGGTAAGTATGCATCTATTGCTGCCGCAAGCATTTTAGCAAAAACTTACAGAGATGCTTATATGGAAAAAATACATGGACAGTTTCCTCAGTACGGCTGGAAAAAAAACAAGGGATATGGAACATTGGAACACAGAATGGCTATTGAGACCAACGGATTGTGTATGTATCACAGGAAAAGTTTCAATATCAGCCCCAAACAATTGGAAATGCCCTTTTAATCCTGCTCTTCCCAAATTCCCGCTCCTTGCCTTACCAGTTCATAAGGGCTCTTGGTACAATCAATAATGGTGGAAGGAACCATTCCCCCATTGCCTCCATCAATAACTATGTCTACCAGATGATGAAAGTTATCGTACATGGTATCCGGATCTGTATATTCCTCTACCATTTCACCAGGTAAGGAAGCAGATAATAAAGGATGACCCAATTCCGCTACAATGGTTCTGGCAATATTGTTATCCGGTATTCTTAATCCGATGGTACTCTTTTTATTTTGCAGAATCTTGGGTACTTCTTTACTTGCAGGTAATATAAAAGTATACGGACCAGGCAAATGACTTTTTAATAAGCGATACAAAGGCGTATCTGTTGTTTTACAATATTTACTAAGATCACTTAAATCATTGCAGATAAAACTCAGTTGTGCTTTTGCAGGATCAATTTGTTTGATTCTTGCAATTCTTTCTACTGCTTTTGGCTGAAAAATATCACAACCCAAACCATAGATGGTATCGGTAGGATAAATGATAATGCCACCCGATAACAAACAGTCAACTACTGTTTTAATATGACGAGGATTGGGATTATCCGGATGTATATGCAATAGCATACTTAAAGGTAAATAAAAAACGAAGGCGACTGTTGTCGCCCTCTGTTTGTTTGTAACCCCTGGTTAAAAAATGCTATCGATTTTAAATAGTCACCATTTAAAATGATAGTGATTAAAACTAAGAATAGCCCAAGGTTTTATGATGCGAATTTGTCTACAAAAAATACCGTGAAATCACGGTCAAAAAATCGTATAATTAATAATTTATATTCAATTTTATTTAGTTACTTCATATCACTGTTTAGTAATACCCCCGATTTTACTAAATGAACTGTATGAAAAAGATTGTTTTGGTAGACGATCATATTCTATTAAGAAATGGTCTGTCTGTAATCATTGGCGGCTTCGATGATTTCACCATCTTATTTGAAGCCAATCATGGACAACACTTTATTGAACAGTTAGATCCGGAGAATTTACCGGACATCGTTCTGCTCGATGTTACCATGCCTGTTATGAACGGTTTTGAAACTGCGGAATGGATTTTTGCCAACCACCCTTCTATTAAAGTAATGGTATTAAGTATGCTGGGCGATGAACGTACCATTATTAAAATGCTGAAGATGGGTGCTTTGGGATATATGACAAAGGATACCGACCCCAAAGAACTAAACCGTGCATTAAATGAATTGTATTTCAAGGGTATTTACTTCAATCAGTTGCTATGTAATAATCTTGTTCATTCAGTGAGAAACGGTCTGGAAGAACCCAATGACGAATACCAGATATTGATCTCTCTTCCAGAGAGAGAAAAAGAGTTTTTGAAATTGTTGGCTACCGATTTAACACTGAAAGAAATTGCAGCAAAAATGAGTTTAAGTCCCAGAACCATTGATGGCTACAGAGATAACCTTTTTGAGAAAGTAAAAGTAACCAACCGGGTTGGTCTAGTTTTATTTGCGCTCAGAAA
This sequence comes from Sediminibacterium sp. TEGAF015, assembly GCF_025997995.1. Lineage (GTDB taxonomy): Bacteria > Bacteroidota > Bacteroidia > Chitinophagales > Chitinophagaceae > Sediminibacterium. The sequence continues at coordinate 2,491,510 of NZ_AP026683.1, read as the reverse complement.
CAACTTGATTCACTTATAAATTTCAAACAACAGGCTAGTCTTTGATTTCCCAGATTTCTTTTCCGCGAAGCAACTGATCTAGATTGCCTTTGCCTTTTGTTGCAATGGTCTCATCAATTTGCAGTGCCATCAAGTCTTCATAGCAGGGTCTTTCCGTTTCATAGAAAACACCAAATGGTCTGGGGAACTGGAAATTTGATTGATGTGGGTCATCAAACATTCTGATTAATGTTTGTGCCTTATAAAAATCCTTCTCGTCGTGTATCCAGCAATCATCAGCAGAGAATTTATCTCCCAGTTCAACTACTTCAGGCTGCAAACCATTCAAACGAATGCCCTTATGCTGATTGGCACCAAAAATCAATGGCTTCCCTTGCTCCAAGAAAAGATCATGATCTGCCTTGGTAGATTTTTCTGTAAAGATTTCAAAAGCACCATCGTTGAAAATATTACAGTTCTGATAAATTTCTAAAAAGGAAGCACCCTTATGCTGATGAGAACGGGTAAGCATTGTTTGCAAATGCTTGGGATCACGATCCATAGAACGTGCAATAAATGTAGCGTCTGCTCCCATTGCCAATGCTAAGGGATTAAACGGATGATCAATACTTCCGAAAGGTGTACTCTTGGTAATTTTTTTCTCTTCGGAAGTAGGGGAATATTGTCCCTTGGTTAAACCATAAATCTGGTTATTGAACAATAAGATATTGACATCAAAATTTCTTCTAAGCAGATGTATTGTATGGTTGCCCCCAATACTTAGTCCATCTCCATCACCTGTTACAATCCATACACTTAGTTCGGGGCGTGTTGCTTTTAAACCACTTGCAATGGCGGTAGCCCTTCCGTGAATACTATGCATCCCAAAAGTATTCATGTAATAAGGAAAACGGCTACTGCAACCAATTCCACTAATGATAACAATATTTTCTTTGGGAACTCCAATGCCCGGCATGATTTTTTGCACCTGAGCCAGAATGGAATAATCTCCACAACCCGGACACCAGCGTACCTCCTGATCCGTAGCAAAATCTTTAGCAGTTAAAGTTGGAGTGGCTATTGTTTCAGTAGACATGATTTATTGTTTAATAAGTTCTTCCCAATATTCAGCAGCTCTTCTGGTATGTGGTATAACGATGGTTCCGCCCACAATATTCGCTACAGCAAAAATTTCATACATTTCTTCGGTGGTTACACCCAGTTCAAAACTCTTTCCCAAGTGGTATTTAATACAATCATCACAACGCAAAACCATGCTGGCTACCAAACCCAGCATTTCCTTTGTTTTTTTATCTAATGCGCCGTCTTCGTAAGTGTTGGTATCCAAATTCCAGAGACGCTTCATTACCAGATTGTTCTTACTCAGAATCACTTCGTTCATCCGCTCTCTGTAGCTGTTAAACTCATTCACCATTTCACTCATATGTAAAATATTATACTGCAAAAATACATCAGCAACACTTAGCCGAACCAATTTCTTTGTATTTTAAAGCTCAAATACTATCGAATGAAGAAATTTTTATTCCTGATTTGCTTTTTGCCCATCATTGCAATGGCACAGCAAGCTGTTGATCTTGTTAAGATTACCGATATGTACAAGATTAAACAAATGAACAGTGTAAGTCTTAGTCCTGACGGAAGTCAAGTACTATTTGTATTAAATAGTATTGAGCCGGAGGGCAATAGTAAGTGGGAATATAAGTATACCAATCAATTATATCTTGTAGCAGCAGATGGCTCTTCTGCACCAAGAGCATTGACGTTTAAGGAGAATGCCAGTCAACCTGTCTGGAGCCCTGACGGTAAAAAAATTGCCTTTGTAAGAGCAACAGACGGTAAACCTCAAATCTTTTTATTGTCATTAGACGGAGGAGAACCGGTTCAAATGACAAAGTTCCGCTACGGTGCAAGCAGTCCGGTATTCAGCCCCGATGGCAGCATGCTTTTATTCAGTGCTTCTGTTTCACTGAGTGATTTGCTAAAAGACAAAGAAATGAATCCGAAAGGTGCAGTACCAGCCTGGCCAGCTGAGCGGCCTGGGTTCAATCAGAACCAGTTTCTGTTACCTAATTCCGCTCAACCCAATCCGGATGGAACGCCAGAAGAAATCAAAGCCTATCTAGATCTGAACGTAGCTGATAAAAAAGCCAAAGTGATTCACAAACTTAATTTTCAGGAAGAAGCAACTACTTCAGGAGACCAATCATTTTCGCACTTATTTATTATGACTGCTGAACCTGGTGCAACACCCAAAGCCATTACCCATGGATTCTACCGATTCGGAGGTGCCAGCTTTACATCCGATGGAAAGAAAATTGTTTTTACAGGAAATACAGATGACGCTCAACACCCGGACAGGGCGCAGGAAACACAGATTTTTATTGCCAATACTGATGGTTCAAATATGAAACAGTTATTAGGAGAAAAAGGCAAGTCTTATAATAGTCCATCTGTTTCTCCTTCCGGAAAATGGTTGGCAGTGCAGGTTGGAACTGTATCATTTGTAAACGTACCTGAATTGGCCATTATGCCATTGAATGGAACAGTAGCGGATTTAGTGATGCTTCCCTTCGACAGAAACAAGGGTGGGCTTACTTGGAGCAAAGACGAACAGCATATTTATTTTACCGCACAGAGCAATGGTGGCGCTCCTATCTATCGAATGAATGTAAAAACCAAAAAAGCAGAACAACTTACCTCCATAGATGAAGGCATCAGCAGCTATGCTATGAAAGCAGACAAGTTGGTGTATGTGAAGACAGCAGTTACCAATCCTTTTGAAATCTATACCACAGATATCTACGGTAAAAATGAAAAACGCATCAGTAGTTTTAATTATGACTGGGTAAGTAAAAAACAATTGAGCCTGCCTGAAAAAAGAACTTTCAAAAATGAGAAAGGATTAACGGTTGAATACTGGATCATGAAGCCAGCCAACTATGTGGCAGGTAAAAAATATCCGACCATTTTAAATATTCACGGAGGACCTTCGGCCATGTGGGGACCTGGTGAAAGCTCTATGTGGCATGAGTTTCAGTACTATGCTGCCAAAGGCTATGCCATTGTTTACGGTAATCCAAGAGGCTCTGGTGGTTATGGCGAAGAATTCCTGAGAGCCAATGTAAACGACTGGGGTGCAGGACCCACTTCTGATGTATTGACTTCTGTTGATCTAGCTACAAAAGAAGGATTTATTGATACCTCCAGACTGGCAGTGACCGGTGGATCCTATGCAGGTTATTTAGTGGCATGGATTATCAGTCACGATCAGCGTTTTAAAGCGGCTTGTGCACAACGAGGTGTTTACGATTTAGGAACTTTCTTTGGAGAAGGCAATGCATGGCGTCTGGTTCCGAATTATTTTGGTGGCTATCCTTGGGAAGAAAAAACAAGACCCATTTTATTCCGTGAATCACCCATTAATTATGTAGATAAAATCCATACCCCTTTTATCATTTTCCATGGTGAAAACGATTTAAGGACTGGTGTTATTCAAAGTGAAATGTTGTACAAAAGTTTGAAGGTACTGGGTCGAACTGTAGAGTACGTAAGACATCCGGGCGGCACACATGAATTAACACGCACAGGTAATAATCGTCAAAGGGTAGACCAAATGCTTAGAACGATTGAGTTTTTTGATAGGTTTATTCAACATTGATTGCATTTCAATCTTGATGTATCTAATTTAAGAAGCCGACCCATTTAGTTGAGTCGGCTTTTTATGTAGAAAGTAACTGATTTATGGTTTAATAAGAAGATTCCCATTTTAATGAATCCGCTCTGCCCCAAAATAAGGGCGTAAAGCAGCTGGAATATAAATACCCTCTGCTGTTTGATTGTTCTCTAACAGACAAGCCATGATTCTCGGTAATGCCAGAGAGCTACCATTGAGGGTATGCACCAATTGGGTTTTACCATCTGCCCCTTTGAACCTACATTTCATTCTGTTGGCTTGGTAACTTTCAAAATTACTAACACTGCTCACTTCTAACCAACGATCTTGTGCAGCGCTGTATACTTCAAAGTCGTATGTGATGGCACTAGTAAAGCCCATATCACCGCCACATAAGCGCAGAATGCGATATGGTAATTCAAGGGATTGCAATAGATTTTCTACATGCAATACCATTTCATCTAAAGTTTCGTAGCTCTTATCGGGATGTACAATCTGTATGATTTCTACTTTTTCAAACTGGTGTAAACGGTTGAGTCCACGAACATCTTTTCCATAACTACCCGCTTCTCTTCTGAAACAAGGAGAATAAGCTGTCATTTTCACTGGAAAATCAGATTCTTTTAAAATGGTATCTCTATATACATTAGTCACCGGCACTTCTGCGGTTGGAATCAAATAAAAATCGTCTTCCGTTGCATGGTACATTTGCCCTTCCTTATCGGGTAATTGTCCTGTGGCATAGGCAGAGTCTGCATTTACCATGAAGGGCGGAAGATATTCCGTGTATCCGGCTGCTGTATTAAAGTCTAAAAAATACTGAATCAAAGACCGCTGCAATTTGGCTCCTTTGCCTATGTATACAGGGAAACCGCTTCCTGTAATTTTATTGCCCAATTCAAAATTGATCAGGTTGTATTGGGTAGTCAGGTCCCAGTGAGGAACAGCGCCCTCGCTTAGTTGCGGTTTTGCTCCCCCCGTTCTTACTACTTCATTTTCTTCTGGGGTTTTTCCTTCAGGAACCATATCTGCTGGCAAGTTCGGCAACTGAACCAGCTGCTCTGTCAGCTCTTTTTCTAACTGCGCCATTTTCTCTTTCAATGGCTCCAGTGTTTGTTTCCAGTTGGCCACATTTTGTTTAATGGCTTCTGCTCCTTCCTTATTTCCCTTAGCCATTAACTGACCAATTTCCTTAGATGCTGCGTTCACTTTGGCTTGTGTTTCATCAAAAGCTGCCTGCACTTTCTTGCGCTCCTCGTCCATCATAATAATGGAATCCACCAGTTCCGGCTGTTTAAAATGCTTTTTAGCCAACTGCTGTTTTACTTTTTCAGGATTTGCTTTTAATACACTTACGGGTAACATTTGCTCAAATTTGGTGCAAATATACCCTTTCGGTAATTGATGATGGCATGCTTTCATGGTTTACCTTTGCACCATGTTTATTACAGATGATTTACAGCAACGCTGGTGGGCTTTGGAAGCCAAATTGGTAGAAAGATTCGGGAAGAAGCCTGATTTGGAAGCCGTTTTATTTTTGATTGGCCTTCAAGAAACCGGATTTATGGCCGAAAAAATTTCAAAGGAACAAAAGCAGGACCTGATGCATGTGGCCGTTTGCACTGTATTGGCACAAAGCGGATACTACCTGTTGGAGGGTAAAGACGAAGAGGGATGGCCGCATTTTGGACAGATAAAGCCTTTACCAGAAATGAGTTTACCAGACCAGGAGAACTTTATCAAAGACCATGTTTTACTATATTTTGAGCAGGCAGACTTTTAAAGCTGATTATATTTAATTTTCTGCCTTCAATTTTTATTGAATATTTGCATAATAAAAACAACGCGATATGAATTTTCCAGCTGAACTACGTTACACAAAAGACCACGAATGGATTAAATTAGAAGGTAATGTTGCCACCATTGGCATTACTGATTTTGCCCAGCACGAGTTGGGTGATATTGTATATGTAGATATCAACACCGTTGGGAAAGAATTATCTGCTGAAGAAGTTTTTGGTACCGTAGAAGCAGTAAAAACCGTGAGTGACTTGTTTTTACCTGTATCAGGAACCGTAACTGAAGTGAACGCTTTATTGGAAAAACAACCAGAATTGGTGAATACTGATCCTTACGGAGATGGCTGGATGATCAAAATGACGGTAGCAGACCCTTCAAGTGTGGATGGATTGATGACCAAAGAAGCTTACGAATCCCTTGTAGGATAATCATTTGAATCCCAATCAACAATATACAGAAGCAGAACTTGTTTTGTTGTTAACCCAACGAAACGAAGCTGCTTTTAGTTATTTATACGACCACTACTCAGGCGCTTTATACAATAGCATTCTGAGTATTGTTTCCGATGCGGAAATAGCTGCAGATACCCTACAGGAAGTTTTCGTTAAAATATTCAGACAAATCGGCTCTTACGATAGCAGTAAGGGCCGTTTGTATACATGGATGTTAAATATTGCCCGCAACGCGGCAATTGACACGACCCGAAGCAAGGGATTTCAAAAAAGTCAACAAAACCAATCGCTCTCCGAAACCGTATATGAATCAGCAGGATCTGTTAACATAGCTTCAGACGATCTGAATCTTCGTAAATGGGTGAATCAGCTAAAACCCGAATGGAGTGTCCTGATTAAACTTGCGTATTTTGAAGGGTATACCCAGGATGAGATGTCAAAAATGCTGGACATACCACTTGGTACCGTTAAAACAAGGCTGAGGGCGGCATTAAAAGAATTGCATAAATTGATAAAAGATTGAATACAAGGGAATACATAGAAAGCGGCATCATTGAGTCCTATGTGTTAGGCATGGCCAGTCCGGAGGAAGCTGCGGAATTGGAATCACTTTGCCTTCAGTTTCCTGAAATTAAAGAAGCGCTGACAGCATTTGAAATAGCATTGGAAAAAAATGCAATGGCCAATGCTATTCCTCCGCCACCAAGTATTAAAAAGGCTTTATTCAAAGAGCTGGAATCTTCTTTTGCAAAAACCAGTTTACCAGAAGAGCTTAGCCATACAGCGTTGCCAACTCAGCCAACACCAGTAGTAGCTATGAATTACTTCAGTCGCTATTTTGCTGCTGCAGCAATCATTTTATTGGTTGTAAGCGGAGGCCTGAACATCTATTTCTACAGTAAGTTTACACAAACTACCCAACAATACCAGGCCCTCCTACTTGAGAAAAACACATTACAAGCAAATAATCAGATCATGCAAACCAAGAGTCTTGATCTCTTTAACAGCATGCAAATGATGGCCGATCCAAATATGCAAAAAATTGCTATGCCGGGTATCCCTGGTAAAGAAAGCAATTATGCCACTGTTTTCTGGGATGCAAAATCTAAAGATGTTTATATACTTCCCAATAAACTACCTCAACCAGCACAAGGAAAACAATACCAACTCTGGGCTATTGTTGATGGTAAACCTGTAGACGCAGGCATATTAGGAGATTGTGCCGGGTTATGTAAAATGAAAAATATTCCTACAGCTTCCATGTTTGCAATCACACTTGAAAAAGAGGGCGGAAGTCCTACTCCAACACTTACTGAAATGTATGTTGCAGGAAAGGTTGGATAGAATAATGAATTACGGTTATCTTTATTCCGTACAATCTATATGAACGCAGATCAAATTAAGAAAATACTGGGATTAAAGAAAGCAGTTATTTCACTGGAGAATAAAATCTTCAACCTGGTTTCTTTTCTTGTTTTTATCGCAATGACAATCAGCCTTGCCAGTAATATTTTACTGGAAAGAGATTCACTTTTATTAAGCATGCTTTTATGCATAGCTATGGTTTCCTTTTATGTTTTTTACATATCCCGATATCAGGAGAAATTTGTTCCGATTGGGTTGATGTACATTGTTTTCAGTCTTTTGTTTTTCATACCCATCTGGTTTAGCAACGGAGGAATCGAAGGCCCTACAAAGACAGCATATCTAATGAGTGTAGTTGCGGCTATGATGATTTTACCTAAACGTTATCATCTTTTATTCATAGTTGTGACAATTGGGATAATCTTGACACTGTATTGGTTGGAATTGCAGCATCCTGAATGGATTGTTAAATACCCGAATGAAAAAGCCAAGCATACAGATATTCTTGTCAGTACTATTCTTTATCTGCTAATCATATCTATCAGTGTAAGCTTATACAAGCGAACGTATGATATGGACAGAAACAGTCTGATAAAAAAATCAATGGATCTTGAAGAGTCCAGAGAGTACTTATCAGAAACCAAACAACAGGCAGAAGAAGCCACAAAGGCAAAATCAAGATTTCTAGCCAATATGAGTCATGAAATCAGGACCCCTTTAAACGGTATTATTGGAACTATCGATTTATTGCAACATACCACATTAAGCGGAGAGCAGGAAGAATTAATGATGTCTTTAAAATCGAGTAGCACGCATTTATTGGAAATCGTAAACGATGTGCTGGACATTTCAAAGATTGAAGCAGATAAACTGGAATTATTTGAAGGCCCCTGCAACCTCGAGAATATTATTCAGCAAGTAACTGCCATCAGTTCTCCCAGATTAATCGCGCTGAAAAAGAATATAACCTTAACTGCTGGCGTTCAACCAGGAGTAGAGTCTGAGATTATTGCGGATGAGAGCAGAATCAAACAGGTTCTAATTAATTTGGTAGGCAATGCTATTAAATTTACGGAAACAGGTACTATAAAACTGGAAGTCAGCGCTAATATGATTGACGAATCGCTACAGGAACTTCATTTTGCAGTAAGCGATTCGGGTATAGGTATCAGTGAGGAGAATATACAATCACTGTTTATCCCTTTTACACAAATAGATTCTACAGCTACCAGAAAACACAGTGGTACCGGTCTGGGGCTTTCTATTTGTAGAAAAATCATTGAAGAAATGGGAGGTAGAATCTGGGTAGAGAGTGAATTAGGAAAAGGTTCCAGCTTCAAATTTATCATTCCGGTTCAAATTAATTTAGTTAGAAAAAGCCAGCAGCCTCAGCAAAGAAATGCTGCCGGCGCTATAAGTGGAGCTGAAATCAAACCATTAAAAATGCTGGTTGCTGAAGACAACAATATGAACCAGCTTTTGGCTACCAAAATGTTCAAGAAAATAGGGTACATCATTGAAATTGCAAACAATGGAAAGGAAGCTGTTGAAATGACCGCTAAATACGACTATGACCTTGTTTTCATGGACATCCATATGCCAGAAATGGACGGTATTGAAGCAACTCAGAGAATTCTGAACAGTGGGAGAACAAAAGTTCCTATCATAATAGCAATGACGGCCAACGCAGTAAAAGAGGCTGAAGCAGAGTACTTACAGCTTGGAATGAAAGACATTGTTACCAAACCATTTACCATTGAGCAACTTAGGAAAGTATTGGAAAAATGGACCCATTAAACCCATTTTATTCTTTTTATTCTTTATCACCAGTTTTGTAGTCTTTACTTTACCAGCCAGTAGAGTTCCCAGAATTTACTGGATTAATATACCCCATTTCGACAAATTGATTCATGCTGGCATATTTATATCATTGTGTTCATCAGCCTATCTGTGGCTGGTGAATAGCTTTCCTGATTTTGAGAGAAGAATTGCCTGGACCATTGTGTTAGCAATGGGTTTCTATGGAATACTGATTGAATTTATACAAGCTAATTTTATCCCCGGAAGATCATTTGAGATATTAGATATACTGGCTGACTTGGCTGGTTGTATGGTGTTTTGGGGATTCAGGTTCATCATTAAGCGACTATAAAAAAGTTGGCCCCTGTAGAAACAGAGGCCTCAACCAAAACTAACTGCTTATGAGAAAAATGTATAGAACTGCTTATTCTTTCTTAATTATTTCAAACCCTATGCCAATTCAATTTTTTAGTTGTTAAGGATTCATTAATCATCCGCTTTAACTATATTGTCTGTATATATAGTAGACGCAGAAACTTTGAATCTGTTTAATAAAGAATTGTTAAAAGGCATAAAAAGCTAAGCACCTTTAAGTTAAGAAATATTTTTAATGAAATCAACAAATTCAATTGAGTATTTTTGAAAATGCCCTATTTTAACCTGCATGACAGCCTAAACTTATTATCTAAACTTACCATAAAACGGATTTGGAACGGTTTACTGGTATATTGCAGCTTCAGGCTATCCAGATTACTTTCCAGACCCATTCAGTGGGGAATGCCAATTTCTATTTCATTTGAACCTACTACATCCTGTAATTTAAGATGCCCGGAGTGTCCCAGCGGACTAAGAGAGTTTACACGCCCTACAGGTATGCTGCAAAAGGATTTTTTTCAGCAAACCATTGAAGATATAGCTCCGGAACTTTTGTACTTGATTTTTTATTTTCAAGGAGAGCCCTATTTAAACCCCCATTTTTTGGAAATGGTCAGGTATGCACAAAATAAAGGAATCTATACCGCCACATCTACCAATGCACATTACCTGACTGATGAAAATGCAAAAAAAACGGTAGAAAGCGGTTTGGATAGATTAATTATTTCCATTGATGGAACTACCCAAGACGTATATCAGCAATACAGAGTCGGTGGTAAACTGGATAAAGTAATTGAAGGTGCTAGAAATATTGTAAAATGGAAGAAAGCGCTCAACAGCAAGAAACCGTTTGTATTTTTTCAGTTTCTGGTAGTTAAGCCCAATGAACACCAAATTGAAGAGATTAAAAAACTTGGAAAAGAGATAGGGGTAGACCAGGTACGTTTTAAAACGGCTCAAGTATATAATTATGAAGAAGACCCCAATCAGCTCATACCCCTTAATAATAAATACAGCAGGTACAAAAAAGGGAAAGATGGCAAAATGAAGGTGAAAAACGGCCTTAAAAACTATTGCTGGAAACTATGGCACGCCAATGTAATCACATGGGATGGCCTGGTTGTGCCTTGTTGTTTCGACAAAGATGCGATGCATCAGTTGGGTAACCTGAAAACCCAAAGTTTCAGAGATACCTGGAAAAACAGCAATTATCATCAATTTAGAACAGAAATCCTACATAGCAGAAAAAATATAGATATCTGTTCCAATTGCAGCGAAGGACTTAACGTTTGGGAAGATTAAAAAGAATGTTTGTACATTAATTTTTACCTTTATCAGCATGGGAATAGATAAAGATATTCAGCAGGATAATTTCAGGAGTATTTATCAGAAATTATCCATCAACCTTATTTTTTCTACCAACTGGATTACGGAGAAAATCAAGAGCATTTTACAGGAAGAAGATATTACGCCTCAGCAATACAATATCCTGAGAATATTAAGGGGTAGCAAAATACCATTAAGCACACTTCAGATAAGAGAAAGAATGCTCGACAAAATGAGCGATACCAGCCGAATTGTAGAACGACTGGTAAAAAAAGAACTAGTTGAGAAAAAAACCAGCAATATCGATAAGAGACTGGTTGACGTTAGTATTGCCGAGTCCGGTCTGGAATTATTAAAAAGACTAGATCAGAAGAACGAAGAACTGGATGCAATACTTCAAAACCTAAGTCCTAAAGAAGCTGCTGCATTAAGTGATTTACTAGACAAAATGAGAGAGAAGATTTAAGTAGATGGCTTATCTTCATAGTATGAAAAACCGGATTTCCATCCTTTTATTTATTCTAAGTATTACAAGCCAGATTGGATTTGCACAAAGTTCTCCTAACTATGAATTCAGGGGAGTCTGGATTGCAACGGTTGAAAATATTGACTGGCCGTCAAAAAGAAACTTATCGGTAGCTGAACAAAAGGCCAGCTTTATCAGATTACTCAATTTGCATCAATCCAATGGAATGAACGCAATCGTAATGCAAATCAGACCTGCAGGCGATGCGTTTTATCCTTCACAATACGAGCCTTGGAGCGAATATCTAACGGGGAAACAGGGACTTCCTCCGAATCCATATTATGATCCACTGGAATTCATGATAACAGAAACCCATAAAAGGGGTATGGAATTTCATGCCTGGCTGAATCCATACAGAGCCGTTTTCAATGTATTTAAGTCTTCAGTAGCACCTTCACATATTACCAAAATTCATCCGGATTGGTTTGTAGTGTATGGAGATAAAAAATATTTTAATCCTGGGCTACCCGAAGTAAGACAACACACAGTAAGAATAGTGAATGATCTGTTGAAACGCTACGATCTGGATGCTATACATATGGATGACTATTTCTATCCGTACAGAATTTCAGGTAAAGAATTTCCGGATCAAAAAACATTTGAAAAATACGGGAATGGTTTAAGTAAAGATTCCTGGAGAAGAAGTAATTGTGACAGCATCATTGTAGACATTCACAGAACCATACGCTCAACTAACCCGAGAGTCAAATTTGGAATCAGTCCTTTTGGTGTTTGGAGAAACAAGAGCCAGGATCCAATGGGTAGTGATACAAAAGCCGGGCAAACAAACTATGATGATTTATATGCGGATATTTTACTGTGGTTAAGCAAAGGGTGGATTGATTATGTAACTCCACAATTGTATTGGGAGCGGGGTCATAATTTAGCTGATTATGATGTTCTATTAAAGTGGTGGAATGAAAATGGGTACGGGAAACATATTTATATTGGCCACGGAATATACAGAGGTGGCAGCAATGAGGCGTGGAAAGACAAGAACCAGATTCCTGATCAAATAAAAGAACTACGAAAGTATCCCACAACACAGGGCAGTGTTTACTTTAGCAGTAAGACATTTGAAAAAAATCTGAATGGATGGAATGATAGTCTAAAAAATAATTATTACCATCATCCTGCTTTGGTTCCTCCAATGACATGGCTGAACAATGATGCCCCCGATCAACCGGTTGTTACACGGGATGCCAATAACGCCAACATTCTGTACAATGGCCATTTGAAAATCCGTGGATTTGGGATTTTTAGTGTCCCTGTTGGGAGAGAAGTAAAATTCATCAATAGCCAGTTACTTCAATTGATAGTAACAGATAAGGAAGCAACCATTGATCTGAACAATATTCCGGATGTTAATGGCTGTAAATTATTTGTTGCAACCATTGATATTAACAATAATGTAAGCGCATTGAAAGCATTGAAATAACTATCCGAAAACAACAATATTGTTGGCTCCCGGCCATGCACCAAACCTTTCTTCTACCGCTTTATACCGGTGGTTAAATATTCCTTTTAGTTGACTTTTAACCATGATGACATGAGCAATGTCACCTAAAATCCAAAGCGGTAATTTATAGTGTACAATATCAGTCATTTCTACACCGCCCTCAATTTCTTTAAAATGATGCTGATGATGCCATAAGCTGTAGGGACCAAAACGCTGCTCATCCACAAAAAATTTCCGGTCGGTTACATGCGTTATTTCAGTCATCCAATACAAGGGAATGCCCAAAATAGGTTTTACAGTATATTCAATAATTTGGCCAGAGTACATGGTTGAACCATGATGCTTGCTGATAATATTAAAACCCAGATTGGAAGGCGTGATTTCTTTTAGATTATCGGGCTTGCTGAAGAATTCCCAGGCCTGGTCGAGACTAATAGGAATTTTTTGAACGGTTTTGATGCTGTAAACTCTTGACATAATATAATAATAACAGTATTTGCATAAGAAGGTTCATGGTATCTTTATAGAATGATAACCAAGGAAGAACAAAGGGCCTATTTTGAAGAAATATATGCTGCATTAAATCAGGCACAGAAACAGGCAGTGGATACCCTGGAGGGACCTGTAATGGTAATTGCAGGGCCAGGCACAGGAAAAACACAAATTTTAAGTGCCCGCATAGGAAAGATTTTATTGGAAACAGATTCAAATCCGGAAAATATACTTTGCTTAACTTATACGGATGCCGGAACGGTTGCCATGCGCAAAAGATTAATTCGTTTTATTGGCCCAGACGCTTACAAAGTTCATATTCATACTTTTCATTCATTCTGCAACGATATCATACAAGATAATTTATCTCTATTTGAGAAATCATCTTTAGAGCCCATTTCTGAACTGGAAAGTATAGAAGTATTTAAAGAACTGATTGACGGGTTCCCCAAAAATCATCCATTGAAGCGATACAGAGGAGATGTTTATTTTGAGATTAATAATTTGAAAAGCCTTTTCAGCAATATGAAGAGGGAGGGATGGGATACAGCAATGATTAATACGGCCATTGACAGTTACCTACGTGATTTACCCAACAGAGAAGAATTTGTTTATCAAAGAGCATACAAGCAGTTTAAAAAAGGGGACCTGAAACAAAATCAGATTGATCTGGCAACTGAAAAAATGGAAAAACTCAGGGCTGCTGTAAACGAGTTTGATCGTTTCATTGCTTTGATGAAAAAAAGAAACCGATATGATTTTGATGATATGATTCTTTGGGTTCTGCGTGCCTTTAGAGAGAATAGATTGATGCTGGCAAATTATCAGGAGCAGTTTCAATATATCCTCGTTGATGAATATCAAGACACCAGCGGAACACAAAACAGTTTGGTTGAACTATTGATTAGTTACTGGGAGCAACCCAATGTTTTTGTAGTAGGCGATGACGATCAGAGCATTTATCGTTTTCAGGGTGCGAATATTGAGAACATGGAGCGGTTTGCAGATGCCTATAGCAAAGATTTAAAAACTGTTGTCCTTACAGATAATTACCGGTCTACTCAACCTATTTTAAACGTAGCAAAAACACTGATTGACAGAAACCAGGAAAGACTGGTTAAAAAAATTCCGGGTCTTAGTAAAGATTTAAGAACAGCTAACCAGGAATTAGTGAATCTAAAGGAGCGGCCTAGAATTAATAGTTACGCCAGTGAACACCATGAAATGATTGGTATTACGCTTGATGTAGCACAGCTGATTAAAAATGGAGTTCAACCCGGAAGAATTGGCATTATCTATAAGGAAAATAAGTTTGGGGAATCGCTAAACCAATACCTAAGCTTATATAAAATTCCGGTTTATTCAAAGCGTGATCTGAATATTCTGGATTTACCGTTAACCCGGAAGATAATATCAATTCTCAGATACCTAGCTGCTGAAACTTACATTCCCTTCAGCGAGGACGAATTACTATTTGAGATATTACACTTTAACTGGTTTGGTATTCCTCCCATTGAAATTGCAAAACATTCAGCATTAGTAGCTGACAAAAGACCCAGAATCAGTTTGAGGGCTCATCTGGTAGACATCATCAATCAACCTCCCAGAGATTTATTCAGTCAATCCGTCCCTGGCCTTCACAAAGCAGTCAGTTGTCTTGAGAAGCTAATAGGAGATGTCCCTAACGTCACATTAATTAATCTCTTTGACAATATCATAAAGGATACCGGGATAATCAATCATATTATGCAGCATCCCGAAAAACACGCTTTGCTTCAGGAGCTTACTGCATTTTTTAACTATATAAAAGAAGAAACAAACCGTAATCCAACGCTGAATGTAAAGAGGCTGGTAGAGCTTATTGAATTAATGCATAAAGAAAAAATAAGGCTGCCATTAAAAAAAGTGACAGGTAGTGAAAAGGGAGTAAATCTATTGACTGCGCACGGATCAAAAGGGCTTGAATTTGAGTATATTTTTTTCATGGGATGCAATGCAACTTATTGGGAAAAAAAGAGAAAGCCAGGTGGGGGATATACTATGCCAGATACTCTTTTTGCTTCTCAGCCTGTAACCAGCGAAGAGGAAGAACTAAGAAGACTGTTTTATGTAGCACTAACCAGAGCAGAAAAACAACTCCATATTTCTTTTAGTCAATACAAGCTGGATGGGAAGCCCATAGAGCCTTCCATGTTCATTGCAGAAATTCAAGATAGAGAAGAAATAGAAATTACGAATGTAAATCTGGAAAATAATATTGTGAGTGAATTTACTGCTTTGCAATATCAGGAATCTCTTTTGCCATCTATTGAAAAAGCAGAAGCTGCATTTATTGAACAGGTGCTTCAGAAATTTGTAATGAATGTGACTGCTCTCAATAATTACTTAAAATGTCCACTCCAGTTTTACTACAATAATTTGGTTCGTGTCCCTTCTGGTAAATCGGAAGCTACTGAATTTGGCTCTGCCATTCACGAAGCTTTGCAAAGATACTTTCAGTTCATGCTGAATAATAAGGAGTTCCCACCAAAAGAAGCTCTTGTAATGTTCTTTGAAGAATACATGGAGAAAAACAGAAAAAGCTTTACACATGAACAATTTAAAAGAAGAATGGAATATGGACTGGAGGTTTTACAGAACTACAGAGAAGCTTACATTGACAAATGGAATAAAATAGTGGTGATTGAAAGGAATATCAATAATGTTGTTGTTAATGGAGTACCCATCAAAGGAAAGCTGGATAAATTGGAGTTTAATGGAAAATTGGTAAATGTTGTAGACTACAAAACAGGTGATATAGAAAAGGCAAAAGATAAATTACTTCCTCCTGATGAAAAGCAACCCAATGGAGGAGACTATTGGAGACAAGCGGTATTCTATAAAATTCTCGTTGATAATTATGAGCAAAAAGATTGGAAGGTAATTAGCAGTGAGTTTGATTTTGTAGAACCAGATAGCAAAAAGAACTACAAAAAAGTAACAGTAAACATAAATGAGCAGGACATTGCAACGGTAAAAAATCAGATAAGCACAGTTTGGGATAAGATACAGGCGCATGATTTTTATACTGGCTGCGGTAAAGAAGACTGCCACTGGTGTCAGTTTGTTAAATCCAATGAACTCAATGTTTCTTTGGCCGAACTAAATCCTGAAGAGCTAGAAAACAATACCGAAACCTATTAATTTTGCCGAATGCTGATGCTGAATCATAGAACTAACTTGATATTACTACTTGTATCTTTTTTCTTTACATCCTGTGCCAATATTATACCACCCAGTGGTGGTGACAGAGACAGTTTGCCACCGGTATTGGTGTCTGCTTTTCCTAAAGATTCGGCAATAAATGTTTCACCCAAGCTGATCACTTTAACATTTGATGAATATATTAGTCTGCAAGATGTAAATAGCAATCTGATTGTTTCACCAACAATCAAAGACAATCCCATAGTTGACAATAAGCTTAAAAATGTAACCATCAAGTTTAAAGACAGCTTAGAAGCCAACACCACCTACTCACTTAATTTTGGCAATTCCATTAAAGATGTTAACGAAGGGAATATCATCAAGAATTTCAGATATATTTTTTCAACCGGCAATACAATAGACAATTTCAGTTATCGTGGAAAAGTAGTATTGGCCGAGAAGGGAAGTATTGATTCTACTCTAATTGTATTACTGCACAATAATACCAGCGATACTGCCATTTTTAAAAATCGACCTAGGTATTTTACCAGAATCAACGGAAAAGGAATATTTGAATTCAATAATTTGTCTGGTGGATATTATACAGCTTATGTATTGCCAAATGATTTTTCAAAAAAATACGATGATAGTACCAAGCTATTTGCATTCAGGTCAACGCCTTTACTTATTAATTCAAATACAGTTACCGATACTTTCTATGTATTTGAAGCATTTAAAAGAAAAGCTGCGCAGGCTACTTCAGCAGCAACAAATGTTTCAAAGACAGATACCCGTTTAAAATTCACCAATAGTTTGGATAATGGCACACAGGACTTGTTGTCACCATTAGAGTTAAAGTTTGGAAAACCAATCAAAAAAGTAGATAGCAGTAAATTGGTATTAACAGATTCTAGTTTCAACTCTGTTAAACCCGCTGTAATCAGCCTGGATTCAACCAGAACCATCCTAACCGTCAATTTTCCCTGGAAGGAACAAACAAGATTTAATTTAATTGTATCAAAAGATGCAGTGGAAGATACCGCAGGAATTGGGCTGATCAAATCTGATACTTTGAAGTTCACAACCAAAAAAGAAACTGAATACGGAAGTATCAGACTGCGGTTCAATAATATCAATTTGCAAAAAAATCCAATTTTACAGTTTATTCAATCAGATAAAATCATTGAATCCATTCCACTCAGTTCCAGTGAGCTAATCAGAAAGCTATTTAAATCGGGAAGTTTTGACATGCGGATTTTATACGACACCAATAAAAACGGAGTCTGGGATACAGGCGCTTTTGGGAAAGTGAAACGTCAACCTGAAATAGTTCAATTAATAACAAAACCATTGTCTGTAAGAGCGAACTGGGATAATGAAGTGAATATAGAGTTATAAACAACATTGAGAGCTTGTTATACGCTTACTCATAGTCATAAAATCCCTTTTTAGTTTTCACACCATACTGCCCCAGATCAATTTTTTCTTTCTGAATGATGGAAGGTTTAAGCCTCTCTGGTTTTCCCAGATCTTCCCATACAATGGTGCTGACACTGTAATTAATATCGAGTCCTATTAAATCCATTAACTTAAAAGGACCCATTTTAAAACCGGCAGCTTCCAACACTTTATCTGTCTGTTCAACGTTTGCTTGCCCGGATTGCACAAGGTACATGGATTCAAGGTAATAAGGTCTGGCCACTCTGTTTACAATGAATCCGGGCGAATCCTTACAGATTACAGGTTTTTTTTGCATGGACGCTACCAGCGAAACCATTGATTGAACAATAGCAGGATTGGTTTCCTTTCCCTGAATAATTTCTACCAGTTTCATTAAAGGAGCAGGATTAAAAAAGTGCAACCCAACCAGCTGGGCAGGAATATCAATACCGGAAGCAATTGCATCAATGGATATTGAAGAAGTATTTGATGCCAGAATGGTATCCGGACTATTCACCGTAATTAGTTGATTGAACAGATTTATTTTAGCTTCTTTTTTCTCTATAATAGCTTCAATGATCAGCTCTCCCTTACAATCTGTCAACTGATTGGTGAATTGAATTTTATTCAGAATTCCCTGAAATTCCTCCTGGGTGATTTTTCCTTTCTCCTGCAGTTTTTCAAGATTCTTACGGATACGTTGACTTGCTGCAAGTAAAACAGCCTCATTCAAATCGAATTGTACAACCTGATAACCAGCTGTAGCAGCTACCTGAGCTATTCCACTCCCCATAGTTCCCGCTCCACAAACCACTATTCTTTCAATTTTTCTGATTTCCATAGGATTGCAAGATACTTACATCTTTTCCACCAAAGCTCCTGCCCGTCTGTTTTTAGATGAATTTGGCACTAATTTTACAGCATGGCTAATCTTTTACAACAACTGGACTTATTTGGAATGCCCGTTGAAGCGGCTCCTGCAGCAAAGCCCAAAAAGCAGCCAGTAAAAAAGACAGCCCCTCCGGTAGCCGATCCAGCACCTGAAGTTGACAATTACAGTTCAGCTGTAGACCCGGTTATTTATGCCAATAATCAAATTGTTGTAAAGGTTAAAAAGGAAAAGGAAGTTACTAAGGTAAGGGCTTCAAAGTCTATAAAAGTGCCTGGCAAAAGAGGTAGAAAATCATTTAAAGAAATGGATGCAGCTGTTGATTTAATTGACATACCTACTGATGAAATGCTGAAACAAAAGCTATACTATTCCATCAGTGAGGTTGCTTCCTGGTTTAAAGTGAACACTTCATTGTTAAGATATTGGGAAAATGAATTTGATATATTACAGCCCAGAAAAACAAGAAAAGGGGATCGTTTGTTCAGAGTAGAAGATATAAAGAACCTGCAACTTATTTATTTACTTTTGAGACAAAGAAAATTCTCCATTGAAGGTGCTAAAGCCTACCTAAAGTCCAACAAGAGTAAGATAGATACAGAGACATTACTTGTGCAAACGCTGGGTAATTTTAAAAAGTTCCTTCTTGAACTGAAAAGTTCATTAGACAGCTGATCTATTGGTAACAAATACATCTGTTGACGCACCTGCCATTTGAATTTTCATTCCCTCCATTATTGCAATAATCTGCAACAAATTCTCTTGTTTTTCTTGTAGAAAAGATTGCATGGGCTGCTCTACTGATTGCAGATATTCAATATTAACCACATGGGCATTTTTACCTGTGTCTACCAAATGAACCGCAATGCCTTCCAGCTGTTTTGCTGACAACAAGTTCCTTACTGCTTCAATAAGCTCGGTCAATTGACTTGTGGTTGCGTCTAATCCGATTTCAATTTTAATTTCTGCTTTTCTATGCGTTCTTAATGATATATTATCAACAATGGTGTCTACCATTTGCTTATTAGGTACAGAAATATAAGTCTTCTCCATTGTACGGATGCGTGTACTTCTCAAACCAATTTTTTCAATCGTGCCCGTAAAGCCGTTCACTTTAACCAAATCTCCTGTATTGAACGGCTTGTCAAAAAATATAATGAAGGAAGCAATTAAATTTTCAAGACTTTCTCTTGTAGCCAATGCTAAAGCTGCGCCTACAATGCTTAGTCCTGTTAATAAATTACTGATATCCTGATCAAAGGAGAAGCGCAGTATCATTAAAATACCAATAATAACAAGTATTGCCTTAAAGAAATCCTTAAAGAAAATAATCAGCTGGTTATCGGTCATGTCAGCTGTTTGATTGGCTTTTTGTTCCAGAATCAAAGCAATGAACTCAATAATCCGGATACATAACCAGATAAATACAAAAATCAAAACTCCGTCAGCAATTGCATCAAGTACAGCCTTCAGAGATACCCTGTAAACATTTACGTTTAAAATCCGTGGAAACTTTAGCTGATCAAGAGTAATAATTGCGATAACTAAAAGCAAAAAATAATCCAGTGGCTGCACAACTAGATTCAAAAAAGACTCTCTTGCTACATGCTTCCCGGCTTTACCAACTGCTCTGAACATGAGTTTAGCAAGGTATTTGGAAAGGACTCTTTTAATTAAAAGAATTGCCAGTATAATCAATAATACAGTCAAATAACTTTGTATGGTATTATCCAGTACTACTTTTTGGAGTAATTCTTTCATAAGGAGTTGGGTGATTCAAATTTTTTCAATTGCATATCTTCCCCATCAAACTCAGCATAGGTAAAATTTTTAATCCAGTCCCCCAGATTAATATACCTACTGCTATTGGAAAGTGTAAAGTCAATAGGGAAATGCCGATGGCCGAAAATGAAATAATCATAATGGGCTTTTTTGAGTTCTTCTTTACAGTACACAATCAGCCATTCATTTTCTTCTCCCAGAAAATGATCATCCGCAGTTCCGGTTTTCTCCTTGCTTTTTTTACTGAAATAATCAGCAAGTCCTATACCAATATCAGGATGCAATAGTCGGAACAATCTTTTGCAAAAAGAATTTGTAAAAATCTTTTTCAAGAATTTGTAACCATGATCACCTGGGCCCAGCCCATCTCCATGTCCTACGAGAAACTGTTTATTATTCCAGTTGAACTGTTGTGGTTCATGATAAACTTTTATATTCAGTTCTTTCTCAAAATAACCTTCCATCCATAAATCATGGTTCCCGGTAAACACTGTTATAGGAATACCTGCATCACTTAGCTCTGCAAGTTTTCCCAGCAATCTGGTAAAACCCTTCGGTATGGCTTTGTTATATTCAAACCAAAAATCAAAAATATCTCCAACAATAAAAATGGCAGCAGCAGTTGACTTAACTGATTCAAGAAACTGAACTACTTTTTTTTCGCGAATCAGACTTGACTCATGGTTGGGTGCTCCCAAATGAAAATCTGAGAGAAAATAAATCTTCCTGTTTTTATGAGCTTCCAATTTCATAATTGGCCTCTTTGTTTTAGATAGGCCAGCAAATCAGTTTCAGCAATGGGTTTTCCCTGCTCTATACTTCCATTATACCAATACACCCAGGCCTTTTCTTCTTTATCATTCAGATATACTGTTGTTAAAACCCTTTTATACAATGGATGTTCTCCTTCTTCTGCCTGCACTCCTTCATAATCATCTAATTGAGCAAAAGCCCAGGAACACTCTGATGGCACTTTGATGCTGTACAACTCTCCTTTGATTAATGAATGATCCGAAGGAACTGCTGCCGGAAAATCAGGGAGCTGATATAATTTACCGTTAACAAAGGCCTCTCCTACCAGTGTAAAATATTTACTGATATAACCGTAAGCTGGATTATTAAACCCACTTCTTAATGAACCATAAACAAAAAGATTACGACAAGTAAGTTCCATGAAGTTTCATTTTTCATTCGTCTATTAAAAAACAATATACTTCTTTAGGACCATGAACGCCCACAACCAGGGTTTTTTCGATGTCGGCAGTTCTACTTGGCCCTGTTGCTAAACTTAACATAGAGGGCAAATGATTGCCATATTTATTCGTTAGTTGCAATAGTGCCTGCTCCAGGCTATATACCAGCTGAGATGTTTTTGCAATACAAATATGAACAGGTGCATACACACTGGTAGTTCTGCCACTTGAAGTAGTATTACTCAAAAAAATACTGCCTGTTCTTGCTACCAACAATTCGCAACCGGTAATGGAAGCATCACAACCAGCTAAATCATTATAAGGATTAATGTTCATACCATTCAGTATGAGTGAGTCCTTAATTTGTTCGTCAATACAATAGATTCTTTCCCATTTCCTACTAGAAAACAATTGGGATAATTGTTCTGTTAGTTCCTGCTGATTGCTGCAAAACGAAAACCTACCCTGTAAATTGGTAAAATGTTCGGCAAACTCTATTTCAAGCTCTTTCTGTGATGGTTGAAATAAGTCAGCAGTTTCGGTATGGGTAGAAAAGGGAACAGGCACTTTAGTAACAAGTGCCTGTTTTATCTTTTTTAAAATATTATCTCTAGCAGTTGCCATTAGATTGTTGTTGAATCTGTATGATCAGTTTGCTTGTCTCCTTCCTCAACTTCCAGAATTTTCTTCTCTTCGAATGGGCGCTTGCCAATCAGGCTTTCCACATCACTCTTATGCAGCACTTCTTTTTCCAATAGCTCTTTCGCCAACCGCTCCACTTCTGTTCTACGCTCTTTTAAAAGATCTAAAGTTCTCTGATAAGCCTGATCAATAATTCCTCTTACTTCTTCGTCAATAATTTTACCTGTCTCTTCACTATATGGCTTTGTAAATGTGTTCTCTTGTGAGGGATCATAGAAACTTACATTACCTACCTTTTTATTCATACCATATGCTGTAACCATGCTATACGCAATTCTGGTAATTTGCTGCAAGTCATTGGCTGCACCAGTTGAGATTTTTCCAAAGAAAATTTCTTCCGCCGCTCTTCCGCCTAAAGTCATACAAATCTGATCCATCAACTGATCTGTATTATATAAATACTGTTCAGTTGGTGTATACTGAGCATAACCCAATGCAGCAGTGCCTCTTGGAACTATGGTTACTTTTAATAAGGGATAAGCATGTTCAAGGAACCACCCACAAACTGCGTGACCTGCTTCATGATAGGCAATAATTGACTTTTCATGCGGAGCAATAATCTTGTTCTTTTTTTCCAGACCACCAATTACTCTGTCAATGGCATCCTGGAAGTCGCTCATGTCTACTGCATCTTTTCCTTTACGTGCTGCAATCAGTGCTGCTTCATTACATACATTGGCAATATCTGCACCTGCAAAACCTGGGGTTTGTTCAGCAAGTTTATGCAAGTCTAAAGTTTCAGATACCTTGATAGGCCCTAAGTGTACTTTTAAAATTGCCTCACGTCCTTTTACATCTGGTTTGTCAATGGATATCTGTCTGTCGAAACGGCCAGGTCTTAACAAGGCGCTGTCCAGTACATCTGGTCGGTTGGTTGCTGCCAAAATAATAATTCCGGTATCTCCACCAAATCCATCCATCTCAACTAATAACTGATTCAGTGTATTTTCTCTTTCATCATTACTCATGATGGCATTTCTTCCTCTCGCTCTACCAATTGCGTCAATTTCATCAATGAATATGATACAAGGTGCTTTTTCCCTTGCCTGTTTAAATAAATCTCTAACTCTTGATGCTCCAACCCCTACAAACATCTCTACGAAATCGGAACCGCTTAAACTAAAGAACGGAACCTGCGCTTCTCCGGCCATTGCTTTTGCCAATAAGGTTTTACCTGTTCCCGGAGGGCCAACCAGTAATGCTCCTTTAGGAATTTTACCCCCCAGTGAAGTATATTTTTTAGGCTGTTTCAGGAAGTCTACAATTTCCATCACTTCCACTTTTGCTTCATCTAAGCCAGCAACATCTGCAAATGTGATATTTACTTTTGCGCCTTTATCAAACAATGTTGCCTTAGATTTACCAATATTGAAAATACCGCCAGGGCCACCACCACCGGGGCCGCCACCACCCATTTTACGCATTAATAGTACCCAGGCACCAATAATGAATAATAGAGATAGCATGGTATTGAAAATGGGTCCGAACCATTCAGGATCTGATACTGCTTTTTCAGGAACCCTTGTCAATTCAGGATGAGAAATATATACTTCTTTCAAATCATCCTTGAAATTTTTTACATCACCAGTCAATTCGAACTCAAACAAAGGCACGTTCTGAACCTTAGCTTTGTCTTTACTTAAATCCTTCTTAAACTTGGTAACATAGAAATCCTTAGATAAGCGATCAGATTTAATGTAAACCCTGACTTTTTCTTTGTTTTTTACAATATCAATTTTCTGTACATCCCCGGGAATCAGCATTTGATCAATAAATTCCTGCTGACTGGTTAAAGCCAGATCCGGAGACATACGCATGAACTGCATAGAAAGCAGTATAATAGCAATAATGGCATAAATCCAGTATATCGTAAACTTAGGCCCTTTCTTTTGACCATCTCCCTTATCAGGACTTATTTTTGGTAACGGGTTATTTTGTGACATAGCTTCTTTCGTGATATATAATAATGATTGAGCCCATTTAAAAGTTTGTTAAGATCAGGACTCATGCATTTGCGAAGCGGCATCGCTCCACATTTCTTCTAATTTATAAAAGTTTCTGGCTTCTGGGTGCATCACATGCACCACCACATTGATATAATCGATCAGTACCCACTGAGCTGCTTGTTTGCCTTCATGGCGATAGGGAACTTCACCGCAAAGTTTTTTTGCCTGATCTTCCACAAAATCAGCAATTGCCTTTATCTGCGTGGTACTACTTGCTTCACAAACAATAAAAAAATCTGCCGAGGCTTCCGGTATTTTTCTAAGGTCTAAACTGATAATATTTTCGCCTTTTTTATCCAAAATAGCCTGGATAATCGTTTTAAAAAGCTTAGAATTTTTAGTCAGTTTGGTAACTGTTTTTTTCTCGCGGGATTTCAATAGTGAAAGAGGTTCCAAATAGCTTCGGTATTTTATTAAAAAAAATTCATGTTAACTTCGTCAAAAATAGTAATTCTTTGGCAGGTTCAGGTGTTAAAACTGTGATTGGAGTACCGTTTATCCACCTTTCCGCGGTAAACAGTACCAACATTTATGCCATGGAACAACTTCAGGCAAAATTGGCTGAACACGGGGCTGCTTTTTTTGCAGATCTGCAGACTTCTGGCAAGGGACAAATGGGTAAAAAATGGGAATCTGAAGAGGGCAAAAACCTTCTGTTGTCTGTTATTCTGAATACTTCCACCCTAAATATGGGAGATCAGTTTGCCCTTAGTGCTGCTGTTGCATTGGCAACCCATGATTTTTTATCCAACTATATTCACGAGGAACTGACGATAAAGTGGCCAAATGATTTATATTGGCGTGACAGAAAGGCAGGGGGGATATTAATTGAAACCCAAATCAGCAAGGGACGCTGGGCTTTCGCAATTGCAGGGATTGGTATTAATATTAATCAAACCCATTTTTCAAAAACAACTGCCAGGGCAGTTTCATTAAGACAGATTACCGGTAAAGAACTCAATCCTGTAGAACTGGCCAAAGAGCTATGCCTTCATCTAGAAATAAGATTTAATCAATTGTTGCATGCAGAAGGACCTGCTGAAATAATGAAGGATTACAACTGTAAACTTTACAAAAAAGGGCAAAGGGTAAAGTTGAAAACGGGAAATAGTACAGCCGTATATACCATTGATAAGGTAGACCAACAGGGGCAACTATGTGTTACAGGAGGCATTCCTATGCAGTTTACACATGGTACCGTTGAATGGATAACAGCATCTATGCAGTAAATCGCTCAATCAAGAGGGCTTTTTTGTCCTGGGCTAGCTGAACCTGGGCTTCATTACTCATTACCAACAGGAAATCTCTTTTATCAATTCTTTTGATATGATTTAAGTTAACCAGATAACTTCTATGCGCTCTGAAAAAAGAAGCATCCGTTTCCAGATACTCAAACTCTGCGAGCTTTTTCGTTATGGTTAAAATTCCATGAGATACAGTTACAATTTTCGTATAACTTCCTTCAGCTTGTATAAAAATAATATCGTCCTGATTTACTACATAAATTGTTTCTGAAGTCTGTAAAACAACTTTTCGCTCATTTTGCAAATTGAAGTTGTCTCTTAAAACCTTGTACTGTATGGGGCTAGGAGAATTAATATTGACTTTTCGCAATGCCCTTTTCATATGTTCCAATCGGACCGGTTTTAAAATATAATCGACAGCAGAACTTTCAAAAGCCTTCAGGGAATATTCACTGTATGCTGTAACAAAAATTATTTTAAACCAAATCTGTTGTTCATCAAAAAAATCCAACAATTCAAAGCCACTATAGCCAGGCATATCTATATCAAGAAAAATCAAGTCTGGCTTAAATCTATTTATCATTTTAACCGCTTCCGGTACATTTCCGCAATCTGCTAATACCAAAACTTCTTCAAATTGTTCATTCAACATCCCTCGCAATGCTTT
Source organism: Sediminibacterium sp. TEGAF015 (assembly GCF_025997995.1). Taxonomy (GTDB): domain Bacteria; phylum Bacteroidota; class Bacteroidia; order Chitinophagales; family Chitinophagaceae; genus Sediminibacterium. The sequence continues at coordinate 2,465,136 of NZ_AP026683.1, read as the reverse complement.
TCGTGCATTGGGTTCATCATCAACAATTATTGCTTTTATTGGATTCATATGTTTCTAAGTTAACTAATACGATGCGTATTAAAAGTCTTTTATAAATCAACCTTGTCTACTTCATATCTGGGAATAAACAAATGTATGATTGTTCCCGAAGGATAATTATGTTCATCGAACTGATCTTTTACGGTATGTAATATTTTTTGCTTATAAAGTCGGTTGAAAAGCTCAATCCTTTCAGCAATTGCTTTGGTAGCAAAGCTCTGTGGCTTACTTTTATTTCGCTGATTAATCAACGCAGATTGTTTTCTACCGATGCCGTTATCAATAATATACACATCCAACCCCTGATCAGTCTGGCTAAACTGAAGTATAAGTTCTTTTTGTCCAGACTTATGCATCAACCCATGTTTTACCGCATTTTCAGCAAAGGGTTGCAAAAGCATAGAAGGAATAATTAAATCAGCAGGATCATCCTGTAAACTCAACTCAATTCTATACTCAAAATTCTTATCAAATCTTGCCTTTTCCAATTCAAGGTACAGGGAAAGATTTTCAATTTCTTCTTTTAAAGAATGATGTTGCTGGTCACTTGACTGAAGTGTTTTGCGCATCAAGTCACTAAAGTTCGCGAGCAAATTGCCTACTTCAGCCTTACGATTGTCATACAATAAACCTTGAACTGTATTAAGCACATTGTAAATAAAATGCGGATTCATCTGGGAGCGAATTGCCACTAGCTGGCTTTTGAATAATCTTTCTTTCAGCCCTTGTCTCAATATTAACCGCTTAGACCAGGCTTTGAAAAAAAGATAAATAAGAAATCCGGTAAGGACCAATACCAACAATATGAACCACCAACGTTGCCAGAAAGGGGGAAGAATGCTAAATTGAAAAGTCTTCAACGAACTTTCATAAATACCGTTTTTGTCGTATGCCTGAATTTTAAATTCATACTTTCCCGGAGGAAGTTGATAAAAATTTAGGTTTCCTATACTATAGCTTAAGGTTTTCCAGCTAGTATCAATTCCTGTTAACTTGTATCGGTAAAGCAGGTTGGTTGGTGTTTTATACTGGATAGCATCAAAATAAAAACTGATATTATTTTTTTCAGAAGATAGTTCCTGTTTGTTTTCTAATTCAACCCCATTAGATATTGCTTTCAGTACAGGAAAATATATGGATTCATTTACCGGCTTACCTCTGTAGTCATTTACAACCAACCCTACTGTTGTTGCCAGAATCAGTTTATTGGGATGTAGCGAAAAATCATTGACAGTAAGTCCGGCCAATCCATATTCGTCAAGTAAATTCGTGATTACTCCTGTTTTTAAATCAATAATCTGAAGTGTTTCGTCTGTATTCACCCAGATTTTTCCATCTTTTTCAGCAATCGATTTTATGTTATTGCTTTTAAGACCATTACCAGTATAAAACCTTTGTAAGATCTTATCATTTTTTATAACGAAGAGACCCTCGTTAGAGGTACCTGCCAATAACAATAAATCACTGGTCTCAAATAAAGTTCTGGCAACTATTTTCTGATTATTTCTTTTTCGAACAACAAAAGTACTATCACTAAAACTATAACGATACAAATCATCATAATAGGCTATCCAGAAGTATTTACCTGTTTTAGAGAGTAAGGTTTTGGTACTTCTAGCATTACGGAAAACAGGTATACGCAATCCTTTTCTAAAGATATTTTCCTTCATGTAATGACTATACAAGGGTATTCCTGTGGTATCCGGGGTAGCATCGGGATTTTTACCCATTGGATTGTTTAACACATAAGTTCTATTATAGGAAGCAACAATCAGATTTTTATTAGGGTCTCTGAAAACGCTCTTTCCATAATCTATTTCTCTGATGGGTTTAGTGGAGCGAAAATCAATAATGCCTCTGTTAGAAAATACTACTTTGTCTATGGGATCATAATTAATAAACTGGATTTCTGTAGAAATTGGCAACTGATAGTGCATTCTGCTTTCTTTTGACAAATTAAATGCAGTAAGCATCCCCTTTGTATTACCAGTTACAATCGTGTCCTTATTAATGGTTGTTACCCTTGAAATATTATCAAATCCATTTCCTGCATTAATAGTATAAAGTTTATTATTTAAAGATGGGCACACAAAAAGTCCATTATCCAGCGTACTAATCCAGTAATTGCCCTGATAGTCTTTTACAATATCTGTAATACTCTGATTGGGGAACACAAGATTTGTTTTACCAGTTTCTACATTCCACAAATAGGCACCCGTCTGTGTACAAATCCATTGTTCAGTATCTGAAGTGGATGCAAAATGAAATACCAGCACATCGTCAGAAATTTCAAATGGTTTTGTTAGTTTAAGTACTCCTTTTTTAACCGTAAATACAGGCAATCTTGATTTACCAATTTGTGTACCGTAAATGTATTTCCCAGAAGACATCATTCTCGTATCATTATAGGTAAATGATGTTTTAGTCCAGCCAGGCTTTTTGGAAGGATAAGTAAATATCCATCCCTTGGCTCCATACGCCACAACTTCCTCGCCATTCCTTATTAAAGAAGTGATGCCCAAATACTCCGGAGAATATATTCGTTCAATGGTTTCTCCTGTATGCTTATTAATCTGATACAGATTTTCCAGTGAAGCAAACCAGATATGATCTTTGGTTGCTGTATAATTAACAATAACAGATTCATTCTTTATTCGTGTATCCTTAAACTGGTAATTCCTTAAGGTATCATTCTGTAGTGAAAACAATTCCTTGTAAAAATTCATGCACCATATTCTTCCCTGATCATCCTGTTGCAAATAACTAACGGACTGCATACTAGTTATATCAAAAGGTATTTTAACAAATAATCTTCCGTTGAACTTGAATAATCCTTTGTCTGTGGCCAGCCATATATATCCCTTATTATCTGCCAGCATATCATAAATAACCTGTGTAGGAAGCTGTGCAGGATAATTGAACTTTTGAACATAAGGAAATTGCGCATTTAATTTAGCTGCCCCTATCAAAAAACCAATCAGAAAAATAAAATACCGCATGTAACATCAATTAAATAACAATTTAATATAAATGGTTGATTTTAAATGATTAGACCGCTTTATGAAAGAAATAGGGGTGTTCGTGAAAGAAATGGGGGGGTTCATGTAAAAAGACAAAAACGCATTTAAAAAAGCAACAATTTTACCATGTTACAAACAGTATTTTAATATTTATCACGTAACAATTGGGGGGTAAGGAAGCTGCGTCATAAGATTGCAGCTTTCTTCATTTTTACCCGTATCCCATATTTTGCTTTTACTTTTGCTGAAATTATCGGTATGTCAGCAATTAAATTAACCCAATATTCACACGGTGCAGGCTGTGGCTGTAAAATTGCACCAGCAGTTTTAGACAGCATTCTGAGAACAGACATACAACCAATCAACTATCCCAATTTATTGGTAGGAAACTCCAGCAAAGACGATGCAGCCGTATACGATATGGGAAACGGTACAGGATTGATTAGCACTACCGACTTTTTCATGCCAATAGTAGATGATCCTTACCAATTTGGAAGAATCGCTGCAGCAAATGCCATCAGTGATATATATGCCATGGGTGGCCAACCGATTATGGCACTCGCAATATTAGGCTGGCCTATTGAGAAAATAGGTGCCGAAGTGGCCCAAAGGGTGATTGAAGGGGGTAGAAGTATATGTGCAGAAGCTGGAATTCCACTTGCAGGCGGTCATAGCGTAGATACCACAGAGCCCATTTTTGGTTTATCTGTAAATGGTACCATTTCAATTAGCCATTTAAAAAAGAACAATACGGCACAGGATGGAGATTTGTTGTATTTAACCAAACCACTCGGTGTGGGAATCTTATCGACTGCTCAGAAAAAAGAAGCATTAGAAGAATTAGATTTTGAATTGCTTTTGAAACAACTAAATAAGCTGAACAATATAGGGCAGCAATTAGGACCTCTGGAATCTGTTCATGCAATGACAGATGTTACCGGTTTTGGGTTGATAGGTCATCTGATGGAAATGGCAGAAGGCAGTAAACTTGGCGTAACCCTTTATTACAATCAAGTTCCGATCATTGAAGCAAGTAAAAAATACCTGGCAAAAAGAATAGTACCTGATGCAACTTACAGAAACTGGAATGCCTACAGCAGTCAGGTAAGTTTTGAGAAAGGAGTGGATGTGATGCAGGCCTTTTCGATTTTGCCGGATCCTCAAACCAATGGAGGACTGCTTATTGCTGTTGCACCCGATGCTAGAAATGAATTTGAATCAATTTTAAAAGACCAAAATCTGGGAGAATTTGCGAATCCAATCGGGCACTTTCATCCCGCAGGAGAAAAAAGAATTACAGTATCCTGATCGGAATTTTAAAAAACCATATTCCCTTTGTTTTTTATTTGCTCATTGGTTAATTCCGCTACCAGTTGTACGCCAGATAAATTACGTACGGTATTTTTAATCCAGTTGCATTTTTCATCATCTACCCAATCATATTTCATCAGCCACAGAAAGTCCATATGTTTGAATTCGGGAAGCAGATACTCCCCGTCATATTGATTTTGATATAAGTAATGTGTAAGTGGAGAATTGTATTCTTTAAACTGATAAATGGAGAAAAAATAATTACGGTTCTTTTTGAATAATTGAATTTCCAGTTCAGGATTTAATCTGAAATCATACCCAAGACTGGCGTTTAACTGCATACAGAACTGATAATTCTTTATGGTTGCAGTTATACCTAATAAACGGGTTTCCTCAAAGAAATCCTCATTTAATTCATCAACGTCCAGTTTTAATTTCATAGAAAAATTTAAAATTCTACTTCTACGGAAATTTCCTCTGTACCCCTTTTATAAATCAATCTTGTTTTGTCTCCCTTTTTAAATTTAGATAAAGATTGCATGTAGCTGTTTACATCTACAAACTTGTAGTCTCCCAGTTGCAATAAAACATCCCCCGCTTTTAATCCAATTTTTTCAGCTAGTTTACCAGCACTTGCTCCATCAATCCGCATTCCCGTTCCCGTATAACCGTAATCTGGAATTACCCCTAAACTAACTGTAAAACGGTTGCTTCTTCCCATTTGCTGCTCTCTTGTTTTGGTAAAATCGAGCTTGCCTTTACTATCGGCTGATTCCACTATTTTATAGATTAGCTGAACAATCTCAGTAATTCCCTGATAGTTGATTTTATCCCAATCATCCGTTGATTTGTGATAATCAGGATGGCTTCCGGTAAAGAAAAATAATACAGGTATATCCTTTCTGTAGAAACTGGCATGATCACTGGGACCTGTGCCGGCACTATCCAGTTTAAAAGCCAAATTTTTGGCAAGTTCAGGAACCATATTTCCCCATACAGGAGAAGTACCATATCCACCAATGGTTAGTTTTCTTGCAGTATCATACCTGCCCACCATATCCATATTAATCATGTAGTTGGCCGAAGTTTGGATGGTTGGATTTTCCAACCAATATTTACTTCCCATCAATCCAAGCTCTTCTCCTGAAAAATGAATCAGCAAATAATTATTTGCTTTAGGTGACTGGTTTTTCAGCTTTCTCGCCAGCTCAAGCAAGGCTGCAGTACCACTGGCATTATCATCTGCTCCGTTATGAACTGCATGTACAGCATCCAACGCATTTTTGTCTTCTCCATAGCCTAAATGATCATAATGCGCTCCTAATACTACTGTATTGCTTGCATTGTTATTGATGTATGCAATTATGTTTCTTGCTTTTCTGATTTTACTGCTAAGTGAAACCTGCAATTCAATTTGCAAACTCGCTGAAAGATCTGAAAAATATTTTTTTACAGCTGCCGGTTTTACATAGATAACAGGAATAGGCAGAAGCTGGGAGTTATCGTTTTTGTTAAACTGAACATTATCTACCTGTGTTCCAGAATTGTATATGATAAAGGCAGTTGCTTTTTTAGCTGCGGCTTCTTTTGCCAACTTCTTGATGGTTTCTTCTATGTCAAAATGAGGATTCTGTTTGTTTTCTTCCAGTAATTCTTTCAGGTCTTTGAACCATGGCTGTCCTGCTTCAGATAGAGCAAGTGCAGGTTTACCCTTTGCAGCTATTCTGGCACTGAAGGCCATTGGAAAATACTCTTCCTGCAACTCAAGTGGGTGTCCGTTTATTTTAAATTCATTCTGTGCATCCAATTGCAGTCCCTCATTAATTTCAAATTCCTGAACAAAGCCATTGGATCCTTTAGGTTCAATGCTCAGGGTTTTATAATAACCAATTATATACTCCATGGCCAGCAACTCTCCTGCAGTTCCTGTTCTTCTTCCCTCCAGCTTATCATCAGCCAGGTACTGTACATGTTTTAGCAAGTTGGATTCTGTTATTGCTTTCTCTTTTTCTGCAGCAATTCGAAGTTTTCGTTTGCTTTGCGCTTCAGCAAAAACCGGTAATAACAACAATACAAGAATCCACTTTTTCATAATTCAGTTTACTTTATGCTACAAAAGTAAGCAGGGCAGGGTACAAATTCGCAATAGAAATGTTATCAAATGGATTCTGTTCCCAATCTCGTAACCAACTGAACAAACAGCCGCCTACTTTTGCAATCTTGAAACAAGACCATATTCATATTGCGTTGGTTGGAAACCCCAACAGTGGAAAAAGTTCTCTTTTTAATGCCTTTACAGGCCTTAATCAACAAGTTGGCAATTTCCCCGGGGTTACGGTTGATAAAAAAACAGGCACTTTTAATTTAGATGATACCCGTTCGGCTGAACTAATTGACTTACCGGGAACATATAGTTTATATCCGCGAAGAGCAGATGAATGGGTTTCCTATAAAGTCTTAATGGGCGCAGATACGGATATTCAGCCTGATTTGATTATACTGGTAGCAGATGCCAGCAACCTGAAAAGAAACCTATTGTTTTGTTCTCAGATCATTGATTTAAAAATTCCAGTTGTCATGGCGCTGACCATGAACGACCTGGCTGCAAAAAAAGATATAAAAATTGATATTGGCGGATTGGCTGCTGACCTCGGAATACCAGTTGTTGCCGTAAATCCAAGAAAAAATAAAGGATTGAGTGAACTAAAAAAAGTGATCTCAAAAATACAGCTGGATACCAGCAACAAGTTTCGTGATTTTTTAGATACTGCCACTTTAGCTCCTTCTGCAGTAGCCAAAGTTAAAATTGCATTCCCCGACTGGAGCGATTATGCCTGTATTCACTATTTAATCAATCACGAGGAATTGCTATCAAAAAAGGAAGAGAAAGAAACATTGAATCGTATCATTTCTGAAGAACAATTCAATACCACCAAGACACAGGCAGAAGAAATTATGCAGCGGTATACCCGGATTCGTCAGATCATGCAGAAAAATGTGATTGAGACTGGACCGCTTGAGAAAAAACTATTCACAGAGAAACTGGATAATGTATTGCTACACAGAACCTGGGGATATTTGATTCTATTGACTGTACTTTTTCTATTGTTCCAAAGTATTTTTTGGCTGGCGACTTATCCGATGGATGGAATTGAATGGGCATTTGCAGCAATTGCAGGGTGGTTATCAGAAAATCTTCCGGAAATCTGGTGGAGCAACCTTCTTATTAATGGGTTTATTGCCGGATTGAGCGGGATTCTGGTTTTTGTTCCTCAAATCATGATTTTATTCGGATTAATTACTATTCTGGAAGATACGGGCTACATGGCAAGAATCAGTTTCCTTAGTGATAAGCTCATGAGGAAAGTTGGCCTAAATGGCAAAAGTGTTATGCCCATGATTAGCAGCTTCGCCTGCGCAGTTCCCGCTATTATGGGGGCAAGAAATATTGAAAATAAAAAAGAAAGATTGCTGACTATTCTTGTTACGCCTCTGATGAGTTGCAGTGCAAGGCTCCCCGTGTATACCATTTTAATTGCGCTGGTGATTGAAGAAAAATACTATTTAGGATTCCTGAGCTTACAAGGTCTGGTTATGATGGGACTCTATTTATTAGGCACTGTAATGGCTTTGCTGGTAAGCTATGTAATGAAATTTTTTATCCGCATTAAGGAGAAAAGTTTCTTCATCCTTGAACTTCCCATGTACCGAGCACCCCGCTGGAAAAATGCTGGAATCACAATGGTTGAAAAAGCCAGAATATTTGTAACGGATGCTGGTAAGGTTATCATGGTTATAAGTTTATTATTATGGTTTTTAAGTTCCTTCGGACCAAGTGAAAACATGGAACAAACCAATACTAAATACCAGGCCTTAATTCAAATGGATCCTGACCGGGAAGACTCATTGAAAAAACAATTGAATACAGAATTGCTTGCAAATTCATACGCTGGTGTTTTGGGCAAAACCATTGAGCCTGTTATTACTCCGTTGGGGTATGACTGGAAAATTGGTATTGCATTAATCACATCTTTTGCAGCAAGAGAAGTTTTTGTTGGAACCATGGCTACTTTATACAGCGTAGATGAAGAAGACGATCAAAGTCTTCGGGAAAAGTTACAGTCTGCAACCTATTCAAACGGAGATAAGGTATATACTCTTGCAACAGGGCTTTCCCTGATGGTATTCTATGTGCTGGCTATGCAATGTATGAGCACATTAGCAGTAGTGAAAAGGGAAACCAAATCATGGAAATGGCCGGTAATTCAACTAACCTATATGACTATTCTTGCTTACAGTATGAGCTGGATCGTATACAATCTGTTCAACTAGTTATTGAAATAAAGGTAAACAGATGTTCCTTTTCCTACAATAGATTCAACTTTAATGGTTCCACCCAGAATTTGAATAAAATCTTTCGTGAGAATTAAGCCCAATCCAGATCCTTTTTCATTTCCGGTACCAGTTGTGCTTTGATAGTGTTCTCCATCAAATAACTTTGATTGAATTTCTTCAGTCATTCCAACTCCGGTATCACTAACAGACATCATGATCTGGTTGTCTTCCTTATGCGCATATACCGTAATGACTCCTTCCTTGGTAAACTTATTGGCATTACTAATAAGGTTTCTTAGGATAAATCGCATGGAATTGATTTCAGATTTGAGGAATAAATCTTCGTCTACCAGGTTAACCATGATATTAGACTTAAGGGAAGCCATGATTTCGAAACTCTTGAACATATTACTCACGAGGGTTCTCATGTGTACTTTTTCTTTCTCAAATCCCTTTCCACGCATTTGCATGGAACCCCAGTCTACCAGATTGTTCAAAAGCTCAACTGTTCCGTCAATCTGTTTTCCTGCCATATTCATTAATTCTACGGAATCGTGCTGACTAAGTATTTTTTTAGCATTCAGTTCAATAATAGACTTTACTGCTCCTATTGGATTCCGAACGTCATGTGCAATAATTGACAGAATGCGATTCTGCATCTCCATTTGCTGCTGTAACTTTTCCTGCTGTTGCTCTAATTGCTTATTGAGTAAGTTCTGATCTAGCAACTTTACAACCTGACGAGCCAATGTCTGCAAAGTAAAAATCTGGACTTCATTTAAAATACGCGGCTGGGTGTCCATTACAGAGATAGTACCCACCTTGAAGCCATTATTATTGATTAATGGTATTCCAGTATAAAAACGAATATATGGCGACTCAACAACCAGTGGATTGTCCAGAAATCGTTCATCCTTTGTTGCATCAGACACTTCAAATACAACTGTATCTGCATTGATAGTATGTCCGCAAAAAGAGATGTCACGAGGAAATTCATTTGCCTCTATACCAAGCTTTGCTTTGAACCATTGTCTCTGTTGATCAATTAATGAAACTAGGGCTATGGGTGTATTGCAAATGGTTGCCGCAAGCTGAACAACGTCATTGAACTCGTCTTCATAAGAAGTGTCGAGTACCTCATAACGATACAACTCTTTCAAACGTCTGTTATCGTCTGATGGTATTGGGGGTGGTACCATAAACAAATTGATTTGTTTGAGCGGCTCTTTCTTTTTGGGCATCAAAAGCTGGTTTGTCCGTGCTTTTAACGCGGAAAAGTTGATTTTATTGGCTTAAAGATTGAAAATAACCCTTAAATCTCTTCCCATGCAGCCAAAACCTCAGCTGTATGATTCTTGGTATCGGGTTTTGCGATGATTTTCCTGATAACACCTTGCTCATCAATCAAGAAAGTGGTTCTGGTGGTTCCCATATAGGTTCTGCCCATGAACTTTTTCTCGCCCCATAAATTGTACTTATCTACAATCTTCTTTTCTTCATCGGAAATCAACGGAAAAGGCAATTCATATTTTTCTTCAAACTTTTTGTGACTTTTAACACTATCCACACTTACACCAACTACCTGGAACCCTTTGTCAATTAGAGTTTTATAGTTATCTTTTAAATTACATGCCTGGGCTGTACAACCAGGAGTATCGTCCTTTGGGTAAAAATACAGAATGACTTTTTTCCCCTTGAAATCAGAAAGGGAAACGATATTTCCGTTTTGATCTGGTGCCTTGAATGCTGGCGCCTTGCTTCCTTCTTTTAAAACTGCCATACTTTATGTAACATTTATATTTTTGAAAAGGTTTTATTTTTCTTCACTTTAACTGCATCTGTCTTACATTTGCACAATTTATCTATACAACTACTATGCCTAAAGATCAATCAATCAAAACGGTACTTATCATAGGTTCTGGGCCTATTATCATTGGACAAGCTTGTGAATTTGACTATTCGGGCTCTCAGGCAGCCAGAAGTCTCCGTGAAGAGGGCATAAAAGTAATACTTATTAATAGTAATCCTGCTACCATTATGACAGACCCCATGATGGCAGATAAGGTTTACTTACTACCGTTAACGGTCGAAAGCATTGAACAAATTCTGACTGAAAATCAAATTGATGCTGTTTTGCCTACTATGGGAGGTCAGACTGCACTAAATCTCTGCAAGGAAGCCGATGAACTGGGTATTTGGGAAAAATACAACTGCCGTTTAATTGGGGTTGATGTGGCTGCCATTGACACCGCCGAAGACAGAGAGCAATTCAGACAATTGATGGTTAAAATTGGCATGGCAGTAGCGCCAAGCCGTGTGGCCAATAGCTTTTTAGAAGGAAAGGAATTTGCCCAGGAAATAGGATTCCCGCTTGTTATTCGTCCTTCATTCACACTTGGAGGAACTGGTGGAGGCTTTGTTCATGGAAAAGAAGATTTAGATGCAGCTTTAGAAAAAGGATTGAAAGCGTCGCCTATACATGAGGTCCTGGTAGAAAAAGCAGTTTTGGGTTGGAAAGAATATGAATTAGAGCTTTTGAGAGACTGTAACGACAATGTGGTAATTATCTGTACAGTTGAAAACCTGGACCCGATGGGAGTTCATACTGGAGACTCTATCACAGTTGCGCCTGCTATGACACTGAGTGATACTGCATTCCAGGAAATGAGAAACAAAGCCATCCTGATGATGCGTTCTTTGGGCAATTTTGCTGGAGGTTGTAACGTACAGTTTGCCTTAAATCCGGCAACCGAAGAATTAATTGCAGTTGAAATCAATCCAAGAGTAAGCCGATCTTCTGCATTGGCTTCCAAAGCAACAGGATATCCCATTGCTAAGATTGCTGCAAAACTAGCTATCGGATACTCACTTGACGAATTAAAAAACCAGATTACCAAAACCACTTCTGCTTATTTTGAACCAGCCCTTGATTACGTAATTGTAAAAGTTCCCCGTTGGAATTTTGATAAATTCAAGGGAGCAAACGACACCTTGGGTCTGCAGATGAAGAGTGTAGGTGAAGTTATGGCCATTGGAAGAAGCTTCCCCGAAGCTTTACAGAAAGCCTGTCAGAGCCTGGAAAATGAGGCAGTTGGTCTTGGCTATTATGGCAAGAGCCTGATGAAGAGCGAAGAATTGGTGGAATACATTAAGACACCGAAATGGGACAGAATATTCAGAATTAAGGATGCTTTAATGCAAGGATCTACCGTAAAATCAATTGCACAAGCAACTGGTATTGACAGATGGTTCCTTTATCAGATTCAGGAAATCTGCAATTTAGAAAAAGCAATTTCTGCACATACTTTGGAAAGCTTACCTGCTGATTTATTGAAAGAAGCTAAAAAAATGGGATTTGGAGACCTTCAGATTGCCAGAATTCTTAGTGGAAATTGTCATGAAGATCAGGTGTACGAAAAAAGAAAAGAACTGGGCATTACAAGAGTATATAAGATGGTAGATACCTGTGCGGCAGAATTTGAAGCACAAACCCCTTATTTCTACAGTACTTTCGAAGGATAACTCTTTACCTTTTTGCTTAAAAATTTATACCAGCTGGTTGGTAGTACTACTGCCATTGAATGGTATTAACTTTGTATATACCAACTATTAATTTTTAAGCAATTCATGAGTAAGGCTTCAAATCAGGTTTTTCAAACCAATAATCCAAGCAGATGGCAACGGTTTAAGTGGTCGTTCCGCATTTTGCTTTTTTTATTGGTGCTTGCGCTGATTGCTGTAATTATTGCATTGCGGACTGCCTATACGCCAACTGTACCTATACTTCAAAGTACTGTTTTCAAAAAGATTTTAGCAGATGATAATAGCCCCGACTCCCTGGCAAAACAATACCAGGGTTTCAGAAAATTCATTGACGACAAGTGGGCTGCCGGAAATGGCTGTGGTCAAAACGATAGTGCCATCCGCCTATCTAATTCAAAACTCTTCAGTGACTCTCTGGGAATAAGGGCTGCCTTTTATGTAGATTGGGACCCACAGGCTTTCTTCTCTCTAAGAAGAAATATTCAAAAGTTAAACCTTGTTTTACCAGAATGGCTGTTTTTTGATCCCAAAGGTGATTCCATGGTCATTCGTAAGGAGAAAAGAGGTTATGACTTAATAAAAAAAGCAAAGGGACTTAGGGTAATGCCCATGCTTACCAATAACATAAATGGTAAATGGGATGGTGCTGTTGTTAGCAGAATAATCAACGATCCAGTAAAAAGTGAAAAGCTGATCAATGATCTTTATAAGTGGATAAAATCAGAAGGCTTTAATGGCGTTAATATTGATTTAGAGGAACTGATTGAAAAAGACAACAGAATACTGACGGGTTTCTTAAAAAAACTGTCTGCCAGGTTTCATCAGGGAGGTTTACTCACCTCAATAGATGTAATGCCTTTTAACGAAGATTATGATTATAAAGCACTGGCAGAAAATACAGACTATATTTTTTTAATGGCTTACGACCAGTATACGTCAAGTACAAAGCCAGGCCCCATCAGTAGCCAAAAATGGATTGAAGCCGCCGTAGATCAGATTGTAAAAAAAGTTCCCATACCCAAACTTGTATTGTGTATGGCAGGATTTGGTTATGATTGGCCAAAGGGAGGAGAAGGAACAGATGTAACTTATCAGCAGGCTTTAAGTATTGCAAAGGAAAATGGTAGCAAGATTACTTATGATAATGATTCTTATAATCTTTACTTTACCTACAAAGACAAAGTGGGTCATGAAAGAGAAGTTCACTTTACCGATGCTGCTACCAATTTTAATGCACTGAGATTTTCTACCGAATATGGATTGGCAGGAACAGCTTTATGGAGAATGGGAAGTGAAGATAGTCGTTTATGGGATTTTTATCATATACCTATGAATAAGGCATCTGTTCAAAAATTTAATTTTGAAGAATTTGCCAGAGTTGAAACAAGCAATGATGTTGACTTTATGGGTGAGGGAGAAATCCTCGATGTAATTTCCACCCCTACTCCAGGTCATATCCGGACTGAACTAGATACAACCTGGATGCTGATTTCAGAGGAGTTTTACGACACTTTACCTTCTATGTTTGTGGTAAAACAATTTGGCAAGTCGACTGAGAAAAAAATGGTTTTGACTTTTGATGATGGACCGCATCCTGTATATACCAGACAAATACTGGATATTCTTGACAAGTACAATGTTGTTGCCAATTTTTTCATTGTAGGTATAGAAGCGGAGAAAAATATTCCACTGGTAAAAAGAATTTACAATTCTGGTCACGAAATAAGTAACCACACTTTTACGCATCCGAATATGGCCACCGTAAGCAAGCAGAGGGCCTATCTGGAAATGGATGCCACAAAGCTGTTAATTGAAGCCATTACAGGAAGAAGTACCATCATGTTCAGGGCACCGTTTAATGCGGATAGTCGTCCTGAAACTATGGAAGAGCTGGTCCCTGTTGCTTTGAGCAGAACCAAGAATTATCTGACCATCGGAGAAAATATTGATCCGCTTGACTGGCAGACAGACGATGATAAACACTTTAACGGTGACAGTATTTTCAACAGAGTAGTAAGAATGAAAGACAGAGGTAATATTATTTTATTACACGATGCTGGTGGAGATAGAAGCGCAACAGTGGATGCCTTGCCTAAAATTATTGAATACTTTCAAAAAGAGGGATATCAATTCACAACTGTTGCAGATTTAATGGGCAAGACCAGAGATGATGTAATGCCCCCGGTACCTAATTATAAAGAAAACTATCTGCTGAGGTTCAATTATTTGCTAGCAGAAGCAGGATATTATCTGGGTAAATTTTTTAATGCAATATTCATATTATTCCTTGTTCTGGGTAGTATCCGCTTAATGGTTGTATTAGCACTTGCCATAAAAGCAAGAAAAAAAGAAAGAGCAAAAGAACTAGTGCCTTTACAAAATAATCCACTAGTGTCCATTATTGTGCCTGCTTATAATGAGGAGGTTAATGCAGTCAGTTCATTAAATAATTTATTGAAATGCAGTTATCCAAACTTCAACATTATTTTTATTGACGATGGAAGTACAGATCAGACTTTGTCTGTTGTACAAAGCTCTTTTGCTAATCATCCACAGGTAACCATACTTCACAAATTGAATGGTGGAAAAGCTTCTGCCCTAAATTATGGTATTGGCCATACAGAGTCATCCATAATGGTTTGCATAGACGCCGACACAAAATTAAAACCTGATGCGGTTGAGAAAATGGTCATGCACTTTAAAGATGAACAAGTTGGCGCAGTTGCAGGAAATGTAAAAGTAGGCAATGAAATAAACCTGATTACCCGCTGGCAGAGTATTGAATATACCACGAGTCAAAATATGGACAGAAAAGCATTCAGTCTGCTCAATGCCATTACAGTGGTACCAGGAGCAATTGGTGCATTTAGAAAATCTGCCCTTTTAGAAGCTGGCGGATTTACTTCAGACACGCTGGCAGAGGATTGCGATTTAACCATTCGCATATTACGCGAGGGATATATAGTTGCCAATGAAAACAGTGCTATTGCAATGACTGAAGCACCTGAAACCATCAAACAATTTTTAAAACAAAGGTTTAGATGGACTTTTGGGGTATTACAAACATTCTGGAAAAATAGGGATGCAATATTCAACGCTTCCTTTAAAAATCTGGGGTTTATTGCATTACCTGATATTCTTCTTTTCAAATATATTATTCCTTTGTTTTCTCCTTTTGCAGACTTATTGATGCTATTGGGATTGTTAACAGGTAGCGCAGGAGAAATTGGTTTTTACTACAGCCTTTTCCTTTTAGTTGATGTTGTATTGGCGGCATTTGCCTTTTCCGGAGAAAATGAGCCATACTGGAAGCTGATATGGTTAATTCCTCAAAGAATCATTTACCGCTGGTTGTTACTTTGGGTACTGTTTAAAACTATGAGAAAAGCGGTAAAAGGAGAGCTACAGCAGTGGGGGGTACTTAAAAGAACAGGAAATGTACAGGAAGCCATATAAAAAAGTCTTTACTTTGCAACTTTCCAGCAAAAATCAATTGTATGAAACTAAAAGATATTCAGGTACTCAATGAAAAAGAAACCCGAGGTGGATTTGGGGAAGGTATACATGAAATAGGTAAGGAAAATCCAAATGTAGTAGTACTAACTGCAGACCTTGCCGGATCATTGAAGTTGGGTCCTTTTATCAAAGATTTTCCTGAACGTTTTGTACAGGTTGGAATTGCAGAAGCAAATATGATTGGTATTGCAGCGGGAATGACTATTGGGGGTAAAATTCCTTACACTACCACTTTTGCCAACTTCAGTACCGGCAGAGTCTATGATCAGATCAGACAAAGTGTAGCCTATAGCGAGAAAAATGTAAAAATTTGTGCTTCACATGCAGGACTTACTTTGGGCGAAGACGGAGCAACGCACCAGATACTGGAAGATATTGGATTAATGAAAATGCTGCCAGGTATGACAGTAATTGTTCCTTGCGACTTTAATCAGACCAAAGCCGCCACTAAAGCAATTGCTGCTTATAACGGACCTGTTTATCTACGCTTCGGAAGACCGAAATGGCCCAACTTTACCAAAGAAGATGGTAGTGACTTTGTTATTGGTAAAGCACAGCAATTAAGCGAAGGAACTGATGTGTCAATTTTTGCCTGTGGCCATATGGTATGGAAAGCTATAGAGGCAGGAAGAATACTTGAAGAAAAGGGAATTAGTGTTGAAGTTATCAATATTCATACAATCAAACCGTTGGACACAGAAGCAGTGCTGGCTTCTATTAAAAAAACAAAATGTGCTGTTACAGTTGAAGAGCACAATGTTATTGGTGGATTAGGGGATTCTATTGCACAAGTTGCTGCAAAAAATTTCCCTATTCCGATAGAACTAATTGGAACCAATGATACATTTGGAGAGAGCGGAAAACCAACTGAATTACTAACTAAATATGGTTTAGACACACCACATATTGTTGCTGCGGCAGAAAAAGTACTTTCTAGAAAGTAAACATTCTAATAAAAGATTGAAAAGACTGTATATATACAGTCTTTTTTATTTTATATACTATCCAGAAACATAAATAAATCGTAAATTGATATTAGTATTTTGAGCAATGGGTATTCACTTCAATCATCATCAAACAGATTTATTATTCCCCTTTCACCTAAAAGTGAATACCAATGGAATGCTGACAGGATACGGAAAATCCATCAAAAAAATATTACCCGACATACAGCTTTCCCTTTTCAGTAATTACTTTCAAATTCAGGAGATTGATACAGAACCTATAGTTTCTTTTATTCATGAGCATTTACATCAACTTGTTCATATTGGTATTCGCGAGAGTAATAATGTCCAATTAAAAGGCCAGTTTGTTTTCTCGGAAACAGATAATTTCTACGTTTTTCTAGGATCGCCAGCATTTAATTCAATTAAAGAGCTAGAGGAATCCAAACTAGTTGCCAGTGATTTCGCAATACAGAATCCTCAAATTGATTTACTAAATACCCTAAAAGCAAAAGAAGAAGAAGAAGCCATCCGCAAAAACTACGAACAAACCTTACTATTGGCATTGGAGAAAATGGGAGATAATGTTTGGATGCATGACTATCAGAAAAATATCACCCATTTTTTCCATAACGAGAAAGCGTTCATAGAACTTGGACTCAGTCATTTAAGCATTGCTGATCAATGGTGGAAGGCCGTTCACCCAGAAGATGTTCCAATTTTAATTGAGCAAGATAGAAAATATAAAAACAGAGAAATAGATCATCACAATACTGAATACAGGGTAAAGGATAAGTTTGGAGAATATAAGTGGATATTAGATAGAGGAATTATTACCGAGAAAGACGAAGCGGGCTTCCCTTTAAAAATATTGGGCACGCATACTGAAATAACAAAACTTAAAGAGTCTGAAGCTGAATTAAATAAACAACAGCATTTTTATGAAAGTATCCTAAATAATATTCCAACTGATATTGCCGTATTTGATGCAAATCATCGTTACCTTTTTACTAATCCAGTGGGCATAAAAGATCCAGCGCTTAGAAAATGGATTATTGGAAAAACAGACCATGAGTACTGCGAATTCAGGAATAAAGACACCAAGATAGCTGCCTCACGAGCTGCCATTTTCCAAAAAGTAATTCAGAGCAAAAAACAGTTGTCCTGGGAAGAAAAACTAGTGAATCAAAAAGGAGAAAGTGAATATCATCTAAGAAATTTGTACCCTGTTTTGAATGAGAAAAATGAAGTGCAGCTTGTTATTGGCTTTGGACTTAACATTACAGAAAGAAAACAAATTGAAGAAAAAGTACAACTCAATGAAAAACGCTATAGAGATCTTTTCAACTATAGTCAGGCCCTAATTTGTACTCATGATATAGAAGGTACACTATTAAGTGTGAATCCTGCGATCTGCAAAATTATGGGATATGAGCAGGAAGAATTAATTGGAAGAAATATCAAAGAGTTTATACCAAAAGATCGGGTACAATATTTTGATAAAACCTATTTAGCTGAAGTTATTGGTACAGGTAAAGCAGAAGGAGTTTTTTCCATTGTTTGTAAAAACGGAGAACATATTTTCTTGCTATTCCAAAATTATATGGTAGAAGAAGACTCTAGTACTGCGTATATAATTGGGTTCTCTCAGGATATAACTAATAGGATTCGTGCTGAGCAGGAGTTGCTGAAAGCAAAAGAAGAAACAGAAAGGGCGAGTAAAGTAAAGGAAGTTTTTCTGGCTAATATGAGTCATGAAATCAGAACACCCATGAACGGTATTCTTGGTATTGGAAGTCTATTATATAAAACCAATTTAACTCCCAAACAGTCTGAATACACCAAATTAATTCTTGAATCTGCCGATAACCTTTTACATATTGTAAATGATGTTCTTGATTTTACAAAAATTGAGTCTGGAAAAGTTGAATTAGAATCTATTCCCTTTAACCTCGAAGAAAAAATTTCAAGTACCCTAAAGACCTTTATTTTCAAAATTGAAGAAAAAGGCTTAGAGTTGATTTTTGACAATCAGATAAATAAAGACCGGGTAATTATTGGCGATCCATTCAGATTAGGTCAGATTCTGAATAATTTAATCAGTAATGCACTGAAATTTACTGAAAACGGTAAAATTACTTTGACTAGTAGAGAAGGGATAAAGAAAGGGGAACAGACATTTTTTGAATTCATTGTTAACGATACCGGAATTGGAATATCGGAAGAAAACCTCTCGCATATTTTTGATGAATTTGTTCAGGCCTCCTCTGAAACCAGTAGAAAATATGGCGGAACGGGACTTGGGCTTAGCATTACCAAGAATTTAATTGAAATGCAGGGAGGTAGTATTATAGCATCCAGTCAAATTAATAAAGGAACGAGTTTCACTGTTCAAATTCCATACAAAGTTGGAGAAGTTGCTCAATTAAAAAGAGATAAAGAAGAAATTGCATACAATACCATAGACAAGAAGAAAATTCTGGTTGCCGAAGATGTGGCAATTAATCAGATTATTGTGAAGCAAATATTATCGGACTGGGGTCATGAGGTAATCATTGTTAATAATGGTCAGGAAGCTTTCGAAGCTCATCAACGTCAAGATTTTGATCTGATTTTAATGGATATACATATGCCAGAAGTAGATGGCTATGAAGCTACGCAAATGATACGACAACTGAGTGATACTAATAAAGCAGCAGTTCCTATCATTGCACTAACTGCGAATGCATTTAAACAAGAAACAGAACGATTTGCCGAAGCAGGATTTAATGATTATATCACCAAGCCATTTTCCGAACAAAATTTATTTGAGTGTTTGCAAAAACAATTGCAACTCAACCACTCAATTGTGTTTACTAAAAAATCAAATACAGCTATACATTCTCTGGAAAATGAAAAAATGTATGATCTTGATGCACTACAAGGCATTGATCAGGACGATACAGAATTTTTAAGTGAAATTATTCATGTATTCAACAAAAACACTAAGAGAGACTTAGATAGTTTGCTCAAAGCAATAGAGAACAAACACATGAATGAAGTTTTTCAATTGGCGCATAAAATGAAGTCTTCCATCTATAGTATGGGTATCAAACAGGCTTATAAAACCATCGAGAGTCTAGAATTTTATGCAAAAACGGGAGAACAGGAAGAAAAAATTCCTCTACTGGGTCAACAGCTTCGACAACTCTTGGAGCAAGTTTTTCTTCAACTCAAAATGGATTTTCCCAACAGCTAGTCTATTTCATTTTAGCTGGCTAAGGAGCCAATCTTTCTCTAGACCAACCATGTTGAGTTTTGGTATACTTTAAACGATCGTGAAGCCGACTACTTCTTCCCTGCCAGAATTCAAAAGTCTCGGGCCTTACAATGTATCCACCCCAATGAGGAGGGCGCGGAACTTTATTCTCATCCGGATACTTTTCTATTAACTGCTTGTAATTGTTTTCCAAAAAAGCACGGTCTGGAATTGTTTTACTTTGCGGAGACACCCATGCGCCTATTCTGCTACCAGCAGGTCTGGAATGAAAATAGGCATCACTATCAGCAGGATCAATTTTTTGCACTGTTCCTTCAATTCTGATTTGCCGCTCCAGTTCTTTCCAGAAAAACAACAAAGCTGCATTTGGATTGATGGCAAGATCCTGTCCTTTGGCACTTTCATAGTTCGTAAAAAAAATGAAACCTTCATGGGTATACCCTTTCAACAAAACAATTCTGGCAGCTGGTTTACCATTAGCATCTACTGTGGCCAGTGTCATGGCATTTACTTCATCAATGTCAGCTGAGGTAGCTTCGTCCCACCATTCCTTAAACTGATGAAAAGGATCTGTAGCAGCATGTGATTCATCAAAAGACTTAAGCATGTAATCACGACGAATATCAGATATGGAACTTAGCATATTTTTTTACAAAATTACACTCTTTATAATAACTGCATTAATCAGTAATGTCAACTTTTTTTGCATCATGCTTACCAGAGATAAAAGTATATACGGCAGGAATGACAAATAAGGTTAACAATAAAGAAAACATAATACCCCCCACAATCACAATACCTAATGGCATACGGCTGGTAGCTGCTGCTCCAAGACTCAACGCAATAGGCAATGCACCCAATGCTGTTGCCAGACTAGTCATTAGGATTGGTCTTAATCGCTGTGCAGACGCTTCCAGAACTGCCTCTCGCTTTGCTAATCCAAATTCTCGCTTTTGATTGGCAAACTCTACAATCAGAATCCCGTTTTTAGTAACCAGGCCAATCAACATAATCATACCAATCTGAGAAAATATATTAATGGTTTGGTCAAATAACCAAAGGCTCAATAAAGCCCCAGCCAATGCTAATGGAACAGTGAGCATAATGGTAAATGGATCTTTGAAACTTTCAAACTGTGCTGCCAAAACCAGATATATCAGAATCAAAGCAAAACCAAATGCAAATGCAGTATTGGAAGAGCTTTCCTCAAAATCTCTTGAAGGTCCGTTTAATGCTGTTTTAAAACTTTCATCTAATAATTTATCTCCAATTCTTCTCATCGCTTTAACACCATCTCCAATCGTCATGCCATCGGCCAATGATGCAGAAATTGTGGCTGCTTTAAAACGATTAAAGTGAAACAATGTAGGTGGATTAGAGCTTTCTTCTAATTTCACAACCGCTTTTAATGGAATACTCTCTCCTCTGTTATTTCTTACATATAATTTTTCAATATCAGCGGGCTTCTGTCTGTCTTTATAAGCAACCTGAGAAATTACTTCATATTGCTTACCGTTCATGATGTAATAAGCCAATCTTCGGCCACTGAATGCACTTGAAACCACATCGGCCACATCAATAATAGAAAGGCCCAGATCTTTTGCTTTAATGCGATCAATAGTCAGCTGCAACTCCGGCTTATTAAATTTCAGATTCACATCTACATTCTGAAAGGTTTTATCTTTTCTTGCTTCTTCCAAGAATTTCGGAATCACTGACTTTATTTTTTCAAAATCGAGATTTTGTAAAATAAACTGAACAGGTAATGAGCCACGAGAACCTAATCCTACAGAAATCGTTTGCTCTTCAACCGGAAAAATTCTGGCATTGTTCATGCTTGGAAGTTTTTTTCCGATGGCTTTTGCAATTTCTGACTGGGTACGAGTTCGCTCATTCGGCTCAACCAATTTAATTCTTAACGTGCCTCCATTTACCCCTCCGCTACCTCCAAAACCCGGTACTGCAGCAAAAACAAAATCTTTTTCCGGAACAGAATCAGTCAGATAGTTTAAAAGCATATCTCCGGTTTCAACCATGTACCCATAGCTCGCACCTTCAGGTCCACTCATCTGAAAACGAATGCTGCTCCTGTCTTCCAGTGGCGCTAATTCACTTTGCAGACTACCTCCAATCCAATATATCAATCCCATACAAGCCACAACAATAACCCATGCCATCCATCTTACTCTTAAAAAAGCGGCTAATAAATTCTTATATCCATTTTCCATGCCCTTAAAGAAGGGTTCTGTCATGTCATAGAACTTACCGTGACTCGCATCTTTTTTATTAAGATATACATTCAGAACAGGCGTAATGGTAAGAGATACAAATGCAGAGATCAATACTGCAGCTGCTACCACAATGCCAAATTCACGGAATAGACTACCTACAAATCCCTGCAAGAAAATCACGGGTAAAAACACTACGGCAAGTGTGATGGATGTAGACAAAACAGCAAAGAAAATTTCCTTACTTCCTTCCAACGCTGCTTTTCGGATAGGTAAACCACCTTCTAATTTTCGGAAAATATTTTCTGTTACTACAATACCGTCATCTACCACCAAACCTGTTGCCAGCACAATCCCCAACAGCGTCAGTACATTAATGGAAAATCCTGAAATGTACATGATGAAAAATGTAGCCACCAGTGAAATTGGAATATCAATTAATGGACGGATGGCAATCAACCAGTTTCTGAAAAAGAAAAAGATTACTAAAACAACCAATGAAAAGGATATCAATAATGTTTCTTCAACTTCTTTAATAGAAGCACGAACATTTTTGGTCTGGTCAATTAGGGGAGTCATGATAAAATCACCCTTCTCCGTTTTCTGAATTTCTGCCAATCGCTTGTAAAACTCATCTGCAATTTTTATATAGTTGGCGCCAGGCTGAGGAATGATGGCCATTCCGACTGCATTCACACCATTCAAACGCCAGCTATATTCATCATTTTCAGGACCAATCTCTACATAAGCAACATCCGATAAACGGACAATACCAGTGGATGTCTGTCGAATAATTAAGTCTCTGAAATCTTTTTCAGTTGTTAATCTTCCGAGTGCCTTAATGGTCAATTCAGTTTTATCTCCATAAATTTTTCCGGACGGAATTTCAACGTTTTCCGTGTTGAGTGCCGTTCTGATATCACTAAAAGTAACATTGAACGCATTTAGCTTATCCGGATCAATCCAGATGCGCATGGAAGGACGTTTTTGTCCAAAGATATTTACCGAACTCACTTCAGAAATGGTCTGAAACCTTTCCTGCAAAACATTTTCAGCATACTCACTCAACTCCAGTAATCCTTTGGTCTGGCTTTGAACTGCGAGCATGATAATAAAATCACTATTGGCATCCGACTTACTTACTACTGGTGGCGCATCCACATCCTGAGGTAAATTTCTTACTGCCTGGCTTACCTTATCTCTAACATCGTTGGCTGCAGCTTCTAAATCTTCTGATACATTAAATTCGACTGTGATATTACTATTACCATTGGAACTGGATGATGAAATACTTCTGATACCAGGAATACCATTAATGGCTTTTTCCAATGGCTCTGTAATCTGGCTCTCAATAATTTCAGAGTTTGCGCCAGAATACGAAGTTCTAACATTCACCACCGGAGGATCCACTGCCGGATACTCTCTAACTGCCAAAAAACTATAACCAACAATTCCAAACAATACGATGAGAATATTCATCACCGTAGCCAGGATGGGTCTTTTTAATGATAATTCAGAAATATTCATGGGATATGGCTGCTTCTTCTATTTGATAATATCACTCAATTGCTTAACAGAACGAACTTTAATAGGCTGCTTAGGTCTTACAAATAATACACCCGTAACCACTACACTGTCACCAGGCTGAAGCCCATTGGTAACTTCTACAAAGCCAGTACCACGCATGCCCGTTTCAATATCTACGAAAACCCCTTCGCCGTCACGGGCAACAATGATTTTTTTAGCCTTTGCATCAGGAATGATAGCATTGGTTGGAACAAGAATGCTTGTCTTGTTCTTGCTTGCTTCAAGGAATACTTTCACAAATGTACCTGGAGACAAAGCGGGTCCATCTATAACAGCACGTACCCGAAGGTTACGTGTTGTGGGGTTAATCTGTGGATCCGTAGCAATGACAGTAGCTCTTCTTTTTGGATTGGCTTCATTGGTTTGAACCTGAACAGAAGTACCTACTTTAATCATATTGGTATAAAACTCTGGAACGTTAAAGTCGATTTTTACTTTATCAACCTGTTGAAGTGTTGTTAGGGTAACAGCAGGGGTAACATAAGCTCCGGGACTAATTTGTCTTAATCCTAATACTCCCGAAAATGGAGCTTTAATTACAGTTTTATCAATCTGTGCCTGGGTGATTTGTAAATCAGCTTTCAGGCCATTCACCTGGTTTAATGCCAAATCATATTCAGATTGATTAATACCATTGATGGACAATAATTTTCTAAGTCGTTCTTCATTTTTTTGAGCCAGTTCAAGCAAAACTTTGGTTTTAGACAGATTTGCCTGCAAGTCAGCATCATTAATTCGCGCAAGAACTGCACCCTGTGCCACTTTTCCTCCATCTGGCACATTCAGCATGACTAGTCTTCCACTCACTTCAGGATTAATATTCACTGTTTCCATGGGAATTACAGAACCGTTTACTTCTACACGGTTGTCTACATTTCCTGTACCTGCAATCAATACGTCTACGATGGTTGCAGAAGGGCCTTTTGATTTTGCATCAACATTTTCATTTTTGGCTTCCTTGCAGGCAAAAAGCAACAAGGGCAATGTCAGCAACAGATTAATTTTTTTCAAAGGAGTCATTTTTTGGAAGTTGTAAAGATAGAATTAAAAACTTGGAGGAAACACAGGTTTTGCTGAATGGCGAAAGCACAAAATAATTCGGTGAATGAACTGAAAAATGCAATGCTTTAATTACATTCAGTAAACAATTTCAGCCTATGTATCAGTTGAGCATTCGATATCCTCAAAAAAGAGCATTTATTACCGGTGCCGGATCTGGATTGGGCAGGGCATTAGCAATTGCACTGGCAAAAGATGGCTGGACCATTGGATTGGCAGACAACCAGCCAAAACTTAATCAGGAAACGGAGGGATTGGTACTGGAAGCTGGAGGTAAGGCGCTGCCTTTTTCTCTGGACGTGGCAGACAAAGATCAATACAAAGAAATAGCCGAACAATTTTTACAAATGACAGGAGGTATTGATTTACTGTTTAACAATGCAGGTGTTGGCGATGGGTCTCCTTTCGAAGAGTATTCTCTTGAAAACTATGAGTGGATGGTGGGAATAAATCAAATGGGGGTTTTGTATGGTTGCTGGTATTTTATTCCAGTTATGAAAAAACAGGGTTACGGGCATATCCTAAATACGGCAAGTGCAGCTGCTATCAGCTGTGCTCCTACTATGGGCGGATACAATATGACCAAAGCAGCAGTGGTTGCTATCAGTGAAACCCTTTACAGTGAGTTGTTGGATGCCGGGATTCATGTATCCTGCATTCAACCTACCTATTTCAGAACCAATATTGCCAATTCAGTAAGGGGCGGAGTAATCACTGAAAAAATTACACGAAAATTCATAGAAAGATCTGGATTGGAAGCCGCTGATGTTGCTAATGAAATCCTAATCCGTGCAGGTAAAAAAGAACTTTATATCATTCTGCCAAAAGCTGCTGTTACCATGTGGAAACTAAAAAGACTGGCACCAACCTGGTTCAGATTAAAAGTGAAAGATCAGTTTATGAAAGCCATGCAAAAAGCACTCTCAAAATAAATTACTTATGCAAATAAAAGAAGCATTTAGTCTGGAAGGTAAAGTAGCCTTAATTACCGGCGCCAGCAAAGGAATTGGAGAAGCCATTGCACATTACTTTGCGAGTAGTGGCGCATCAGTTGTAATCAATTCTAGAAAACAGGAAGAACTGGATAAAGTTGCTGCATCCATACAGGGACTCGGCGGAAAATGCATTGGTATTGCAGGCAATGCAGGAGATACGGAAGCTTGTAAAATATTAATAGATAAAACCATAGAGGTTTTTGGTGGAATTGATATACTGGTTAACAATGCTGCAAGCAATCCTGTTTTTGGTCCGGTAGTGGAATCTGAATCCTGGGCCTTTGATAAAATCATGAATGTGAATGTGAAAGCACCTTTTGAACTGGGGAAAATGGCCTACCCTATTATGAAAGCAAGAGGCGGTGGTTCGGTAATCAATATCAGTTCCATTGCTGGTATTACACCGGATCCTGGGCTGGGCTTGTATTCTGTATCTAAAGCTGCTTTGAATATGCTCACTAAAGTAACTGCCAAAGAATGGGGTAAAGACGGAATCAGAGTGAATGCAATTTGTCCGGGATTAATCAAAACCAAATTTTCAGAAGCATTATGGCAGGACGAAAAATGGTTAAACCGGTTTGTAAAAATGGCGCCCATTGCCCGCATGGGAACCGTTGATGAAATAGCAGCACTTGCCTTGTTCCTGGCTGCACCTGCATCGGGCTATTGCACAGGAACTATTTTCACAGCAGACGGCGGTGTAACCATTTAAGCAAAATCATGGAAGCAATATTTGTTACTGAAAGATTAAAAGCGCTTTTACCAGCAATCAAATCGTTTGTAGAAGTCGAATTAATTCCCTTAGAAAAAGATCATACCCTCAGGCCATTTAAGGAAACAGAAAAATTATTAAACGAAATAAGAAAACGGGTAAAAGAAAAAGGATGGTGGAATATTCATTTGCCCGTTAGTGAAGGGGGTATTGGTTTAACACTATGTGAGTTTGGTCAGGTAAGCGAAATTTTATCCTTATCTCCCTATTATGGACAATACGTTTTTAATGCACAACCACCGGACATTGGAAATACAGAATTGATAGCCCGCTTTGCATCTGAAGCTATCAAAGAAAAATATCTAGCACCCTTACTGGAGGGAAAAATCAGAAGTTGTTTTTCTATGACTGAACCTGAGTTTGCAGGTTCCAATCCAACCCGATTAGGTACCACCGCTGTGAGAGATGGGGATGAATATATTATTAACGGACACAAATGGTTTACATCTTCTGCAGACGGGGCATCATTCGCTGTTGTAATGGCAGTAACCAACCCCGAAGCATCACCACATGAAAGGGCCAGTATGTTTATTGTTCCTACCGACAACCCCGGATTTGAATTTGTTCGTAACATTCCAGTATTCGGTGAAGCAGGAGAAGGTTGGGCCAGTCATGCTGAAATAAGATACAACAATTGCAGAATACCTGCAGGCAATAGGATTGGAGCAGAGGGATCCGGATTCAAGTTAGCACAGGAACGACTGGGGCCGGGTAGAATTCATCATTGTATGCGCTGGGTAGGTATTGCTGAAAAAGCCTTTGATTTGATGTGTAAGAGAGCTGCTTCCAGAGAGATCAAAGAGGGAGAAATGTTAGGTCATCAACAATTTATTCAAGGCTTTATTGCAGAGAGCAGAGTTGAAATAGATGCTGCAAGATTGTTGGTGCTTAGAACAGCACATAATATTGATTTATTTGGAGCTGCTTCAACAAGAGATCAGATTGCGGGGATTAAATTTTATGTGGCCAATATGGTTGTAAAAGTATTAGATCGCGCCATTCAGGTTCACGGTGCAATGGGTATATCTGATGAAACCTTGCTTGCGAATTTATACCAACACGAAAGAGGGGCTAGAATTTGGGATGGCGCAGATGAAGTACATAAACAAAGTCTTGCATTGCATATTTTGAAACAATATGGAATGAATAGAAAAAAATAAATGCTATGATGGAAAAAACTGTTCCTCTTTCAGAAAAGGAAAATTTTGATATAGAAAGATTGAATCAGTTATTGGTAAAAGCCATTCCTGAAATAACTCCCATAAAAAGTATCAGTCGGTTCCCTGGTGGCTATTCCAATTTAACTTATCAAATTCAAACCGGCAACCAGAATCTAGTAATGAGAATGGCTCCTCCCGGTGCCGCTATTCAATCGGCACATGATATGGAAAGAGAGTACAAGGTATTAAAACAAATAGAACCTTTCTTTTCTCTCATTCCGCATCCTGTATTGTACTGCATAGACGATACTATTACCGGGAAACCTTTCTATATTATGCATGCATTAGAAGGGATTATACTTCGCGCACAAAACACACCCCGGCTTTCTTTGAGTCAGGCACAATTTACTCATTGTTCAACATTACTAGTAGAAACTTTGGCTGCATTGCATTCTATCGATATTCACAAGACGAATCTTGTTGTTATGGGAAAGCCTGAAGGATATGTAAGCAGACAAGTGAGTGGTTGGATTAAAAGATATTATGCTGCAGAAACAAATAAAATTTCCTCTGTAGATACAGTTGCCCAATGGTTAGAACAAAACTTACCCAGAGAGCAAGTACCTGCTTTTTTACACAATGATTTTAAATATGACAATGTTGTTTTCAATGAGTCTTTAACCAGCGTAGTAGGCGTATTGGATTGGGAAATGGCAACAGTGGGTGATCCGCTGATGGACCTCGGTGCAATGCTGGCATATTGGTTTGAAGCCGATGAAGAACCTATTTTTAAACATTACAACTGTACCTGGCTGACCGGAAATTTAACAAGGAGTGAAATTATTGCAATGTATGCAAGCCTTACCAAAAGAGATGTTTCTGATATGCATTTTTATTATGCATTCGGACTATTTAAAAATGCAGTTATTGCACAACAAATTTATCATCGCTATCAACATGGGCATAGCACCGATGAAAGATTCGGCGCACTCTTACCCTTGATTGAATTATTGGGTACAAAAGCACTAAAAGCTATCAGGAAATATTAATCATCCTTTCTTCTATACAAACCTCCGCGCCAATTATACCTGGTTGACTTATATGTTTCATATTGCTGACCAATATAATATCCCAGTTCAAGGTCATTCAACAATTTAACAAGCGCATATGCTGGACGGTAACGTCGCATGAAAGTATCTAATTCCGGAGATTGAAGCCCTGTAATTTTCTTGACAAAGATTTTACTAAATCTGCTGTTTACATATTTCTCTTCTTCTTCTTCAAGCAGCCTTTTTTGTAAGGTTAAAATACTTCGGTTTCGTTTAACCCTGAACATATTGATAATGCCATCTAGATCAAACCCAACGGAAGCACCTGGATTGTAATTAGGGCTGGAGACTACTCCCAGACTTGGCTTTTTGAAGTTGAATACCTTAGCATAGTCCTGACGATTCATCATAGAATCGTAACGATAATAATTGTTACGCACTTTTACTTCCGGTAAATCAAAAGCACGTACATGAATCATTACATTGAAGCGCTCGAGGTTACTGATGGTATCCACTGGATATTTCATAGTAGACTTTCCAATCAATGAAAACCAGATAGAATCTGTTTTTAATACCGTTAAATTGTAATAACCTGTAGAATCCGTAATGGTACCTCTACCAGAAGTACTCTGTACTGCAACCGCTTCCAAAGGTCTTCTCGCAGAAATATCATATACGTTCCCACTTACTGTTGTATACTGAGCCTGTATACCAGCTGTAAAGGAGAAAAGCAGTAGTAAAATGAAACCCAATATTCCGGAATAATACCTCAATTGCCTTTTATTAATGTGTAATATTAGTTCAGCAAAGGCATAGTACCATACGTTCTTCGGGAATTAACGAGTTTTTTACAGTTTAAAATTTCTTATCCAAAATGTAGGGAAGCATAGATCGCCAGGTAGGCCAGTCGTGGTGAATATCTGGACCCCAAACATCCAAATCGTACCATATTCCTTTGTTGTATAAAATACCAGCAAATCGCTTGGAGGCTTCCGGGTCTTCAAAGTTGCCGCTACCCGTATAAATATGAATATGATGACTGGCTTTTATTTTACTGAGATACCAATCGTCCTGTAAACTAGGAATATAATGTTCAGGACTATTGTAAAATACCTGGTCGTCCCAGAAACCTTTGGTATATTCTGTTAAATTATAAACACCACTCATGCTGATAGCGCCGTTCAGAATATCGGGCCGCTTCAAAAACAAATTCATTGCATGCAGCGCACCAAAAGAAGCTCCGCAGGTATAAATCATTGTTTCATTGCTGGTACTATTACGAATAAAGGGAACCACTTCATTGAACACATATTCATTGAACTGATTATGGCGAATGGCTTTATGTTCTGGAAGCATCTGATTGTTCATCCAACTTTCCTTATTCATACTGTCGATGCTGAACACCCTACATTTTCCGGACTCTATCATTGGCGCAATGGCATCAATGAGTTGAAACCTTTCATATTCAAGATAATCTGCAGCAGCTGTTGGAATTAGCAGTATTGCAAAGCCATAGTGACCATACGCAGCAATAGGCATTTCTTTATTTAAAGCAGGACTAAACCAGGAGCTAAGTTCTCTTTTCATATATTATTCTATACAGGTCTTTTTAATTTCTTTCCATAAATTATTATAGCACTGTGCTGCAAAGCTACTGGCAGCAAAGGTTTCCAGCGGGGCTTGATTTACACCCATTTTTTCGACGTCGCTTAAATAAGGAATATAACTTTTGAAAAACAATTTGTCTTTATAAAATTCATTGATCACTTCATGATGCAGGTTTTTCCGATGGTCTACCATACTGAAGAAGCATTTTAATTTGGAAGTATCCAAATCATTCTCCTTAAAATACTGTAAGACCGATTCGAATGACCGGATGGATAAGGTAGTAGGTATATTCGGCATGAATACCCAATCAGCTCCTGTAAATACTGCGTCATGTAAAATGGAAATACCCGGAGGGCAATCGAGAAAAACAATATCGTAGGATTTTTTCACCGATGACAGCAAAGAAGCAATCTTCTTTTTACTCTGTTTCATATCATTCAATAATATATCTGCGTTTCTTGCTGATATGTCGGAAGGAATAATATCCAGATTTTCATATGCAGAGGATTGTATGGCATCTGTCAGATCCATTTCACCACTGATAAGTTTTTTGGATTCATTTTTAACGGTTGATGTTACCCCCAGGTAAAAAGAGGAAGAACCTTGCGGATCCAGATCCCATATCAACGTTTTATATCCCTGTCTGGCACTTAAATAGGCCAGATTGATAGTTGCAGCCGTTTTGCCGACTCCACCTTTTAAATTGTATAGGGCAATGGTTACCATAATTGAAAATATGCTTCAGAGGAAGATACAAAAAATCAGGCAATAGCGCCCAGCAATAAACAACCAATTACAATAAAAGGAGCGGGTACCCGATTCAGCCGAAGTACGAGCAAAGTAGCAATTACAATACCTAAATCAGCCAAAATTGACCAGTGCTGCAAAGCCAGTTCAGGTAAAATATGATCATTTAGCAAATAAAAAACAGCGCCGGTCATAATCCCCACAACCGAAGCCCTAATTCCTTCTAAAGACCTGAATATCACTGCATATTTCTTCAGATTATGCCAAACAGGAAAGAAAAACAATACGAGTAAGGCACTAGGTAAAAAAATAGATATGCCTCCTATTATACAACCCAAAACCTGCTTCTCGAAGCCCATTTCCTTTAATACCATGCCACCCGTAAAAGCACCGATTGAGAAAACCGGGCCAGGAATAGCTCTTATGATTCCGGATCCTGTTAAAAAAGCTTCTCTTTCAATTTTCAAAACATCTCTTTTGTTTTCGAGAATTCTTTTGGATTGTGGACGGGTAACATATTGTTCATACATCAATGGAATCAAAACATCTCCACCACCAAACACCAGACTTCCAAATCGATAATTATTTTCGAAGAGGTTATACACTTTTCGATTCTCCCAATTTTGTTTGGTAGCTGTTTCAGACAAGTAACCAGTAATACCAAAAAGCAACAAAAAAATTAGGAGATTACCCCACTTCACCTGCTTAGGAGGAACCCCTTTTTGAGGAATTCGCTTATCGCTGAAATTGGTTGCTGTTCCTGCGCAAACAATCAAAATCGGAAAAATCCAGGGTGTTTTAAAGGCCAGAAAAGTAGCGATCGCTGCAATCAAAACAATAACCCTAGTAATGGTATTGTTTACAGCAACTTTATAAGTTCTGATTGCTGAATATGCAATAAATCCAATAGCCATTGGCTGAATAAATCTGAAGAAGGTAGCTGGGTTTTGAATCTTATCAAAATAATACAACAAAAAAGAAAGGCTAGACATTAACAGGCTAGCCGGAAAAATCCAAATGATTAATGTAATGATGGATAATAAAATTCCTCCTCGCTTATACCCAATTAAAGTTAATACCTGAGTAGAAGATGCTCCAGGCAACATTTGACAAAATCCATTGTAATCAAGTAATTCCTCTTCCGTTACATCTTTTCGCTGATGTACGAATGTTTTCATCATCATTCCCAGATGTCCTTGCGGTCCGCCAAAAGCAGTCATACTGTGCAAAAACACAGCTCTTAAAAAGGGGATATGACGAATCAGGTTCAATTGAAGACTATTTCTTTAGTCCAATTTCTCTTAATCTTTCATCCAGGTATTCACCGGCAGTTGTATCCGGATATGCTTTGGGGTTCTGTTCATCAATACAACTTTCCAGACAGGCAAGACTCATTTCACTTCTTGGGTGAAGGAAGAAGGGCATAGAAAATCTGCTGGTATGCCATAATTCCCTGGCAGGATTTACTACCCGATGTGTTGTACTTCTCAATTTATTATTGGTAAGCCGCTGAAGCATGTCACCAACATTCACAACTATCTGCTCTGGCAGAGAGGTAACATTTACCCACTCACCCTGCTTAGTTAAAATTTGCAAACCATCGGCAGAAGCACCAACCAATAAAGTTATCAGGTTGATGTCTTCGTGTTGTTCTGCACGGATAGCCGATTTGGGTTCAGAGGTAATAGGCGGATAATGAATACAACGTAATATGGAATTTCCGTTATGAATATGCTCATCAAAATAATGTTCATCTAAACCCAGATACAATGCAATTGCCTGCAGCAGAGCTTTACCGCTTTTTTCAAAATTTCTGTACGCATTATACAAGGTTTCGTTGAAAGATGTTATTTCTGAAACCTTTACATTATCTGGATATTCAGATTGAATGGCATCGCGGTCTTCTACTGTTTGGCCGTATTGAAAGAACTCTTTTAAATCCGGCGCGTCACTACCTTTTGCATGTTCTTTTCCAAAACTGGTATATCCTCTTTGTCCGGCTAAACCAGGAATTTCATATAGCTTTTTCTTCTCTAAAGGAAGAGAAAAAAACTGCTGAACATATTCGTACTGGTTGGCAATCAACTCGTCCGGAACCCCATGGTTTTTCACAGCTACAAATCCAACTTCTTCATACGCTTTACCTAACTCCTGCACAAAAGCGGCTTTCTCCTCAGGAGTTCCATGCGTAAAACGGGCTAAATCAACAACAGGTATGGCCATAACAATAGTTTTTACGAAAATACAGGAAATTCAATAATAGCATGCACTGTAACCAAATCCAATAAAAAGAGTGAACTTTATTCTATGAAGAACTCTGCAATATTGGTTTTTATCATATGCGTTCTGGGGATTGCCTGTGGAATGCCTTATAAAAAAATGGCACGTTCCTATGAAGAAAGAGACCCCGCAAATTTACCTGATTATCGGGACCTTTATTACTGGGCTGCGCATCCGGATAAAAAGGATCCTGCAGACAGCACACCAAAACCATTGAAATCGACAGCGGTAACCGATACTACTGTAGATGTATTTTTTATTCACCCTACTACCTACACAGATAGTGAAATGCCTTTTGGATACAGTGCCCCCATTTATAACAATGAACTGAATGCCAAAACAGATTATAGTACCATTTTATTCCAAGCAAGTGCATTTAATCAGGCAGGAAAAATTTATGCACCAAGATATCGTCAAGCAAATTTACAGGCTTACTTCCCAAAGAATACAGCAGACAGCATGGCTGCAATAGCAGCTTTTGAATTGGCCTACCAGGATATTAAAGCAGCATTTGTATACTATTTAAATCATTACAACGGAGGCAAACCAATCATCATTGCAGCCCATAGTCAGGGAACCACACATGGTAAAAGATTAGTGAAAGAATTCTTTGACAACCAGCCACTGCAAAAAAAACTGGTAGCCGCCTATTTAATTGGAATACCCGTTTCAGAGAATGAATATTCACAAATAC
This sequence comes from Sediminibacterium sp. TEGAF015, assembly GCF_025997995.1. Lineage (GTDB taxonomy): Bacteria > Bacteroidota > Bacteroidia > Chitinophagales > Chitinophagaceae > Sediminibacterium. The sequence goes on along the minus strand of NZ_AP026683.1, from coordinate 2,430,990 downwards.
AATCCTGCAAAACCAGCAGTCAGACTGGATGTATTGTAAGCTGGCGTACATATAAAACAGGTTATACACCGCCTTTGATTTTAAAAGAAGAAAATAAGGCAATTGTTACCAATCCTTTAACCTGGAATGAAGAACCTGCTGTTGCAGATGCCGGTTTAAACAAAGGAGGAATCCTGCTGAATTTTAATAAAATAGTACCAGCAGTTGCTTCAGCCAAAATAGAAGGGAATGTTTTATGGACAAACAAACCCAGATTTTTTGGCAATATTTTTTATACCACCAAAAACTATCATGTAGGCGACATTAATTTATACTATTTAAATATTCGCGAAAACCTGAAACAACGTACCAGCAGTTATTTTAAAAAATAACTTAATTGCCGTAGACGCTCAGGAACTTGATTCTCATAATTTTTAATTGCTCCCAGTTAAAATCAAACTCTGCCAGTTCTTCGCGAGCTACATCTAGTGAAGAAGTTTCACAGCTTTTAAAGTATTCCAAAATTTCATCCTGTTCGTCTTCACCCAACCATTCATCAATGGCATAATCAAGATTCAGTCTGGTACCGCTTGCAGCAATGGTTTCCATCTCTTCCAATAACTGGTCGAGTTTCAAATCTTTGTTTCGCGCAATGGTTTCGAGAGGGATTTTTTTATCTACATTCTGTATGATATAAATTTTATTACTAGCTGCGTTGGCAACGCTTCGCATTACAAAGTCATCGGGTTTTTCTATATTATTTTCCTCAACATAGCTCGCAATTAACTCTACGAATGGCTTACCATACTTCAATGCTTTCCCTTTGCTTACCCCCTGACATTTACTCATTTCATCCAATGTGGTAGGGTATAGTGTAGCCATATCCTGCAAAGAACTTTCAAGGAAAATAACAAACGGAGGTAAGCTTTTTTTCTTGGCCTCTTTTTGTCTCAGCTCTTTTAGCATGACAAATAATTTTTCATCAGTTGCCGCTCCCGTTTGAGACCCACTTTCACTTTCATCATCATCTGCATTGGCATCCTCAAACAAATTGTTGAGCACCATTTTAAAAGAAGCTGGCTTCTTCAGGTATTTTAGTCCCTTTTCACTCACTTTCAATAAGCCATATTCTTCTATGTCTTTCAGCAATAGATTTTCAAGCAGGAGTTGCCTGATTAAGCTGTTCCATAAATGTTGTTCCTTGTCTTTTCCTATTCCGAATTCAGGTAAACTATCATGACGGAACATAGTAATCTGAGGTGTAAGTTTTCCGGTTAAAACGTTTACCACATAATCGGTAACAAATCTTCCATCTAGTGCATTTACTACTTTCAGTACTTTTACGACTTCTTCCTTCGCTTCAAACTTCTCTTTTGGATTCTTACAATTATCGCAAAGTCCGCAGTTTTCAGTTGCGGTAGTTTCTCCAAAATAATGTAGCAGAATCTTTCTTCTGCAAACCGCACTTTCAGAATAAGCAACCATTTCATCAATTAACTGAGCACCTACTTCTCTTTCGCTTAAAGGCTTATCGCGCATCAGATGCTCCAGTTTGGATACATCTTTATGAGAATAATACAATACACAGATTCCTTCCAGACCATCACGACCCGCTCTTCCCGTTTCCTGATAATAATTTTCAATAGACTTAGGGATATTAAAGTGAATCACAAAACGGATATCCGGCTTGTCAATTCCCATCCCAAATGCTATGGTTGCAACAATCACCTGTACGTCTTCATTCAAAAACTGGTCCTGCCGTTCTGCTCTTAATTTCTGATCAAGACCGGCATGATATGCAACTGCTTTTATTTTATTGGCAACCAGCAATTCCGCCAGTTCCTCTGTCGTTTTTCGGTTAAGTGTATAAATAATACCGCTTTTACCTTTGTGCTGGGTAATGAATTTGACTATACTTTTTACAGTCTGTTCTTTTTGAATCTTTGGAAGAATTTCATAGAACAGATTGGTTCGATTAAAGGAAGAGATAAAAATATTGGCATCTCTTAATCCTAGGTTTTTAACAATATCACTTTGAACTTTGGGTGTAGCCGTAGCCGTAAGGGCAATAACAGGCTTGTCGGGATGAATCATGTCCATCATTTCCCGGAGTCTTCTGTATTCTGGCCTGAAGTCGTGCCCCCACTCTGAAATACAGTGTGCTTCATCCACTGCAAAAAAAGATATATTCAGATCACTGAAATATTCGAGATTTTCCTGTTTAGTCAAGGTTTCTGGAGCAACATACAATAGCTTGGTCTTTCCGCTGTTCAGATCATCTTTAACCGCCTTAATCTGGCTTTTATTTAGTGAAGAATTCAAAAAATGGGCTACTTCGTCATTTTCACTATATCCTCTCACCAGATCCACCTGGTTTTTCATCAGGGCTATCAATGGAGATACAATAATGGCACAGCCATCCAGCATCAAGGCAGGCAATTGATAACATAGGCTTTTACCTCCTCCTGTTGGCATGATTACAAAAGTGTCTTTCCCATCTAATAAGCTATTGATGGCAGCTTCCTGTGTTCCTTTAAATTCTTTGAAACCAAAATATTGTTCCAAAGCCGCATGAATAGGATATTGGCTTGCGCCTGTAGTTTTTTTAGCGGTGGATTTCCTGGTTACTGGTTTTTTTGTAGTCGTTGGCATCGGGGGATTTCTATTTACTTCACTTGAACAATCTGTCTCTGTAAAAGTTAAACAATTTTTACCTTTTTTCCTCATTTATTTCAACAAATAGCCTAAAAAACAAGCTATTTTGCAAAAGGGTTGCGAAGTTAATGAATCCACTATGCAATACCCGACCAAAGCTGTTAAAGTTTACCTTTGCCAAGCATGAATACAAATATCCAGGCCATAGCGCAACAAACCATTGATACGGAAATGGCTTCCATTCAGGGGTTAAAAGAATTTATCAATGCTGATTTCGAAAAAATCATACAGGCAATCCATCAGACGAAAGGTCGTTTGATTGTCAGCGGAATTGGTAAAAGCGCCATTGTGGCTCAAAAAATAGTGGCTACCCTTAATTCCACGGGTACCCCTTCCCTTTTCATGCATGCTGCTGATGCCATACATGGCGACCTAGGTATGGTTACGGCCGATGATGTAGTGATGTTGATTAGTAAGAGCGGAGAGAGCCCTGAAATCAAAGTCCTGATCCCCCTGATCAATAACTTTGGCAATCTATTGATTGGTATGGTAGGAAACATGGATAGTTATCTGGCACAGAAAGCAAATTTGGTCATCAATACAACTGTGGCAAGAGAAGCCTGCCCTAATAATTTAGCTCCTACCAGCAGTACTACCGCTCAAATGGTAATGGGCGATGTGCTAGCAGTTTGTCTAATGGAATTGAACCAGTTTAATAACAGGGACTTTGCGAAATTTCATCCGGGGGGCAATTTGGGGAAGCGCTTGTATCTGCGAGTAGAAGATTTGTCTGAAGTAAATCAGAAGCCTGCTGTGCTACCTACTGCCGGTTTAAAAGAAGTAATTGTAGAAATTACCCAAAATCGTTTGGGCGTAACTGCCGTAGTTGACGAGAAGAACATGCTAAAAGGAATCATAACAGACGGAGATTTAAGAAGAATGCTGGAAAAAACCAGCGATATAACTACCATTTGTGCTGCAGATATATTGTCTCCTGACCCTATCACGATTTCGCCTCAGGCAATGGCAGTTGAAGCACTGGATTTAATGCGTAAAAAAGATATTAGTCAACTGGTAGTAGCTGAAAACAGCCAGTATATGGGAATCATACATCTCCATGATTTAATTAGGGAGGGAATTGTATAAATTAAGCAATAAGTTTAATGGTAAATCGTTTGTATTGCAGCAATTAAAGACATTCAAATGAATCAACACCATTATGTTGCCATCATGGCAGGAGGGATTGGAAGTCGTTTCTGGCCTCAGAGCAGAACAAGTTATCCCAAGCAGTTTCTAGATATTTTAAATACAGGTAAATCATTGATTCGCTGGACCTATGAGCGTTATGCATCATTTATTCCGAATGACAATATTTTTATTGTTACTTCGGAGGAATATGTATCCATAGTACAGGAACAATTACCTGAGCTAAAACCAGAAAATATTCTTGCTGAGCCTAGTAGAAAAAACACTGCTCCCTGTGTAGCTTATATTTCTTATAAGTTATTACAGAAGGATCCGGAAGCATCTTTAATTGTTGCACCCAGTGACCATATGATTCTGGACAATGAAAACTTCAGAAAAATTACTTTACAGGCATTGGATTTTGTTGCTCATATCAATTCTCTTGTTACACTGGGTATAAAACCAACACATCCTAATACTGGATACGGCTATATTCAGCATGAACCCATGCAGGTTGCAGATGCAATTTATAAAGTGAAGACATTCACTGAAAAACCCAATCTTGAACTGGCTAAAACTTTCCTTGCGAGTGGCGACTTCTTATGGAATGCCGGCATTTTTGTTTGGCAAGTAAAGAACGTAATGAAGGCATTTGAAAAATTTCAGCCTGAGATGTATGAACTGTTTGATGCAGAAAAAGTACATTTCAATACACCCGGAGAAAAAGAAGCAATCAACCGCATTTACCCATTGTGTACCAATGTCTCAATTGACTTTGCCATCATGGAAAAGGCAGACAATGTGTATGTAATTCCATCGTCATTTGGCTGGAGCGATTTGGGAACTTGGAACAGCGCTTACGATAATCTGGAAAAGGATTACCTCGGCAATGCAGTAGCTTCAGAAAACGTCATCATCATTGATGCCACCAAGTGTATGGTTTCTGCACCTAAAGAAAAATTATTACTGCTTCAGGGATTGGACGACTTTATTGTGGTAGATACCCCGGATGTATTAATGATTTGTAAAAAAGAAAAAGAACAAGCCATTAAAGAATATGTTGCAGAAGTAAAACGCAACAAGGGAGACCAATACTTATAAACGCTTGTTAGTATACTGTAATTTAAAAAGGGGTGGCATGCCATCCCTTTTTATTTATGATTACATTTGAAGGAGCAATAAATAAAAAATCAATGGGAATCAGAACGGTAATCACTGGAACAGGAAGTTACATTCCTCCTCATATTAAAACCAATAAAGATTTTGCCAACCAGGATTTTTACGGAGAAGATCATGTGAAAATCCCTACTCCTTCAACTGAGATTGTTGAAAAGTTTAAAGACATAACAGGCATTGAAGAAAGACGATATGCAGGTAATGAATTTACCGCATGCGATATGGGTGCTATTGCTGCCAAGCATGCTATTGAAGATGCAGGTATTGACCATGAAACCATTGACCAGATTATTGTGGCTCACAATTTTGGTAACGTTATAAAAAATACCATTCAATCCGATGCCGTACCTGCTTTGGCTTCACATATTAAACATGCATTGGGCATAGTTAATCCCAACTGTGTTGCATATGATGTTTTATTTGGTTGTCCTGGATGGATTCTGGGTGTTACTCAGGCAGATGCGTTTATTAAAGCTGGATTGGCAAAACGCTGTCTGGTAATTGGTACTGAAACCCTGAGTAGAGTGATTGATCATTACGACAGAGATAGTATGATATTCAGTGATGGAGCAGGAGCTACCATTATTGAAGCTGTAGAAGGAAGCGATACCGATGCCGGCATCATTGCAAGTAGCATGCAAAGTCATTGTAATGATGAATTAAGATATATCACTATGGGTAAATCCTATTTACCAGATGCAGACCCTGCAGTCAGATATATTAAAATGAAAGGGAGAAAAGTGTACGAGTATGCTATTAAAAATGTACCCCTTGCCATGAAAGCCTGTCTTGAAAAAAGTGAAGTAGATGTAAAAAACGTAAAGAAGTTCTTTTTACACCAGGCAAATGAGAAAATGGATGAGGGGTTTATCAAAGCCCTTTTTAAGTTATACGGAATTCGCGAAATACCCGAGAATATCATGCCCATGAGTATTCATAAATTTGGCAATAGTTCTGTGGCTACAATTCCCACCTTATACGATTTGGTAAAACGAGGCGAAATGTCAGAACATCAGCTTTCAAAAGGGGATATCGTTATGTTTGCATCTGTTGGTGCCGGAATGAATATCAATGCATTCTGCTACAGAGTTTAAAGAACAAAAAAGGCCGCAAACCTTAATGGATTGCGACCTCAGAATTAACTACCCCCCGATAGTTAATCAATGCAAATCTAACCCAATCCAAAACGCTGAACAACTGTGTTATTACACAGTTTTTAGTAAATTGTGCCTATGAATAAGCCGATTAAAATTGCTTCAATAGATCCGGCCATTATTACTGATTTGCCAGCTGACAAAAACTGCCCAATTTTTCAGCAGTACAAGAGGAGCCTGATCCGTTTTGCAGATGAAGCCATCTATATTTACTCATTCAAAGATAAAAGACTGATTTATGCAGACGGCTGGGAAGAAACATTGGGATTCAAAGACGATGAAATAACACTTCAGCAAATCATCAAACAAACCGATGCTAACTATCAAGCTTTTTCTCATGAAATCAATAGCAAAACCATCGAATTCTTGCTTAGTAGAAAAAATGGAATTAAAGACTATAGCTTTACTGTTGAGTTAAAAAAAATTCACAAGAATGGAAGTGTTGTTCCAATGGAAGCCAAAATTGGAATTTTAACAGTAGATGAGCAGGGAGGCGTAGACTATGTTATTGGCAGATTCAGAATTAATAGAAATATTCACTTTGGAATTGTGATGCGTTATGATGTGCACGGGCCAGACAAAGAAGAATTTGAAAAAGTAATCAACAAAGCAGTACAAAAATTTCTCACCATTTCTGGAAAAGAAAAAGAGGCATTAAGCTATGTAGCCAAAGGATATTCTTTTAAAGAAATCGCCGATAAATTAGGTGTTTCAAGCTCAGCCATTGAAAAAAGAATACAGCCTTTATATAAGAGATTTAATGTAAATAATCTGGCACATTTGGTAAGCTTTGCCTACGAGAATCATATTCTCCCCTGATTAGTATCCTCTTACATTTTTACCACTCAAGAAATTAAGGAATGCCTTATTAACTACTTTGTTTCCACCAGGAGTTGGGTAGTTCCCTGTAAAATACCAGTCTCCTGTATTGGTAGGACAGCATTCATGTAAGTCCTCAATGGTCTGATAGATTACTTCTACTTCAACCTCTACTCCTTCAGGCGTAATAAGTTGAGCAATTTTATTGGAAATTTCCTGTGTGCTAAATGGTTTATAAATCTGACGAACTACATTTTCAGTATGGAGAGTTCCATTTGCTTCCATTTCGTGAATCTGTTGCGCCACTTCAGTCAGAATATGATCTAGTTTTCTTTCTTTTAGTAAAGCAATGGCTGCTCTGAATGCAATAAAGTCTCCCAGTTTACTCATGTCAATTCCGTAGCAATCAGGGTACCGTATTTGAGGAGCGGAAGAAACAACAATTACCTTTTTGGGCTGTAATCTTGAAAGCATTCTGATGATACTTTCTTTTAATGTTGTTCCTCTTACAATACTATCATCAATTACAACCAATGTATCTTCATTTTTACGAACTGTACCATAGGTAATATCGTAAACGTGCTGTACCATTTCATTTCGATTGGCGTCTTCCGTAATGAATGTTCGCAGCTTAACATCTTTGATAGCAATTTTTTCCTGTCGAATTTTTCTGTTCACCATTTCCTCCAGTTTCTCAGGAGTGAAATCGTTGCCCCAGCTCAGTATTCGCTCTACTTTAATCTTATTCAAATATTCTTCCATGCCTTTTACAAGGCCATAGAAAGCAACTTCAGCAGTATTAGGTATATAAGAGAAAATAGTATTTTTCAAATCATAAGAAATAGATTCTAAAACGGTCTTGCTCAGGTGGTGGCCCAACGCAATTCTTTCCCGATAAATTTTTTCATCACTACCTCTTGAAAAATAAATTCTCTCAAAAGAACAGGCTCTTCTTTCTTTTGGAGCAAGAATGTTTTCTATAGAATAGTTACCTTTATCATCTACAATCAATGCTGTTCCAGGCATTAATTCTTTCACTTCGTTTTCTGCAACATTAAAGGTAGTTCTGATGGCAGCCCTTTCACTGGCCGCTACAATTACTTCTTCATTTACATAATAATAGGCAGGTCTTATGCCATGGGCATCCCGCATAATAAAACTATGCCCATTACCTAATAATCCACCAATGGTGTAACCCCCGTCAAATAATGGAGTTGCATTTTTTAATACTGTACTGATATCTGCATTGTTGGGATTGGAATCGTCTTCTTTTACCAGATAATGATGTACTACTTCCATCATCGCAGCAAGATCGCTTTGCTTCTGAAAATCACCCGGCTGAAATCCTATTTTCTCAAAGAGTTCATCGGTATTCACAAGATTGAAATTACCAGCCAAAGCCAAGTTCTTGCCTGGCATTAAATTTCTCTTGATGAAAGGATGACAGAATTCAACATTGTTTTTACCCTGAGTACCGTATCTAAGATGACCCAGTAACAACTCTCCTAAAAAGGGCAAATGACCTTTCATTAAGCCAGGATGTTGTTTGATATCTGCCTGGTATTTTTCCAATTCCTGAATTTCCTGACCAATTTTAAAAAATAAATCTGCAATGGGTTGCTGAGCATTACTACGCATCCTATGTAAATAGGGATTTCCTGGCTCAATATTCAATTTAACAGTAGCAATACCTGCTCCATCCTGGCCCCGGTTATGCTGTTTTTCCATTAAGAGATATAGCTTATTTAAGCCATATGTTACCGTTCCATGCTGCTGGAGGTAATAAGAGAAGGGTTTGCGCAAACGAATGTAGGCAAGACCGCATTCGTGTTTTATTTCGTCGCTCATGATGCTGTATAAAAAGGAATGGCGAAGTTACAACTCCGCCACCCTTTTAAAAATTAATTATATACGGTTCGTTTTTCAACTACCGTTTCTGGTAATAAATTCCCGGCCAACCATAAAAACTCCTTTACAAAATTATCAATGGCGCCCTGGAATCCAGGATCAGTCAATTGGCCATTTGCATCAAACTTTTTATCTACCTGAGGAACAATCAGCATATGCGGAGAAGCTATACCAAACAAGGCTGGAACCAGCAACAACAATTGTTGAGAGGCACGCATTCCTCCCATTGCACCAACAGAAGCAGTTACCAAACCAAATGCTTTTCTGCTTTGCTTTGGAAAATGGTCCAGCAAATTTTGTAATGCCGGAGCATAGCTACCGTTGTATTCTGGTGTTACTAGAATGAATGCATTGGCTGCAAAAATTCGTTTTGCTAACGGTTTATAGGCATCAGGCGCCTGATCTACTGTTGAAAATACAGTTTCCAATAATGGCAGTTTCCACTCTCTCACATCAATAATACCCACCATATGATCGGTATGTTGGCGTAGATACGCTTGCAAGTGTAGCGCAATTCTATAGGTAACACTGTCTTTTCTGGGACTTCCCGTAATTATTTCAATTTGCATATAACTATAACATTCATTCAGGCGAAGGGTTCAATGCACAACAAAGACTATGCTTGCTTAACCATTTGAACAGCCAGGTTTAACTTAATTTCATCGCTTACCACAACACCGCCAGCTTCGGTTACAGCGCTCCAGGTTAACCCGAATTCACTTCTGTTGATTTTACCGGAAATTTCAAATCCAGCTTTGTCCTGACCATAGAAATCAGTCATTCTTCCACCGAATTCAACATTCAGACTTACTGGCTTGGTATTGCCCTTTATAGTAAGGTCTCCGTTTAAAACATAATCTGATCCACCCTTATGGGTAAAGGAAGTAGAAGTAAAACTAAGTTTAGGAAATTGTTCAGCAGAAAAGAAATCATCGCTCTTCAAGTGAGTATCTCTTTGTTCGTTGCTGGTAGAAATGCTGTTGATATCTGCTTCAAAGCTAATTTTAGCGTCGCTGAAATCTTCTGCATTTGCTTCCATAGTTGCATCAAATTGCTGAAAACTACCGGTTACATTGGTAATCATTAAGTGTTTCACTTTAAAAGTGATTTCACTGTGCATTGGGTCAATTTTGTAAGTAGCCATTGTTGTAATTTTTGTTTGTTAAAAAAGATGTATAAAATTTTAAGTAGTGTAATTTTTTCGTTGAGTCAATTGGGTTTATTCCTCAATAAGAACACCCATTTTACCTAACTGATAGTCGCGGAAAGCTTCTAATAACTGGGTTTGATTGTTCATGACAAAGGGGCCGTGAGAAACAACGGGTTCATTTAGTGGTTCACCCGTACCCATTAATATTGTAGCTTCCTCCATTGCATGAATAGAAATACCATCTCCATCTTTATGGAAAGATGCCAGATAGTGAGCAGGAATTTCCTCTTCCTGATTCAAAACAATTTTCCCGTTTAAAACATAAATAAATGCGTTGTGCGAATTTGAAAAAGGGATGTCAGTTTTCGCTCCTTTTTGCATACGAATGGTGAACATGTTGATGGGGGTATGTGGAACAATCGGACCTTTAACTCCATTAAGTTCGCCAGCTACCACCTGCACTTCTGCCAATTTATCTTCAGACAACACAACAGGTGTTTCTTCTTTAGAGAGCGGAATATATGCCGGCACTTCCATTTTATTTGCTGCAGGTGTATTAATCCATAACTGGATTAATTCCTGTACGCCACCAAGTTGCTGAATATCTGCTGGTGGGCGTTCACTGTGAATGACACCCATTCCAGCATTCATCCATTGCGTGCCACCCTCGTAAACAACATGACTGTTTCCACGGCTGTCTCTGTGATGTACACCTCCTTTAAAAATAAAGCTAACAGGTGAAAATCCACGATGGGGATGTGGTCCAACACCAGCATGTTTAACATCCACATTGGGGTCTACCTTTAATACGGCATGGTGCAATAAAAGGAATGGATCTATGCTATCTGCTTTGCTGGAAGGCAATGCCTGACGGATAGGAAAACCTCCCATATCCATGGGTTGTCCGTAGGCAATGGTTTCAATTGTTCTGTTTTTCATCTTATGATAAATTAATGTTCATGGGAACTTCAATTAACAACAATTCGGTTTGACTATTAGCAAAAACCTCCAACTCTTTTACATCGGAAATGCCTAAGCCATCACGCTCATCCAATTCAACACCGTTAACAGTTGCCTTACCTGCAATTACAAAAACATAAACTCCACTTTCCTGTTTTTTAAGTTCATAGCTTGCTGATCTTCCTGCGTCAAAGTTGGCTAAAGAAAACCAGGCATCCTGGTTAATCCAAACAGCCTCTTTGTTATCTGGTGCAACAACTGTTAAAATCTGATTCTGACGATCTGCCGGATTAAATGATTTCTGCTCGTATCTAGGAGCTATATTCATTTGCTTAGGCAACACCCATATTTGCAAAAATTTTACTTCTTTGTCCTTATTGGCATTCATTTCGCTATGGGCAATACCAGTACCTGCACTCATTATCTGAACATCGTGCTGACGGATAATTTCATTTCTTCCAGTACTATCTTGGTGATGTAAATCTCCATGCAATGGGATAGAAACGATTTCCATATTATCATGTGGGTGCTTTCCAAATCCCATTCCGGGAGCAACTGTATCATCATTTAATACTCTAAGTGCACCAAAATGTATTCTCTCAGGATCATAATAATGTCCGAAGCTAAAACTGTGGAAACTATTTAACCAGCCAAAACTATTATGGCCTCTTGTATTGGCTTTGTGTAATACTGTTTTCATAAAATATTATTTAAGTGTATATACATGTAATGAATCAAAAAAAATTAAACTTCTGTGCCACGCATTCTTTCCAACAATCTGTTTAATTCCAGCGCTTCATTAGTCTCAATCTGAACCATTTCCTCCATTAATTGGTTCACACTATCGGTAGAAGCAGCCAACACAGCCAAACCTGCCTGCGTAAGCGTAATCACTGTTTCCCGCTTATCTGTAGGAGAATCCGCACGCTTTACCAGTTTTTTTAAGACTAGTCTATCAATAATCCTGGGAACATTAGAGCTTTTCTCTATCATTCTGCAACTAATATCTTTCACACATATTTGCTCAGGATACTTGCCTTTTAAAATGCGCATTACATTGTATTGCTCGTGTGTTAACCCAAATTCCTTTAAAACCTTGCTCATTTGCGTCTTTAACCACCAAGCTGTATACAATATATTCAGACTTGCTTTATGCATTTCATTCTTGAATTTATTGCTTTGTATGGCTTGTTCTAATTTCACAATGCAAATATACATGTATATACATGCAATTTCCAAATAAATTTTTTCGCTAGCGAATAATGAGCACAAAAAAACCATTAAGATCGTTTTTCACTTTTCTTAATGGTTGACTATCAAGTTTTTGATTGAATTACTGTTTTCTTCCAGCAGCTGCACTTGCGGCAGCTTGTCTCCATTGCTCTAGCTCAGAACACTTGCTGAACTCTTTGTCTATCAAAACATAGTAAGTAGGAATATGTTCTTTGAACCATTTTTCAAGGGTCGCATTCTTTTTTTCTTCCAATGCACGCTGAGATATACGGTTATAATCGTCCTTCAAGTTTTCTCTGTGTGGATCCTTTCTGGATTTAAAATAGATAATACGGGCTACTTTTCTGCCTCTTTCGTCTTGGTATACCTGAGGTGCAGAAATATCACCTGGTTTCATTTTACTGATTGGCTGAATCATGTCTTTGTCTAACATATCCAGAGAAATAAAGGTAGATCCATCTCTGCCTACCATGGCACCCGCACTAAACTTGCTGTTCTCATCATCGGAATACTTACTTACTGCTTCAGGGAAACTGATTTTGCCAGACTGAATCTGAGTGCGGATTGAATCCAATTTATCCGTTGTTTCTTTAATCTCATCTTCAGTAATAGGAGGTATTCTTAAAATATGACGCACAATGGCTTCATCACCTGAGCGGCTAATCATCATGATGATATGCAACCCAAACTTAGACTTAATCACCGGAGAAATCTGACCTTCTTTTAAACGGAATGCACCCGCAAGAAAAGCAGGATCCCAGAATTTATCATTTCTATTCAATGTATACTGACCTGCATTCTCCTTTACAGCAGGATCTTCAGAGAAATTTTTAGCCAGTTGCTCAAACTTTTTGGCACCCTGGGCTTCTGCCTGTTTTCTATAATCGTATAACTGCTTGGCTACATACTCTTCCACATCTTTATTGGCTTTGGGAATCATCATAATCTGACTGATTTCCACTTCACTTTCATAGAAAGGGAGACTATCTGTTGGCGTCTTGCTGAAATACTGCTTTACTTCTGTAGGTGTAATTTTAATATTATCAACAATCTTTCTTTGCATCTGATCCGCCAGCTTTTGTTCGCGGAAAGCTTCTCTGAAATCATCTTTTAACTGGTAAACAGTTTTACCTGCAATCTCTTCCAATATATCTTTAGAACCGTACTGCTGAATGGTTTGACGTATGCGATTGTCTAGTTCTGCTTCAATTTCGTCGTCTTCTACTTTAAGAGAATCTTTCTGAGCCTGAAGCAATAAAGCTTTCCTGATTAGCTGACCTTCCAACACTTGACATTCTGTGGGCAATACCACATTTTCTTGTCCTTGCGTTTGTCTCTTGGCATCCGCTATAGTATTCAATACATCAGAACGAAGAATAATCTTGTCGCCTACTTGTCCAATAATTTTATCAGCAACCACTTTTTTGGATTGAGCATCTGCTGTTACTGAAAAGGTCAACAGCAATATTCCGAGTAGCATCCCAATTTTTTTCATCCCTTGCATAGTATTCAAAAATAATCAAACAAATAAGGTTTTCAGCGATTGACCAACCTTTTAACAAATTATAAAAGCCCCAAACACTAGGTTTGAGGCTTTATGTTCGTTTACAATTTATAAAGTACGCTTTACTTCTTCTTCTTCAAAAGCTTCTACAATATCTCCTACTTTTAGGTCATTGAAGTTTTTAATGGTTAAACCACACTCCATATTGGTAGATACATCCTTCACGTCGTCTTTAAAGCGTTTCAAGCTGCCCAGTTCAGCACTTTGGCCTTCCCCTTTGGGATATTCCACAATACCGTCTCTGATAATTCTGATTTTACTGTTTCTGGAAATTTTACCTTCCAGTACATAACAACCAGCCACTGTGGCTTTATCAAACTTGTATACTTCTCTAACTTCAACGTTAGCGGTAATCTTTTCCTGAATCTTAGGCTCAAGCATACCTTCCATAGCACTCTTGATTTCATCAATTGCCTGGTAGATGATAGAGTATAGCTTAATCTGTACACCTTCGGTATCCGCCAATCTGTTGGCTTGCATAGAAGGACGTACGTTAAATCCAATAATAATAGCATCAGATGCTGTGGCCAGCAATACGTCACTTTCAGAAATCTGACCAACTCCTTTTAATACAACTCTAACAGCAATTTCTGCAGTACTTAGTTTTTGTAAAGAGTCACTCAATGCTTCCACAGAACCGTCCACATCCCCTTTAATAATAATGTTAAGTTCTTTAAAGTTACCCAATGCAAGACGACGGCCAATTTCATCCAATGTAATGTGTTTACGTGCACGAAGTCCTTGCTCTCTGGATATTTGAGCTCTCTTGGTAGCAACTTCTTTGGCTTCTGCCTCATCTTCAAATACCTTGAACTTCTCACCTGCTTGAGGTGCACCGTTCAAACCTAAGATAACCACAGGAGTAGAAGGTGGGGCTTCATTAATGCGCTGATTACGCTCATTAAACATGGCTTTTACTCTACCAAAATATTGTCCGGAAACAATTAAATCTCCCTGACGAAGGGTACCGTTCTGAACCAAAATGGTTGCTACATAGCCTCTTCCTTTATCAAGTGATGCTTCAATAATTGTACCTACTGCTTCTCTATTCGGATTGGCTTTCAGGTCTAATAATTCAGCTTCCAACAATACTTTCTCTAATAGAAGATCAACATTCAAACCTTGTTTAGCAGAAAGTTCCTGGTTTTGGAATTTTCCACCCCAGGCTTCCACCAGAATATTCATCTGAGAAAGTTGCTCATATATTTTTTGAGGATTGGCTCCGTCCTTGTCTATTTTGTTCACCGCAAAAATCATCGGAACAGATGCAGCCTGAGAGTGACTGATGGCTTCTTTTGTTTGAGGCATTACCGCATCATCCGCAGCAACTACAATAATAGAGATATCGGTTACTTTGGCACCACGGGCACGCATGGCAGTGAATGCCTCGTGACCTGGGGTATCCAGGAAGGTAATGGCTTTACCATTAGGTAAAGTTACTTCATAAGCACCAATATGCTGAGTGATACCACCCGCTTCCCCTGCTACTACATTCGCGTTACGGATATAGTCTAGCAAAGAAGTTTTACCGTGGTCAACGTGACCCATGATGGTAACAATTGGAGGACGTTCCTGTAAATCTGCTTCATCATCCACTTCATCATCTCCCTCTAATTCATCAACGTCTTCCAGTCCAATAAATTCAACTTCAAAACCAAATTCACTGGCTACCAGTTCAATTACTTCAGCATCCAAACGCTGATTAATAGAAACCATAATACCCAGGTTCATACACTTGCCAATTACATCGGCAAAACTTACATCCATCAGGTTAGCCAACTCACTTACCGTTACAAATTCTGTAACCTGTAGTTTGTTGTCATCCGTCATTTCTTCGCCCATTGATTCAGCTGCTTCATCACGCTTGGCTCTGCGGTATTTCGCTTTTAAGCTCTTACCTCTGCCACCCGTTCCGGCAAGCTTAGCCTGGGTTTCTCTGATTTTTTCCTGTATGGCTTTTTGATCTATTTCCTTTTCTTCTGTTCTTGGTGCATTTCTATCGTTTCTTCTGTTTCCGCCACCCTGACCACCGCGATTGAATCCACCACCCTGACCTTGTCCACCTCTGTTGAATCCACCACCACCGCTATTTGCGTTGTTATTTCTAGCAGGTACAATCGGACGGTTAGGACCAGTTAATGGTCTTCCTTCTGCATCTTTTGGAACATTTGTATTCGGCTCCCCTTTCTTGTCAACAGGAATACGTTTGCGCTTACGCTTTTCGTCTCTGCCCATTGGCTTCGGACGTGTATCACTATTAATGGGAAGTTCAATTTTTCCTAAAATTTTGGGGCCTTCCAATTTTTCAGCACGAATATTTTCAATAGTAGGTGCTGTTTCCACTGCAGTGGGAGCAGGAACGGCTGCTGGTGCAGGCTCGGGTACTACAGCAATCGGGGCTGCGGGAGCAGGAGCTGGTGCTTCTTGCGCTGGAGCAGGTTTAGCCTGTTCAACTTTCTTTTCAACTGCCGGCTCTGGTTTCTTTGCCGTTTTCTTTGGACGGGTCGAAGAATCAATGGTTGATAAATCAATTTTATTGATCACTTTCGGACCTTCTATAGTGGCAGGCTCGGGTTTCACTACTTCTGCTACAACAACTTTCTCAACCGTGGGTTCCGGTTCTGGAACAGCAACTGGGGCTGGTTTTGGTTGTTCAGCTACAGGCTCTGGGGTAACCGAAGCCGCTGCAACTGGAGCCGTTTCTTTTTCCGGCACTTCTTCTTTGGCAACAACTGTTGCCTGTACAGGAGGAGCAGCCGGTTCAGCTACAGGCTTTTTCTCTTCTTTTCTAAAAGTAATTTCTTCCTCGTCTTTCTTCTTCTTAGCCTCGGTTTGACCTCCTTTAGGAATCTCTACCTGGTCTGCTTTGTTCTTGGCAACTTTGTCGCCCTGGAATTCTGCCTGAAGGGCACGGTAATGGTCTTCCTGAAGCTTTGCAGTTGGCTTCAGGTCATCTCTGTTAAATCCTTTCTTCACCAAAAATTCGATCAGGGTATCCTGACCAATATTGAATTCTTTGGCGGCTGCTAACAGTCTCGGTAATTTCAGTTCTGACATTCTTTGTTTTTGGGTCCTAATATGCGTAACAATCAAGCCACGCATACTTGACAAATATACGTGGTTATTGGCTGCTTATTCTTCTCTATCAAATTCTTCTTGCAATACTTTTCTTACTTCTTCAATGGTTTCACGCTCCAAATCGGTTCTGCGCTCTAACTCATCAACAGTAAGCTTCAGAATACTGCGGCCGGTATCACAACCAATTTTCTTGAATTCATCAATAATCCAAGTTTCAATTTCATCGCTGAATTCGTCCAGATCAATATCAAATTCATCACTGATTTCTTCGTCCTCACGATAAACATCAATTTCGTAACCCGTTAATTCACAAGCCAGTTTAATGTTTACCCCTCTACGGCCAATAGCCAATGAAACCTGATCGGCTTTCAGATAAACATTCGCCTGCTTTTTATCATTATCCAGGTCCATATAGCTAATTTTAGCCGGCGTTAATGAACGCTGAATCAACAACTGGATATTGGTAGTGTAATTAATAACGTCGATATTTTCGTTTTTCAATTCACGAACAATCCCGTGAATACGGCTACCTTTCATACCAACACAAGCACCAACAGGGTCAATACGGTCATCGTAAGATTCAACCGCCACTTTTGCCCTGTCACCTGGTTCACGAACAATTTTCTTGATAGCAATCAGGCCATCAAAAATTTCAGGTACCTCAATTTCCAGCAATTTAGCCAGGAACATTGGGCTGGTTCTGGAAAGAATAATGACTGGAGTATTGTTCTTCAGGTCTACACGGGCAACAACTGCGCGGATATTTTCACCCTTTTTAAAATAATCCTGAGGAATCTGCTCAGATTTAGGCAAAATCAATTCATTGCCTTCTTCGTCCAATAATAAAACTTCTTTCTTCCAAACCTGATAAACTTCTGCGCTGATGATTTCCCCAATACGGTCACCATACTTTTTAACCAGAACATTCTTTTTCAAGTCACTAATACGGCTTGCCAAAGTTTGTTTGGCAGCTAAGATTGCTCTACGGCCGAAGTCAAGAATATCAACCTCCTCATACAATTCTTCTCCAACTTCAAAGTCAGGTTCAATTTTAGCGGCTTCAGAATAAGCAATTTCAGCAAGTGGATCGTTTACTTCCCCGTCTTCTACAATCATTCTTCTTCGGATGATTTCAAGGTCACCTTTTTCTGCGTTTACAATTACGTCGAAGTTGTCATCGGCGCCAAACTTCTTACGCAGTAAGGTTTTAAATACATCTTCCACCACTTTCATCATCGTGGGACGATCAATATTTTCTGCGTCTTTAAACTCCTGAAACGCTTCAATTAAGTTTATACTTGCCATAACGCTGTTTTTTTATTCTGCTAAAATTTAATTTGAACGGTTGTTGATTTTATATTTTCAAAAGGAATAAGAACTTGTTCTGTAACTGCCTTTTTGCCTTTTCCTGTAGTACATAAAAGCATGATGTCTGATTCTGCTACTGTTTCCAGAACACCCTCTTTAATTGTGTTGTCATTAAAAACAACCTGAAGGGTTCTACCAATATTTTTTTGGTACTGGCGTTTTAATTTAAGCGGTTCGTCAATTCCAGGTGATGAAACTTCCAGTGAAAAAGCCCCTTCCTCGTAAAGACCAGCTTCTTCTATCAAATGATATAGTTTTCTGTTAAAGTATACACACTTCTCAATGGGAAGACCATTGTCCCCATCCAGAAAAATCTTGATATTGTCTGTAGGCTTAATTTTAATAGAGACCAGAAAGTAACTGGGTTCTTCCTGCAGTAAAGTCTCTAAAAACGCCTCTATTTGTGCTATATTTTTGTCTGTTGCCATAGTAAAAAAGGAGAAGGGAACGATAGTCGTTCCCTTCTTTTGTTTCTTAGCTTACAGCAAAGGTACGCAAAAATTAGGCTAGCATCCAAATTTTTACCGTTCTTCCTGTTTTAGCAGGTTTTAACAAGCCATTTTAAGCTTAAATGCTAGTTTTACTGCCTTATGTTCAAAGTATTATTCTGGAGTTTGGCCATCTATTTCTTGTACAGGTTCATATTTGGATTGGTAATACCTGTTAGTCGAACCGCCAATCAGTTGAAAAAGAAAATGGCTGAAATGCAGGCACAACAAGCTTATCAGCAACAAGAAGCCTACCAGTCACAGCAATCCGGTAATCAGCAAAAACCAGCTTCAAATTCGGGTAATGGGGCATTTTCAAATGCTTCCAGCAAAGGTGATTACCTTGATTTTGAAGAAGTTAAGTAATAATTTCCTGGTTATTGACCAATCAAATCAGCTTAAGATCAAGTACACTTGTGGGGCTTTGGAGGTGAATGGTCTGAAAACCCAGTTGGCTTGCTGCCTCAATATTTTTCAGAGTATCATCAATAAATAAGGTTTCAGATGGAAGAATTTCTTGCTCATTTACAATTGCCTGAAAAGATGCAGGATAAGGTTTTCTTAACCCAAGGAATTGAGAGTAATATGCTTTTTCAAAAAAGTCATTAAAATTTTTACCATTGAACCTATCGCTGAAATGCTGAATAAAACAATCGTAATGAATCTGGTTGGTATTTGAGAATAAAAAGATTCTGTATTGTCTGGCAATTTTTTCCAGCCATTCAATTCTTTCAGCAGGAAAATCCAGCAACAATGCATTCCAGGCATCCCTTATTTGCTCATTGGTTAAAGGCAACCCTGCTTCTTTTCTGAAAGCTTCATAAAATGCAGCTTCATCAATTTTACCTGTTTCAAGCAATTCAAAAAGTGGGTTAGAAAAATGCTGGGTGAACATTTCGTCAAAATGATATACGCCCAGTTCTTTAAAGGCATTACTAGTTAGTTTAAAATCAATATTCAGTAATACCCCCCCTAAATCAAAAATGATATTTTTTATTTTTTGTCCCATTAATCAATCAGTTTCATTCCATAGTGTCCCAAGGTAGTAAAAATGGCACATCGTGTTACCACTCCAATACAGCACCAAACTAATAGCTTTTGAATGGAAACATTTAATCCCGTTCCAACACCAATACTCACTGGTGCTCCAACCGTAAGTGTTCCAAAAAAGCCGAGACCAATAACGCCATATTTTTCCCAGATCTTAAAAATCAAAGCATTTTTATCCTCCTTTGGGGGCTTGGGTTTCCTGAAACGGTTAATATACTGTTGAATATGCTTACCTAAAAAAGCTGCGATAAAAACACCCGCCAAACCTCCAATCATTGTAGTGATGAATATGGTAATCGGAGATATACCAAAGGCAAAACCCGCAGGTATAGCAGCATAAATTTCAAATGTGGCTAAGCCTGCAACCGTTAATATTTTATAGAACATGATTTCAAATAATCGTCAGCTGCGAATCTACTGTATTGCGTTCAGCGCATACGCATATATTTTGTTAACTTTAATCGGTTCCAAAAAATTGTGGACAATGAAGGACAGTCAATTACTGAATGAAAAATTATTACACAGAATAAATATTGGTATTGTTTATTCAGACGCAGAAGGAAATCCGATCTTAGCAAATAAAGCAGCAGAGCGCATTTTAGGTGTAAGGGTAGATGAATTCACCAAGCTTCAATCTCAAGAAGAAGGATATATAATAATTGATTTTGACGGAAACATATTACCTAAGGAAGAGTACCCCTCTAATGTAGTCCTAAAAACAAAAAAACCAGTTCAAGATGTAATAGCAGGTATACATCAATTAAAAACAAAACATACTACCTGGATTTTAATGGAAGCTGAGCCGGAATTTCAGGAAGACGGAATTACAATAAAAAGAATTCTGACAACTGTTACCAATATTACGGCTCAGATAAATATTGAGAAAAAACTACGTTTTCAGAATCGGCTGCAGCATTTGATTACCAAAACTGCTAAGGATTATCTGGGGGGATTGGCAAATGACCCGGACATTTCTGTACAAAATTCATTGAAAGAATTAGGTGAGTTTTTAGAAGCCGATCGTGCTTATATTTTTGAGTATGACTTTAAAAGAGGGATTAGTAATAACACGTATGAATGGTGCGGCGACGGAATTACTTCACATAAAACTGATTTACAAAATATTCCACTTTCTGTATTATCAGATTGGACCAACCAGCATACACAGAGAAATTCAATTCATATACCGGATGTGAGTGCATTACCGGATAGTGATCCTGTTAAAAAAGCACTAGAAGAACAGAAAGTTCAAAGCCTTATAACCGTACCTATATTTCAAGGCCAGGATTGTCTGGGATTTCTAGGTCTGGACGTTGTTAATAAAAAACATTTTTTTACTTCAGAAGAACAAAACCTATTGTCCATATTTGCCGAATTGTATGCCAACATGAAATTAAGGGTTGAATACAATAAGCAAATTGCAGAAAGTGAAGAGCGCTTATTGAATATTGTAAATAGTCCAACCCATTATGTATTAAGGACAGACTTAACGGGCAAGCATACTTTTTGGAATAAAACGTTTGCAGAAACTTTTGGATGGTTATATGAAGATAAGGGGCTTTCCGATGGAGACTCTTTAAAATCCATTTGTGGATATCATCACAAAAAAACACAGGAAGTTGTTTTAGCGTGTATCAAAAATCCGGGAACAGTTCACCAAGTAGAATTAGATAAGCCCAGAAAAGAAGGAGGAACGATGACCACATTGTGGGAATTTGTTTGCCTGGCAGATGCCAATGGAAGACCTCTGGAAATGCAATGTATGGGTATAGATATAACCGATAAAAAAGTAGCGGAAGAAAAAGTAAGAAAACTTTCCAGAGCTATAGAGCAAATACCCTTAACAGTTGTTATTACTAATTTGGAGGGAAATATTGAATACGCAAACCCTTATACCTTTCAAACAACTGGATATACGCAAGAAGAATTGTTGGGCAAAAATCCTAAAGTACTAAAATCAGGTGAAACCAGTTTGGAAGAATACGAGCATTTATGGGGAAATATCTCACATGGAAAAGAGTGGAAGGGAATTTTTCATAACAGAAAAAAAGACGGGACCTTGTATTGGGAACAGGCAACTATCGGTCCTATCCTAAACGATGACGGGGAAATTACACACTATATTGCCATTAAAGAAGACATTACGGAACGTAAGAGAATTCAAGATGAAATAAAGGATTTAAACAACCACTTAGAAGAGAAAATTAAAGAAAGAACCTTAGATCTAGAGAATGTTAATATTACACTGATTAATGCCAACAAAGAAGCACAACAAGCCAATAAGGCAAAAATTGACTTCTTATCTAAAATGAGCCATGAACTTCGCACTCCAATGAATTCTATTTTAGGATTTGGTCAGTTACTACAAATGAGTGAACTAACACCCATTCAGGAAAAAGGAGTTCAGCATATTTTAGATAGTGGGAAGCACTTACTTAATCTTATTAACGAAGTTTTGGATATTTCAAGAATTGAATCGGGCAGAATTAGTATTTCTGTTGAGCCGGTAGATGTGTATGAAGTAATCAAAGAAATTACAGAGGGATTACAATTCTCGGCCGATCAGAAAAAGATAAGCTTAATCTGGATGCCTAAAAGTACCATGCCCATTTACGTTAGAGCAGACAGACAAAGACTTAAACAGGTCTTAATCAATCTGACAAACAATGCCATCAAGTATAACAACGATGGAGGTCAGGTAATAATAACTGTTGATGAAAAACAAATAACGGAAGATGGTTACACACCCATACGAATATCGATTGAAGACAATGGTTGGGGAATAGAGGAGAAGGATCTGGAAAAAATCTTTATCCCTTTCGAAAGAGTGGGGGCTGAGAAATCCAGCGTTGAAGGTACAGGCTTAGGACTTGCCGTAGTGAAACAATTGGCAGAATTAATGGGGGGAAAAGTGGGCGTAAAAAGTATTTTTGGAAAGGGCAGTACATTTTGGATCGAATTACAGCAGTGTGAAAATCATTTAGATAGAATACAACAGACTGCAGCGTTACAACAACATGAAGAATCAGAAGATAGTAAAGGTTGCATTTTATATGTAGAAGATAACCTGCCAAATATTGAATTGGTTGAGGAAATTATAAGTACAAAAAGAAAGGCAGTTCAGCTAATCATTCACATGAGTGGATCTGGTGTCATCGAAAAAATTAAAGAAAATAAACCTAATCTTATTCTCTTAGATCTAAACTTACCTGATAAACACGGAAAGGATATTTTACGTGAAATAAAGGCAGACGAAGAAATCAATAAAATTCCTGTAATTATCATCAGCGCAGATGCTATGCCCAATCAGATTAGCGAATTAAAATCAATTGGAGCTATTGGTTACTTAACCAAGCCTATTGAAATAAAATCATTCTTGGAAATTGTTGATACTCATATAAATAAGCCATGACAGAAGATTTAAAAGACAGTAGAATTCTAATTATAGACGACACGCTTGCCAATATTGAAGTATTGGAGAATTTATTGATGATGAAAGGCTACACCAATGTTAGCTCTATCAGCGATTCTACTAAGGCAATGGATATGATTAAAAGTTTTAAACCAGAATTGATTCTATTAGATTTGATGATGCCGGAAATGTCTGGTTTCGATATAATGGAACAATTACAAAAAGAACCGGATGGATTTAAATTAATGCGTATACTAGTATTAACAGCAGACATTACACCAGAGTCTAAAAAGAAAGCTTTGTCTGGAGGGGCCAGTGATTTTTTAACCAAACCTTTCGACCTTACTGAGGTTGATCTCAGAATCAAGAACTTGCTTTATACTGTTTATCTTTTGTCTCAGCTAACCAATCAAAATGCAGTTTTAGAAGAAAGGGTTGCAGAAAGAACAGCTGAATTAGAAAAAAATCTGTCTGCAATAGAACTGCAGAACAAGGCGCTCAGAGAAATTTCATGGATACAGTCACATGTGGTTAGAGCACCTCTTGCAAGAATGATGGGGGCAATTGCACTGCTGGATATTAAAGATGATGCTGGTGTTACACAGGAAGAAATCATGGAAATTGTAGTTAGTTCCGCCAACGAAATAGATAAAACAGTTCGGGAAATATCATCTAAAACGGCTCAAGCGAACATATAATATGTCATTTTAACAGTTTTTCGGGTATAACTCTGTTATAATAGCGGTAATTTTGCATGCGGAATAATAATTGACAATTAATCCGCATATACCCCCTAATGAAAAAACTACTCTTATTCAGTCTGGTTATCTTAAGTAGTACACAGGCGTTCAACAATAAAACAGCCAACCCAATTGAAGGATGGAAGAATACTGCTGCCGCACTATCGAGTAAATTCAATATTAGCATTGAAGCGCTACAAAATGCGGTTAAAGTTTACCAGCAATTAAAACTTGCCGGTCAGCTCAATAACCAACAATTCCTCACCATTGCAGATTTTAGTAAGCCGAGTTCAGAAAAAAGACTTTTCATAATTAATATGGAAAAAATGGAATTGGTATTCAAAAGTCTGGTTGCGCATGGAAGAAACTCCGGAACGCTGATGGCTGAAAAATTCTCCAATAAAATGGAATCCTACCAATCCAGCATGGGCTTTTTCATTACCGGAAACGTTTACAATGGTAAGCACGGAATGTCTTTACAATTAGAAGGAATTGAAGCTGGTATAAATGACAAAGCAAAACAGAGAGCTATTGTTATTCATGGAGCAGATTATGTAAATGAACAGCTGATAAAAAAACAAGGATATATTGGAAGAAGCTTAGGTTGTCCTGCTGTTCCCAACAATCAGGTAAAAGATATTATTGAAACAATCAAAGGATCTTCATTATTTTATATTCATACTCCTGATAAATCCTATCTGCAAAAATCAAATTTAATTGGTACTACTTCAGGTTTGGGCTAGTAAATAGTGTACTCATCAACTATCTTCAAAAAGTCTTTAATATCAAAGGGCTTTGTAAGATATTTTTTTGCGCCCGCTTCTAATAACCGGTCTACTTGAAAAGATACCGCATCGGCACTAACTACAATTACAGGAATATCTTTTAGTTGCTCATTTGTCTTAATGATTTTTAAAACTTCTGAACCGTGCATATCTGGCAAATTAAGGTCTAATAAAATAAGTCTGGGTTTATATTCTAACGCAAGGCTTTCAGCAAGTTTGCCATAAACGCCAGTAACTAATTTAATATTTGGCCTTGTAGTGCTTAGAATTTGATTCACCAATTCAATATTGGAACTATTGTCTTCTATGTATAAAACCACTGCCTGACTTGTATTTTCGAGAGCAGGCAATTCAGGCATCTCTTCTTCAGGAATTTCAATTGTATCTAATAGCGAATTAGACTTGGGTAATTCTACCCAGAAAACACTACCCTCATCAGGCATGCTTTCTACGCCGCAAATTCCACCCATTAATGCAGTATACTGCTGAACTACAGCAAGACCCAATCCCGTACCTTCCACTGCACTATTTTCAGCACCGATTCGCTCAAATGGAGTAAATAATTTTTTTAAATGAATGGAGTCAATTCCTGGTCCATTATCAGCAATACAGATTTTGATAAATGCATTTTCGTTAACTAATAATTCTACAGCAGAAAGTTTTACCCAGCCACCTGTTCTGTTATATTTAATTGCATTATTAACCAAATTAATAATTACCTGTTTTACACGCTGTTTATCGGCTTTTATGAAGAAAGACTCTTTGCCATCTAATACATTGATGAGTTGAATATTTCTTGCATTTGCTGCAGGTGTTAAGGTTTCAATTACATCCCTGAATACATTGATAATATTAACTGGCTCCAGCGATATAGAAATTTTTCCTGCTTCAATACGGGTGATCTCCAAAACTTCATTGATCAGGTTCAATAAATGCTGCCCGCTGTTTAAAATATGATTTACCGATTTAATCTGTTTTTCATCCAAATCTCCCATTTCTAAAAGCTGGGCAAACCCCAAAATGGCGTTCATGGGTGTTCTTAACTCATGACTCATTCTGGATAAAAATTCACTCTTAGCCTGGTTAGCATCATCCGCTTCTTTCTTAGCCTGCATCAATGCAGTATTTGTGTTTTGCAATTCGGCTGTTCGTTCATTAATTTTCTTTTCCAGATTCTGATTTAAAGATTTTATCTCACGTTCAATTTTTACCCTTTCCGTGATATCTTCTTTGATAGCAATAAAATTAATAATTACGCCCGCTTCATTAACAATAGGTGTTATGGTAGTAGACTCCCAGTACAAGGCACCGTTTTTCCTTCGATTGTTTAATATACCTTTCCAGACATTTCCATTTTTAATGGTAAACCATAATTCTTCATACACTTTTGGATTCGTAAATCCAGATTTTAATATTCTGGGGTTGTTCCCTAATAACTCCTCTGACGAATAACCAGTTGTTACGGTCGTATGAGGGTTTACGTATTCAATATTTCCATCAGCATCAGTTATAAATATACTGATGGGGCTTTTCTCTACTGCACTTTGTAGCTTTCTAATTAAAATCTGAGCTTCTTTTTGAGCAGTTATGTCTCTCCAAGTAGCAAATAAAATTGGTTCACTCCCTGTTACGATGGGCGAAAGAACAATATCTATATATACCCACTCTCCATTTGCTTTAATATGAACCCATTCAAACTGATTTCGCTTATTCTGGAATGCCTGTGCAATGAGCTCTTTGGCATATTCTCTAGAATTTCGCCCATTGGGTTGAAGTTTGGGTGAAATACTATCAGGAGTTTTACCGATGATACCCTCCCGATTAGTTCCTAAAATTTCTTCACTTGCCTTATTACAATCTATAAAGACACCGTTTTTAATGATTAAATAACCATCTGGAGAGTCCGCAAAAAGGGTTCTGTATTTTGATTCACTTTCTTTAACCCTTGCCTCTGCTAATTTTTGATCGGTAATATTAGTTGCGTTTACAAATACTGCTGTTACATTTCCGGTTTTATCTTTTACAGGCTGAATACTATTTCTAAACCAATATTCTTGACCATTAATATGTCTGTGGGTTTCTATGATGTTTCCTTTTTTACTAAAAAAAACTTGCTCGATATAGGCCATATTTTCACTGGCAATTTCTGCCGGTGCAACATCAAATAATGTGTATTTATGATTAATGAAATCCGACGGTTTTTTATTGAAAATACCCGCTGCAATTTCATTTACATACAGAAACTCACCATCTACATTTAACATCATTATAGATGCATCAGAACTTTCAATTAAACTGCGATACTTTTCTTCAGATGCAATCAATGCTCTTTTACTTTGCTTTACTGATTTATATTTTTGAATAATACCAACAACAGACTTCATCATCTGTAATTCTTCTTCCAAGAATTCATACGCTGGAGAAATAAAAACTTTGATAAAACCTTGTAGTTTGGTTCCAATCAAAAAATCGAACTGTCTACTTTTATCCGTTTCATTATATGGAGCTGAATAATAACTTTCCTTCTCATATTGAACCCAAACGGAAGTAGTTGCTGGATCTTGGAATGCAGCAGGAATGATTTTGACTATTTCACTAAAATATTCAGAGGCTATTAGTTCCTCATTCTGACTGAGGCTTGTAATTTGATAAACGCAATTTTGCTCCTTTAATCGTTCGTTGAGATTTCTTCTTGATTCTTTTATTTCCAATTCTACCTGAGCTCGCTCAGATTCATTTCGAATTCTATTTTTTATATTCACCAATAATTCAGAAAACATCATCAAGAGATCTTGCTCTAGAGAATCAAAGTATTTGGGTTTAGTTATATTCTGTATTATTACAACACCAATACATTCATCTGATTGAATCATAGGAACCGCTAATAAACTTACTACTTCCGTTTCCGCCAATAATTTTCTCAGCTTGCTCTCTATAGGAAGTTGTTGAATATTGGGAATATTAATGGACTCTCCTGTTTTCAAAATATCAATCCAAGAAGAAAATTCCTGTATTGGGATAATTGAAAAGTTTTCTTTTTGAGAACTAATTCCTTCAGCACACCATTCATACGTATAATGCGCATTTCTATTTTTAAAATCGTAGTCGAATATGGCTAGTCTTTCTGCACCAGTAAACTCTCCCAGTTTATTAATCGCATCTGCAATCTCAAAGTCAACATGAGAGAGAGGAATATTTATAAACTTCTGACCAATAGTAGTAACTAAGTGCAGTAGTTTGTTTTTCTTCCTCAATTTCACTTCCAATTCAATCTGATCGGTTATTTCAGTGAAAGTGATAAAAACACTGGTTGGCTTTTTAGATTCATTGGCAAATTCAGGTACTGCATTTATCAAAAGCCAGATATATTTATTCTGCCTGGCATGCATAATACCAATTACTCTATTTAAAACAGGCAGGCTAGACGATAATGCAATAAAAACAGGATGCTGCGTTAATGGATAAGGAGTTAAATCTGGTTTTACTGTTTTCCATCGAGCGTCATTGGCAGGTATTCCAATCAATTCATTCAAGCCAAATCCCAACAAATGTTCAGCGGCTCTATTAGCATTTGTGATCAGGCCTTGCTCATCAACATAAATGACTCCCTGGGCCAGTATGTCAAAAAACAACATTTTGTCTTTTTGACTGTCTATTCCAGTATAACCCTGATTCATTGAGTAGTCTTTTGCTTAAAGTTAATCTATTCAAATATGAATAGATTATAAAAAATCGTCATCTAGTGAGTAGACATTATCGCAACTTTCAATTAAGCATTCGTCTTCACAACAATAGCCTTTATTACCGCATCCAACTCTTCGGCAGAAACCTGTAAGTATTTCAAGAATTTAACTCGTTCAGCTTCTGATACTAAATCATTATTGAATAGATTCACCAAACCCAGTATTCTGGCTAAAGGGGCCCTAACTAAATGAGATTGTTCCCAGGCAATTCTTTCCAATTGTTTATTCTTTATTTCAAGATGAGAAAGTGTTTCTTTTTGAGCAGTTATATCTTCTTCAACACCAATAAATTTAGTTATATCACCATTTTCATTTACTACCGGACTTATATAGGCTTTTACCCAATACAAAGAGCCGTCTTTTCGCTTATTACAAAATTCACCCACCCAGGATTCTTTGTTTTTAATTTTTGCCCACAAATTCTGGTATTCTGATTCAGATGTATATCCTGATCGCAGGATACTTGTTTTAAGTCCTTGCAGTTCTTCAAAAACATATCCAGATGATTTGCAAAAAGAGGGATTTACATATTCAAAAACACCATTTGTATCTGTAATCATGATAGAGGTAGTACTCTGTTCAATTGCCAAAGTAAGGGTATCAATTTGAACACGCGCCGCCTGATGCTTTTCAAACAAAGCAAAATTTGACATGGCATAATTTATATTCTCATTTATTCTATGAATTAACGCCATTTCTTCTTCCGTGAAAAAGTTAGGCTTATTGGCATAAAAAGCCAATTGCGCAATAGTTCGATTTTCAACCCGAATGGGCATTGTTAAGGAAGACCGGTATCCCCTTTTTAACGCTTCTTCTTTCCAGGGAGTCATTGCTTGATCATTTTCAATATCGTTACAATAATAAATCTTACCATCCCTTATGGTTCTTCCAGATGGCCCGTTTCCTTCTGGCGTGTTTTTTAATGAAATATGTTTTTTAAAGTACTCCAAGTATCCAGATTCAAAGCCAGCAAACTTATAGGGTTGAATGGTTTCATTAATATCATCTCTCAAGCCAACAAATGCGAATAAAAACCCGCCTGTATTCACCGCTATATCACATATGCCATTATATAAATCAAGTGGTTGTTTGGCATTTAAAATCAAATCATTTACCTCAGATGAGAATTTGAAAAGTCTTTTAGATTGAATAAGTTGAGAATCGTAAATATTTTGCTCAGTAATATTCTTACCAATTAAAAAGAATAATCCCATTTCGGCATCCCATTTTCCAGACCAGTTAAAATCTAACACCTGTCCAGATTTAGTGACAATCCTACTGGAAAAATTCTTAATAGTGCCCTTTGTAATCAGCTCATTTTTTACCTGATATAATTGCTCCTTCTCTGATTCCGGAACCAAATAAAATGCGGGTGTTGCATATAGCTCTTCTAAAGTATAACCTGATATATCCGCAACAGATTGACTTAGAAAAATCTTATCAAATTGTTTATTGTATACAATAATTGCATCAAATGATGCATCTAGAATACTTCTAATTAGCTTATTATGCTCAACAAGCGAAACTTCCTTCTTTTTAAATTGATCAATTTCACTAAACGTAACTGTGATATACTGAACTACACCTCTTTCATCCAATTCTGGTATGGCAGTAGCCAATATCCAAATTCGGTCTTTTGTTATTGGTCTGAATACACCCAGGATTA
Source organism: Sediminibacterium sp. TEGAF015 (assembly GCF_025997995.1). GTDB lineage: Bacteria > Bacteroidota > Bacteroidia > Chitinophagales > Chitinophagaceae > Sediminibacterium. Next base: position 2,400,877 of record NZ_AP026683.1, on the reverse strand, counting down.
CATTTTCGACAGGTTTAGCAGTTTTTAAAGCAAGAGCAGCTGGATGTAGTTCTCCAGGTAATACTTGACCATGTTCATCAATAACATGCCAGGAAGGATCAAAAGAAGTTTTGCCAATTAATTGATCTTTTGTTAAGCCTAATAATTGAAAAGCCTTTACATTGGCAAGAATGATACTTAAATCTGCTCTGTGCTTTACTACGCCTACCGCTAAATGTTCTATAAGCTGTGTAAACTGTTCTTCAGCAGCTGAATCTAGATCAGTTGGTAATAAGGTGCTTCTCATCTTATATAAATATATAAAATAAAGCCTTATAATAATTAATGCTTCCTATTCAATAATTTATAGAAGCATAACTCCTTCATCATGTTTTTGAACAGCTTAAAATCATAGAGGGGAATAAAACGCCAATAACCCTTATAGTTTATAACCCACTGGAGGAGGCCCAAAAGATCTCTCCGTTTTAGACATTTAATAATGTCCCTATAAAAGAGCGCTACTTCAATCGTTTTATTGTTGGCAAGTTTGGTGTTTGGCGCTATCTGATAATTTGGGTTAATTTTTTTCTTTATTGCTTCAGAAAAATCCTGGCCTGTAAACCTACCATATGGAATGTAAAAATTAGGTCTTAAGTCACATTCAATTAAGTAATACTGATTATCCAGTTCATTATAAATAAATTGAATGCTCGCAAATCCATTAATGGTAAATGCAGCCCCTATTTTTTCTAATAATATCCTTATCTCTTCATTGAGAAAATAAGACCTCTTGGTAGTAAAACTAAATTTAGACTTGAAATAACTCTTTACCTCGCCTGCATTATAATTAAGAAGAACTCCATTGTTGAATAGGGCTTCTACTCCAATATCCTTTCCTTCAATTAATTCCTGAAAAACATATGGATAGACCGGATTTAATTTTTGAAATGCCAGCTTAAAATCACTTGCGCTATTACACTGAATAATTCCTCCGCCGCCCCAGCTTAAGTCTTGTTTCAATAAAATTGGAAATTTCAACGGGAGGGAATCCGGATTAAACATGGGTTGATGAAAGTAACCGAAGAAGGCAGGAGTTTTAAATCCATATTCCTCACACAACCTACATAAACCATATTTGGACCCCATCAGCACTTTGTTCTTCAAATCAGTTATCGGGAGTACTTTTTTAGCTGCTTCATTGTTTTTTAATTCATCACATTCGCTCAGCATTTTTAAGAGTTTCTCGTCACCAAGAATTATCCAATTATACCCGGCACTGGAATCGAACGCAATTTCCAAGAGCTTCTTTTTATACTCTTCATTTTCTGAAGGACATTCAATCCAGTTTTTGTAGAACTTATTTTTTAATAGCCAGGAATTTTTTGAACAAAATACATCAACAGAGCAGCCCCCCTCTGTTAAAACAAAGGGTAATTCCATCAGAGTATCCCAATTTTCGAGACAAGCAACGAGTACTTTATACATCAACTCTATTTTATAAACAACCGATAGCTATAAAAAGCTATTGACTTTAAGGTATTTTTAATAATTAAATGTAAGAGTTAAACATCTTGAATCAATGAGATCATGACTGATAGCGTCACATTAGAACTATTTTTTATGCAATATGGCTAAATACTGATACTTATAAATAGACTAGGGGGCAAATAAGGGGCAAAAAAAACCACTTGCTTTGTATGCAAGTGGTTCAAAAAGGGTCAATTTTATTGTGGGCCCACCAGGGCATGATCCTGGGACCCCCTGATTATGAGTCAGGTGCTCTAACCAACTGAGCTATAGGCCCAAAGAACATTGCTGTTCTTAAAGGGTGGCAAAAATAATGATTTGATACTAATCTTTACTCAATTATTTCAGCATTTTCTTTTTTGGATTAATTGGTACAGCACGGTTTATTAGCTGATTTACCAATCCCCGCCCTGTCTAAAATACATTCGAGTGGGCAAAACTTAGTAAACGAAGATTGTAATAAGTTTAACCCTACAAAGGCCGCTAATAATAACCAGTTTACATGTATAAAATAGGCTAGACTAATACTGGTTAGTACAAAAACGCCAGCCACTGCTCTTACAATTCTTTCTTTCATAATATTATTTTGTTGAGTTTTCTACAGGTACAATAAAGGCTCTGATAGGGAATTCATTATTTGATTCAGCACCATTAAATTCATCTAGTAAACCTAAGACTCTGTTTGCAGCTTCATCACTACAAAAACTGAAAATAAAGACTGAATCATACTTATTGCCGTCATCCGAGCCAAACCAATCATCCAATAAATAATCATCTGGGCTGTTTTTTACACCCAAGGTATCAGTTACACTGAATATAGATATAGATGCATCTTTGAGCATTTTTTCAACTGATTTGCTGAGTTCTTTTACAGCAGTTACAATTAATAATTTCATACTAATTTATTTTACTTTATTGCGCATCATTTTATAATAAAGTAATGGCACAACTAATAGGGTTAAAAATGTTGATGTGATTGTTCCGCCCATTAATGAAATAGCTAGACCTTGGAAAATGGGATCAAATAATATAATTACCGCACCAAGTACTACAGCACCAGCAGTTAATAATATTGGAGTTGTTCTAACAGCACCTGCCTCAATAATTGCTTGTTTTAAAGGAATACCTTCTTCCAGCCTGATATTGATAAAATCAATTAGCAAAATAGAATTTCGCACCATTACACCGGCCAATGCAATAAAGCCTATCATAGAAGTTGCAGTAAAATAGGCACCCATCATCCAGTGTCCTAAAATAATGCCTACAAGGCTTAGCGGAATTGCAGCAAGCATCACTAATGGAACAGTAAAATTCTGAAACCATCCAACAATTAACATATATATGATTAGAATAACAGCAGCAAATGCTATTCCTAAATCTCTAAATACTTCATACGTAATTTGCCACTCGCCATCCCACTTTAGAGAATACTGATCTTGACTCTCTGGCTGCTTCGTATATTCTTCTTTGATACTATAACCAGCAGGAATTTTAAGTGAGGAAATACTATCCGACATTTTTGAAATTGCATAGAATGGACTCTCTAAGTCTCCTGCCATATCTGCCATCACATAGACTACTTCTTTTTGGTTTTTGCGATAAATACTTTTGTCGTTCACTTGTCTATTTACCGTTACAATATCTCGCAGACTAACTGTATTACCTTGCATTCCAGTAACCGTTAATTCAAGAATTTCATTGATTCCAGCTTTATCTTCTTCTTTTAACTGCAACCGAATAGGCGTTTGCGTAAATGCATTGGGGGCATTGATTACGCCTGCAGGCATACCAGAGACAGCGCCGGCAACAATTGCATTTATCTGTGCTGTTGCAACACCATAACGCATGGCTTTCTCTTTGTCTACAGTAAATCTATATTCAGATTGGTCATCCTCAACCATCCAGTCAGCATCCACAACATCTGATGTATTTCTAAATAATTGTTCAATTTGTTTACCAATTGCAATTTGCTGTTTATAGTCAGGTCCATATACTTCAGCAACTAGGGTTGATAATACGGGAGGACCTGGAGGTACTTCCACAATTTTTACATTTGCATGGTACCTTGCCGCAATTTTTTGTATTGGTCCACGCATAGACTTAGCAATATCATGACTTTGTATTGACCTCTCTTCTTTATCAATCAAATTAACTTGTATATCAGCAACATTATCACCCTTTCGTAAATCATAATGTCGAACCAATCCATTAAAACTAATTGGACCTGCAGTACCAATATAGCCTTGATAGTTTTTTACCATAGGCTGCTTGGCTACGTATTGCGCAATTTCAGCAGCAACTACATTTGTTTTTTCTAGCGTTGTACCTTCAGGCATATCAATCACTATTTGAAATTCATTCTTATTGTCAAAAGGAAGCATTTTAACTGCTACGGATTTCGTATAAAACAATAACATGCTAGCAAACAACACCACTACAGTACCCATTATAAATGCCCATCGCTTCCATCTTACTTCTAACATTGGCTGTATGAATGAGTAGTAGATTTTATAAATTCCAGAGGCCTCAAGTGAATGAGCTACATGTTCATTATGCTCTCCACCACGCTTCTCTTTTTCACGCAAGAATATATACCCTAAATAAGGAGTTAAGGTTAAGGCAACAATTAATGAAAGTAACATAGCAATAGATGCACCTATGGGCATTGGGCTCATATAAGGTCCCATAAGACCAGAAACAAATGCCATTGGAAGTACTGCAGCTACAACGGTAAAAGTTGCTAATATTGTTGGGTTACCAACTTCATTAATAGCATAAATAGCGGCTTGTAATGGGGGTAGTTTACGCATCTTAAAATGGCGATGCATGTTTTCTGCAATAATAATAGAATCGTCTACCACAATCCCAGTAATAAATACCAATGCAAATAAGGTAATACGGTTTAGTGTGTAGTCCATTGCATAATAACTGAACAATGTCAAGGCAAATGTTACAGGTACTGAAAGAAATACCACTAATCCTCCTCTCCAACCCATCGCAAGCATTACAAATAAAGTAACAACAACAATGGAGATAAATAAGTGAAATAATAATTCAGATACTTTATGTGCAGCTGATTCACCATAATTTCTCGTTGCAGTTACCTGCAAATCCGATGGTATTAAATCTTTTTTAAGAGATGCTACTTTGGCAAGTATATTATCAGAAAGTTTCATAGCATCTGCACCCTTTTTCTTTGCAATCGCAAGCGTTACCGCAGGATAAGTTGCTGTAAACTTTTTTAGTCCCGCAGTATCGGCATGACCATAGCCATAAAACACATATTGATTGGAACTTGCGGGTGATTCGGTAACTGTAGCAACTTGCTTTAAGTATACGGGTGTTCCTCCATTCATTCCAATTACTAGTGAAGCCACATCATCAGCAGAACTTAAGAAATTACCCGTAAGTACAGAGAAAGAACTATCATTTTTATAAAAGTTACCACTCTGTGCTTGAGCATTGGCTCCCCCAATAGATTTAGCAATAGATAAAAAGTCTACCCGATTCGCTGCCATCAGCGTTTTATTAAGTACTACTTTAACTTCTTTTGATCGGCCACCAATGATATTAATATCAGAAACATCATTTGATTTTTTTAATTCATTGGATAATTCCTGTGCAACCAGCTTTAACTGGTAATCATCATAATTTTCGCCCCAAAGTGTTAAACCAAATACAGGAACATCATCAATTGCCCTGGTTTTAATTAATGGCATAGAAATACCTTGCGGCATTTTATCCATATTTTTCATGATTTCACTATACAACTTTACTAGAGAGCGCTCTACGTCTTCTCCTACCAAGAACTGAACAATCAACATTGTTTGACCGCTCATTGAAGTTGAATATACATACTCAACCCCTTTTATGTTTGATATTACTTTTTCAAGCGGAGCTGATACTTTTGTTTCAACTTCTTTTGGACTTGCTCCCGGATAAGCAATAAAAATATCCGCCATGGGTACCTGAATCTGTGGTTCTTCTTCTCTTGGCATTAATAAAGTACTATACCCACCAATCAGTAAGAATGCCACCATCAATAGAATCGTAAGTTTGGATTGCAAAAATGCCTTGGCTATATTTCCAGATAATCCTTTTTCCATTTTGATTTTTTTAAAACTGAGGTAATTATTTCGAGATTGTTACTGGTACTCCATTATAAAGATTGCCCTTGGCACTTTGAATATATTTTTCACCATTTGATAATCCTGATAATACTTCAATTTGTCCTGATTGATTTTTTCCAGTTCTTATCCATCTTAGTAAGGCTGTATTATCTGCACTAATGGTATAAATCCCCGTTAATTGGTTTTTATATACCAACGCTTGTTCAGGTATAGTGATATTTATATTCGCATTATCAATAGAAGAATTTCCCTTTATAGGAACCAAAACTTTCGTGTACATACCTGAATAAAGATTTTTCATTTCAGCTTGTGGCATACCAATTTTCACTATATATTGCCCTCCCGTAAATTGAGAAGAAGGATTAATCTGTATTACTTTTCCTTTAATCTTTTTATCAACGGCCTGTACATATATTTCTACTTCCTGTCCGTTTGAAATACCAGCAATTAAATTTTCAGGAACCATTGCGCTTACTTGTAAGCTTCCTGTTTGTTCTAAAGTTAGAATAGGCATGCCTGGACTAGCAATACTTCCTGTTTCCGCATTTTTTTGTGATATAACTCCAGAAAAAGGTGCTGTAACTGTTGTATATGCAAGATTAGCATTCACCTCGTTTTTCATTTGCTTTGTGGCTTCTAAATTTGCCTTTGCGGATGCGTATTGAAGCGCAATTTGCTCTAATTCTTTTGCAGTTGCACTCTGTTGTTTATAAAGTGCTGTATATCTTTCATAGTCTTTTTGTGCATTTTTATAAGCAGCTTCTGCTTGAACAATCATTGCGTCTGTTTGTGAAGACTTAGCTTTTATATCAGTGGCATTAATCGTAAACAATACCTGACCTTGTTTAACTAAATCGCCGGCCTTTACGCGCATGCTGGTAATTGTACCCATTACCCTAGTTGAAATATTGGCTGATTGAATCCCTTCAACCTGACCAGTAATCTCAAAATTACCATTGGCAACTTGAGTTCCGGCGGTTCCTACTATAACTTGAACAGGTGAATTAGGTACTGTATGTTCTTGATTTTTTTTCTCTCCGCAACTCACTAAGGCAAATAAGGATAAAATTGCCCCAGTAAAAATTAGTTTATTCGTTGTATTCATTTTAGTCGTTTTATTTGGTTTATTTAACTGTAGTTAAAAAATCATAGTAATTAATCGCTACTTGTTCACTGAGTTTAGCTTCCGCTTGTTGTAATCGTTGTTGCGAAAGCTGAGTTTGTGCCAATAATATATCATTCGTACTTACAAGTCCTTGCTGATATCTATTTTGTAGTATCCTTAAAGACTCGTCAGCTTGTGCAATGGATGTTTCCAATTGTTTAAATTTATATCTAGCATCTTTGATGGTTCGAATAGTATTATGAAGTGAACTTTGCTCTTGATTCAGTCTTGCGGAAAACTGTTCTTGCAACTTTGCTTTCTCTATTGTTTGAGTCGCAATTTTATTTTTAGTTTGATTGCCCTTCATAATGTCCCATGACAACTGAATTCCTGCAAAATATGAGCCAGCATTAAAACCTAAGGCTTTACGATCATTCAACTGGTAATTGGCAAAAGCGTTTAATCGTGGTAACCAGCTCATCTTTGCACCTTTAATGGCAATATCATAAACACCTAAACCGGCTTGCATAGCTTTTAAGTCAGCTCTTTCAGCTGGTATAATTGCTAAAAGTTCTGTTGGCATTTCTAGTGGGCTAGATGTTGTTTTATAAACTATTCCCTGTGGTTGATTCATCATTAGACTTAGCTGATCAGAAACATATGCTATAGTTGACTGAAGTTCATTTAATCTTGTTTCTGTGTTCTTAACTTGTACTTCAACATTTAATAAATCAGATTTTTGCATCAAACCCTGATCAAATCTGTTTTTAGTAAACTGATAGATTGATTGAGATGTTAACAATGCAGTTTTAACAACATTAACTGCTTGATATAAAAAATCCAATTGTAGATACAATTGAGTTATCTGCATTTTTACAGCTTCTGTTGTTCTTTTAGATTGTAAAGTAGAAATTTGAACCTGCTTCTCCCCTGCTTTACGCATTTGTAGCATATCTAGATTTACGATAGGTTGCTGTAAACTTAATTGTGTAAGGTAATTGGGAGTAGCGCCTGGATTATTTAATAACGCTGGATTAAAGTCGGATGCAATTACATTAGCCTGTTGCAATTTAAATCCAAATGCATTCAGCGGATTATTCGTGTTCATTGCCGTATAGGAAAGATTCACTTGTGGAAGCCATAATGCTTCTGTTTGTTTTAAATTGGCACTTGCAATTTGCTGATCAATTTGTGCAATTTTGATTTGTTGATTGGCCTTTTGTGCAAGACTTAATGCCTCTTCCAGCTGTATAGATATAGTCTGTTGCTGGGCTTGAATTGGAATAAAACCTAATACAGAAAGCGAAAAAAGTAAGAATAGTCTCATAATTCCATTTTTAAGAACACAAAAGTAGAAACCATAAAATCCTTGTTTAGTAACATATGTAACAAAGAAGATTTACCAATAAAGACCGATATTTATATTGTTAACAGAATTGAAATGTCAAATATGAAACCATTGAAAACAGGATTGTTATTCCTAATCATAGTATTCACACAAGGATTAAGTTCGAATGCACAAAAACCCAACGGTCAGAAACTATTGATTGGAAGTTATACGAATGGCGTTGTTGCAGATGGTATTTATTATTATCAATTTAACTCAAATGGGTCAACGGATTTCATCAGTAAAACAGCGGCTGCCGACCCTTCTTTTTTAGCCCCCTCCTTAACTAAACCCTATTTATATGCAGTGAATGAATTGGGCAACGGCAATGGGGCTGTGTCTGCTTATCGCTTTGATAAAGTTTCGGGAAGTTTTCAATTGCTAAACACGGTTTTAAGTGGAGGCGATCACCCTTGTCATATTAGTATAGATGCACAAAATAGATTTGCATTTGTTTCCAATTATTCAGGAGGCAATTTCAGTGTGATGCGTATTGAAACTGACGGAAAGCTGAGCAATGCTATCCAAACCATTCAGCATACAGGGAGTAGTGTTAATAAAAGCAGACAAGACAAACCACATGTTCATTCTGCCTTTATTTCTCCGGATGAAAAATATGTATTGGTACAAGACTTAGGAACAGATTTAATTAGTGTATACAGTTTAAATCTGAGCAACACTAGGCCGGTTTCAGAAAAACCCATTTCAATATTTCAATGCAATCCGGGTGATGGCCCAAGACATATCAGTTTTCATCCCACCAAACCCATTGTATACGCGGTACAAGAGCTGACTGGCTCAGTTACCGTATTGAACTTTACAAAAGGGATACTTAAAAAAATGCAAGAGGTTAATATGTTTGCACAAGGAGTTGCTAAAAAATCAGGTGCAGCAGATATTCATGTATCCCCTGATGGAAAATTTTTATACGCATCCAACAGAGCAGATTTTAACGACCTTGCCATTTTTAAAATAGCAAAGAATGGATGGTTGCAATGGGTGGGATCGGAACCGACACTTGGATTAGCCCCCCGCAATTTTGCAATAGACCCAACAGGACAATTTCTATTAGCCGCTAATCAAAACAGTAACGAGGTTGTTGTATTTAAAAGAAATTTACAAACAGGGAAACTGATCGACACAGGAAAGCGTATTGCTGTATCTAAACCTGTATGTCTGAAGTTTATCGATTAATCCTCGCCGGTCTTTTTATTATTATTGGGGGCTGCTTTATATTTTTGTATAGGTCTGTTTTGATTTCCCCTATTTGGGTTGTTACGGTTGGGATTTCCTCCAGTTTGACTTTGTCTGGGTTTATTGGTTGGACGATTTCCATTTCCTCTTTTAGATTCGAACCTGGCTTTAGGGGTATAGGCTGGAGCTGGTCCAAAGTTTTCAGGTACTGGCAATTTATCTACTGCCTTCCCCAGTAATTCCTCTATCTGTAAAAACTTTTTTTGTTCTGCTTCGCTAATAAACGTAATAGCTGTTCCTGAAGTGGCTGCACGTGCAGTTCTTCCAATACGATGTATATAATCTTCCCCATCATTGGGAACATCATAGTTAATTACCAATTCAATTTCTTCAATATCGATTCCACGACTCAATATATCCGTAGCCACGAGAATCTTTAATTTCCTGTTTCTGAAATCTTGCAATACTTGCTCTCTTTTATCTTGTAACAAATCAGAATGAATTTCTTCCACAGATAATTTAGCACGTTTTAATTCAGAAGCCAATTGCTTTACATTTTGTTTTTTAGAACAGAATATAATGACGCGTGTGTAGGTCTGGTTGCTTAACACATACTTAATCAATGGAATCTTTTGTGGCTCATATACCACATATGCCTGTTGCAATATTTGCTCAGGCGGCTTGGATACAGCAATATTTATTTCAGCCGGATTGTTCAATAATTTTCTGGCCAATTCTCTCATTTTCTGAGGCATGGTTGCAGAAAATAAAAGGCTCTGTCTTTTCTTGGGCAAAAAGGAAATGATTTTCATTAAATCATCATGAAAGCCCATGTCGAGCATTCTGTCTGCCTCATCCAGCACCAAATATTGTACTTCTTGCATTTTTACATAGCCCATATTTAAATGAGCAATCATCCTGCCAGGTGTACAAACCACCATATCCACTCCGGTACTTAATGCCTTCTTTTCCGTTGTAAAGGAACTCCCATCTCCACCTCCATAAACAGCAATACAACTCACATCAGTAAAATATCCCAAGCCTTCCATCGTCTCAGAAATCTGAATAGCTAGTTCGCGTGTAGGTACAATAATTAATGCATTAATATGATGAGCCGAATGAGGCTGCGTAAGCATCTTATGAATAATCGGCAATAAAAAAGCTGCAGTTTTACCCGTTCCTGTTTGTGCAGATGCAATGATGTCTCTTCCTTCAAGAATTGGTTGAATTACCTGCGCCTGAACGGGTGTGGCTGTTTCATAGCCCATGGCATCAATCCCCTCTAGCAGTTTTTCAGCTAAGCCGAGTTCTCTAAAATTCAAAATGATATATAATTAATGATCAATTAAGCTCCGAGTTTTTTAATCTCTTCGTGTAAAACGTCTTTGGCTAACTCGAAATACTTTTTAAACAATTGTAACGAAGGAGCTATGGTTTCCAGCTTCTCCTGCTTCTTGGCATTTACTTCCATTGTATTAGCCAAAGTATGCATGTCCGGAACCCTCACAACAGATAAGGAGGATTTAGCGTAGTGAGCAGACTTGTAAAAATTTTCCCAATCCTGAGCAGCCAGATCATCTTCCATTTTCTGAATACTTTCGGGCATACTTTCCAAAAACATATTGATGATGGTAGTCTTGTATTCATTATCTCCCTCCGCCAATTCATTTAGCATATCTAAATCAACGGCTACTGTAGATACAGTTTCTGGTGCTTTTACCCCAAAATTGGTACTGTTGGGTTTTACCGGAGGGGGTGCATTGAATATTTCATCCAAAGTTTTATACAAGGCTTCCAGTCCAAAAGGCTTTGCCAGACAGGCATTCATCCCCATACGGGTGAACTTGTCTCCTTCGGCGCGACTGCTCCAGCCCGTCATAGCAATAATCGGAATCTCTTTGTTAATTTCAGCCCTGATAATTTGAGTGGCTTCAAATCCATCCATCTCAGGCATATTAATGTCCATCAAAATCAGGTCATAAGGATGTTGCTTCAGCATTTCAATAGCTTCCGCACCGTTACCTGCAATATCAAAACTGGCTCCAGTAACATTCAAGGAGTGTGTGATCAACTTCTGATTCACAAAGTCGTCTTCTGCTATTAAAATCCTTTTTCCCTTTAAAAAATCCGTGTTCATCCAATTCGTTTTACGTGCTACGAGCCATAAATATAAATTTTATATGGCGTTTATCATTAAAATTGTCAAAATACCCTGCATTATAACCCCATTTGACTAATTTTTAACCAATCGGATGCATTCATTTTGATTATTTTTGCTCCCTTGCAAGGGGAATAAACTTGCAATCAACCAAAATGAAAAGATTATTTCTATTAATTACCACATTTGTAGCACTGGGAGCTACTGCTCAAACTACTGAAACAAAAAAGAAAGACTGGAGTAAAATTGATTTAAGTGGCCGTTCCAAAGACCACTTTATGATACAATATGGAGCAGACAGTTGGACCAACAGACCTGATAGTGTAAGAACCGGAAATGGCTTCAGCAGACATTTTAATTTCTATGTTATGTTTGATAAGCCATTTAAAAACAATAAGAAATTCAGTCTGGCTTATGGTGTTGGTATCGGCTCCAGCAACATTTTCTTCGATAACGTAAATGTAAATATTAAATCAACTTCCTTGCGCTTGCCTTTTACCAAAGCAGATAGCATTAACCACTTTGATAAATTCAAAGTAACCAATATCTACTTGGATATTCCTGTTGAATTGCGCTATTATACCAATCCAGAAAATCCAGCTAAGTCTTGGAAGTTCGCCATTGGCGCCAAAATCGGTACGCTTTTAAGAGCTCATACCAAAGGCAAGAACCTGGTGGATAAAAACAACCAGACCGTATATGGTAATAGTTTTATTCAAAAGGAAGTAACAAAAAAATACTTCAATGGTACAGCATTGGCTATAACAGGTCGTGTAGGTTATGGTATTATTGGCCTTCAAGGAAGTTATCAGTTTAGCTCTGTGTTAAAAGATGGTGCAGGTCCTTCCATGAACAGATTTACATTAGGTATCTCAATTAGCGGATTATAATTCAAACCATTGATAGAGAAAAAACAACTGATTTCCGTTGAGGAGAAAGCCGTTTTGGTGGGGGTGATTTTAAAAGACCAAACTACCGAACAGGCCGAAGAATATCTTGATGAACTGGCATTTTTATCGGAAACAGCAGGTGCGAAAACCGTTAAACGTTTTACCCAGAAACTGGCACACCCAGACAGCAGAACCTTTGTAGGTAAAGGAAAGCTGGAAGAAATTAAGGATTACCTAAATGGTAAAAATATTACCCTGGTCATTTTCGATGATGAATTAACAGGCTCCCAAATTTCCAATATTGAAAAAGAACTCAATGTTAAAACCATTGACCGAAGCGATTTAATCCTAGATATTTTTGCACGTAGAGCAAGAACAGCACAGGCAAAAGTGCAGGTAGAACTGGCACAATACCAGTATTTACTACCTAGGTTAAAAGGGATGTGGAAACACTTGGAAAGACAAGGGGGTGGTATTGGAACACGTGGACCTGGTGAAACTGAAATTGAAACAGACCGTCGTATTGTAAAAGATAAGATAGCCTTACTGCGCAAGCGTTTGAGCGAAATTGACAAGCAATCTTTTACCCAGCGAAAAGAAAGAGGTGAATTTATCAGAGTGGCATTAGTAGGCTACACCAATGTGGGCAAGAGTACGCTGATGACTGTATTAAGCAAGAGTGAAGTATTCGCAGAAAATAAATTATTTGCCACACTAGATACCACTACCCGTAAAGTGGTTTTTGAAAACACACCATTCTTGTTGAGTGATACAGTAGGATTTATCAGAAAACTTCCGCACCACTTGGTTGAGAGTTTCAAAAGTACTTTGGATGAAGTAAGAGAAGCAGATATCTTATTACATGTAGTAGATATTTCTCATCCGCAGTACGAAGACCAGATTGGCGTAGTAAATAAAACGCTGCAGGAATTAAAGGCTTTTGAAAAACCCATGTTGACCATATTTAATAAAATGGATCTATATGTTCAGAAGAACTTTGATGAGTGGCTGGAAGATTCTGTGAAAGAAGAAATCTTAAGGGACCTAAAAGACAAGTGGGATTTAGCCACTAATGGCAACTGTGTATTTGTTTCAGCTACAGAAAGGCAAAACTTGGATGCATTAAGAGATATTATTCTTGAAAAAGTGCGCGAATTATATGCTATTCGTTATCCTTACAAAACCATGCTATACTAATTGGAAGAAAGCAATTATAGTTGGATTAAAATCGCCGATTCAGCGAACGAACTCCTCTGGCAGAGCAACCAAATGTGCATTATAGAGGCTGATGGAAAAAAATTGACATTAGCCTTAAAGGATAACCAGATTTTTGCCTTTGCACATAAATGCCCTCATGCCAGTGGTATTATGGCAGATGGATTCATAGACCCTGCTGGAAATGTGGTTTGCCCTTTACACCGTTACCGGTTTTCTTTACAAAATGGCCGCAATACAAGTGGAGAAGGGTACTTTTTAAAAACTTACCCTGTAAAACAAAGCCCGGAAGGCATTTTTATTGGCTTTAAAAAAGGCTTTTTTGCGAATTTTTAATGGAATTTTTTTGTAAGAATAGATAATCCCCTATTTTTGCAACCCCGAAAGGGGAAATTCCTCCTTAGCTCAGTTGGTTAGAGCATCTGACTGTTAATCAGAGGGTCTCAGGTTCAAGTCCTGAAGGGGGAGCCAAACAAGATAAGAGGTCATTATTGACCTCTTTTTCTTTTTTACCTTTTACCAAAGTCTTTCTGGCATATATACTTATTACTCCCTTAATTTTAAATGAACTAATACTTGTTCTATGATTGAAATGACAAGGGTATCAAGCCCAAGTGATATAATTGGCATAAGGGATTTACAGGCATTAAATTTAAAGCAGAATATAACTGCCGAAGAAGCCATTGATCAGGGTTTTCTTACTGCAGCCTTTACAATTGAATATTTGCAGGAGATGAATGTAGCTTCGCCTTCCATCATTGCAAAGGTTGGAGACAAAGTTGTGGGTTATGCGTTGGTAGCTACAAAAGAAATTAGAAATGGGCACGACCTTATCGAAGGTCTTTTTGACGCAATTGATAAATCAGCATACAAAGGGAAATTATTAAAGGATGTTAACTATGTAGTTGTTGGGCAGTTGTGTGTAGCAAAAGAATACCGTGGACAAGACCTGGTTCAAAAGCTATACGGACATTTCAAAGATTGTCTTTCAAAAGAATATACTTACCTCATTACGGATATAGCGCAAGCAAATACTCGTTCTCTAAAAGCGCATAAGAAAAGAGGATTCCAAATTATCAATGAATTGGTGTATGGTGAGGTTAAATGGGATATTGTTTTGTGGGATTGGAATTTAACAGATTAGGGTGTATCTTAAGAAGATATTATTTACCCAACAATAATTATGACTAGACATATTATTTCAGTAATCTTCATGATTGGGATACTGTCCCTAATTGTTGTTGATTCAAAAGCACAGAAGTCAGATACAATGTATAGAATTGCAAAAATTAAAGTAGATAGCAGTCAGTTAGAAAAATATAAATCTGCATTGCTTGAGCAGATGAATGCTGCTATAGAACTAGAGCAAGGTGTATTGTCTTACACAGCAGTATCTGATAAAAAGGATCCAACCTTAATTACCATTTTCGAAGTCTATGCAAGTCAGGAAGCCTATCAATCCCATATTCTGGCCCCTCATTTTAAAAAATACAAAGAAACAGTGAAGGATATGGTTTTGTCTTTAGAGTTAATTGATTCAGATTTAATAGCAAGAGCTAAAAAAAAGGACTATTAATTAACGGCTTCACTTACTAAAGTATATTTGAATGAATACATAATGGTATCTTGTAGAGATGAAAAAACTAGTCCTATTTTTTCTATGTACGCATTTCTATTTTTACGCATTTACTCAAAGTAATGAGGAGAAAAAAGCTGTAGTAAAAGAAACTGCACTATACAAAAAAGTTTTTACTTTAGATAGTGCATTGTTTGCTGCTTATAACTCAAAAAATCTGGCAGTAATGAAAACCTTTTTTACCAAAGACCTGGAGTGGTACCAAGACAATGGAGGTCTAATTGGTTTTGATCAGGTATTTATGAATTTTCAATCGATTTTTAATCGCGACTACACCCTCACAAGAAGTCTAATTAAAGAGACACTTGAAGTCCATCCGATTGAAGGCTATGGTGCCATTGAAGTAGGAAGTCATCAATTCAAGCACATAGAAAACGGGAAGTTAGAAACTGGCACTTTTAAGTTTTTGATGATTTGGAAAAACGAAAATGGAAACTGGAAAATTTCCCGTGTAATTAGCTATGATCATTAGATGAATACCAATGAAAATCAATTTACTCTTTTCACTTAGCTCTATATTGTTATTTGTTTTTGCTTGTAAACAAGAAAATAAGAATTACACTAGTTGGGAAGTTTACGGAGGCAGTAAAGAAAATATTCATTATTCTTCACTTACTTATATAGATACGAATAATATACAGCAACTAAAAAAGGCTTGGGAGTACTCCACGGGTGATGCTGAAAAGTTCACACAAATACAGGTGAATCCAATCATCATTAATAACACGCTATATGGTGTTTCGCCTAAATTGAAACTTTTTGCTGTGGAGGCCCAAACAGGAAAGTCAATTTGGATATTTGATCCCTATAAAGTCATAGACAATGAGGTAAAAGGAGTTGGCTATTTTTCAATGAATGTCTGTAGGGGTTTAACTTATTTTGAAGACAAAGATTCAAAGCGACTGTTTTATGCAGCTGGAGCTAATTTATTTTGTGTGGATGCAACCAACGGGAAATTGATAGAATCCTTTGGCTACAAAGGAAGGATTGATTTGCACAATGACTTAGGTAGGGATGTAGCTAACCTTTATATAGCCATGACGAGTCCGGGTATCATATATAAAGACTTAATCATTATTGGTTCAAGAGTAAATGAAGAAGCTGCTGCAGCACCAGGGTATATCAGGGCTTATGATGTTCATACAGGAAAACTCCGATGGAAATTTCACACTATCCCTCAACCAGGAGAAGACGGTTATGAAAGTTGGGAAGATAAAAATGCATGGAAAAATATAGGAGGAGCCAATGCTTGGGCAGGTTTTAGTTTAGACGAAAAAACAGGAACGCTATTTGCCCCTCTCGGTTCCGCTTCTTATGATTTTTATGGCGGCAAAAGATTGGGTGATAACTTATTTGCTAATAGCATTCTGGCTTTAGACGCATTTACTGGTAAAAGAAAATGGCATTTTCAGACAGTACACCATGATGTGTGGGACCGGGATTTACCAACGGCTCCGGCATTAATTACCCTTCATAAAAATGGAAAGTCTATTGAAGCATTGGCACAACCTACCAAAACAGGATTCATTTTTTTACTAGATAGAAAAACAGGTAAACCTTTATATCCAATTGAAGAAAGAATAGTCCCGAACCAAACAGCTTTGACTGGTGAAAAATTAGCCAATACCCAACCTTATCCAACCTTTATAGAACCATTTGTTAGACAAGCCTTCACTGAAAAAGATATTAATCCATTTATATCAAAAGAAGAACAAAAGGAAATCAAAGAAAAGCTGGCACAACATAATAACCAACATTTATTTGCACCACCTTCTAAAGCAGGCACTGTTATCTTCCCTGGATTTGATGGAGGAGCCGAATGGGGAGGGGTAGCCTATGATCCTTCTTCGCAAGTTTTATATGTAAATGCCAATGAAATGCCCTGGATATTGACAATGGTCAACAAAGAAAAAACTGTTCACAAAAAGGAAACTAAAATGGAAGCAGGTCAAAGATTATATAAAACAAACTGCATGACCTGCCATGGTGATAATTTAAAGGGTAGCGGTAATAATCCCTCCTTACAAAATCTTTCAAATAAATACAATGAAACTAGCTTTTTAGAACTCCTGAAAAATGGAAGAAGAATGATGCCCGCTTTTGGTCAGTTACAGCAAGAAGAAAAGGAAGCACTGGCAAGTTTTATTCTTGGATTAAAAAATAGAACATCAGCATATTCAAAATCCAGCATTGAAGAAAACCCCTATTGGGATATTCCATTTACTAGCACAGGGTATCATAAGTTTTTAACCAAAGAAGGCTACCCAGCTATTACCACTCCTTGGGGCAGCATCAATGCGATTGACTTATCAACTGGGAAAATAATTTGGAAAAAACCTTTAGGAGAAACTCCTGAACTTTTAGCAAAAGGAATCCATACCGGAACTGAAAATTATGGAGGACCAGTAGTAACTGCGGGTGGACTCCTTTTTGTTGCAGCCAGTAAAGACGGTATGTTTAGAGCTTACAACAAAAGAACCGGCGCTTTATTGTGGGAATACAAATTGCCCTATCCTGGATTTGCCACACCAGCAACATATGCCATTGACGGTAAACAATATATTGTAATTGCTTGCGGTGGAGGTAAATTAGGTACCCCTTCCGGAGACAAATACATTTCGTTCACAATAGATTAAATCTTGTAAAGAAGGGAACCCTTACACAAATAACATCAGCGCAGATCCAAAAAATATATTGAGATAAAACAAGGGATGACTGGTATTGGCTTTGTGAAAATTGTTCATCTTGCTGATGATATAAGGCAATTCTTTTACCGTAAAACTGGCTTTACCCAAGGCTTCTTCCTCCAAGTAAGGCGCCACTCGTAGTATTTACGATATGCGTAAAGAAAGAGGATTTTGAAAAACAAATAAACCTATCATACACTCATTTAAATCCATTTCAATTGATATTAACTCCTGTTCTTGAACATAGGGCAAAAATTCCAAAACGAAAGAACTTGCATTAATCCGATGTGGAGTTGCCAATAGAATAGTTGCTCCGTTTTTTAGATAAGCATGTAAGAGTAGCTTCAAAGAAGCAAAATCATTTTGGTCGTAATTAACGTCACTCAGCAATACTACTTCTGCTTGAATTGGCGTGTCATAATCATTCCAATTAAAAGACTTCACTTGGGTGTTGGATAATTGTAATGCAGCAATATTATATCGCATTAGGTCTAAAGCTTCTTCAGCATAATCAGTAATTGTAACCGATGAAGCCCGGTTTGCTGCAAAAAAAGAGGGAAGTCCAATACCCGCCCCCAACTCTACAACTGATTTATGCTGGATGTAGTGTGCATGATTTTGTAAAAACTTGAGCATTGCGAATGAAGAAGACCAACACTTAGCCCAAAAAGGAAAATCGATAGCTGGATTCTGCGCTTTCTGTTCTTCAAAAACGGATTGTATTTTCTGAGGATCAGGAATATACAAGTTCAAGTCCGAAGCAAAGGACTGTAGAATAATTGGATAATTCATAGTTTACTGCAACACAATATTTTCGTACAACACATTGGTCACTCTACGCAAAACTTTATTAAATCCTTTTTCATATGATGGATCACAGCCGTTACTGATTACTACTATGCCAAATTTTTCTTTGGGTTCAAAAAACATAATGCTATATAAACCATAAGCAGATCCTGTATGTCCAATTAGGGTTTTTCCTTCTATCAGATTTGCGGACTTTGATAATGCCAAACCATATTGTTCATTTTCAGAATACATGGTCTGCATTTTTCGGACACTCTTTTTAGCAATTACTCTTTTTCCATTGTATTTGCCGTTGTTGGCATGTACCATCATGTATTTTGCTAAATCAGGAGCTGATATTTTCATTCCTCCTGTTGGAGAAAAAATCGGAGTTGAATATCCAAGTGTATAGGTTTCAAGTTCCTTTTTACGGGATGCATAAGCGCCTGGAGAAAATATAAACTTTGCTGAGTCCCTGTTGTATTCGTAAATCTGTGCAAACAACTGATTATCCAATTCATCTACATTATAGCCCCCTAATAAATTAAGCGGTTTCAGAATATTTTGCTGAATGTATTGATCAAATCTTATACCCGAAATTCGCTCCAGGATTGCACCTGCCATATTATAATTCAAATTGCAATATTGGTATCCTGAATCGGGAGCATAAGCATTGTAACATTTTTTCCAATTAGCATTCTTTGCAGGGTTGATGGCATCCAGACTAAAATAACCCTGACTATCATTGATAGAAGAGCGATGTGACAATACCATTCTTAAAGTGATGGGCTGTTCAGGAAAAGATGGATTACGTACAATAAAGCCAACCAACGGACTGATATCGTCATCCAAAGAAAGCTTTCTTTTTTCTATCAGCTGCATAATTGCTGTTGCAGTAAAAGACTTGGAAATCGAAGCAATTCTAAATAAATGATTAGTAGCCAGGGGCTCCTTTGTTTGTTCATTTTTATACCCATATGCATTGGTAAAAACAATTTGATTTTTTTTTACCACAGCTACGGATAAGCCCATAACCGGCATTTCCTTCATTATGGCTAAAATAGAAGAGTCTGCTTTTGAGTATTGTGCACTTAATAAATTAAAGTGACTCAAAAGCAGACCCAAACTAATTAATAGATATCTGACTTTTTGCATCTTTACCGCTTTGGGGTGATAGGATGCATAAATTTAAGGATTGGTAGACCAAATTGAACTGTCTTTCACAAAAACCCTTCTGTTTAATTTTAATTGTGCAATAATTAATTCTGCAAAATCTTCCGGATGCATTAATCGCTCTTCATTATTGTTAATCAGATTGGCTGAATGAGCCAGCTCTGTAACTACAGTACTGGGAGCCATTGCTGTTACCCTGATATTATATTTACGAACCTCTTGCATTAAAGACTCTGTTAATCCCATTACACCAAACTTAGAAGCGCTGTAAGCGCTGGTGGTTGCAGCTCCTCTTAAACCAGCTGTAGAAGAAATATTTACAATATCCCCGGTCAGCCTTTTCATCATTTGTGGCAATACAGCCCTGGTTGTATAGTAAACACCGAAGAGATTCACTTTTACCTGCTGCTCCCATACTTCTGGACTAAGATCCAGAAACTTTCCGAATGTTCCAGTTCCAGCATTATTAATAAGAATATCAATAGGGCCTAGTGCAGCTTCTATTTTTTCAACTGCCCAGTTTACTGCATTAATATTACTTATATCTGCTGGAGCAATGATTGATTTAACTCCCAAGGCATTTACTTCAGCTGCTACTTCTTGCAAGTCATTTTCTGATCTTGCCAATAGTCCAACATTCACGCCTTCTTTTGCCAAAGCAATCGCAATGGCTTTTCCAATTCCCTTTCCGGCACCGGTTACCAATGCCACTTTATTTTGTAATGATTCCATTCTAATTTTTTAAGCGGTTAAAAAAGGATAATCGGTATACCCCTTCTCACCAGGTGTATAAAAAGTTTGATTATCTACTTCGTTTAATGCAGCATCTGTTTCAAATCTTTTTACTAAATCAGGATTAGCTATAAATGGCACACCAAATGCCACTAAATCGGCATCGCCGGCTTCCAATACGGCCGTTGCAGTTTCTTTATTAAATCCTCTGTTGATGATTAAAGTACCTTTGTAAAGTGGTCTGAAATGCTTTGCCACTTCCGTCACCGCAAAAGGCAAATGATCTACTGGCACAAAAGGCTCTGTTAAGTGTAAGTAAGCCAGACCATAGTCATTTAAACGTTTTACAATGTATTCATGCGTTGGAATAGTGCTTTCATCCATTGCAATACCAAACAGTCCATTTAGACATGGACTTAAACGAAGACCTACTTTCTTATAATCAATTACTTCTTTGAATGCATCCAGAATCTCAAAAAGGATTCTTGCTCTGTTTTCATCAGATCCTCCATACTCATCCGTTCTTTGATTGGAGGTTGCATTAAAAAACTGTTGCAGTAGATACCCATTAGCTCCGTGAATTTCAACTCCATCAAAACCTGCCTTAACAGCATTTGCTGCTGCGTTCTTAAAGTCCTGAACAGTTTGTTTGATATCAGCAATTGTCATTTCACGTGGAGTTACTGTATCAGTGAACCCATTTTTCGTGTATGATTTTTCGTTTGGATTCAAGGCTGATGGTGCCAGTGGCAAAGCTCCATTATGAAAATCAGGATGAGACATTCTTCCAACATGCCATAACTGTACATAAATTTTTCCTCCCTTTTCATGAACAGCTTTGGTTACCAGTTTCCAGCCCTCTACTTGTTCATCACTGTAAATACCAGGCACATTAATATATCCCACACCCCATGTACTAACAGGCGCGCCTTCTGTAATAATTAAACCAGCTGTTGCTCTTTGAGCATAATACTCAGCCATCAATGCATTAGGAACGGCACCAGCATTATCCGCTCTACTTCTGGTCATAGGTGCCATAACCATTTTGTTTTTCAAGTTTACATCTGCCAACTGATAAGGCGTAAACAAAACATTAGTACTCATATGTATATTGATTAAATTAATGACTTTTTAAAAATGGGTTTCAGCCCTGACAGATGGATAATTTCTCCGGTAACAGACAATGCCATTTCATCTTTTCCTTCTACAATTGCAGCTGTATTGCCCCAGTCTACCAATATGAATTTAGCATAAGGTAATTTATGCTGTAAGTGCAGCATTGGGTTATTTTCAGGTCTAATTTGTATGACTATTTTACAGGTTGTGAATTCATTGATTCTTTCAGCAATCTGTTGTTGCTCTTCTTCCTTTTCAACTGCAATAATTACAATATCTGCTTCCCACGAGGCCTCTTTACTACATTCAAGAATAGTAATGTTAGCAGCAGGGTGTTTTGATTGAATAGCTTTCTGCGATTGGAGCAGTACTTCTTTGTTAGCATCCATTATTAAAACAGGATACTGTTTAGATATACATTCGGCAATTTGCTTTCCCGCAGCTGAATTTGCTCCCAGAATGGCTACAATATTGTTGTACTGCATCTATTTATGTTGAGATGCAAAATTAGGATGGATTTATTCGAACACAATTGAGATACAACAAGAAATCAACTTGATCTATATCAATTAAACCTTCGGCTACCTGGTAATTTTTCGTTTAATTCGGCTAAGTGTCTCAGGTGTTATTCCTAAATAAGAAGCAACAAGGTTTTGTGGAATTTTTTGAACCAGCTGTGGGTTATTTGCGAGAAGATGTAAATATTTCTCTTCAGCTGAATAGGCAAGCGATTGAATTAATCTTCTTTCTTTTGAAATAATATTATTTTGAAATAAAATTCTGAAATACCTCTCCATCACAGGAACTTTTAAAAGCATTTCTTCAAATCCCTGCAAACTAATCAGCAGTAATTCTGACTCTTCTAAAGCATCTATGAAATAAGTGGATGGTTCAGCCGAAAGAAAACTGAGAATATCGGCCATCCACCATCCCTCCCAAGCAAAATGAATCATATGTTCAGTACCCTTTTCGTCTACACTATACGACCTCAAAAGTCCTTTTTCTACAAATGCCAGATGCTTACACAAGTCTCCCTCTTGCAACAAGTATTGCTTTTTTCTTATCTTTTTAGGGGAGAAAAAGGTTTTAACAAGGTTTTGATCCTGTTCGGAAATCAAGAC
Organism: Sediminibacterium sp. TEGAF015; assembly: GCF_025997995.1. Lineage (GTDB taxonomy): Bacteria > Bacteroidota > Bacteroidia > Chitinophagales > Chitinophagaceae > Sediminibacterium. The sequence continues at coordinate 2,378,041 of NZ_AP026683.1, read as the reverse complement.
TTTATCTTTAACCTGTAAAAAAAATACTTCGAACATTAGGTCAAAGCTACACTAATAAGAGTCACAAAATAAAAAGGAACATATGAAAAAAGTACTTGTATGCCTTATTGGTTCCATTGTTTTCAACCTAAGCCCTGCTTTATCACAAAACTGGAGCCCGGAAGAACAGTTGGAGCTATTTGGATATTGTGAGAAATCATTTCTGATGAAGGAGTTGGGTATATCAGAAGAAACTGCCAACAAAGTTGGACAAATCAATTATTGGGCAACTTTACAGAAACTTAAAATTGAAGCCAATACCAATGACACATTTGCAACGGTTAATGAGGTTAATCAGGAAGTGCTAAAAAAATACAAAGCGATATCCATCATTGGTGATAAAGCCAAGTCAATCCTGAACAGAACTTATGCCAGTGGATGTGCCATTACCCAACTAAGCCCTAATAGTGCATACGATACATTGTCAAAAGCACAACTGATAACAGGGTATAAATCAAAATACAGGAAAAAACTAATTGATCAACTGGGCATCAATGGAAGACAGGCTGACATGATTATTGATGCAGAAGCCCGGAAACAAAAAGAAAGCTTATTGATAGCACAGATACCGGTTACCGATTTTAACCGTATTAGAAAGACAGTAGCACTCAATATTGAGTATGCCAGAAAAATAATTTTGGCAGATATCAGTGAAACACAAAAAGAACAAGCCATTCAGTTTTTTATTCAGAATCAACTATGAGCATTTACACGTTAAGAAAAATAGAGCCTTCTGATATTCATGAACTTCAGAATATAAGCAGAACTACATTCAGAGAAACTTTCGAAGCACATAATTCTGCAGAGGACCTGAATAAATATCTTCATGAGCAGCTTTCATTAGATAAGTTATCCGGAGAAATACAGAACCCTGATTCAGCATTTTATTTTGCTGAAATTAACAATCAGGCTGTTGGATATCTTAAACTAAATTGGGGTTTGGCACAAACCGAACAAATTGACGCATCAGCTTTTGAAATTGAAAGAATCTATGTGCTGAATAGCTATCTTGGAAAGGGATTGGGAGCTTTTTTAATGGATGCCGCATTGGAAATTGCCTACAAGATGAATCCTGTTTTTATCTGGCTGGGGGTTTGGGAGAAAAATGAAAGAGCAATTCACTTTTATGAAAAATATGGATTCAAGGTTTTTGGCAGTCATCAGTTTACGTTAGGTGAAGACATACAAACGGACTTATTAATGAAACTTGAAAATAAACGATATCTATGAAAACATGCTATCTGCTACTATTTATCTTCTTAATTGGTTTTGATGCACAGGCTCAGCAACCCCTTAAGGGTTCATACAGAAGCAAAGAAAGTGCTGAGATAATATATAGTTTAATCGACGGTTATTTTGTAGAAACCAAATTCAATGTAAACACCAAAGCATTTGACTATACCTGGGGCGGACCATTTACCAAAGAGGGTAATAAATTAATCGTATTGACTCATTTCGATTCAAGAGATAAATCAGTTGTTGGCAAAAGCAGGGAAATATCATTCAACATTAAAAATTTGGATTTAATTGATAAAGGAGAGAATGCGCTAGCAGGCAACTGGCGAATAAGCGGAAGAAAGACAGGAGATCAAATCACCGATAATCCATTGAGAGCCAGACGCACTTACAAATTATTAACCGGCACCCGTTTTCAGTGGTTTGCTATCAATATTGAAACCGGGGAATTCTCCGGAACTGGAGGTGGCACTTATCAGTTTATCAATGGCAAGTATACTGAGCATATTGAGTTCTTCAGCAGGGATAGCAGCAGAGTTGGTGCTTCCCTTCAGTTTTCAGCTAAAATAGAAGAAGGCAAATGGCATCATAGTGGCTTCAGCTCTAAAGGCGAAGCTATTTATGAAATCTGGAGTCGTGATTAATGGTTGCCTTGATAGGGACCAGTTTGATGATGCCCAACCAATGAAATAATTTGATGATGGGATAACAAGGGTCAACCTCCCACCATTTATTGGCAAAATTGGGTCTTGCTCCTGCATGATGATGATTATTTTGGAACAATTCACCCATCATCAGAAAGTCAATAATTAATGTGTTTTTGGAATGATCTTTTTCATCAGGATAATTCCTGTAGCCATATTTGTGACCAGCCCAGTTTACAACCGCACCTTGAATTGGGCCAATTAAAAAGTGAATTGGCAAGAACAGATACATCCACCATTCTGTTGCAAAGAAATAATAAAAAACCACATAGCCTATTGCAAAGAAAATTCTAGTAAACCAACTATCAGCTATTTTATCAATGATTGGATAGACTGGAAAATTTTTATCAAATTTTTTCTCAATGGGCATCGTCCCTTTTAATACTCCGTGGTATACTTTTTTGGTATGCCACATCATAGAGAATACCTCTTTAAAAAAATGTGGGGTATGCGGATCTTTTTCTGTATCGCTATACGCATGATGCATTCTGTGTAAAATAGCATAAGCTCTGGCATTCAAATAAGATGTGCCTTGCGTAACCCAAGTATACACGTACCAGAATGCTTCCCAAAACTTGTTCATAGTAAACATTTTGTGAGCCGCGTATCGGTGTAAATAAAAAGTTTGTCCGAAAAGAGATAAATACCAGTGAAGTACTAGAAAAACAATAATGGCAACCATAGAATGGAAAGGATTTCAATTAGGTTGCAAATATTGCGCATTTAGAGATATAAAAATTAGCTGTTGACTTTTTTGCAGATCCATATTGTCTGCAATTACACACCAGAGTATCAAAGCATAAAAAAAAATATATCTAACCGACAAATTTTTCCCACTGTTTGGAATTGGGGTTGTACTGTTTTAAAATCCGAGCAGGATTTCCACCGACAATTGAATAGGGTGGTACATTTTTTGTAACGACAGATCCTGCCGCAACTATAGAATGTTTTCCTACAGTAACACCTGCAACCACAACGGCATTTGCTCCAATCCAGCAGTCTGCTTCAATCACAATCGGGGCTGTTGTTTCCTTTTGATTTTTAATTGGGATATCAGGATCGGCATACCCATGATTCAGTCCAGACAAAACAATATTCTGAGCCATAATGGTGTTGGCCCCGATTGTTACAGGACCAATAATGGTGTTACTGAGTCCAACATGAACATCTTCTTCTATATATACATCGCCCACCATATTGTTAACACAACAAAAATCTTCTATAACAGCTTTTTTACCCAAGGAAAACATCTTCCATGGGGCCAAATCTAATCTGGCATTTCCCCTGATGACTGATTTTCTAGACACTTTGTGAACGAAAGGATTCATAAAAATCCTAACCCAAAGTCTACAGCCAGGGCTATTTGCAGGGACCATCATCCAGTATACCCACTTCTTTAAATTAGGATTTGATTTAATGCGTTCAATAAAGCTCATGCTATAAAAATATCATCTGTTCTGGTTTATGCCAATTTTATTTGTTGAAGCCACAGACAAAGTGGGATGTTTTTACTATTTACCGATTTAACACCGTAATAACTACCATTTATAAATGCAAACATTAAAAAAACATTAAAACGGTATATTTGTAGCTTATTTAATTCAAAATAATCCATGAAAATCAATTTTTCAGCCCTTTTTAAAGGTTTTTCGCCTTTATGTCTCTTAACCATAGTTGTATTGGTAGGATGTGAAACCAAGGAAAAAGCAGGTACGGCAGAGCTTATACCCAGCTTTCCAGTTGTAGAAGTAGTTCAAAAAGATACCGTATTACAAACCGACTATGTTGCAGATATTCAGGCTGTAAAAAATGTGGAAGTGAGAGCAAGGGTGCAAGGTTTCCTTGAAAAAATATTTGTAGATGAGGGTCAGGAGGTAAAAAAAGGACAACCCATGTTCCAAATAAATGACCTTGAATATAAAACCGAATTAGCCAAAGCTAAAGCTGCGGTTTCCAATGCAATGGCCGAAGCAAAAGCAGCCGAACTAGAATTAGGCAGAACAAAAATTCTGGTGGAGAAAAATGTGATCTCAAAAACAGAATATGAATTAGCTGCTTCAAAAGTAGCAGCTTCTAAAGCAAAGATTGAGGAAGCACTTTCTTCACAAACCAGTGCAGAAACCAAGCTCTCTTATACATTTATCAAAGCTCCCTTTGATGGTATCATCGATAGAATTCCTTTGAAAATGGGTAGCTTAATTGATCCAGGTGCATTACTAACGACTATTTCAGACATTCACAATGTTTACGCCTATTTTAATATTTCAGAAAATGAATACTTGAGATTCAAAAACAATACTTCAAAAAGTGTTCATGAAAACAAACCAGTAAATCTAGTATTAGCGGATGGAACACCTTATCCCTTCACAGGTAAAATAGAAACAAGTGACGGTGAATTCAATGAAAATACAGGTGCCATTGCCTTCCGTGCAAGATTTCCTAATCCAAGTAAACTATTAAAACATGGTGCTTCGGGGAAGGCAAGATTAACAACAGAGGTTGATAATGCCATTATTATTCCACAAAAAGCAACGTTTGAAATTCAAGACAAAACCTTTGTATTTGTTGTAAATAAAGACAATACAATTCAAATGCGGGCTTTTAAACCTGGAAGAAGAGTTGCCCAATATTATATTGTTGAAGCAGGATTGAAACCTGGAGAGAATATTGTTTACGAAGGCGTTCAAAGCATTAGACAGGGTGCAAAAATAAAACCTGTAAAAATGAATTTAGACAGCTTAATGCAAACGGCTTTAACTATCAACTAAGCAAATCATGTTAGAGACATTCATCAAAAGGCCGGTTCTTTCACTGGTCATATCCATCATTATTACATTACTGGGAGTATTGTCATTATTTACATTACCTATTACACAGTTCCCAGATATTGTTCCCCCCTCTGTAACTGTAACAGCGAAATATACGGGTGCCAACGCAGAAGTATGTGCGAAAGCCGTTGCAACGCCATTGGAAAGAGCCATCAATGGAGTACCCGGAATGACTTATATGTCATCCGTTTCCAGCAACAACGGTATTACGCTAATAACAGTAGCTTTTAAAGTGGGGATCGATCCTGACGTTGCAGCTGTTAGTGTTCAAAATAGGGTTAGTACCGTTTTAGATGAACTTCCAGAAGAAGTAATTAAAGCAGGTGTTACTACAGAGAAAGATGTAAACAGTATGTTGCTTTATCTGAATGTTATGAGTGAGGATACAGCAGCGGATGAACAATTCATTTACAACTTTGCAGATATTAATATTCTACAGGAATTAAAACGTATTGATGGAGTTGGGTTTGCTGAAATCATGGGACAAAAAGAATACTCTATGCGTGTTTGGTTAAAGCCAGATCGTATGTTGGCCTATAATGTCTCTGCACAAGATGTCATAAATGCATTAAGAAACCAGAACGTAGAAGCTGCTCCTGGTAAAACGGGTGAGAGCTCAGGTAAAAACCCACAAAGCTTACAGTATATTTTACGCTATACTGGTAAATTTTTTGAGCCGAATCAATATAAAAATGTAGTGGTAAAAGCAGAGAATAATGGCTCCATATTATACCTGAAAGACATTGCCGACATTGAGTTTGGTGCAATGACCTATAGTATGATTTCTAAAACGGATGGAAAGCCGTCTGCCTCTATCATGCTAAAACAAAGACCGGGCTCTAATGCAAAAGATGTTATTACAAAAGTAAAAGCTAGGATGGCAGAATTGAAAGAAAGCTCTTTCCCTCCCGGAATGAAATACAATTTTGCCTATGATGTATCCCGATTTTTGGATGCTTCTATTCGAGAGGTTGTAAAAACATTGATAGAAGCATTTATCCTCGTTTTCATCATTGTATTTATTTTCTTACAAGATTTTAGATCTACTTTAATACCTGCATTAGCCGTTCCAGTAGCATTGATTGGAACGCTAGCATTCATGCAAGTCATGGGCTTCTCCATTAACCTACTAACCTTATTTGCATTGGTGTTGGCCATTGGTATTGTGGTAGACAATGCCATTGTAGTAGTGGAAGCAGTACACGTTAAGATGGAAGAGCAACATTTGAATGCCATGGATGCAACATTGGCTGCTATTAAAGAAATTGCCAGTGCTGTTGTCGCAATTACTTTAGTGATGTCTGCGGTATTTATTCCCGTAGCTTTTCTCTCAGGACCAGCGGGTGTATTTTACAGACAGTTTTCATTAACATTGGCGGTATCAATTGTAATATCAGGTATCAATGCCCTTACCCTAACGCCAGCACTTTGCGCTTTACTCATTAAAAACACCCATGGACAACCAAAGAGAAAAAATCTATTAGGCAGATTTTTTTCCTCCTTCAATAAGGGGTATGCTTCTACAGAAAATAAATACATGAATTTGGTTTCGTGGATCAGTGCCAGAAAAATAATAACCATTTCACTACTCGCTTTATTTTTTATTGGTACTGCAGGAATCAATCGTATTCTTCCAGGTGGATTTATTCCAACAGAAGACCAGGGGATAATTTATGTAAACGTTTCAGCACCTGCAGGTGCAACGGTTGAAAGAACGGAAAATGTTCTAGTGCAACTTGAAAAAGTAATCAAAGAAATCCCTTCCGTTGAAAATATTACAACCCTTAGTGGCTATAGCTTAATTACCGAAGCTGCAGGTGCGTCTTACGGAATGATGATGATTAACCTGAAGCCCTGGAAAGAAAGAGATTTAACGGTTGCGGAACTCATTCCCGTTTTAAGAGATAAGACTAGCAAAATTAAAGATGCAAATATTGAATTCATGCCTCCACCTACCGTTCCTGGTTTTGGAAATACCAGTGGCTTTGAATTAAGAGTGATTGATAAAACAGGCACAGGGGATTTACAGCAAACTGCAACTGTAACCAATCAATTGATTGAAGACATTAAGGCAGCAGGAGTTGTGGGAGCAGCTTATACTGGTTTTGATCCAAGTTTTCCTCAGTACATGATTCATATAGACTATGATATGGCTGCCAAAAAAGGAGTATCTGTAGATAATGCAATGAGCGACTTACAAACATTAATAGGTAGTTACTATGCAACCAATTTTATTCGTTTTGGGCAAATGTATAAAGTGATGGTACAAGCCTACCCCAACTATAGAGCCAAGCCAAATGACCTGATGAATATGTACGTCAAAAATGACAGAGGTGAAATGGTATCATATGGGACATTCATCAAATTAGAGCGAGTATATGGACCAGAACAGCTAACTCGCTATAATATGTATACCTCCGCAATGGTAAACGGGGATGCAGGTGCTGGATTCAGTAGTGGGGAGGCAATTGCTTCTGTTGAAAAAGTTGCGAAAGAAAAATTGCCAAGAGGATATAGTTACGAATGGTCTGGCATTACAAGAGATCAAGTGGCTTCCAGCGGCCAGGCAGCTTCTATTTTTATAGTTTGTTTATTATTTGTTTACCTAATTCTAGCCGCGCAGTACGAAAGTTTCTTAATGCCATTTGCAGTAATTCTTTCTTTACCAACTGGAATTTTTGGAGCATTCCTCGCTTTAAAAGCACTAGGATTAGAAAACAATATTTATGCTCAAGTAGCCCTGGTTATGTTGATTGGATTATTGGGGAAAAATGCCATTCTGATTGTAGAGTTTGCCATGCTCAGAAGAACACAGGGCTTCAGTATTCTCGAGGCTGCCAAAGAAGGTGCCGTGTCTCGTTTGAGGCCTATTCTGATGACTTCTTTTGCATTTATTGCAGGATTGATTCCGCTGGTGATTGCAACTGGTGCTGGTGCCATCGGAAACCGATCCATTGGTACAGCTTCTGCAGGAGGCATGTTATTCGGAACCATATTCGGAGTAATTATTATTCCTGGACTCTATGTGATTTTTGCAGAACTCTCGGAAAAATTTTCCAATAAAAAATCATCGGTAGCCATCGTACCTGAGATTGATCATCCTGAACAATTATCTGACAGATAGAAATTATTTTATGAAGCAACATTTTCAATATTTACTATATACAGGAATAACAATCATAGCTATTTCCTGTGCCATGCCCAAGCCCGTTTCCATTAATAAAGCAGAGATTCTGCCTGCAGCTTTTCTGCAATCAACTGATAGTGTAAATATTGCGTCTCTTCCTAAAAAAATATTTTTTCCTGATCCGGCTTTACAGGAATTAATTGATACTGCTATTGCCAATAATGCAGATATCAGAATTGCTGTACAAAGAATTGCTGCATCAAAAGCTGGTGTAGGCATAGCGCAGGGTTTAACCAAACCCGGATTGGATGCAATCGTGTCAACTGGGGTAGACAAATTTGGAGATTATACCATGAATGGCCTGGGTAATTATGATATGAACCTTTCTCCCAATATCCGGAAAGACCAACAGATACCTTTGAATATGCCTGACTTGTTTGTAGGTTTCAGAAGTAGCTGGGAAGCAGATGTCTGGGGGAAATTATCAAACCGGAAAAAAGCAGCACTGAACCGATACCTTGCAACTGAACAAGCAAGAAAATGGGTTACTACTCAACTGGTTTCTCAGGTTGCAGAACTGTATTACGAACTTTTAGCCTTGGATAAGGAATTAGAAATATTACAACGAAATATTAAACTTCAGGAAAATGGAGTGGAAATTGTAAAAATTCAAAAAGTTGGGGGAAGGGCAACAGAGCTCGCAGTTCAGCAATTTACGGCACAGTTACTGGGAACCAAGAGTATGCTGAATGTGATGAAACAACGGATTACTGCTACTGAAAATCTATTAAGTGCCATTTCCGGCAAATACGATTTCAAAATCAAAAGAGGGGCTGGCATCACCGATTTAAAACTACCTGGAGAAATGCAAATTGGCATACCTGCTCAATTATTAGCCAACAGACCAGATATTAAAGAAGCTGAATTACTATTGGAAGCTGCTGGAGCTGAAGTTGAAGCCAGCAGAAAAGCATTTTTGCCCTCACTGAATATAAGCGCATATACTGCATTAAACAGCTTCAAAACATCTGTACTTTTTAGCCCTCAGTCTTTAACCTATGGATTATTGGGTGGTCTTGTTACTCCTGTTCTAAGCAAAAACATGTTAAAGGGAAATTATCAATTGGCCAGTGCTGCTCAGCAGGAAGCATTTGAATTGTACAGAAAGCAAATTGTCTATGCCTACCATGAAGTGCAAACCAATCTTAGTGGAATAGACCAGTACAATAAAATTTATGACCTTAAAGTTCAAGAAACAAAGAGTTTACAGGCAGCTGTTGCATCTTCCAATGACCTCTATATGGGTGGAGCAGCTACTTATCTGGAAGTAGTGACTGCACAAAGAGGTGTTCTGGAAGCCGAACTGGATCAAATCAATTCCAAGAAAACTGTTTTTGTTTACCTGATTAACTTATATAGGTCATTGGGGGGTGGTTGGAATTAAAATCAGGCTTGTTGGTAAAGTCCGTTTTGAATGGCGTAGGTAACAATACCTGCGCTGCACTTGGCGCCCAGTTTCCCCATAATCCTGATTCTGTGTCCTTCAACGGTCCTTTTACTCAAGTGTAGTTCACCGGCAATTTCCTTACTGGTTTTTTCATTGCAGATACGCTCAATAATTTGTAATTCCCGTTCTGTAAAATTCGCCGATACCTTAGTAGGTAATTGATAATTATTGGCAACGATATAACTTAAACACTCTGCACTTATTTTACAGAAGTAATGTTTGTGCGCATAACAGGTTTGAATCGACTCCATGATTTCCGTTTCCCTGGCTTGTTTGGAAACAAATCCCATAGTGCCAGCTTCCAATAACTGAAACATTAATTGATGCGTTATCTGATAGGATAGAAAAATAACAGCTGTGTCGGGGGAATGGCTCAATATATGCTTGGTTACTTCCGGAGAGTCCGATTCTAAATCGATTAATACTACATCTGGCCGGGCTTCAACTATATCATTCACCCAGTTCTCTTTAAACTCGTTGTTGCCAACCAATTTAATTGTAGGAAAAGCCTGGAGTACTGTTTTTAAACCAAGCTTGTACATCATTTGATTATCGGCGATAAATACGGTAATCGTTGTTTGCATAAAATTAGTTTTTAGTGAAAAAGGATGTCTAAATTCTATCACTTAACAGGCAATTACAATAGTATTATTACGATTATTTAGCGTTTTTTCACGATATTAGAAACATGAAATACACCGTTATTACCACCCTTACTGGTCTTCTGCTAATGAGCAGTAGCTATGGACAACAAAAGCTTAACATGGACAGCTTAATGAAAGAATCCAAAAAAACTGAAGTATGGGAACCTGTTCCTGTTATGGTTAGTCCGGGAAAATCAGCCAGTGAAGCTCCCTCCGATGCCATTGTTTTATTCAATGGTAAAAACCTGAATGCCTTTCAGAAAAAAGGCGGAGGATTGCCTGGCTGGAAAGTGGATGCACAAGGAATTTTAAATGTGGTGAAAGGATCAGGTGATATTGAAACCAAAGACAAATTTGGCAGCTGCCAGTTGCATATAGAATGGAGATCTCCCTTGGCCATTGCTGGAAATGGTCAGAGCAGAGGCAACAGTGGTATTTTTTTAATGGGTAAGTATGAATTACAGGTACTGGATTCCTATAACAATCCTACTTATTCCAATGGGCAAGCAGGAAGTATTTATAAGCAACATATACCGCTGGTAAACGCCTCCAGAAAACCCGGTGAATGGCAGAGCTATGATATTATTTTTAATGCACCCCGCTTTTTCTCGGATGGGACTTTACAGCAGCCAGCTACTATTACTGTATTACACAATGGAGTATTGGTACAGAACAATGTAACTATTTTAGGGGGTACAGAATGGATTGGACCTGCTTCTTACAAAAAACACGCTGAGAAAGAATCTCTGGTTATACAAGATCATGGAATGGATGGCGGCAATCCGGTTAGCTTTAGAAATATCTGGATAAGACCTTTATAATCTTTATTGCACTTGCCAACTAAGATAATAGCTTTTCATAATGACAATGTTAAGCCGATTATTCGCCATTTTCTGCAAAAGACCGCGCACGGATTTCGGCCCATGTATAGGAATTTCCTCTGATCATAAAGCCGCAATGGCCACCCTGTTGAGGCATTTCGAGAAACAAATGAGGATGCTCTTTTGCTGTATCTATTGGCATGCAATTCGGTAATAAAAAAGGATCATTAACCGACTGTACTATCAAAGACGGTACGGCTACCTTGTGTAATATTGGACCCACACTGGCTTTCTCATAAAAATCAAGTGCATTTTCGTAACCATGAAGTGGGGCTGTATACCTATTATCGAATTCAATAAAAGTTTTGATACTATCATAGCCTGTTGCATCAATCTGATCAGGGAAAAGCTTTGCTTTTATTTTTATTTTCTTTCCGAGCTTTTTTAAAAATCGGTTTAAATAAATCCGGTTCGCCGAAGTAGACAATGCATCTACACTTCCCTTTAAACTACAGGGTACAGAAAAGCCTATGGCTTTTTTTACCGCTGAGGGAACTTCCAGCGGATGTTCAGATACGGCTCTTAAGGTTAAGCTTCCACCCATGCTAAATCCAATTAACACAATATGCTTATAGCCATACTGCTGAATACTATGCTGAATAACTGTCTTTAAATCACTTGCATCTCCATGATGATAAAATCTTGCCAATCGGTTCAATTCTCCGCCACAACTCCGGCAGTTCCAACCGAGTGCATCATATCCATTGGCTGTAAATATTTTAGCCATACCCGTTACATAATGCCTGCCTGAGTCTCCTTCCAAACCATGGGTGATGATAACCAATTTGTCCGATTTTCTTTCAGACACAGACCAATCCAGATCCAAGAAATCACCATCTGTTAATTCAAGCCTTTCTCTTTTGGCATAAGTGAAAGCAACTTTTCTGAACAAGCTGGGATAAATACTTTGCCAATGCCCGTTGTATTGAAGGACAGGGGGTTTAAAATTTGTTGAATGTACTATGGGCATGAGTCAATTTATGCGTGAAGGTATTAAATACCTCATTTTAATTAACTTCAGTCTATGACAGGAAGCCAGTATTTAAAATTATTAAATCCGCTTGCGTTATTTAATACCAGACGCACGAGAGATATTTTTAAAGTAAATCCTACGGTTAATCCGGAAAGAAAAGAAGCAGATCATATTGTAGTTTCTGTTTTTGATTTTGATAAAGGGGTAATTAATGAGAGCAACTATGACAGAATTGAATCCTGTGAGCAATTCAAAGACAATGGCAGGATTAGTTGGATAAATGTGGATGGTATCAGAAAAAATGAAGTAGAGCTTTTATGCAACCATTTTGGTATTCACTATTTAATTGCAGAAGATATTTTAAGCGTAGGTCAACGACCCAAAATAGATGAAATTCATCCCGTATTATATTGTTTGTTGAATATGCTTTACTTCAATGAACAGACTGCTACTGTAGAAACGGAACAAATCAGTATTATTCTCGGAAAAGATTATGTTATCACTTATCAGGAAGACGCCAGCAGAGATGTTTTTGACGGGGTTCGTGAAAAATTAAAGCTCAGTGACTCTAAACTAAGGCAGAGCGGAGCTGATTATTTGTGTTATGCATTAATTGATATGATCGTTGACCACTATTATCTGGTGATGGATAAAATTGGGGATAGAATTGAATTACTGGAGGAACGAATTATCAGAAGCAGTAACAAAAGATCATTGGCGGAAATTAATGCGCTTCGTAAAGAGTTGATTGTGTTAAAAAGAAATGTTGGACCTGTTAGGGATATTGTCAATGGATTTGTAAAAACTGATAGTCACTTGTTGGAAGACAAGACAAGGAAATATTTCAAAGATATTTATGACCACATAGTTCAGGCAAATGACCTGGCAGAAAGCTATAGGGATATGATGCTCAACCTTCACGACCTATATGTGAGCAATGTTAATCTGAAGATGAATGAAGTAATGAAAGTAATGGCAATCGTTACCTGCTTGCTTGCGCCCGCCACTGTAATTGGAGGCATATTTGGAATGAACTTCGATATCATTCCCTATGCTCATGAAAGCAATGGATTTTATATTGCAACAGCATTAATGATTATTGTACCACTGATAATGGTATTTGTTTTCAGAAAGCGGGGTTGGTTTTAAATTTTTACGGTTTTCCACCTGCCTCTTTTGAATAAAACAGTACTCGTTATAGCAACAGCAGTTTCAGTTATAACAATTGCCCAGAAAACGCCATCGGTGCCCCAGTTGGCTGCTCCTGATAAATAATAGGCAACTGGAATTTGAAAAATCCAAAACCAGAAAAAATTGATAACGGTTGGGGTTCTGCTATCCCCTGCTCCGTTAAAGGCATTCATCATTACCATACCAACACCGTAAAATAAATATCCAAAGCTAATAATTCTTAATGCACTGGCCCCGGTAGCTATTACCATTGGCTCATGACTCATCAACCCTACAAAGAATGGGGCTGCACTAATAAACAGTGTGGAAACTATGGTCATAAAAACAGCATTGTATTGAGCTGTTTTCCAAACGGAAGCTTCTGCTCTTTCTATTTGATTCGCCCCCAGATTTTGTCCAACCAACGTAGCAGCTGCATTGCTTAATCCCCAGGCGGGCATCAGGAAAAAAATAATTAAGCGGATGGCAATGGTGTATCCGGCAATTGCATCACTGCCATAACCTGAAATAATCTTAGCCATAAAAATCCAGCTGGCAGATGCAATGATAAATTGCAGGGCTCCGGTTGAAGCTATGTTTACAATAGAAATAATAATTGACCAGATGGGTTTAAAATGATTCCATTTCATCTGGATAATTCCTTTCCCTTTCTGAAGATTATACAATTGATAAAGAACGCCGATGCTTCTACCGGTTGTTGTTGCAATGGCCGCTCCGGTTAAACCATAAAAATGAATCATTACAGGACACAAAACAATATTACAAAGATTGGCCAGCCACAAACTTTTCATAGCCATGGCCGCATTGCCCGCTCCCCTGAAAATACCATTAATTAAAAACAGTAACATAATAACCAGATTTCCAATCAGCATAATGGAAACATAGGTTGAACCTATTTGTAAAATTTCAGGGGACGCTCCTACCAGCGCTAAAATATCAGCCGCAAAAAAGACACCAATCACACTAATCATCATACTAATTATGAGACAAATAATCAGTGTTTGTGCTCCTGCTTCTGCTGCGGCTTCATGATTCTTTTCGCCAACTCTTCTGGCTACTACTGCTGTTGCAGCCATACTGAGACCAATAGCTAAAGAATAAATAATGGTTAAAACAGACTCTGTTAAGCCTACTGTTGCAGCTGCAGCCGATCCCAGTTTGCTGACAAAAAAGATATCTACTACAGCAAAAACAGATTCCATGCACATTTCAAGAATCATCGGTACCGCCAATAAAAAAATGGCTTTTCTTAAGCTGCCTTTTGTAAAATCCTTGTGTTCGCTGTTCAAAGATTCCCTGAACAAATCGTACCAAAAACGAATTCTGGTTCCACCCATTGATTGACTCATCTGTTTGATTATGCTGATGGAACTATATTGTCCATGATGATAGTATAAAGCGTATTTGGATTAAACGGTTTAGACAAACAGCCATCCATTCCTATCTGTTTTGCTTTAGCTTCAATATCAGTTGTAATAACAGAAGCTGTTAGTGCAATGATAGGCACTTCCGTATTGAACATTCTGATGTTTCTAGTTGCAGTATATCCATCCATTACCGGCATTTGAATATCCATTAGTATCAAATCGTATTTCTCTTCTTTAACTTTTTCCACTGCAATAGCACCGTTTTCAGCAAGATCCACTTCCGCATGCCAGTTTTTTAACATTCGCATGGCAACCATAATGTTAAACTCCACATCTTCTACCAAGAGTATTTTTTTCCCTGTTAAATCTGGTTTGTTTTCTGTTCCACTTTGTTTTGCTTCCTCCCTGATTTCACTGTTGCTTTTCTTAAATTTAAGGGTGAAGAAAAACTTAGAACCCACACCAGGTTCACTTTCTAGATAAATTTCACTACCCTGCAATTGCAGTAATCTTCTGATAATTGTTAATCCAAGTCCAGATCCGCCAAACTCTCTGGTTATATTATTATTAGCTTGCGTAAAGCGCTCAAATACCAAGTGTTGTTTTTCTTTTGGAATACCAATTCCTGTGTCTTCTATAGAAAACATTAAATCGACATCCTGTTTGTTATTAGCAACCAGTTCTACTCTAATAGTAATGGTTCCGTCTTTAGTGAATTTTACTGCATTAGAAATCAGGTTGTTTAATATTTGGCCAAGCCTTACATCATCACTTACCAGAAATTCCGGTATATCGTCGTCATAGGTAATCTTAATTCTATTCCGCTTTTCTTCTGCCTTGACCTGATTGGCCATTTTAATGTTCTTCAGAAAATGCAGCACATTTATATTCCTTTCAGCGAATATGATTTTCCCCTCTTCCAGTTTGCTAAAATCTAACACATCATTAATAAGACTCAATAGATTCTCTGAAGAAATTTCCATTACATTCAGTAGCTCCTTTTGGTCAGGTGCTAAATCTTGATACTGGAGCAGCATGATGGTTCCTATAATTGCATTCAGAGGCGTTCTGATTTCATGACTCATAACAGACAAGAACTCACTTTTAGCCTGTGCTGCTTTTTCGGCAACATCTTTGGCGTAAATCAAATCAGCTTCCAGCTGTTTTGTCTTGAGAATTTGCTTTTCCAGAAAAGATATTATATCAATTAAATCATCACTGTCTTCATCAAACTCCTGAGGTGCGGCAGGATCCAGTGCTTTGATAGCCTGTTTTAACTTATAGATTGATTGTTGCCTGATTTCATTTTGTGTCTGTAGATCTTTGGTTGCAAGCTGATATTCCTTTTCGCTCACATCAAAAGCATGTTCAGTAATTTTTCTGTCTCTCTCAAATGAATTATAACTTTTATTAATAGCATCCAAAAAATCAGCCAAATCTGGATTACTCTCCAAAGCACTATTCAGAAACTGGGTAATCTGCTTTTGTAATAAGCTATGATATAGCATTGAACTCTTTGTTATATTTCAGTAAATGTAGTGATGGTCATGGTTTGATTGTGCAATTCACAATTAGAACCAGGATTAAAAGGCGAGAGCTCACCATACGAATAAAAACCAGTAATAGTAGTGTGGTCACCAAATACTTTCTGAGCAGCTTCTACTTCTTCAGAAGTTCTGTCTTGTAAAATCAATTTTCGTCCAACACAGCTGATTAGTATGGCCAGATTGGCTTTATTATTTTCGTGCATGGAAGCCGTATTGATAGCGGCAACAGATGATCCGTTAATTACTTTTTCAAAGTTCACTTTCATCAATCGCATCTTGCTTCCTTCTGGCATATTTCCCGCAAATATCATTGAGCCATCCGATTCATTCACATTCAGAATAGTTCTTACCAGATTCTTCGTGCTGTCATCTGTACGTAATGAAATAGGGAATAATAAAGCGGAACCCGGTAACTCATCAACATAAGGACCTAGGTATTCCTTGTATAAATCAAGTGCTTTTTGTCCGTCAATTTCATACAATACATTTTTTACCGACCTCGTTATCACTCTCTCTTTACCAAATTCATCCCATCCCCCAAAGGAACTATGTCCTACCAATAATCCCTGGCCATAGAATCCAATGGCAACTACTGTACCTTCCTTAGCTGCACTATTCAATCCAACCTGCGTTTTCGCAAATCTTGCCGCATCACCAGCCAAACCGCCGGTTACCGGAATATTATTCGTATTTACTGAATTAAAACCAGCCACCAATTCAGATCCGTTGATAAAAGAACCCTCTGAAATTACAAATACAGATACCAACTGATCTTGGTTTAGCATTCCCATCAGGGTTTTTCCTGTTTCATAGCTATCTACTGACTGAGAGATATCTACTGATACAGCCTGGGTTGTTGCTTTTTCAAAATAGATAGCCGTAACTACCAGCGTATCGTCGTACACTTCTTTGTGTAGAATTTCACCAGATGTAGAACAGGAAACAATATCTGCTTTGGGAAACCTCGCTTCAATGGAGGAAAAGATTGTTTCTTTGGTGACCAGTTCTCCAGATCCAAAAACCAAAACCAATTGTGCTTTTTCAGCAGGAAAATCTTCTGGTAAATCACCAATAATCCATTTCCCCGAACCATATTGAAGCTGGGCAGTTTTCATTAACCTATTGCTTTATCCTTAAAGATAACCCTTTTCAGTTAATGAGAACAATCATCGCTGTGTGCATGGTCATGTTTTCTGCAAAGTCTAAAGTTGAGGAAGTGAGCAACCACAATACATCCAACAGAAGGTATTAGTAAGACCCATTCCAGTTGGTGAAAGTTGACTTTCAGAATGAGTAAAAGAATGCCTGCCGTGAATAAGATAACCGGCCACCAGCTGTGATGGTGTTTTTTAAAACCATGGTATAAAGCATAAGTACCCAGTATAAATGCTAGGCCAATCATGAAATACTCAAAATGAATATTTTCTATAATATTAACACCGAATAAGGGGAGGCTGCTTAAAAAAAGAGGAAGCAGGGCGCAATGTATCGCACATGCCACAGAAGCTACTATTCCCAATGCGTCCCAATTGATTTTAATCTTCATCAATTGCAAAATTACATCAATGCAACTTTGTTGCAAAATATTTGTTGTAAAATGGTCTTACCTTTACACTATAAATAAGCATATGAGCAAGAGAGTGTTGGCCTACCTAGGATTTTTTCTGATTTTACTGGCAGGATTTTATTTTTTTCTTTTCCGAGGTACAGATAAATGGAAAAGAAAATTATCTGTAATCAGCTATGTAAAACCTTTCCAATTTACTACACAGGAAGGTTTGCCTTTTACTGACCGTGATTTATTGGGTAAAGTGACCGTTGTAGAATACTTTTTTACCAGCTGTAAGGGAATCTGTCCAAAGATGAATAAGAACATGAAAGAGATTTATGACACTTTTAAGTCAGATCCCAATTTTATGATTTTATCTCATACTTGCGATCCAGAAACCGACTCTGTTCCGAAATTAAAGAGATACTCAGATTCCATGCAGATTAACAGCAGAAAATGGGTGATGGTAACAGGCAGAAAAGATAGTTTATACCAAATGGCCAGAGCTGCTTATTTATTGGATGACCCCAAAAACAGTGTTCAGAAAATTGAAGACCAGTTTATTCATACACAATTCTTTGCCCTTGTAGATAAAGATGGAAAAGTGCGTTCTCAGATTTACGACGGCCTCAAGAAAGATGAGATAGAAAAACTGAAGACAGATATCAAAGAATTATTACTGGAACGTTCATCCAACAGTAATTTTGTAAACGGTATCTTTAACAATAATCCTTAGGGAAAACATGCAGGATAAAATAAGTGACATATTAAAAAGGAATCACCTAAGCATTACAGAAGCCAGAAAAAAAATACTTGGACTTTTCTGGGAATCCGGCAATGCAATGGCTCATGGGGATATTGAACAAAAAAGTAGTGATGAGTTTGATAGGGTTACTATTTACAGAACCTTACAAACATTTGTAGAAAAAGGAATCATTCATACTATACCAACCGCAGATAATTCGGTTCGCTATGCCTTATGCAAGGACGAATGCGGAGCAGGTCATCACCACGATGATCATGTTCATTTTATCTGTGATGATTGCGGTACAACTTATTGTATTGATGAAGTAAGTGTACCTAAAGTAAAATTGCCAAAAGGTTTTAAAGCTGAACAAACAGATCTAGTAATTAGCGGAACCTGTAATAAATGTGAGCAATGATACTAGTAACAGGTGCAAGCGGTCTGGTTGGATCACACTTATTACAAAAGTTGATCCGGGAAGGTAATGCTGTTAAGGCTTTATACAGAAACAATCCCCCAAAAATAGCTGATACAGAAGGGGTAGAATGGGTAAAGGGAGATATACTTGATATTGTATCACTGGAAGAGTCCTTACAAAATGTAGAACAGGTTTATCATTGTGCTGCTGTTGTTTCATTTAATCCGGCTAAGAAAGCGTCCATGTTTCATACAAATGTGGAAGGAACTGCTAATGTGGTTAATGCCTGTATTAACAGTGGTGTAAAAAGATTATTATTTGTCAGTTCTGTAGCAGCATTGGGTAGAATCAGAGAAGATAAACCAATTGATGAAACAATGAACTGGACTCCTGAAACGAGTAACAGTGAATATGGGAAAACCAAATATCTCTCCGAAATGGAAGTGTGGAGAGGTATGAGTGAGGGGCTGTCTGTTGTTGTGGTTAACCCTGTTATTATATTAGGGAGCGGAGACTGGAATGGAGGATCATCCGGAATTTTCAAATCGTCTTACGAAGAATTTCCCTGGTACACCGAAGGCACCAGCGGTTTTGTAGATGTATTTGATGTTGTAAAAGCCATGTATTTACTGATGAATAGCGATGTAAATGGCGAACGATTTATTGTAAGCGGTCACAACACTGGCTACAAAGATATTTTTGGGTTGATTGCAACTGGCTTTAACAAGAAACCGCCACACAAAAAAGTAACCCCCCTCTTGGCTGGAATCGTATGGAGATGGGAAGCGATTAAAGCATATTTTACGGGAAAAGACCCATTGCTCACCAAAGAAACTGCCAAAACAGCTCAAGCAAAAGTGGTTTTTAACAATACGAAACTGTTGCAGTCATTTCCGGATTTTTCGTATACCCCGCTCAAAACAAGCATAGACAGGATTTGTGCCGAATTAAAGGCAAAGTATCAATTATGATTCCATCACTTTTTTCCATAGTTCAGGAATTCGTTTGATCCATACCAATTCGCGACGCTTGATGGAAGCGTCTTCCGCAGGATAACCAAAATACGTTTTGCCACCCACCAGAGAAGAAGGAACACCGCTTTGTGCCAAGACAACTGCATTAGCACCTATCGTGAGTGTTTTACTAACGCCAACCTGACCCCATAAAGTTACTCCGTCTTCTATAACGGTTCCGCCGGCGATGCCCACCTGGGCAGCAAACAAACAATTTTTCCCAACAGTTACATCATGGCCAATATGTACCATATTGTCCAGTTTGGTTCCTTGACCAATTCTGGTTTCTGCAGTAACTCCCCTGTCAATCATACAGCCGGTTCCTATTTCTACAAAGTCTTCTAAAACAACATTGCCACAGCTCAACATTTTTTTATACCAGACAGGACGATTCTTCTTGGTATTGTAATAAAAAGCATCTCCCCCAATTACTGTACCCGATTGTATGATTACATCATTTCCAATAATTGTATTATCATGTATGGTAACATTCGGATGAATGATACAGTTGTTTCCGATAACTACATGCTTCCCAATAAATACATTGGGCATGATTATCGAATTCTCACCAACTACTAAGGAATCATCAATTGATTTTGTTGACGGTAAAAAAGGACTGAAATGCTGTACAATTTTTAAGTACGATTCAAATGGATCAGTAACAACAAAAATGGTTTTGCCTTCTGGAATTTTTACATCTTCTGTATTGATGATTATAAAATCTGCAGCGCTGCTTAAACAGGTATCATAATATTTTGGATGATCAACAAAGACCATATCTCCTTTTTCTACACGATGAATTTCATTGATGCCTAAAATTTCTGCATAGACATTTCCGGCAATTTTTGCATCCAGAAAACCAGACATCCAGGAAACGGAAACAGGAGATGGAAACTTCATTTGAGTGATTTTTTAAGGAGATAAAGGTAGTGAGACAAGCTTTCCCGAAAATTTTTTTTTGAAATTGGTTCACTGAAAAATCTATCAAAATGCTGGTTCAAAAAGGAAAAACAAATTGTAACTAATAAGTAAACATAAAATATTAGATTTAATGAAACCCTTTATTCATCAATGTTTCAGAAGATCGTAAAAAATATTATTTGATTGTAAAAAGAAAATTGTCTTCCAAAAAATGAAATTATTAAGCAGTACATTTTTTGCTCAATTCACATTTAAGCTTAAAATGTTAATAAAATTGTTCAAAAAAATTTTTGTATAAGTTAAAAGTCTTTTTAATATTGTGTAGGGAAATGCGTTTCCCTGTACTTACTAACCCATCCATATACAAGGTCTCGCTTCTGCGAGACTTTTGTTTTGTATCAATTTGAACACACAATTTATGAGCGAAGTACATTTTTCAGAACAAGAATTAATCAGAAGAGAGAAGCTTGCAAAATTGCAAGCCGCAGGGATTGATCCGTTTCCCGCTCCATTGTATCCAGTCAACAGTTTTTCTGTTGATATCAAAAATAATTACACTGAAGAGAACAAAGATCAGTTTACCAATCTTTGTGTAGCAGGAAGAATTATGAGCATGAATGATAAAGGAAAAGTTTTCTTTATCAAGATTCAGGACAGCAAAGGCATTATTCAACTGTATGTTAAACGAGATGAAATTTGTCCGGAAGAAGACAAATCGTTCTGGGATACGGTTGTAAAACACGGATTGGATTTAGGAGATATTATCGGATGTACAGGATACGCTTTTATTACCAAAACCGGTGAAACTTCTATACATGCTCAAACGCTTACCCTACTTACCAAATCTTTAAAGCCACTCCCCGTGGTAAAAAGAGATGAAGAGGGTAATGTTTTTGATGCTGTAACAGATCCGGAATTCAGGTATCGTCAGCGTTATGCAGACCTTATTATCAACCCCGATGTAAAGGACACTTTTGTTAAAAGAACCAAAATTATCAACACCATTCGTGAATTTTTGAATTCACAAGGTGCTGTAGAAGTAGATACCCCTGTTCTGCAAGCTATTCCGGGAGGTGCTGCTGCCCGTCCTTTTATTACCCATCACAATGCACTGGACGTTCCTTTTTACTTAAGAATTGCCAATGAATTGTATTTGAAGCGTTTAATAGTTGGTGGCTTTGATTGGGTTTATGAATTCAGCCGCAATTTCAGAAATGAAGGCATGGACAGAACCCACAATCCGGAGTTCACGGTATTAGAATGGTACACTGCTTATAAAGACTATATCTGGATGATGGAGGTAACAGAACAATTATTCGAAAAAATTGCACTGACCATTCACGGAACTACAGATGTTCAATTGGGAGATAAAATTGTAAGCTTTAAAGCACCATTCAAAAGAATAAGCATACACGATGCCATTAAGGAAAACACAGGTATTGATGTGAGCGGAATGGATGAAGCAGGTTTGAGAGAAGTTTGCAAGCAATTGAAAATTGATGTGCCTCCAACTATAGGTAAAGGAAAACTGATTGATGAAATTTTCGGTGCAACCAGTGAACATACCTATGTTCAACCAACATTCATTATTGACTATCCTGTAGAAATGAGTCCATTAACCAAAAAGCACAGAAGTAAACCAGGACTGGTTGAACGTTTTGAGCTGATGGTTAACGGAAAAGAGCTAGCGAATGCTTACACAGAGTTAAATGATCCTATTGACCAGCGTGAGCGTTTTGAAGAACAGGTAAAGCTGATGGAAAGAGGAGACGATGAAGCCATGTTTATCGACTACGACTTTTTACGTGCCCTTGAATACGGCATGCCACCTACTTCAGGAATCGGAATTGGTATAGATCGTTTATGTATGATGATGACCAACCAGGCTTCCATTCAGGATGTATTACTATTCCCTCAGATGAGGCCTGAAAAGTTCGAAGACTAGGAACTTAGTAGTCTAATCAACAAACAAGTCGGGATACAACTGACCTCCGGGCACAACAGCGTACTGATCTAAATTGGAAATACCTTCTTTGGCAAGAACTTCTTCGTCAATGAAGGTATTTCCCGTATATGCCAATCCTGTTTTAGAAAGTATATAATATACACTGTCTGCAATAATTTCCGGTGTACGGCTCATTTTAGCCAATGCCTCTCCACCCAGCAGGTTTCTTACCGCTGCTGTATCAATAGTGGTTTTAGGCCAAAGTGCATTAGAGGCAATTCCATCATTCTTGAATTCAGCTGCCCAACCCAATGCCAGCATACTCATATTGTACTTAGTAAGCGTATAAGCAATATGTCCTCCCATCCACTTAGGTTTTAAACTGATTGGCGGTGATAAGGTAATAATATGCGGATTGTTCCCCTTTTTTAACCAGGGCAAACAATGTTTTACAACTAAAAAGGTACCTCTTACATTAATGCTTTGCATTAAGTCAAATCGCTTGGCCTCTGTTTTTTCGGTGTTGGTTAAAGAAATAGCGGATGCATTGTTAATGACAACATCAATCCCCCCAAACTTATCTACTGCCTGTTGTACAGCTGCAGCAATCTGTGCTTCATCTCTGATATCTACCTGTACTGCCAATGCTTTACCACCAGCCGCTTCCACTTCTTCAGCAGCAGAATAAATGGTACCTCCTAATCGGGGATCCTCCTCTACACTTTTGGCTGCAATAACAATATTAGCTCCTTCTTTGGCAAGTCTTAAGGCAATGGCTTTTCCGATTCCTCTGCTGGCACCGGTAATGAATACGGTTCTGTTGGCAAATGATGACATAGTTAAACGCTTAGAGACTCAATTTAAGCCAAAGCAATTTACCAACCGAGGAATTCTTTAATTACAACTTCGGTTTCTCTACAAGCTTTCTCCAAATTATCATTCAGGATATTCTTATGAAAATGGTTTTTGAAAGAGAGTTCATAACTAGCTTTATTCACCCGGTTTGCCAAACTCTCGGGCGTTTCTGTACCCCTGCTTTCTAATCTTTTCTTTAATTCTTCAACAGAAGGGGGTTCTATAAAGATGGAAAGACAACGATGAGGAAACTGATCTTGCAGATGAATGGCACCTTTAACATCAATATCCAGAATGGGAACTTTACCAAGATTCCAGATTCTTTCTAATTCTGCTTTTAAAGTACCGTAATAACTGCCTTCATATACCATTTCCCATTCCACAAATGCGTTCTCTTCAATCTTTTGCTTAAACTCATCTTCTGAAATAAAATGATAGTGTACTCCATCTTTTTCTTCACCTCTGGGCTTTCTGGTGGCGGCCGATATTGACAAGGAAAGTAATGGGTATTGCTGCAAAAGGTAGCGCGTTATGGAGGTTTTGCCGGATCCAGATGGTGCGGCAATAATGATGATTTTGCGAGTATCGGCTCCCATGCAAGAAATGTTTTTGCAAATAAACAGTATTTAGGCAGAACTATCACGGCCAAATTTTCCTGATAAAAATCATCTTTAACCGCGTGATTGTACAAAGATAAAAACCGAAATTTATATGGTTCCCCCTCAAGTAAAGCTTTGTTATGAGTAACTACAACACAAACACCTCTTACAATGGGGTATTCGACAACATTATTGCTCTTTCCTCAAATGCATTTATTCTATGTAGCACTGAAGGAAATTTGCTACAATTCAATGGCGGAGCTGCAAAAATGTTTGGATACGAAGAAGCTGAATTTGGAAAGTGTAATATAAAAACACTTATTAATCATTCTGATACTGAATTAATCGCTGGCTTACATAACCACCAAAGCAATCCGGAAATGGGAGAGAGTGCAGTGGGAATTAAAAAAAATGGAACACGTTTTCCCATAGCATTGATTTCTGTAATTCATAGAAACCCTAATACTAATGAAGAATTTTTAGCTAAAAGAATTATTGATCTTTCCTATATAAAGAAAACAGAAAAGTTGCTGGATGAAACCAGTCAGCTAACCAAGAGTGGCGGGTGGGAGGCAGACTATATTACCAACGAAATGATCTGGACTCCCGGGGCCTTACATATTGTGGATCTTAGACCCAATCAACAACCTGATATTACATCCACTTTTCATTTGTTTGATCAGCCGGAATTACTGGAAAATGCTTTTAAACAAAGCATTCAGAGCGGGCAACCCTTCGATTTACAATTGAACTTAACAACCGCAAAAGGCGTAAAGAAAATAGTACGCACTAAGGGGTATACTGTTTCCTTTGAAGGTAAAATGGTAAGGGCTTACGGAACTATTCAGGACATTACTGAAGAAGTGATTAACAAGCAAAACCTGAATAAGGCTGAAGCGCTTTTTAAAACCGCATTTGATAATGCAGGTGTGGGTATGGCCATCATAAATAACAAAGGGGAATACATAGACGTTAACAATGCATTCATCAATTTTATCGGATATTCAAAACAGGAGTTAAGCAGTATGCGCATTTTTGATGTAACAGATGATGCATATGGAGCGCTTGACAAAGTGCATTTGCAGGAATTAACAACTGGTGTAACAAAAAGAAAGGAATACGATAAAAAATTCATTCATAAAGACGGTAAGATTCTTTGGGGGTTTGTAACAGCTTCTACTATCTCAAATCAAGATGAAAGTTTTGCATTTATTCTGGCACAGGTAGTAGATTTAACGGTTCGTAAGGAAGCGGAGATTGCCATTGTGAAAAGTGAACAGGAATACAAATCTCTATTTGAGCAGAATCCAAATGCTGTATTTTCACTTGATTTGGACGGAAATATTCTTGCAATGAACAGACAGTTAAGCATCTTATTGGAATGTCCTGAAGCACAGCTTAAGGGAGAAAGTATTTTTCCTTTCATGATTCCGGAAGAAATGGATGACATTTTCAGAAAATTTAGTTTAGTTAAAGCGGGACAGGCGCAAAAATTCAGGTGCAGAGTTCAAACACTTAGGAACAGGGAAAAGACCTGGATTATTACTTATATGCCTATAACTGTTAACAGAATTGTTACGGGTATTTATGCACTGATTAATGATATTACAGAACAAGTTGCTGAAGAACTTGAACTGGAAAAATCTTTACGGGACCTGAGAAAGATTCTGGATGCTTCCTTAGATATTTTGTGTGTATTAAATATTAAGGGAGAATTTGTAAGAATTAACAAGCAGGTTGAAGAATTGTGGGGGTACGAAGACTGGGAACTGGTTGGAAAAGATATCATTGATTTTGTACTGGAAGATGATCGGAGAAAAACATTTGAAGCCTTTTCACAAATTAAGCGCGGAGTAGAATTAAAAGACTTTGAAAACAGGATGTTAAGGAAAGATGGCTCTACCATCATAATGCAGTGGTTCGCTAGCTGGGATAGTATGACTCACTCTGTTTATGCAAGTGCACGATACTTAAAATTTTAGGAACAATTCTATTTTTTTTCTATCTTGATTTTCCCAATCGATTGCTATGCGTATATGCTGGAACTTATTTCTGCAAATGCAGGGATGGAAAATTCGTAATGAATTTCCCTATCACTTGAAAAAATGTGTGATAGCCGTAGGACCCCATACCAGTGCCTGGGATTTTGTTATTGGATTGGCGGTCAGAAGTAAACTTAAATTATACCATCTAAATTTTCTAGGTAAAGCAGAATTATTCAAAGGAAGATTTGGCTTTTTTTTCAGAAAAATGGGGGGGTATCCTGTAGACCGATTCAGCAACAACAATGTGGTAGATCAGGTTGCAGAACAATTCAAGATCCGCGATCAATTTGTTCTGGCTCTATCTCCTGAAGGTACCAGAAAAAAAGTAGACAAACTAAGGACTGGCTTTTATCATATAGCACTAAAAGCAGGCGTTCCAATAGTGCTTGCAGGGTTAGATTTTGGTAGAAAGGAAATCAGTTTCAGCGAACCCATTCTACCAACAGGAAATATGGAAGAAGACTTTAAAAAAATCATTCATTTTTTTGCCGACAAAGAAGGTAAGATACCCGAATACGGCCTGAAACATTTAGATCATTAATCCCCCTAAACCATATGAGTCAAACTTTTCCTACCATTATAGATCGTTTCTGCCATTACGAAAAAGCTCAGCCCAGTAAACTCTTTTTATCTGAACCTGTGAAAAGTGTTTATCAGAATTTTTCGTGGGCAAATGCAGGAAGAGAGATTAGATCAATGGCAGCCTGGTTATTGCAATCAGGATTGATTCCAGGTGATAAAGTTGCTATTCTCAGCAAGAATTGTGCACACTGGATTATGGCCGACCTGGCGATTAATATGGCAGGTATGGTTTCGGTTCCTTTATATCCAAACATCACCAGCAGTGCGGTCAATGAAATTCTTGTTCATAGTGAAGCCAAAGCCATTTTTGTAGGAAAACTGGACAATCCTGAATTAATCAGAATGGGAATTCCGGATTCGCTTACTCAAATCAGTTTTCCTTTTTATTTTAATATCGGTTGTTTAAACTGGAACGACTTGGTAGCTGAGGTCAAGCCACTGGAGGAGCCTGTAAAGAAAGATCCGAAAGAACTTTCCTGCATCATTTATACTTCTGGCACTACAGGCACTCCTAAAGGAGTGATGCATAGCAACCACACCATGTCTTTTGCCGTTTATTCTTTTTTAGAAAGTACGCCACCATTGGCAAATGAAGTCTTTTTTTCCTATTTGCCACTTTGCCATGTTGCGGAAAGAATGTTGGTGGAATGTGGGGCTATTTTTACAGGGAGCTGCATACATTTTGTAGAGTCCATGGATAGTTTTTCCAGAAATCTGCAATATAGCCAGCCAACAATGTTTTTGGCCGTACCCAGAATATGGGAAAAAATACAGGAAGAGATTTTGCGAAAAATGCCTCAGCAAAAACTGAGCAGATTACTTAATGTGCCGTTGGTTTCTGTATTAATTAAGAAACTAATTCGGAAAAAATTGGGCCTTGGTAGAACCAAACATTTGTTTACTGGTGCATCTCCTATTAACCCTGCCGTACTCAATTGGTATAAAGCTTTGGGGATGGAAATTCAGGAAGCCTATGGAATGACAGAGAATTCAGCCTTATCTCATTCTAACAGAAAGGGTGCCTGTAAATTCGGAACTGTAGGACAATCCTATCCTGGTGTTGAAGTTAAACTAAGCAAACAAAAAGAAGTATTGGTAAAAAGTGAAGCCAATATGCTTGGATATTACAAAGAGCCTCTCTTATCTGAAGAAATGTTTGAAGATGGGTTTTTAAAGACAGGAGATGAAGGAAGCATAGATGAAGAGGGATACCTTTCTATTACTGGAAGAATCAAAGACCAGTTTAAAACGAGTAAGGGTAAATATGTGGCACCAGCACCTATAGAATCCAAAGTACTAACTGATGCCATGATTGCTCAGGCTTGTGTAGTGGGCTGGGGAATGCCTGCACCACTGCTTTTGTGCACGCTTTCGGAGCAAGCAAAGAATCTGGCGCAAACACATTTACAGGATCATTTACATCAGCTTTTGGAACGTATAAATAGAGAACTAGAACACCACGAACAACTGGCTAAATTGATCATAATGGCCGAAGAATGGACTATCCAGAATGGAATTCTAACTCCAACTTTAAAAATTAAGCGCAAGGTGTTGGATGAAACATTTAAAGACTTCTACAACAATTGGTATAACGAATCTGTCAAAGTGGTTTTTGTGTAACTTGCACCCGTTTAACTTATTTAGTAACGGCACAATAATTGGTATGGGTTTGCGTTTGTACCAACAATTGACCAATAATATGTAAGACCAATGAAAATGAAATTCTACACTTTAGCCGTTTTGGCTTCTATGAGTTTATTCGCCTGTGTTAGCCCGAAACAATTGAGACAAGCAGAAGCCCGGTATGGCGAATTGAATGGGGCATATGCAGAATTACAGGGAAAATACAGAAACCTGGAAGAGGAATTTAACAAAGCCAAAAATCAGATCAGTAATCTACAAACACAGAAACAATCTGTTGAAGCGCAATTGGGTACTACCAATACACAACTGGATTACGTAAAACAAACCAATAGTATGGTATTGAATCAACTGAAGGATTTGTCAGTTGTAACAGGAGCTCAGGCGGAAAGTATTAGAAGATCACTGGAAAATATTGGTGCCAAAGACTTATACATTCAGGACTTACAGGGATCCATTGCCAGAAAAGACTCTTTAAACATGGCATTGGTGATGAACCTAAAAGGTGTATTGGGTAATATGGACGACAAGGATATCAATATCAAAGTAGACAAGGGCGTGGTTTATGTAGATATCTCTGATAAGCTTTTATTCAAAAGTGGTAGCTATGATGTAACTGACCGTGCTAAAGATGTTCTAGGAAAGGTTGCCAAAGTGCTTAATGCTCAGCCTGAAATTGAATTCATGGTAGAGGGTCATACGGATTCCATTCCTTTAATTAAAGGCGGAGGAATGATTGACAACTGGGACCTGAGTGTTAAAAGAGCAACAACAGTAGTAAGAATCCTGCAGGAATCATATGGAATGAATCCCAAGCGCATGACAGCAGCCGGAAGAAGCCAGTATGTTCCTTTAACAGACAATACTACTGCAGAAGGAAGAGCCACCAACAGAAGAACTCGTATTGTAATTTTACCTCAATTGGATCAGTTCTTTAAATTGTTGGAACGAAAGAAATAATTTTTAACTAATTGATAATGAAGCGCCGGGGAAAGCAATCTCTGGCGCTTTTTTTATATAAACTTTTAATCATAAATTGAATTGTCAATTAAAAATCCATGTTCCATATCCCTGGAAAACCAATTTTCAGATTCCTGATCTTTATACTGTTCCTTTTTTCAGTTGGGTTTTCCATTGCACAAGAGCAATCAATACAAAATGGGGTACTTGATTTAAGAAAAGTTGATATAAAGAATAAACCTGTTGCCTTAAATGGCAACTGGGGTTTTTACTGGAATGAACTACTCCAGCCGAATGAAATTAAAAACGCTCCTGAATACTTTACCTATTTTCCTGAACGATGGGATACAAAAGTGCTGAATGGACAAAAATTATCAGTAAAGGGTTTTGCAACCTATACTTTAAAAGTTTTACTGGACCCCAACAAACAAAAAGACCTCTCCATAGTACTACCGGATACCTATTGTTCATTTGAATTATTTATAAACGGAAATCTATTTGCGGTAGCAGGTAAACCGGGGAAGACCAAAGAGACTACCATTGAGAAATGGATAGAACAGGTAGTAACGCTACCGGTTTCAGATACTATTTCTCTTGTTTTACAAGTTGCCAATTTTAGACATTCAAAAGGGGGACCATATAAACCCATAGTTATTGGAAATACCACTCAGTTAACAGCAGAGAAAGCTGCAGAAGATGGTTTTGATTTATTGTTGGCAGGAGCCATCCTAATGGGCGGACTCTTTTTCATTGGTCTTTTTTACTTTGGGAAACACGACAGGGTCATTTTGTATTTCTCTTTATTCTGCATTGCTTATAGTTATCGGATTGTTGGCTCAGATAATTATGTACTCCACAGTTTGTTTCTCAGTTATCCATGGATTATTGGGGTTCATCTAGAATACCTAAGTTTATTTGTCAGCGTGATCTTCTTTATGTTTTACACCAAATATTTGTTTCCAGAAGAAACCAATAAATGGTTAATCAGAATAGAAGCCATAATGGCTGGGATACTTTGTTTGCTTGTAATACTTTTTCCTCCGAGCGTTTTTACCCAGTTATTGAATCCTTTTCTGATTGTGATGTTCATGGTTATTGCGCATGCTTTTTACATTTATTTCAAAGCCTACTTTAATAAAAAGTTAGGTGCTAAATACGCACTGCTAAGTACAGGAATTTTATTAATCATTTTTATACTGATTAACTTAAAATATTTCAATGTTATTCAGCCTCCAAGATTTGTTTTGTTCTTTGGCTATATCAGTTTTTTCTTCTGTCAGTCTTTAATCCTTTCTCATCGGTTTGCCTTTACACTAAAAGAAGCAAAAAAACAGGCAGAAATGGGATTAAAAGCGAAGAATGATTTCTTGAGTACTATGTCGCATGAAATCAGAACTCCCTTGAATTCTATTCTGGGTATGACCAATATTATGCTCATGGAAAAACCATCTGAAGAGCAAAAAGAACAGTTGAATGTGCTGCTTTTTTCAGCCAAAAATTTATTATCGATTGTTAATGATATTCTGGATTTCAATAAAATTGAAGCTGGAAAAATAGGTTTTGAGTCAATTGAAATGAATCTGAAAACCATTGCTGAAAATCTGGTTGCAGGATTTGGTACATTGGCAAAAGAGAAAGGAATTGAATTAAAATTAATCTTAGATAACAATGTGAACATTAAAGTTTTGGGAGATCCTACCCGAACAAGTCAAATCATTGGAAACCTTATACATAATGCCATTAAGTTTACAAAAAGAGGACATGTTGCCTTAAGAATTGGTGTCCTCAGCAGAGATGAATTAAGATTGAGATTGCTAATTGAAATTGAGGATACCGGAATTGGTATTGCACAAGAAAAACAACAATTGATTTTTGAACAATTCACACAGGCGGATAATAGTACATCCAGAAACTTTGGAGGTACCGGACTTGGACTGGCCATCAGTAAAAAACTATTGGCTTTACAGGGTGCAGAATTAAAACTAAAAAGCGAACCTGACAAAGGATCTACTTTTTATTTTGAAATCAGTTATCCGATTTTACATTCGCAGATCTTAGCTAAGGAAGAAGTAATACAGGAATTTCCGGCTGAAGAAAGTAGGCCCCTGAAGGGGATCTATGTGTTGCTGGTAGAAGACAATGAAGTGAACGTTTTGGTTGCCAAAACATTTTTAAGCAAATGGGGAGCGGCAATTGATATTGCTCAAAACGGACAGGAAGCAATTGATCTTTTTGATGAGGAGAAACATACAATTGTCTTGATGGACATGCATATGCCGGTAATGGATGGTTATCAGGCTACAAGAATATTAAGGGAAAGAGGCGCTAAAACTCCCATTATTGCACTTACAGCCAGTTTGCCCCGTGATATAGAAGAGCGGATTAAAAATATGGGTATCAATGATATAGTAGTAAAACCATTTATACCTTCAGAATTATTTAAACTTATTCTTCATTATACAGGAATTCACCCTCAATAAAACAGGTTAAGAGAGTATCTTGCAGTTGAATTGATTTCTATGCAGGATTATTTGAATGGATTGAACGACTCGCAAAGAGAAGCTGTTACTCATATTAAGGGACCGTTGATGATTGTAGCGGGAGCAGGAAGCGGGAAAACAAAAGTGCTCACCACTCGCATTGCGCACCTAATGGCCAATGGAGTAGATGCTTTCAATATACTGGCGCTTACCTTTACCAATAAGGCTGCTGCTGAAATGAAAGAGAGAATTGAAAAAATTCTTGGTAACTCAGAAGCAAGAAACTTATATGTGGGAACCTTTCATAGTGTGTTTGCACGCATATTAAGAGCCGAAGCGCATAAATTAGGCTACCCAAGCAATTTTACTATTTACGACACAGATGATAGCCGATCAGTATTAAAAACGGTAATCAACGAATTACACCTAGATGATAAACACTATAAACCCAATATAGTAGGAAATAGAATTTCATCAGCAAAAAACGCATTAGTTGGTCCTGCAGAATATGCAACAGACTATGCCATTCAACAGGAAGATGCAAGGGCGAATCGTCCTGCTATTGCACAGGTATATGGCGCCTATGCAAAACGTTGTTTTAAGAATGGTGCGATGGATTTTGACGACCTGTTGTTAAAAATGTATGAGTTACTGAATAATTTTCCTGAAGCTTTACACAAGTATCAGCACAAATTCAAATATCTGCTGATTGATGAGTACCAGGATACCAATCCGGTTCAGTACCAGATTAGTAAATTATTGGCTGCTGCACATGAAAATATCTGCGTTGTTGGAGATGACGCACAAAGTATTTATAGTTTCCGGGGCGCAACCATTGAAAATATTTTACAATTCCAGAAAGACTATGACGATGTTAAAGTGGTTAAACTGGAACAGAATTACAGAAGTAGCCAGCAAATTTTAAAAGTTGCCAACCAAGTTATTAAAAATAACAAAGGACAGATTCCAAAAAACCTCTGGACCGAGAACCAGGAAGGAGAAAAAATAAAATTAGTAAGAACGCTAACTGATAATGAGGAGGGAAAATTTGTTGC
The DNA here is from genome assembly GCF_025997995.1 of Sediminibacterium sp. TEGAF015. GTDB lineage: Bacteria > Bacteroidota > Bacteroidia > Chitinophagales > Chitinophagaceae > Sediminibacterium. The sequence goes on along the minus strand of NZ_AP026683.1, from coordinate 2,345,189 downwards.
TGACACTATACAGGAACAAAAACTTCGTAATCATTATTACAATAAAGACTTTGCTATTCTCTACAGAACCAATGCCCAGAGCCGTTCCTTTGAGGAAAGTCTTAGAAAAATGGGAATCCCTTACCGGATTTACGGTGGAGTTAGTTTCTATCAGCGAAAGGAAATCAAAGATATACTTGCTTATTTAAGAGTGATTGTCAATATCAATGATGAAGAGGCCTTAAAACGCATCATCAACTATCCTGTTAGAGGGATTGGAAAAACGACAATTGAAAAGTTAGTCATCATTGCCAATGAACAAAATATTCCTGTATTTAATGTAGTAGTAAGGGCAGGTGAATTTGGATTCAAAGCTGGTACACTGGAAGCGTTACAGAATTTTGCTACCATGATTCGCTACTTCCAGAGTATGCTGAACAATAATAATGCATTTGATGTAGCAACTCAGGTGGGCAAACATACTAACCTGGTTAAAGAGCTCTTTAATGACAAAACTACCGAAGGTCTTGCCCGATACGAAAACGTACAGGAGCTATTTAACTCTATCAAAGAATGGACAGAAAGTCCTAGTAATGAAGATGGGGAACTGGGTGATAAGACACTAGGATCTTATCTGCAGCAGATTACTTTATTGACCGATGCAGATGACGATAAGGAAAATAATGATGTGGTTAAACTAATGACCATTCATGCAGCAAAAGGTCTTGAGTTCGGATGTGTATTTGTGGGTGGAGTAGAAGAGACTTTATTTCCAAGTGCTATGAGTATTAATACAAGGGAAGAACTGGAAGAGGAAAGAAGATTGTTTTATGTGGCTGTAACCAGGGCAAAAGAAAGACTTTGGTTAACCTACGCCAATTCTCGTTATCGTTTTGGTCAATTGGTACAAAATGAACCCAGTCGTTTTATAGAAGAAATGCCAGAAGAGTCAATAGATAAATCCTATGCGGGCGGAGGCGCCAGAAATCACGGTTCCTCACAATGGGGATCTGCCTTTGAAAGAATGAACAGAGGTTTTGGCTCATCTGCGCAACAGGCTGCACAGAAATATGGACCTCCTCCAGCCAAAAAACCAGCTGCTAATAAACCTGAATACATGCCCATTCAGCCTTTAGCACCTAAAGTAGTAGCACATATTCCTTCAGCAGATTTTACACCCAGCGATACTTCTAATTTAGAAGCCGGGCAAAAAGTAGAACACCAGAAATTTGGGTTCGGTATTGTTAAATCTATGGAAGGGTCTGCACACAATCCTGTTGCCACGATTGATTTTGGCGTGAACGGTGAAAAGAAAATTTTGTTGAATTACGCAAAGCTCAGAATCGTGAACCCATAAATTAGATGTCATTTAGAATTTTAATATTTCTATGTACAATCTGGCTACTAGGGTGTCCGATATTTAGCAGTTCTAACAGCTTTCTCCCGGATATTTGATTTTAAAACCGGTTTGTACAAACCTCCATTGGGTTGCGGCAATAAAACAGTACCAGGTAAAAATAAAAAAGAGGAAGGCGGCTCTGCCGGAGCTTCAACTTCGGCCTTTTTTGCCGCATCGTTATTGGCAACTGTTTCTGTTTTTTCTGACCAGGGCTTATTCGAAAATCCGGAAGCATCCAGAAAAGATTGCAGGGTTTTGATCTGGGGGCGTTCTACACTTGCCAGTGGATAAGTACTAACCGGATTACCTGAAAGTTTTTTTCCAGAAGAACTATACTGAGCAGTAACATTTTCTGACTTTAAATATTGAAGGAATTTATCCATAATATTCAACCAGCGGGCATCTGTATCGGGTACACCAAATTGGCCAATCATCCCTCGCTTATTATTCTGTTTTAACCATTGTACAAAAGGCATTGCCCGCTGTATACCTGTTGAATCCCATGCCTGATTCTGATCATAGGAAAATAAATACTTCCCGGTAAAGTCGTTGTCAAAATAACAGTGTGCATTATACACTAGTTTGTCCTGAGGATCATTCAGGTATTTTAAGGCGTCAGAATAATCCGGCCAGCTTTCGGCAGCTGCATAGTTATTGCCTGAAATAATAATGCGGCTTCTGCGATCCGCCTGACGGATGGAACTAATGGCCCACTGGGCGGTAGTTTGCCAATCAAACGCCTGCATATCATGTGGTTCAGACATCAGATTATATCCATATATATTGGGGTATCCGGCAAAAGCGTTGGCAATTTTATTCCAGCAATCCGCAAAATCCTGTCTGCTTACCGAATAAGAACCTACTATATAATCTACTCCATATTTGCGGTATCTGCCACTGTTGTACATGGAAAGAATAACCTGCATATTCCGATTGGAAGCCCAGGTTACAACTTTGCGGATCTCTCCAATTTCTCCATAATCCAAGTCTCCGCCCAGGTTTTTTTGTACACGCTCCCAGCGAAAAGGGATCGTAATAAGTCTAAACCCCCTCTGATAATAGTAGTCTACTTCTTCCTCTGTGGGATATTGATAATGTTCATTAAGATGTCCAGGCAACTGATTGTCGTTTATTTCACCGCCACCCAGGGTCATTCCAAGCACAAAAGGGTCTATCTGAGCCTTCAACTGGCTGGAAAACATCATCCAGATACATAAAAAGACAAGGTTTCGCATGGGTTATTTCATTAGCTAGACTTCAAAAAGGCGAAATGCAATATTGATAACGTAAAATTTGGCTGATTATTGGCTTAACTTACGATATCCGAAAAATAAGCGTATCAAACCGTTAAACTCGACGCTTTGAACATTCGCTCCCGTCGATTTGTTTTAAATTTGTATCTGATTCATATTTAAAAAACGCATACCATGATAACGACTGGCAACCCTGTCATCAGCATTTATACAGAAATGACTCCTAATCCTGAGACTATGAAGTTTGTAGCCAACAAGCTTTTGTATCCAGGAAAAAGCATTGATTTTGCAGATGAAACGCTTTCGGCTCCTTCACCGTTAGCCAAGGAATTGTTTAGTTTTCCTTTTATCAAAAGCGTTTTCATAGCAAGTAATTTTATTACACTCACCAAAACGGCTGACACGGAAGATTGGCAGGATGTAATCCCTACCATCAAGGAATTTTTAAAACAATACCTTGAAAATGGCGGAGTAGTTGTAAACGAAGAAGAAGTTGCCAAAGTAAAACAGGAAGCCAGCAACACGGTAAGTGCGGATGACGATGATATTGTGAAGAGAGTTAAAGAATTATTGGAAAACTATGTAAAGCCCGCAGTTGAAATGGATGGTGGAGCCATTCAGTTCAAAAGCTATAACGACGGTGTAGTTAACTTAATGCTACAAGGATCTTGTTCTGGTTGTCCGTCATCCATGATAACGCTGAAAGCCGGTATTGAGGGAATGATGAAACGAATGATTCCTGAAGTGAAAGAAGTGGTTGCCGAAGCAGAATAAACCTCTGTAGTGCATTATCTTGCATTACATGAAGCTTGTACTCCATCGTTTATTATTGAGCCACTGGGAAGCATTGTTGGCGTCTGCTGTGTGTTGTATATGGATTGCTTTTTATACCTCAAAAGGAGGGATTGGCATTTCGCCTGATTCTGTAGCTTATTTAAGTTCGGCCAATCACTTTGCCAGCGAGTTTCGTTTTTTCGATTATAATAATCTTCCACTTGTTAATTTTCCCGTAGGATACCCTTTTTTTCTGGGGTTCTTGAAAATGATTTCGGGCGCAGATTTGCTGTTGATAGCTCCTTACCTGAATGGCATCCTCCTCGCCTCTGCACTGTATGTGGTCAGCTTATTATTAATGGAGTGTGGAATTAAATCAGGCGTTTTCAGGTTGTTGATTTTACTATTTATTCTGAGTAATCCAGGTATACTGGAAGTGTATTCGATGTTGTGGTCTGAAACACTTTTTTTATTGCTCGGTTTGTTCTTTGTGATTGCTTTTTTGCGCTACTTAAAAAACAATGCTCTTTCCTGGCTTCTCTTAGCTTCTTTTTTTGCTGCTGCTTCCTGTTTAGTCCGGTATGTAGGTATCACCTGGATTATCACAGGAAGTGTTTTAATCTTATTTCAAGCAGGATTGAACTGGAAGTCTACATTGAAACATATCATGCTCTTTGGATTAGCCGGTTGCAGTTTGCCCTTGTTGAATATGCTTCGAAATCATTGGGTAAGCGAAACTATTGCAGGAGTCAGACAAACATCTTTGAAATCATTTTCTGTAAACTTAGCTGATTTTCTAAACGTGCTTGGCTATTGGTTTCCAATAGGAAATGAAGAGAATAAAGTCCTTTTAGTAACAAGCTGTATCCTATTACTGTTAATAGTTATTATCCTTCTAGGATTCCGATTGATACAGCAGCAGTATTACAATAGTCCGGTTACCATTTTGAGTTTGTTCATTCTTGTTTATGGTGGATTCATGCTTTTTATTGCAACTGTTTCCCGTTTTGAAACGCTTAGCAGCAGACTGTTGATTCCACTGTTTATTCCATTAATTGTGTTACTGGCTTATAATTTTTATTTCGGGATATCTAAAAGCAGACGATATAAAAAGTGGATAATACTCCTACTTTTTTTAAGTGTATATACAGCTGGTGCAAAGTATCATTATCGAACACATACTTTCAACTGGGAAGGTATTGGCTATGCAGGTGTTCCTGGCTATACAGATATACACTGGAAAAATGCTCCCCTTTTACAGTTCATGAAAAGCCATCATCAGCAATACCAGGCACCCATATATTCAAATGCCAATGATGCTGTTTTTTTTCTTGCGGGCATTAAAGCAAGTCCTTTACCTCATAAAGATATTCCCACAGAAATTGGAGAATTCCTTAAAATCCGTCATATATACCTTGTATGGTTTCAATATGGTAAAAATGAGGACCTAATAGACGATATCTTTATCAGAAAACATTATCAAAAGACAAGTGAATGGCAATTTAAAGACGGGTCAATTTTTTATTTTACAAGAATCAAAGATTAATGACATTATCACAAATATTTGAATCCTTTATTACCGGAATGCAACAAACAAGTCTGTTGGAATTCATTGCTGTATTTGCGGGGATTGCCAGTGTATGGTTTAGCAGAAAGGAAAATATTTGGGTATACCCAATAGGATTGATTAATACAACTTTTTATATCTATCTGAGTGTAAAAGGACATTTATACGGAGAGGCGAGTGTGAATTTATATTATACCATTATGAGTATTTACGGGTGGATATTATGGGCCAGAAAAAATAACCAGACGCATGAAAAAATAATGAAGATTCAATTTAGCTCGCCTAAAGAATGGGGCAGTCAAATTGTATTCTTCGGGGTATTCTATAGTATATTATATTTTTCCCTGCAACAACTACAGGTTTCGTTTGCGCCTGAAGCTATACCCTGGGCAGATGCTTTTGCTAGTGCAACCGCTTATACAGGTATGTGGCTTATGGCCAGAAAAAAAGTAGAAAGCTGGTATTGGTGGATAGCAACAAATATTGCTTCTATTCCGTTATACTTTATGAAGGGATACGTGTTCACCAGTGTTCAGTTTTGCGTATTGCTCATTTTAGCAATTGCCGGTTTAATTAGCTGGCGGAAAAAAGCCAGTCATGCAGGAAATTAAAAAAATAGTCATTATTGGTCCGGAGAGTACCGGAAAAAGCACACTGAGTAAAACGCTCGCTGAACATTACCAAACTTTGTGGTGCCCGGAGTATGCGAGAGAATATTTGTTACAAAATGGAACCAATTACAGTGCAGCAGATTTACTAACTATTGCTAAAGGACAGTTAGAACTGGAAGATGTTTACACTCGAAAGGTACAGGAAGAAAATAAGTGTTCCGTTTTGTTTGTTGACACAGATATGTATGTAATGAAAGTATGGAGTGAATATGTATTCGGAACCTGTGATTTTTTTATATTAGATACCATTATTAAGAGAAAATACGACGGCTATTTATTGTGTAATATAGATTTGCCCTGGGTAAAAGATGAGCTGAGAGAGTATCCCGATGAAAAACCAAGACAAGAATTGTTTTCCATTTACAAAGACTTATTAATCAACCAGCCGGTACCCTGGTCATTGATCAGCGGAACAAATGCAGAAAGAACGACTGCTGCAATAGAAGCAACTAATCAATTCCTGCAATTATCGAAGTAGTGATTTAATGTCTTCATCACCCTCAATGTTATTCATCTGTTTAAGAATTTGAGGATAGCGCCAGGAAACTCTACGGCTTATTGGTTTAACCAGAAACTTTTTGGGATTGGGCAAAGAGGCTATAATCATAGCAGCTTCAGCCCGAGTTAATTTTGAAGCGTCTTTATTAAAGTAATGTTTAGCAGCAGCTTGTATTCCAAAAATACCTGGACCCATTTCAATCACATTCAGATATACTTCCAGAATTCTTTCTTTACCCCAGATCCATTCTATTAGTTTAGTGAAATACAGCTCTGGAATTTTACGGATAAACTTTGTGATAGATCCTCCCTGCCAAAGAAAAACATTCTTAGCTGTTTGTTGGGTAATGGTGCTTGCTCCTCCGCCCAATGGTATCTTGGTTTTCTTGTTCTTCTTTTTGGGCTTCAGGCTTTTTTCTATGGCATCCCAGTCAAAACCACTATGATCCGGATAGGCCTGGTCCTCGCTGGCAATGGCTGCCAGCTTTACGGAATAATTAATTTGATTCCACGAAACATAGTCCCGCTTTAATCCATAACCAAATGCATTGGCAATCTGAGTGATAGTAACCGGTGGCATTACCCATCTGCAAAGAATAGTGTACAACAGGGAGCTCAGAAAAAGTATCAAAAGGATACGTTTTGTTTTCTTCCAGATTTTTTTAATCACAACAAATATTTTTAAAAGAAGATACAACCTATTTCAGCTTGTCTCCAAAATTTAGCACGCCCCAAATTAAGGCAACGCCAAATCCAATCAGGATAATACCTGATAGTTTATTGATAAAATGGAGGTTCTTAGGTGTTAAACGCTGTCTTAATTTTCCAGCCAATGCAACTTTGGCAATATCAGCCAACAAAACGAAAATCAGACAGGTAATAAATACAATCCATTTGTATTGATTGGGATTGGGGGTACTGGCAGCATCCCCTGTGATTGCTGCAGTCCAAGCAAACCAGAAAAGAAATACAGCCGGATTCAACATGTTCATAAAATATCCTGAGAGAAAGATTCCAACAAGATCTCTTTTCCTGAATTTTTTAACTTCTACTTTGTTTTCTTCGTCTACTATTACTTTTTTGAAGAAAAAAGTATAAATGCCTACCCCGATTAAAAAAATACTTCCTGCAATGGCAATTGTATTGCTATGAGAAAGTGCAGTAGTAAAAAAGCTGGTAAATAAATTACAAACGAGCACCAGACTTATATCGCTGGCAGAAACTCCTGCAACAAATGTATAACCTGCTTTATGGCCGTTTGCAAGACTTTGTTTGATGATGGCAAAAATTACCGGACCCACTGAAATACTTAGAATCAGCCCTAAAACCAGTCCTTTCATCAATGGTGCAATCATCTAAACGCTTTAAAGTTGAATTACAAAAATAACTGATTGGGCCTATTTTATCGGATAATTGTTGCGCTTATAATTTTATCGAGCCCTGGGAAATATTTATCAAAATAGATATTGCCCCATTTATATACGGAATCCTGTAAGGGCAGTATTTGTTTTCTGTATTTTCCATTTAGTTTAAACAGTACGTCCATTCCGTATACTACTTTTCCAAAAGGAGGATAGCCATGCACTCCTTCTCTCATGGTTGTGTCTAGTTTTGGATTATCCTGCATATTTACAAACAATTGTGTGGTTCTTGAATGCTTTCCACTTCTGGCAAAAGCAACAATTGATTTTAGGTGTTTTTTTGTGACCGGTTCATCTAATAAACGACGTTGATCCCATTTACGGTCTTCTGCTGGCTTACCTGCTATACCAAATTGAACTACATAGTCTTTTTCTACCCTGAATATATAGTTGTTCGTATAGTACTGCTGTTTAACCAGGGTATAAAATCGATCTGCTGCCAGAGGGGCCCAATTTCTGTATGAATGAATAACAAAGTTTCCCTGTGTGGTCTTAAACAGAACCTTTAGTGTATCTGGTGAAACAAGGTCCTTATAGGAGTAATGTATTTTAATTCTTGACTTCTGTGCAAAAGAGGAGTGAATGAATATTGAGTTCAACAAGAACAAAACAGCAATAAAAACTTTTCGCATTAGTTCTTCTTTTCTAAAAACTGATACCAATCCTGTAACATAGATCCCTTTAATACTCTTGGGAACTTATGTTGTCCTCCAATTTTACCTTTACTCAACATGAAATTTAAAAAGTCTTCTTCTTTGAGTGCAGTTAATTTGATTTCTCTGAGTGCGCTTTTTCTTTCAACAGCGTAGTCATCATTCAATTCGTTCAGACAACTATCAATGTAATTACATAGTAACTGCTCATCTACTGTATCGTTACAGGCAACAAACCAATGATGACCAAAAAAGTTTCCTGAAGGAATTCCTGCTACAGTAAATTCAGGAATGCTGATATTTAATTTCTCAGATGCCATTTGCACGGCCTTATTCATATTGTCCACACTTAGGTGCTCTCCTACAAGACTCAGGAAATGTTTGGTCCTTCCTGTTATAATAATTTCAGATTTTTCTTTATCTACAAATCTTACGGTATCGCCAATCAGATATCGCCAGGTACCAGCAGTAGTACTGATTAACAATGCATAATCTTTTCCTTCTTCTACTTCATGCAACATCAGCGCTTCCGGATTATCAATCATTTCTCCGTCGGCTGTAAAGTTCTTATCATCGAAGGGTACAAATTCATGGAATATATGTTCATTGGTTACCAATCGCATACCCTTGGCATGCTGACGATCCTGATAAGCAATAAAGCCCTCACTGGCTAAATAAGTTTCTATATAAGTGATTGGTTTCCCCAGCATTTTTTCAAACCCTTTTTTGTAGGGTTCAAAACTTACACCTCCATGCACAAAGAAAGCGAGGTTTGGCCAGAGTTCATGAATGTCTTTTAGTTGATACTTTTCAATTATTTGCTCCACACACATTTGAATCCAGGCAGGAACTCCAATTAAAAATCCAATATCCCACTGAGGAGCTTTGTCAACAATTTCTGCAATTTTCTTATTCCAGTCTTTTTGTTTTGCAATTTTCTTGCCTGGTTTATAAAAAGGTTGAAACCAGAATGGCGCTTTCTTTGCGGTAATACCACTCAGGTCTCCCGCAAAATATCCTGGGCCTTTTTGCAATTCGGTGCTACCGCCCAATGTAAGCCAGCCCTTTCCAATAGAAGTGTAAGGAATATTTTCGTATTTGCTAAGGCTCAGCAATTGTTTAATCATCACCATTTTATTCCCCCTTAATAAATCATTGGTAATGGGGATGTATTTACTAGCCGACTCACTGGTACCGCTGCTGAGTGCATAATATTTTATTTTACCTGGCCAGCAGATATCAGACTGCCCTTCAATGGTTTTATGCCACCATTCGCTATAAATTTTATTATAATTAAACGTAGGGACAATTTCCTGGAATTTTTTTCCAGGATGTTTACTCAATAGGATTTCATCAAAACGATATTGCTGTCCGAAAGAAGTGAACCTCGCTTTTTTTAATAACTTTTTCAATACCCTTAACTGTTCTCGTCTGAGATTGTTCTGAGGAAGCCGGAGGGCTTTCAATATAGCATTGGGGAGTTTCAGATCAAAGATTGGCATGCTTTCCTTAACAGTTGAGTTACGAAGCTAAACTAAATGAATTATATAAAATATTTTGTGAAAAAGGGTTATTTGTATTTTTTGGTCAGACGGGAAGTAAGCCACACAGTCTCAATAAAAAACTTCAAAAGGGTAATTCCAACAATACCACCATATAAATGAGGATATTTATTGAGAAATATTTTCATGGAACCATAAAAGTGATTGAGATAATCCGGGTTTTGTTTTGAGCTGGCGCCCTTAACATGGGTAATTACAACCGTTCCCAAATAGTGATTTTCCTTTCCCAGTTCAAGGATTCTGAGACTTATGTCAATATCTTCTCCGTACATAAAGAAAGAGTCATCAAAACCGCCAACCTGTTTAGCAATTGTTGTTGGCATCATCATGAATGCACCTGCCAGAACCGGCACCGAATAAATACCATCTGAATGTAACTGTCCCAAAGCATAGCTATTAAAAAAAGCAGAATGGGAAAACCGGTCAGCCAATCCAATCATTTTAAAGAAAGAGCCCTTAATGGATGGAATTTCCCTTTTACTCTCGGGTAAAAATATTCCTTGGATATTTCTCATCTGAACACCCAATGTACCAACTTCGGGGTGTTGGTTCAAATAATCAATTGTTTTCTGCAAAACAGTTTCTGCAATAAGTGTATCAGGATTAAGAAATAATACAAAGTCGGTCTCCACTTGCTGCAATGCCCAATTATTGGCTTTGGCAAATCCAATGTTATTTGATGCTGACAACCATTGAACAGTTGGGTATTTCTCTGCAAGCAATGCCTGATCTTCTGGACTGTAAGCATTATCAACCACAATGATATCAACGGGAAAAGCATGCTTAGAGCCCTGAATAGATTCCAGACAATTGCCCAGGTGATGATACACCCGATAGTTTACAATAATTATGGTTAGTAGTGAAGACACAATAATATTTCAAAGATGCAGAATCTGGGTTACTTTTGCTTCATGCTTAAAGAAACCTTGTTAAAAGCCACCGAAGCAGGTGCCGTAGAACTAAGAAGATTTTTCAATGGAAGTTTTGTTATTAGTAATAAAGAAGGGATTAATAATTTAGTTACAGAAGCGGATCATGCTGCAGAAAAAGCCATAATGGAAACCATTCAGGCTGCTTTTCCTGATCATTTTATTTTAAGTGAAGAATCCGGTGAACTGAAGCAGGATTCCACTTTCAAATGGATAATTGACCCGATTGATGGCACGGTAAATTTTGCCAATGGCATACCCATCTGCTGTGTAAGCATTGGGGTGGAGAAAGAAGGAAAAATGATATTGGGTGCGGTTTATAACCCTTTTATAAATGAATTTTATTTTGCAGAAAAAGGTCAGGGTGCTTTTTTGAACGATAAAAAAATACAAGTAGGAAATAAAACAACGCTGATTACAAGCTGTCTGGTAACAGGATTCCCATATACCTATCTGGATGCCCCCAATGGACCTTTACAGGTTTTTGAAAAATTAATCAGAAAGGGTGTACCGGTGAGAAGGCTGGGAAGTGCTGCCATCGATTTGTGCTGGGTAGCTGCAGGTAGATTTGATGGATTTTATGAGCATAAATTACAAGCCTGGGACAGTGCAGCAGGTTTTTTAATGGTAGAAGAAGCAGGTGGTAAGGTAACAGACTTCAAAGGAAATTATTATTCTCCCTATCAACCGCATATTATTGCAACCAACGGATTGATACATGATGAGCTGGTTGCGGTAGTAAATGGAGGCGCATTTTAAATTATCCCTATGGAACAAAGAACAGAAATAGCGAGTTTAGGTGAATTTGGTTTGATTGAACACCTGACAAAAAATGCAGAAATCCAGAATGCTTCAACAATTCTTGGTGTTGGAGACGATGCTGCAGTGATTGATCATTTTGGTAAGCAAACAGTAATTACAACCGACCTTTTATTGGAAGGAATTCATTTCGATTTAATGTACACTCCATTAAAGCACCTGGGATACAAAGCGGTGGTAGTGAATCTTAGTGATCTATACGCAATGAATGCTACCCCTACACAGATAACCCTTAGTATCGGCATCAGCAATCGTTTCAGTCTGGAAGCGTTGAATGAATTTTATGAAGGCGTATATTTCGCCTGTGAAAAATACGGAGTTGATTTAATTGGCGGGGATACTTCTTCTTCACAGAAGGGGTTTATTATTTCGGTAACTGCCATTGGAGAAGTGGCTCCAGATCAGTTCATCAAAAGAAGTACGGCCTCAAAAGGAGATCTAATTTGTGTGAGTGGCGATTTGGGGGGTGCTTATCTGGGTTTAACCCTAATGGAAAGAGAAAAGAAAATCTACCAGGAGAATCCTAGTATTCAACCTGACCTGGAAGGAGAAAGTTATATAGTAGGGAAATTATTAAAGCCCGAGGCCAGAAAAGACATCATTGAGTTTTTTGGAAAAAATGAAATTGTTCCAACTGCCATGATGGATGTAAGTGATGGCATCAGCAGTGAAGTATTGCATATCTGCAAACAATCCGGTTTAGGGGCGCGCATATACGAAGAAAAACTTCCGATTGCAGATGCCAGCAGAAAAGCTGCATTCAAGTTTGGACTCGATCCAACCGTTTGTGCACTGAATGGAGGGGAAGACTACGAACTGATTTTTACCATTCGTCAAGAAGACCACGATAAAATTGTACTCAACGAAGAAATTAGTGTGATAGGGTACATGACAGAATTAACAGAGGGAGTGAAGTTGCTGACCAAGGGAGGAAATACCTTTGACCTGAAAGCGCAGGGCTGGAATGCATTCAATTGATAAGCATGAAAAAAAAGGTATGGATTGGATGGGTATTACTATTTATTTTACGCATAATCATACCTGCACAATCGGCCATTGCACAAATATCAATGACCTACATGCCAAAGTTTTCATCGACTGCGCTAAAAGAAGATGCCATACTGTTAAAAAAAATTCTGGAAGCCAATCATCCGAGTTTATATTGGTATAGTTCCAAGGAGTCGCTGGACAGTGGATTTAACAGCTTGATGCTATCATTGAATGATTCGCTCAATGAAATTCAATTCAAAAATCGGGTAGCTGGTTGGATTGCACAGATTAAATGCGGGCACACGAGTACTTTGTTTTCTAAAAGCTTCCTTAAAAACCCCAACCAATTCCGTTATCCGAGATTTCCGCTACAGATTAAATTCTGGGAAGACAGTGCTGTCGTTTTGAACAATGGTTACACCAAGGATTCGATTATCAAAAGGGGAACTATTATTGAACAGATTAATGGATTACCCATGTCCTGGTACAGAAATCATTTATTTCAGCAAATATCCAACGATGGAAACGCCACTAATCATTCTTATCAGGTAATCAGTAACGGATTTCCTGATTTATATAAGCAGGTCTTTGGGGTCGATAGCAGTTATCTGATTGGATTTATTGATGGAAAAGGAAAAAGTGATACGGCATCACTGGGAAATTTTACACCCGTGACCAGAGACAGTCTGAGTGGAAAAGCGCTACCACCCGCAAACAATCGGATTCCTCCAACAGGACCAACTTTTTCAAAAAGACAAATACGTCTTTTAAGCATTCGGTCTTTAAGTATTGATACCACTACACATAGTGCATATGTTAGATTGACCAGTTTTAGCAAAGGAGGCTTAAAAAAGTTTTTCAGGAGAAGTTTTAAAAAATTGAAAAAAGAAAATATTCAGCATTTAATCATTGATCTAAGAGAAAACGGCGGTGGTAAAATCAGCAACAGCATTGATCTTACCAGATACCTTTCAAACAAACCGTTTAAAGTGGCCGACTCAGTTGTAGCCACCAATCGAAAATTAACATACGGAAAATATATTCAGCATAGTTGGATGTATTGGCTGGCAATGAACCTGGGCGCACACAAAGCAACAGATGGCAGTATTCATTATCGCAGATTTGAGCAACACTATTTTCAACCATATACGAAAAATAAATTCAGTGGGCAGGTATACCTGGTACAGGGCGGCTATACATTTAGTGCTACTACCATGGTTGTTGGCGCATTGAAAGGCCAAGAGAATATAAAAGTGGTGGGGGAAGAATCGGGAGGAGGATATTATGGTAATTCTGCCATGCATATACCCAATATTACTTTGCCTAATTCAAAACTGAGGGTAAGACTACCGCTTTACAGAATGGTGATTAATAGCAATCGGCCTAAGGGAAGAGGCATTGTTCCGGACATAAAAATACCGCCATCCTCTGCTGCCATCCGTGAAGGATGGGATCCGAAAATGGCGGCTATTCTTCAAATGATTCAATCAAAAAACAATTAGTGTTTTTCTCCTGGTTTACATTTTTCTTTTAGTTCATGAAATACATCGTGTGTAGCAGTAATCAAGGTAGTTAATTCCTTATCTGATTTTTTTGCTTTTATCGCTGCTTCCACTGCCGTGCATTTTGCAACCAGTTGTTTCAAAATTGGCTTGGCAACTTTAGCGTCGTATCCGGATGGTACTGCACCCGATTCCCAGGCTTTTGCCTTAGCTACCAATGTGGTAATATTTTCCTTTAATGGTTTTAAATTACCTTCTTCTGCTGGATGAAAAGTTTTGCTCATTACACTGTGAAAATCTTCCATTTGTTTCCAACTTGCTTCCTGCGCATGCACACCAACAGTAAAGATGGCGGCCAATGCCAATACCAATAATTTTTTCATGATGATTTGTTTTATTACTCCCTAAAATTAGTTTATTCTACTGCTTTAACACAAGACAAATCCACATCTAATGCAATCCAATCAGCTTTTTGGCCTGGCTTTAACATTCCTGAAATGTTTTCTTTTTGAATGACCCTTGCAGGATACAAAGAGCACATTCTGATGGCTTCTCCCAATTCAATATTCGCATGCAAGTGTAATTTTTGTAGACAGGTCAACATAGTTAAGGCAGATCCGCTTAAGATGCCATTTGCTTCGTATTTGTCTCCGTTTAACTGATGTGGATAAGGACCGGTTTGTGTTTCAGTTACCGCATCAGTAATGGCAAATAATCTTTCACCCATTTGCTTTTTGGCAATTTGTATGGCTTCAAAGTCTACATGGTATCCATCCGGAACAATGCTACAATTAACTGTAGGGTGATTAAAAATGGCTCCCACCATGCCGGGGGCGCGGTGTTGCAAAGGACTCATAGCATTGTACAAATGAGTGGCGGTCGTAATCCCTTCGTTAAAAGCCTTTGTAGCAGTTGCATAGTCGGCATTGCTATGTCCTGCAGAAACAACAATGCCTTTAGACTGTATGAATTCAACCAAATCGGAACTCACTATTTCCGGGGCTAGGGTAATCATTGTAATGACTCCCTTACCATATTCTAGCAAAGAGGTAACCTGTTCTTTATTGGGTTGATAAATGTATTCGCTTAAGTGTGCGCCTCTTTTTTCCCGATTAATCCATGGACCTTCCACGTGTAATCCTATACAACGGTTATTCGGTTTTTGTTGAAATTGTCTTACAGCATTTATACATGCATAAATAACTTCGTGGCTATTCGTAGCTACCGTTGGTTGAAACCAGGCAGCTCCTCCCTTGATGCAGTAATCCTGCAATAATTGCAACGCTTCCATAGTTGGAAAAACACTTAACAGTTGTCCCCCTGCTCCATAAATCTGTAAGTCTATCAGTGCCGGTATTATATAAGAGTATTGATATGCTGGCTTTTCATTCAGTGACACAATCGGAACTATCGAATGAATATGATTCTCTTCTACCACCATCGCATGATTCAACAACCAATCCGTACCCGTAAATAATTTTTCTGCTGCTACTATTTGTTTCATAATTCCATTTATATTTTCAATCTCCTGTTTTTATTTTAATGGTCACTTTACAACTTTAGTCCGGTTATTAAGGTTGATAAATCGAAAATGTATCTGCATCTTTCCAAAATGGAAAGCGCGTTCTGCAATCCTGTAAATGTTCGGGATTCAGAACATGTGTGGTAATGGCTTCCTCCTGTACACCATGGTAAAGGACTTGCCCGAGCGGATCTACCAACATAGAGTCTCCGCTATGATTGATTCCATTGGCATCTTCACCCACCCTGTTTACACCTATTACATAACACTGGTTTTCGATAGCTCTTGCTGTTAGCAATGTTTTCCAGGCATGGTTTCTTCTCTCTGGCCAGTTGGCCACATAAATCAGCAAATCATATTCAGGTGTCTCCGTAATTTGCTGTCTTGCCCAAACCGGAAAACGCAAGTCGTAACAAATGAGCAGATTGATTTTCCAGCCATTAACAGAAGCAATAAATCTTTTATTTCCGGGTGCATAAAACTGGTCTTCACCTGCATAAGCAAACAAATGTCTTTTATCGTAGTGGGCAACAACGCCATTGGGCAATACCCACAAAAGCCGATTAAAAAATTGGCTGTCTTCTGTAATGATAACCGACCCTGTCAGAATAATTTTTTGTTTGGCTGCCATCTCTTTCATCCACTGAACAGTTGGCCCATCCATGGTCTCCGCCAATTGTGCAGGGTTCATACTAAAGCCAGTGCTGAACATTTCCGGTAGTATTACCAGCTGACCGGGAGCAGTCTGATTGTTTATTTTTTCTGTAAACTGTTTCAGATTTGCTTCTTTATTTTCCCAGTATAAATTGCTTTGTATAAGGGTTACAGATAAAGGATGCATAGGGCTGTTTTGAAACAGCAAGTTAATGGATTCGATACTGTAATTGCAGACCCAGGTAACGATGTTTTTTCAATTGCTCAATTGTTTCTCTTGACTGGTGCACCAGTTCTATTTGAGCAGCCCATCTGCCAGCACTGTATGCCACACCAATGGTATGTTGAAATACCCATCGCTGCGGATTGCGCGTAACTGAAGAATCCGCAGTGGTTCTGCTTCCTCCCGATATGGTGGCATTGTAACCCTGCCAGGTAAATTTTGGATACCAATAGAAATAAAACTCCTTTTTGTTAGCGCTTTTGGACTCCTGTGCGGCATTCCAAAGCTGACTCTTTTGGGATGCATTAATCGTTCCATAGACCCATTTGGTTCCTAAAGATGCATTCACAAATCCGGTACCTAGTTGTGCATCGGAAATAAGAATGCCTTTAAATCGTAGGCTGTTCACCATATTGTACGCATATAATGCACCTGCATTCAACACAAGCTGGTTGTTAATTTGGTACCTCCACCCCTTGAAGCTGGCATAATTCAACCAACGGTGATAGGTATTTTGCAGGCCTTCTCCCCCGGATGCAGGACCAATGATACCAAGGGTTCCAGACCATAGAAATACCGTTTTTTCTCCAAAAAACCGGGTTTGGCTATATTGAGCAAAACCGTAGCCAGCATAAGGCCGGTCAATATCTGCCGGTGTTCGGGTATTTCTGAAAAAAGGGGTAAAAATTTTTTGACCCAGGGTAAACTGGTGTATTATTTTGGAGGCCGAATTGTCCGGTTTGGCAATGCTGTAATGAAAAAACAGGCCGTTGGTATAATAGGCATCTTCCATTTTTAGAAGGTAGGCATCATTCTCTGTGGTAAAACCAATTGACTGTGCCTGCAGCCTTACCGAACAGATGCCTATGATTCCAATCAATACAATTACTTTATACAAACTCATAAGGTATCCCGGATTTGCTGTATGATGGATTGAACCAAAGCTGGCTCAAAGCCCCTTTGTTGTAAAAATGCCTTTGTTTTCACCACCCTGTGGATATATTGGTCTTTCTTCAAACTATTCCACTTGGCTTTTACCAGTTTTTCAGCCAATGCATGATACTCCTCATCGGGAATTTCGTTCATCGCTTTTCTGATATTGTACTCGCTAACTCTTTTCTGCTTTAGGCCATACGCTATTTTAACTTTACCCCATTGCTTTTGCCTAAAATGCCCTCCCACAAAGGCTTTTGCGTAACGCTCCTCATTCAGATAATCTTCTTCTATTAAGCGGGAAAGCAGTTGTTCCACTGTTGCTTTATTCAGTTTCAGGCTATACAGCTTTTCTTTCACTTCCTGATGACATCGATCCTGGTAGCCACAGTAATGCTTCAGCTTCATGTAAGCTTTCTCGATGGTGCTATTGGGGTCGGTTGAAAACAACTGTTAGTATTTTTAGGTAAAGTAATTATATTTGTTTCAGGACCCCAAATATCCCCCGGCAAAACTGAAGTCCTGTACGAAATGGCTGTAACACAATACAATGTTTGTTTGATAGACGACGACAAAATCTATCAATTTACCTCGCGCAAAATTCTTGAGTCCACCGGACTTGCCAAGAATATATTGTCCTTTTACAACGGGAGCGAAGCCATTGGATTCTTTAAAGAGAAAGTAGAGAGCGGTCAGCAGGAATTACCAGATGTGATTTTCCTGGATATTAATATGCCCATTATGAACGGGTGGCAGTTTTTGGACGAATACCACAAATTGATGGAGCGTTTTAAAAAGCCAATTTATGTATATATGGTGAGCTCCTCTGTAGACGATTGCGACATACAGCGATCCAAGGAGTACAGCGGGGTTACCGACTATATAGTGAAGCCCATCAACAAGATCAAATACCAGGAGCTGATTGACCGGCTTAACTTCTACAATGGCTGATATTTTGGGTGTAAATTGCTTGTGAAATATCATCCCTTTACAGTAAGTTTGTCCAGATTAAATCGTTCATATGAAATTTATCGTTTCTTCCTCTTCCCTGTTAAAGCATTTGCAGCAGATCAGTGGTGTTATTAATGCCAATACCGTACTTCCGATACTTGAAGATTTCTTGTTTGAAATAGAAGATAAAAAATTAAATGTAGTTGCAACCGATTTAGAAACGGTGATGCGCGTACAAATGGATGTAGAAAGCAAGGCCAATGGTCGGGTTTGTATTCCAGCAAAAATTTTGATGGACTCATTGAAAAATATTGCAGACCAGCCGCTGACTTTCACCATTGACAAAAACTTTGCTGTTGAAATTACCAGCGACAATGGTAAGTACAAGGTAATGGGAGAGAACCCAGATAATTTTCCAAAAGAACCATCAGCAGATGATACCACCAGCTTCTCTATGCATAGCGGTGCATTACTGACTGCAATTAATAAAACTTTATTCGCAGTAAGCAACGATGATTTAAGACCTGCGATGACGGGTGTGTTTTTTGAGTTGAGCAAAGACGGCGTTCAATTTGTGGCTACCGATGCACATCGTTTGGTACGTTACAAGCGCACCGATACCCATGCTACCAAGACCGATTCATTCATTGTACCTAAGAAGCCATTGAATTTGTTGAAGAATGCTTTACCTGATAATGAAGACGAACTAACCATCAGCTACAACAGCAATCATTTGTTTGTGAAGCATGGTTCTACGCATATGATTTGTCGTTTGATTGATGCGCGTTTCCCCGATTACAAAGTGGTGATTCCTGCAGACAATCCTTATAAGTTGATTGTTAATAAATCTGCTTTCCAGAATGCTTTGCGTCGCGTGAATGTATTCTCTAACAAGAGTACTAATCAGGTAGCTTTGAATATTACCGGCGCTGAATTACAGATGGCTGCACAAGACGTTGACTTCAGCTTTGAAGGTAACGAGCGCATGAGCTGTCAGTACGATGGAGAAGACTTACAGATTGCTTTCAATGCTCGTTTCTTAATTGAAATGCTGAACGCAGCAGATACCGACGATGTTAAAATGGAATTGTCTACACCAACCAAAGCTGGTTTAATTAAACCAACCGAGCAGGCAGAAGGCGAAGACCTTTTGATGCTGGTGATGCCGTTGATGTTGAATAATTAGAATAATTCAGAAGGAAACCATTATAGTTATAATGGTTTCCTTCTTTTAATAGATTTTTGTATTTTTTTCCAACTTTTATTTTATTAAGTGTATTTGTAGACCAATGCTAAGCTGAAACCCTTTCTTGTTTTCATTCAATACTTGACTAGTGAATTTTTCTGAGTTAGTTACATATCCCAGCAAAAATTCAACACCTACAGAGGGGTTAAAATATATTACAGGACCTGCGGAAATAGAAAAGTTATTTAAGTTTCCTTTAGTATTATTCGTACCCCTAACTATACCTGCTTGATAACTTGCTTCAACCAACAAATTAGTTTGTTTTGCTTCTTCTAAAAAGTAATAGCGTCCAAATGCCCCAAAAAAATATCGTTGGGTATCTGATCCACCTCGACCATTTCCTCCTGCCACAGTAAACTCTCCTTTTAAAGAAGTAAAAGTTGTTTTTAGACCAAGCGCAAATCTGTCGGCAAAAAAGTATCCAACATTGGGCGATAAATTGATTTGCGTATATTTTCCGTTCTCACTGTAAGAATTACTAAATATTTCATTTTTATAAGAGTTAAAGTAAGCACTACCTCCAACAAGCCAATGGCCTTTAGTCAATTGCCCCCAAATAGAATTAGTGGTTAGTAAAAAAAATATTAAGTAAAGAGATTTTTTCATGATTGTTGTTTTATAAAGATCCATGATATAAAGATAAATATTAAAGGAGTACTACCCCATTATTCAAAAAATTTACTTATCTGTTGACCTCCT
Organism: Sediminibacterium sp. TEGAF015; assembly: GCF_025997995.1. GTDB lineage: Bacteria > Bacteroidota > Bacteroidia > Chitinophagales > Chitinophagaceae > Sediminibacterium. Next base: position 2,324,944 of record NZ_AP026683.1, on the reverse strand, counting down.
CCAGAATAAAATTAGTTAATGCCAGATAATTTTTTATTCAATAATAATTTGTTTAGTTTCTCTTTCATTACCATTCATGTATCTTAAATAGTAGATTCCTTTTTTTAATCCTTTAACGTTTAAAGTGTACGTTTTTTGCAAGTTTTCAAATTTCCACTCACGTACTTTCAAAGCACTTTGAGCTTCAAAAAGTACAACAACAACTTTATTCATTCTAACAAACTTGTCGCTTTTATCCTTTCTAGTAACTGTTAAATTAATTACATCTTTAGTAGGATTAGGAAAGGCTATTATGGAACTTGTGCTACTGCGAAACGAATAACAGAAATTATTTACTGTAACTGTTTTAACTGATTCTAATAGACCTGTACCACACTCATTAGTAGGTCTTACCCAGATTTGATATGTGCCAGCTTCATCAGGGTAAAATGTGTACGTTGAACCATAAATAGTTGGGTCATTTGAAACGGAATTTGTTGTAAGATTTCTCCAACCCCATTGGTATCCAGTATAAGTATTAGGATAACCTGTTACTTGCTGTGCTTGAAAAGTATAAAATCCATATGCTTCGTAGCAACTTGGCTCTGAAAAAGGATAACCTACTATATCGAATGTAACATATGGAGTACCTATACTCACAGTAAGTGACTTTGTAAAAGTAAGACCGCAACTTGGAAGATAAACTGATGCGGTTATATTAGTAACACCATTAGCTGCAGAAGTAGGTAAAATTGTTGCTGTATTACCACTTGAAGAACTGGTGTAATAACTATTTGTATTCCAAGTAACAACACCACCAGATGGTACACCACTCAAAGTATAGTTATAAGAATTAGGGTAACACAATTGGGTGGGGCCTGTAATACTTAAGGGTGGTTCCGGTCGTGAAATCGGAATATTTTTTATTGGGCTTTTTGATAATGAAGTGCCACAATCTGTATTTAATGAACGTATTTGAATACTACTTCTATCTCCGCTTGTTTGATCAGATGTTATAGTTACAGAATTTGTTGACGTTATCCAGGAACCTGTTGATGGTGTACCATTTAAACTCCAACCATTGGGAAGTAAGTACTCATATTGAGTTACTGAATTTCCATAACCTGCAACCGAGCCATCAAATCCATTGCCAAAACGAATATTAGTAAAAGATAAATTATGTGTGGTTATTTGACAAATCTGAGAGACTATTTCAGGGATATTTGTGTTGATTGTTGAAGGTATAGAAGGATGTTTTAAAGACTTTATTTTCTTAAATTCTGGAATATAAAAATCAGAGCTGTTGTCGCTTTTTGTAAAATCTACTCTAAACGATTGGGTGTTATTATCGTCGCTAAACCTACCAACAAAAGTAAATGTTGTATTCGATGTAGATGTAAGTCCTGAAACTCCAGTTATAACAGTTGAAGTGCCGATTGCGGTTATTGTTACAGAAGTACCGGATTTAATTAATGGGATTGTAACTGTAAAAGTTGTGTTAACCAAAGGACAAAATTCATTGTTTTCATTCGGAGTTATCGATTTTTGACTGAAGACGGCGTTGTGTATTAAAAAAAATAATATCAAAATAATAGAGTACTTCATAATAATTTTTATTTCATTTATAGTATTTGAATGCCAATGTTCAGGTGAAAACCAATCAAATTTTCACCAAAAATTTAACTAGCATATTTTTCTGAATTATTTACATACCCAACAAAAATTCAATCTTTACGGTAGATTTAAAATACAAAACTAGGCCTACAAATAATGAATAGCTTGTTAAACCGCCTCATGTATTATATGTCCCACTAGGTAGCTAGCTTGAACTAATAAATTGATTGGTTTAATTTCTTCAAAAAAGAATACCGCCAATTTGTTCCAAATAAATATCTTTTACTGTTGGCCCCGCCTCGACTGTTCCCTTCTGCAATACTAAATTCACCTCTTATAGAAGAAAGGGTTGACTTTGATTCAAATGAAATCTGTCAGTAATAAAATATTCAATATTTGGAAATAAATTGATTAGAATGTATTTCCCTTTTGTTATAAAGATTTGATAATATTCATTTTTGCAAGAATAAAAGACACTTTTCATGACCCACTTTTGATATAATATAATAAACGTAAGTTGCCTTTATACTTATCTTTCACAAAGAACAATTAAACTTCTAATATTTTGTGGGGGTGTTAGCCCCTTTTTAAAATGTCCCCTTTAATGAAATAAATATAGTCGTTCGTGAAGTGTTATGATTTTGTATTAGTTTTTTATTTATACTGCGGCAACAAAAAATATACAAGTGGAAAAAGTTAGTGTTGCTATTGCAGAAGATCATCCATTAATGCGTAATGCAATTAAGGATATAATATCGCAAACAAGTTTTTTAAAAATACTTTTCGAAGTATCGAATGGTGTTGAATTGTTAAATGAAATTGAAAAAAATAAGTTACAACCCGATATAGTATTAATAGACTATTTTATGCCTTTATTAAATGGCTTGGAAACAACAAAAAGATTAAGAAAGGCTTATCCAATGGTTAAGATTTTAGTTTTTTCAAATTTGGATGAAAAAAATGCAATTAAAAATTTATTTTATTTTGGAATCAATGGTTTTTTGTCAAAAAAAGCAAGATCTTTTCCAATTGAAAAAGCGATTAATGAAATCATCGAAGCAGGCTTTTTTTTGAATGAATACTACCAAAAAATTGATTTAAAAGTAAATAAACAAAAAATTGTTTTCGCTGGTAATATTTTACTTACAGAAAAAGAGTATGAATTTATACAACTATCAGTAAGTGGAAATAAATACAAAGAAATAGGAAACAAGATGTTTGTTTCAATAAAAACAATTGAAAATTATAGAGATTCCATATATGAAAAACTTAATATTAAATCAAGAGAAGAATTAGTAAAATTTGCTATTAAAGCGGGTATTGTGGATATTTAGGTGCCAATTTGTGAAGTTGTAAATAATTTAAAAATGATTGACCAAATCATAGACTATTTCAATACCATTCCCAGTTTACACAGAGCGCTGATTTTAGCGGGAGGAATTTTGTTTTTTTGGATAGTGGAGGGCATCGTGCCATTGGCCAATTTCAAGTACAATAAATACCGCCATGCAGGCATTAACCTGTTTTTCACCGCCACTACCATCATCATCAATTTTGCTTTTGCATTGGTGATTGTAAAAGCCAGTGAATGGGCTATTGCCAACCAATTTGGTTTATTGCAATTGACTACCCTGCCATCTTGGGCAATGTTGATTGGTGGACTGTTATTGCTTGATTTGGTTGGAGCTTATTTTATTCATTTTATAGAACATAAGATAAAATGGATGTGGAAGTTTCATATGGTTCACCATGCAGATACCCATGTGGATACCACCACTGCCAACAGACACCATCCGGGTGAAAGTGTTTTCAGAGCAGTGTTTACTACCATCGGCGTAATCATCTGTGGTGCCCCTATGTGGCTGGTGATGTTATACCAGAGTTTAAGTGCGGTTTTGTCTCAGTTCAATCATGCGAATATGCGCTTGCCGCTTTGGTTAGACAATGCCATCAGCTGGATCATCATTTCTCCAAATATGCACAAAGTGCATCATCACTACAAACAACCACAGACAGATAGCAATTACGGCAATATCTTTTCTATTTGGGACCGTTTGTTTGGAACCTATAATTATACTCCCGTAGAATCGCTACGCTATGGGCTAGATGTATTAGACGACAGCACAGACGAGCAATTGAACTATCAGTTGAAAATTCCTTTCGACAACAGCATTAAAACCAACTATTAGGATTTATGAAGATTGTTGCGATGATTCCTGCGCGTTATGCGGCTACTCGTTTTCCTGCAAAGCTGATGCAGCAACTGGGAAACAAATCTGTGATTCGTCATACCTATGATAATACAATGGCAACGGGTTTGTTCAGCGATGTAGTAGTAGTAACAGACAGTGATATCATTTTCAATGAAATTACCAGCCATGGCGGTAAAGCAGTGATGAGCAAAAAAAATCACGAGAGTGGTAGCGACCGAATTGCAGAAGCCGCAGCGAACATGGAGGTAGATATTATTGTAAATGTACAGGGAGATGAGCCCTTTGTGCAAAAAGATCCTTTAGAAAAATTACTCGCCACATTTAAAGACCCCACAGTTCAAGTTGCGTCGTTGATGCAGGAACTAAAAGATGCCGCATCAATTGAAGACCCCAACTATGTAAAAGTAGCGGTAGATAGAAATATGAATTCTCTGTTCTTTTCGCGGAGTGTTATTCCTTATCCGAGAGACAAAAACATTACTATCCCATACTATGAACATATTGGTGTATATGCTTTCAGAAAACAGGCATTGCTCAATTTCACTAACTGGCCCATGACACCATTGGAAGCTGCTGAAAAAATTGAATGTCTTCGCTACCTAGAATATGGAGTTCCGCTTAAAATGGTATTGACCCAATACATGGGCGTGGAAATAGATACACCCGAAGATTTAATAAAAGCAGCAAAGCTTTTGTAAAGCTGCCAGAGTTTAATAAGACAACCATCAACTCTTATTTCGCGTTGACTAAATTTACAGTCTCTCGTACAGTGCCCTGAGTTTTTCTCGGGTCATGATTTTTTCCCAGTCCTTGCCCAAAGCATTCTCCCATAAGGGTTTCATACCCAAGGATACATTCATCATGGTATCAAATTGCTCATCGGTAAGTCCTTTGCAAATACCCTGTGGAATTTCAATATTATTTTTCTCTACCATTAATTTGAATTCTTTCACACCAGCAGGATAATATTCTTCCAGATGATTCATCACAATGCAATTTCCTATACCGTGTTTGGTGCCCAACAAATAGCTCAGTCCATAACTTACTGCGTGCGCTACGCCAACCTGTGAATACGCAATGCTCATTCCCCCTGCGTAAGAGGCCATCATCAACTGATCATTGCTTTCATCATCCCAATGATTCTTTTCTACAAATACTTTTTGACAAAGCTGTAGCGCTTTCTCTCCGTAGCTTTTGCTGAATTCATTTAAGTAGGTTCCTTCTAAACTTTCAATGCAATGGATATAACAATCCATACCGGTATAAAATCGCTGATTCACTGGTGCGTCCTTCGTTAATTCAGGATCTAAAACAATTTGATCAAATGGGGTGAAATCAGAGTTCATTCCCAGTTTGCGCGTTGGGCCTGTTAATACCGTAGTTCTGCTCACTTCTGCACCTGTTCCACTTAAGGTAGGTATACCTACTTTATATACACCCGGAACCTGCACCAGGTCCCAGCCTTGGTAATCTGCAGAAGAGCCAGGATTAGTCATCATCAAAGAAACCGCTTTTGCCAAATCCATGGTAGATCCGCCACCAATACCGATAACCCCACTAATCATTCCGAATTCCTCTTTTAAAGAACGGGCTAATGCATCAACCTGTGTGGTCTTAGGCTCATAGGTAACATCCGCTAATACTATTTTATCTTTTCCTCTTAAAGGAATTCTGTTTAGTAAAGCCTTGCCTTCAAAAAAATGATCTACCAGAAACACCATGGGTGCATCTCCCTTTCGGTGTGGCGTTAAAATTTCATCTAACTGATTAAAACTTCCACGGCCAAATACCACATAGCTGACCATCTTAAAATTCCTGAAACTCATAGTATTATTTTACGTTGCAAAGATCGTGTTTATTTCCAGATGGATCTCATGGGCCAGAACCAGATATTTTCGAAGACAGAAATATTTCCATCACTGAAAAATTCAATACCCGTATCATTTTCTTCCGGAAATACCTGAGACGTAAATACCAGTTCTCCATCGTTTGCATATACTTCCACAATGCTCTTGTCAAAAAAGATATGCAGTTTCACCTTTTCATTCTGCTGTTTTAAATACGCATTCTTTTTAGCAAAAAAAGGATACTGTCTGCTGAAGCTGGATGGTGTATTGGTTCTATCTATAAATAGTTGTTCCAACATAGCGTCGTATCCAATTACAAAACTACGATTGCCACCCACGGCAATTTTAATCCCGCTAATACTGGTAACTGCGGGTTTTAGATCCACTTCCATTTCAAAACAATTGCTGCGGAAGGGAAGTGTATAACCATTCTTCACAGCGATAGGACCATTCAATACCTGGCCAGTAGAACGCATGGCACGTAAGGCTTTGATAGGTTCTTGCACGAGCACCCACTCGGAACCCATTTTTTTCACTGCCAGTTTTCTGGGAATGGACATCGCTCCCTTCCAGGGATAGGTTGGAATTTCATTGGCGTAATTCCAGTTGTTGATCCAACCCACAGAAACGGGAATTTTATCGGGTGTATTTTTATAGGTGATGGCGGCATAATAATCGCTACCATAATCGGGTCTTACGATTTTGTTGGAAGGATTCTCATTATAGAATTTATACCCATCGAATTCTCCCACGAAATATTGCATGCTGGAATTCTGTGAAACCAATAAAACCCATTTCTTTTTTTCTGGCTCCCCAACAATGGGAACCTGAATTAAATCGGGACATTCCCATACACCTGAAGTGTCTCCAATCGGACCAAAATCACTTTGAAAAGTCCATTGCTTCAAACTAAAGGAAGTGTACAACGAAATCATTTTTTCATTCGGCATGGCTACAACCATTACCCACTGCTTTGTCTTATCGTGCCAGAAAACATTGGGATCTCTAAAATCGGTCATGTTCAAATCCAAAACAGGATTGCCCGAATACCTACTCCAAGATCGGCCCTGGTCTATACTATAAGCAAGGTGTTGGGATTGATTTAAACTGTCGTGTGCTGTAAACACGGCTACCAGCGGCGGGTTCTCTTTATTGTTGCTGAGTGCGCTACTGTTTTTTGCATCAAAAACTACCGAACCGGAGAAAGCCATTTTACCATTTTCCACCCTTAGTGCCAAAGGCAACGGAGTCCATTTTACCAAGTCCTTACTAACGGAATGTCCCCAACTCATAAATCCCCAGTTAGTTCCGAAAGGGTTGTGCTGATAAAACAAATGGTACTCGCCATTGTGATAAATCAATCCATTGGGATCATTGATCCAGTTTTTCTGAGAAGAAAAATGGTACTGCGGTCTAAAACGTTCCGCATAATAGGGCGTTTGTGCCTGCATTAAAAGGGGTATAATCGTAAGGAGAAGGAGTACCAATTTTTTCATGAATCAAAAATATGCTTGCTTAAATTTAATGAATTCTGTGCAGGAAGAATTATTTCATGACTTCGAGCTTTTTCTGAAGGTTGAACATTTCATCTCTTAATCTTGCCGCCTCAATAAAATCTAAATCACGAGCAGCTTTTTCCATTTCTTTTTTCACTTTTTTAATGGCATTCTCTACCTGAGGTATCGTATTAAATGTTTCTTGCTCTTCTGCAGCATGCACCACCAGCGGCGAATCAGCCTGTACGGCATAAGGATTGGATGGATCATAGCCCTTGATATCCAGAACGGAAGTCTGGGCAAAAACCTGTTCCTTACTCTTGCTAACCGTTGTGGGAATAATATTATGTTCCTGATTATACGCAATCTGCTTTGCTCTTCTGCGATTGGTTTCATCAATGGTCCGCTGCATACTTTCTGTCATCTTATCCGCATAGAAAATCACCAGGCCGTTTACATTTCTTGCAGCACGACCAGCTGTTTGCGTTAATGAGCGTTCGTTTCGCAAAAAGCCTTCTTTGTCTGCATCCAAAATGGCAACCAGCGACACTTCCGGCAGGTCTAATCCCTCCCTTAATAAATTTACACCCACCAGTACATCAATAACACCCAAACGCAGGTCCCTCAATATTTCTACACGTTCGAGTGTGTCCACATCCGAGTGTATGTACTTAGATTTAATATTGATTCTTCCCAAATATTTATCCATTTCCTCTGCCATTCTTTTGGTAAGCGTCGTTACCAAAACCCGATCGCCTTTTTTAACACGATCATCAATGGCATCGAGTAAATCGTCTATCTGATTGGTACTCGGTCTTATTTCAATAGGGGGATCTAACAGCCCGGTTGGACGAACTACCTGCTCTACCACCACACCGCCTGTTTTTTCTAACTCATATTCACCTGGGGTTGCACTAACAAAAATTGTTTGGCCAGTCAGGCTCTCAAATTCATGAAAATTCAATGGGCGGTTGTCCATGGCACTGGGTAAGCGGAAACCATAATCAACCAAAACCAGTTTTCTGCTTCTATCACCCCCATACATACCTGCTACCTGGGGAATTGTCTGATGACTTTCATCAATCACACACAAAAAATCTTTGGGAAAATAATCAAGCAAACAGAAGGGGCGGGTGCCGGGTTTTCTTCTGTCGAAAAACCTTGAATAGTTTTCAATACCGTTGCAATAGCCCAGCTCTCTGATCATTTCCAAATCATATTCCACTCTTTCTTTTAACCGCGATGCTTCTATAAACTTGCCCACCGATTTAAAATATTCTACCTGCAACATCATTTCATCCTGGATTTCATGCATCACCTGTGTAATCATATCCTTGGGCGCCAGGTAAAGGTTTGCGGGGAAGATGGCTGCTGCATCCATGAGTCCAATTCGCTTATTGGAAGCCGTATCAATGCTTTCTATTTCTTCAATTTCGTCTCCGAAAAAAGTAATACGATACCCAAAATCCACATAAGGTAGATTGATATCTACTGTGTCTCCTTTTACCCTGAAGGTTCCGCGGGTAAAATCGCCCTGCGAACGATTGTATAAAGAGTTAACCAAAGAATGCAAAAATCCCTGTCTCGATAAAACCTGTCCTTTCTGAATACGGATAATCCCGTTTTCGTATTCAGTAGGGTTTCCCATACCATAGATACAGCTTACACTGGCCACTACAATAATATCTCTTCGACCGCTTAACAATTGGGTAGTTGCCTGAAGCCTTAATTTGTCTAACTCTTCGTTGATGCTGAGATCCTTTTCAATATAAGTTCCGGTAACCGGCATATAAGCTTCCGGCTGATAATAATCGTAGTAACTCACAAAATACCCAACCGCATTCTCGGGAAAAAACTGCTTGAACTCCCCATATAACTGAGCTACCAATGTCTTGTTATGCGTTAAAACCAGGGTAGGGCGCTGGACCTGTTGAATCAGATTGGCAATAGTAAAAGTTTTACCGCTACCCGTTACACCCAATAAAGTCTGGTATTGCTCCCCTTCATTTACGCCACGCACCAGGGCATCAATGGCTTTGGGCTGGTCTCCTGCTGGCTGATAATTAGTGTGTAATTGAAATGGCATGGCTTAATTATGGGCAAATTTAACCGTAAATAGGGCAAAAAGGGGATAATACTGGTTTTTAACAAGGCTTTGAAAAAACTTAATATTAATTAATTGTTACCTTTTTGTAACTTTAAGGGAATCCACTATCAGTGAAAAGGGGTATTTGGACCATATTAATCATTGGGGTCTGTCTTTGGGGACAACCTGCCCAGGCTCAGCAACAGGCTATTTTTGTGGAGTCGTCTTTTGTAGATTTTTATGGGGATACCGTACATACTCCTGATATCCATCAGCTGAATGTTTCTTTGTCAACACCCCTGAGCCATCATTCCATAGAAGAATTTTACAGCTCCCTTTCCCGGCTGCCTTATCAAGAATTGGTAAATAACCTGCAGGCTTATAAAAATGAGAAACAATTGGATGACTGGTTGTTTTATCAGTTGATTAGAACCGCCGCTGAAGCCATCAGTCCCAAAAAAGACAATTATCAACGCTATACACTTTACAAATGGTTTTTGCTGAATCAGACAGGTTACAATGCCATTACTCGTTTAAGAAACGATACGCTGCTCATGTATGTGCAGTCTAATGAAAATGTGTATGATATTCCTTCTATGGTATTAAATGGAAACCAATTTATTTGTCTGAACTATCACGATTACGGAAGCAAAATCGATTTTAAAGCCGGAGCTTTTCAAAACATTCAATTGACAAAGAGAAGCCAGGAAGCAAAAGCTTTTTCTTATAAAATCAATCGGATGCCCGATTTTAATCTTGATCGCTACGAAGTAAAACCGATCCAGTTTGCCTATGGTCAGCGGAACTATGAGTTTAAAGTAAAAGTGAATAAGTCTATAAACAAGTTGTTCAACAACTATCCTTCCGTTGAATATGCCATGCAGTTTACTGCACCCTTAAGCAACGCAACTTACCAGTCATTAATACCTGCACTGAAAGATGTAGTGGCCAAAATGGATCAGAAAAAAGGGGTTGATTATTTGATGCACTTAACAAGATCTTCATTCGCATTTGAAAACGATGCAACCATATATGGAAAAGACATGCGCTTTTCTCCTGAACAAACCTTGTATTCTGATTACAGTGATTGCGAAGACCGTGCTGCGTTTTTCTTCTATCTGGTAAAAGAAATTTATAATCTACCCATGATTGTACTTTCTTACCCGCAACACGTAACTGTAGCCATTCAGTTTGATGCGCCTCAAAGCAATCCTATCATGTACAAGGGAAATCCTTATTGGGTATGTGAACCTACTCCACAATGGAAGGATTTAAAAATTGGTCAAGGTATTCCTTCCCTGAAAAAACAAACATTTGAAGTGGTATATGAATACCAGCCTGCTCAACGATAAGCCTTACTTTCTTCTGATAGTATGTATATAAACGGGGGGTTGCAAGTATTGATTGGCTTCTTTCAGGTTGTGTATTTTTCTAACAATCGGCATTCCCCTAACAACCGAACCAAAAGCAGCAAATCCCAATCCGTCTCCCATATTTTCTCCTCCAAAATCAAATCCTGTTTCTTCTTCTACCATAATAAAAAATTCAGGACCAGCTGAACCCGGTTCGTTTCTGGCCATAGAAATGGTTCCTTCCTTGTGTAAGATGCCTGTTTGTTTGGTGCTTTCGTGTGGAATACCAGGAAGGCTTTGTGCCAATTCATTGTTCGATTTCCAGATTCCGCCCTGAATTAAAAATGCCTTTGGTGCATTCGAGGGTTGATTATACATATTGAGCACCCGATAAAAGTTAGACTGATCATAATAGCCAGAGTCGATATAACGTAAAAAAGCATTCGCTGTTAATGGTGCTTTATCCGTATACAACTCAATTTCAATGTCTCCGTATCCTGTTTCAATAATAATATGTGGCAGACCATTTTTCTCTGGTGATTTGCAGGCAGCTATAGTGGATACAATCCAGAGAAGTAATAAAAGATTGAAAAAGAATTGAAACGAATATTTACGCATCTATTATCTGCCTTTTTTTTCTGTGATCAGCTCCAGCAACAAAAATTGTGATTGTTGTGTAGGACTGAAATTATTATCTGAAACCAATATGACACTTCTGTTTCCATTAGGAAGTATCGGGCCCAGGGTAATCCCTTCTATATTATCAGTAAAAATGCCCAATTGATCCATATTCAACAATAAGGTTTTCTTCATGGGTTTGTAGGCATTCCTGTTTTTTAAAGAACCCAATGATGCCACATCTGTAGCCTGTTTATAATCTGCAAGAAAGATTCGGATGGTACAAGGAATTCTTCCTGTAGAATAAGATCTTTCCAATACGATCAATTGATCATTGCCTATGTACAAAAATTCTGGTACACCATTTATATAATAAGCATTTGCAGGATTTGGCAAATGAGCAACAGGCTCTAACTCATACGCAAACTGACGCGTAGGCTTTTTGGTTTTAGTATCAAATTCAAAAAAACGAATCATAGCCTGATTTCGCTCTGGTGCAGCTCTTGGGCCATCTTCATATAAGGGCTCTTCTACATTGGTCATTAAAAATCTGAAGTCATTGGTAAAGCTCATTCCCTCGAGCACCCCGTTTTGCCTGGGTCCTTTTTCTTCTGCAGACATAATTAAGTTAGCCGGTAATCTAAAACTGTCTTTCCACATACCGGCCTTGTTTATCAGGTAAATTGCCGGGTTATTCAGTATTGTGTCATTTGCTCTGAATGATCTTTCCCCTTCGCTTGACCATACGAGATTGCGACCAGCAGGAATATAGCGCATGCCTTCCGGATCGGGAACCCGGAATGGATTTTCTTTAATTCCCGGATAGGTTTTGCCGCCTTGATCCAGCATGAAATAACGGTTAGTGAAAATAACCGTATCGATTTTTTGCTGTCCAATCTTAATTTTTGCAGCATAATACCTGGCCGGATTGATAGCAGAGCGATCATCACAAACCAGATAATACATATCCGACTTCTCATCATAGTCAATGGAGGATAGGCCTCCAACTGTAGTTTCCTTGTATTGCAGGTTGAAGGGAACGGTATACGTGTGCAAATACTTTAACTGTTTAACAGACTCTGAAGACTGAACAGTGAGTTGTTTATAAGTAGTACAGGATGTAAGAGCAGTAAAAGCCAATACAATAAGTGTCTTTCGCATTAAAGGAGTTTTACCATTTATTGATACGGGCATATTGAACCATCATGGCCGTATTTTTCAAATTTAATTTGCGCAAGATATTTCTTCTGTGCGTATTTATGGTAAGAACACTCAAATTAATGGCATCTGCTATCTCCTGGCTCGTAAACCCCTTGGTGATTAAGGATACAATTTCCTTCTCTCTTTTACTAAGTCCGCCCTCTGCATCTTTCATCAATGCTGCTTCTTCCTCGCCCCACATAAAAAAGGATTGATTGTGTAAGACGGTCTCAATAGCCTCAATCAATTCATCTGAGGAAAGGTTTTTAATGATATATCCCCTTACTCCCAGTGCCTTACACTCCAACATAATGTCGTTATCGTTCTCCATACTAAGAAGAATGATTTTGGCCTCCGGAAACTGTGACAAAATTTTTTCGGCAACCTGATACCCTGTTCCATCAGGAAAATGATAATCAAGTAAATAAATATCAGGTCTTCTGTCAATATACAATTGTATGGCATCTCTTGTATTAAACGCTTCGCCTACCCAGTTTATCCATTCCTGTTCCTTAAGAACACTTCTAATACCCTCTGCAAAAATTTTATGATCGTCTGCTATGGCAATTTTGATTCTATTGTGCATGAATAGGTTTTTTCAGTCCGGATATTTCAATTACAATACTAGTTCCATTTGAGTTGGAATCAATAGAAACTTTTCCACCCAGATAATCCACCCTGTAACGGATATTCTTTAATCCGATTCCTGTAGCAACATCAGTAGAAAAGCCTATTCCATTATCCTCAACCAATAAAGTAAGCGTATCGTTGTTTTTCTCTTCCCAGATGGATACGTACACTTCTGATGCTCTGGCATGTTTTTTTACATTGTAAATTAATTCAGAAACAATTCTATACAAACCGGCTTCAACAGGCAAAGGATATCGTTTGCTGATACTGCAATCCAAATGCGTTTTAAACTGATTGGCTGCGTTCCAGCGGGCTACAGTCTTTTCTAAAATATAAACCAGGCCTTTTTCGGGTAAACTCACCGGCATCAAATCATGGGCAATATTTCTTAAATCCTCTATTGCTTCAGATAGTTGCGCATCTAACCATTCCTGATTAACATTGTCCTGTTTTAGTTTATTAAAAGCACCAATACGTATACTTCCCAATAACCCGCCCAATCCGTCATGTAGTTCTCTGGCCAGTCTGGACCGCTCTTCTTCCTGGGCCTGTATCATTCGGTCTGCCTGTTGATTTCGCTCATTTACCAGCTCCTGCTGTGCCTGTTCTCTTTCCTGTTTATAGTAATTATAACGTTGACTCAAACCAAATGAAAGAATGGTACTGTTGGCAAGTATGCCAATGGCTGAACCATATCGATTAATAAAGAAAACCCAGTCTGCTTCTACATTGAATTGAGAAAAAATAATAAGGATTCCAAATACAGATTGAGAAAGAAATGCAAAAAGGAAAAACAAAGCAATGGCTTTCATTTTTTGATAGCTTTTAGCAATAAAAAACAAAACCGTCAACATCGAAAGAAACCATAAAATATTTGCAAAACTCAGTGTTAATAAGCGTATCAGTTGATTAGCAATTATTATATTACCAAATACAAAAACCCCTAATAAAATAAGTAAGAGCGATTGTAAAAGTCTAGTGAAACCAATATATACCGGCTTTCTTTCATCGGGTGTAAAATAGCGACTGGCCAGCTCTAGGATTAACAAAAAAGATGTGGTACTAAAAACGGGCCTCGCCTTACTTGCCCATTCGGGTGTATTGGGCCAGATATACTGAAAACCCAGTCCCCAGTTGGCTATTACCCATAAAGCTGAAGAGCCGATAAATAATATATAAAACACATGGATATTGTCCTTTAAAGATGCCCATAAAAAAATATTCAGCAAACCAAGAAAGATCATCCATCCTAGAAAAATACCATATACCATTTTTTGATCGGAGAGATAATGAATCATTTCTTTTTGAGTAATAATTCTAACTGGTACTTCTAAAGACTCCCCTCTTTTATCAACTTCAATCAAAACTCCTTCTGTATTAAATGGTATTGGAAACCAAAAATCGGGATCATCTAAAAATCGTTTCTTAAAAGGAAAATAATCTCCGGATTCATAAGCGAGTAAAGGTTGATTATTCTTGAGCGTATAGATTCTGATTTCATTGATATGTGGATTGGCAATCTGCAGAAAATAGCCGGGTGCTGCCGGAGTCTCTGCTAATATCCACCATTTATTTGCGGAAAATCCTGGATTAAAAAACCCACTGCTGATGGTTTTATAATTACGCTTTAATTGAACAACAGCCTTACTTGGCAGCAGATTATTTTTATCCTCCATCACTTTCATGCTTACTTGTTCAAACCGTTTTCCCGATTGTGTAATTGTATATAGGGAAAATATAAAGCCAGCAAACAGTAGCACACTTATAAAGATGACTACAGGCTTGTTGTTTATTGTAAACATTGACTAGTATTTGAGAAAAGAGGGTGGATATATCGTCTCCCAATCTGTAATAGACTGATAAAATTTGGCTGTCAATAAAATTGCTGCTTCATCATAAAGATTGCCAATAAAGCTGATACTGGTAGGAAGCCCCGTTCTTTTATCAAAGCCTGTAGGGGTGCATACTACCGGTTGACCCGTTAAATTGGTAATAGCAGATTGATTTCCACTTCCTCTGGTTGGGCAAATCAATACATCAATATCCTTCAACGCCGCGTGTATTTTTTGCTGCAACTCATAGCGCATTCTGTTGGCATTTACATATTCAACCGCTGGAACCAAACGGGAAACCCTGAAACTATTCGGCCAGTCAAAAGGGCCTTGTCTGGTTAATTCATCATCAATATTGTATCGGGTGAGTTCATCAAAAGCAGCCGCAGATTCTGCGCTGATGATTACGTCCATAATATTGGCCTTATACACTGCTGTATCCGGGAACTCAACAGGAATTAGTTCAATACCCTGCTCTTGAAAAGACTTTAATACTTTCCATTCGTTTCTGGATGTATCTCTGATTAAATCAAAATAGTTTTTAGCGAACCCTATTCTAAGTTTTCTTATATCCGCATCTGGTTGATAGTTGAAAGGAATATTAACCGCCGACATATCTAAGCCATCTGTTCCATGAATATGGCTAAAGACGATGGCAGCATCTTCTGCATTTTTGCAGATTGGCCCTATCTTATCTAAGCTCCAGCTTAGCGCCATTGCCCCTGTTCTGCTGATTCTACCGAATGTAGGTCTTAAACCAGTAGCTCCGCATGTTGAGGATGGAGAAATAATAGATCCCCAGGTTTCTGTTCCTATAGCAAAGGGAACCAATCCGGCAACGGTTGCAGCTGCAGAACCCGCAGATGAACCCGATGATCCTGTTTTTAGATTCCAGGGGTTTTTGGTTCTTCCTCCATACCAATAATCTCCCATTGCCAATGCCCCCAGTGTAAACTTGGCAACCAATACTGCGCCAGCTTCTGTGAGACGGTTATATACATAGGCATCTTCCTCAATTACCTGATTTTTAAATGGTGCAGCTCCCCAGGTAGTTTTGGTTCCTTTTACAGAAAACAAGTCTTTTAAACCATAAGGAATGCCATGTAATAAGCCCCTGTATTTTCCCGCAGCAATTTCATCGTCTGCTCTTTTGGCTTGCATCAGTGCTATATCCTCGGTAATAGATATAACACACTCTAAACTATCTCCGTATTGTCGGATTCTATCAATAAAAAAACGAGTTAGCTCTACCGAACTTATTTTTTTTGATTTAATCAGAGAAGCTAAATCTGTTAGGCTATAAAAAGCCAGATTGGGTTTATTCTGCGGAAGCTGAGCCTGCTTATTCAATTTCCATTTTATGGGTTTTTGTATAGCCGGCAGTTCCATACCCGGTACAAGCGGATTTTGCCAAAGACTCATGGGAACACTGTTGCGAATGCTTTTTTTATGCATATCGGAATAAACTTTCAGATTATCCTTTACGCCTAGATACATCGTGTCAATTTCTTTTTCTGTGAATTGTAAATGAAAAAGTTTTGATGCGGCAACAATGTCTTTTTTTGAAATAGTGTCTTGTGCATGTATTTGAGCACAAAAAAGCAGGCTTAGAAGAAGTAATGTATTTTTCATGATACCTACAAATTAGCAATATTATTGGGCTACACCATTATTCGTTTGGATTTTTCACTAAAACAATACACCTAGCCATAACCAAAATCCCTAGCAGAGGCAGAATCATTTTCAGGCCAAAGAGGGAAATCAGGCAGAAACCAATAATAACAATAAGAATAGGATATAAAATGAATAAAGTGCCAAATAAAACAGAGTCGTGAAATACCGTGTTTTGGGTTTTTCTTCTCACAAAAGAGTCTAGTCCAAGAAAAAACCAACGATGAATGATGTATCCAAGATTACCTATCAGTTTTACGATTCTATTCTGAGCAGGCTTTGCGTTTAATGGAGTTACTATCAACCGATTCAGTGATTGAACTATGCTATCATTAAAATAGCGCATGTTTTTAGCCCGGTCATCAAATGGCAATAGCTCTGCTAACGAAATGGTTTTGCCGGCATGGAGGTTAACTGTTGATCCCCAGGAATTAAACCGGTCATAGGCAATTCCCAAGGGCAGAATCTGCAAGGGCTTTTTTCCCTTATAGTCCAGTGCAATTCTGGCTGCGCCTTTTTTAAACGGCTGAATCTCATTGGTTAATAAACAAATCCCCTCAATAAATATTAGCACGATGCCATCGTCTTCTAAAATTTTCTTTGAAGCCCTAAACGCATATTCATTCAGATATAAATTTTCTTTTCCTTCACTTAATCTGTAAATAGGGATCATGTTGAGCAGACCTAAGAAAAAACGATGAATCGGCTTTTTAAAAGCATCTCCTCTTGCTAAAAAATGAATTGGCTTTTTAAAAAAAGCACCAATCAAAATAGCATCTAAAAAAGAATTAGGGTGGTTGGCCGTAATTAATACCGGTCCTTTTATTGCATATACCTCAGAATGGTTTAGGTAGATTTTTCTGAAGAAAAAATACAAGGCAACACGTATAAATGGCTTTATTATCCGGTATAACAAGGAAAACAGTTTTCTATGGCAGTCTTACAGTTACAAAGAAATTAACACCCATACCCAATCCTGCATTCCGGCCTAGCAGCGTATAATATCCTTGTATAGTTGGTGTGATAGATCTGT